>CAUZON010000040.1:0-30086 GCA_963581445.1 Gammaproteobacteria bacterium | reverse complement strand
TGATGAGCGACAGAGCCCGGGTTGTGGGCACGCCCAGGTAGTACATTGCCTCCGAGCAGAGGTATTCTCTAAGTGACGAGCGCAATACCGCTAAGCCATCGGCTGTTCGAGAAAAGGGTGTTGGGCCAGCACCTTTTAATTGCAACATTAGGTGCGTGTCGCCTAGCGCAACCTCTCCGAGGTTGATGGCACGGCCGTCGCCTAGCTGCCCAGCCCAATTGCCAAACTGATGGCCGCCATAGCAGGTTGCATGAGCATCCATACCAGCTATTTGTTTATTCCCAGCAAAGACCTGCAAAAACTCATCGCTGGCGCAATCCTCACCGCTTAAGCCCAGCAGTTGGGCTGCATCTTCAGAGTAGTGAATCAACGTTGGTGCGCTCACCGGGGTTGGATTAACCCTTGCAAAGAGGGCATCTCTAAGTTGTTTGCGCTGTGAGCCGGTGTCGGCGTCCGCCGGCATTTGGGCGGTGAACTGGTTATCGAAGTTAAGTGATCTCATACGCGCAGATTACCCTTTGCCAAGAGCTAAAACGAGAATTTAAGTGTGATTTTAGCCACTCGCACGAAATTCTCCCAGGGTGTATTGTCTGGTCAGAGGAAAATGAGGAGATCAAAATGTCGGAGTTGGTTGCACAAGATTATTCATCGGTGGCAGATATTCCCTTAGAAGATATAGATGTTAGTAGAGCAGACCTATTTCAGTCAGATACGCATTGGGAATATTTCGCTCGGCTGCGTAAAGAAGCGCCAGTACATTATTGTAAGGACAGCCTTTTTGGTCCTTATTGGTCCCTGACCCGGTTTAACGACATCATGGCCATGGAGAAAAATTTCCAAGATTTTTCTTCTGACTCGGGGATTGTTTTGGGTGATCGGCCCGCAGATTTTGAAACAGCAAATTTCATTGGTATGGACCCGCCCAAGCACGACGCCCAAAGAAAGACCGTGCAAGGTGTTGTAGCGCCAATGAATTTGGTCAAGTTAGAAGGCACCATTAGAAGTCGCGCCGAAACTATTTTAGATTCGCTGCCTATTGGCAAGACGTTCAATTGGGTTGATTTAGTCTCGGTGGAGCTGACTACGCAAATGTTGGCAACAATATTCGACTTTCCTTTTGCCGAACGGCACAAGCTCACTTATTGGTCAGATATGGCCACATCAGGTGAGTTAGGTGGCGGCCCTACACCGGAGCCCGTACGCCGAGCAGCCCTGCTTGAATGCCTTGAATACTTCACCAAACTTCGGGACGAGAGAGCCACTCAGCCGGTTAAATCGGACTTACTTTCCATGCTCGCTCATGGCAAGGATACGCAAAATATGCCGTCAATGGAGTTTTTGGGCAACCTGATTTTGCTCATCGTAGGCGGCAATGACACTACAAGAAATTCTATTTCCGGTGGCGTTCTAGCCCTCAATGAAAATCCTGGTGAGTACGACAAACTCCGCGCGGATACCTCCATAATTCCAAACATGGTTTCAGAAATTATTCGTTGGCAGACCCCTTTAGCTTACATGCGTCGCACAGCATTACGCGATGTTGAGTTTGGGGGGCAGCAAATGAAGAAGGGTGACAAGATCGCCATGTGGTATGTCTCAGGCAACCGTGACGGCGAGGTTATAGACCAGCCTGATCGTTTCTGGATTGATCGCCCCAACGCTCGTCACCATCTGGCCTTTGGTTTTGGTGTCCACCGCTGTATGGGTAATCGGTTGGCTGAAATGCAATTGCGCGTGCTGTGGGAAGAAATTATGAAGCGCTTTAAAAAGGTTGAAGTGGTGGGCGATATTGAACGGGTGCAATCGAGCTTTGTGCGAGGTTATGCCACCATGCCCGTGCAAGTGCACCCTTGGTAGCACCTTTTAGGTTAGCGCCGGTTGGCTTTGTAGTAACAGCTTCTGAGCAATTAGCCTCCCGGCAAAGTTTTGCTGGAACAAGCAGGGCAAAGGTCGGGCCAGTAAATAATTAGAAACTTTGGTATGGGTAAGGCAGTAAAATGGCGTTGACAGAATTAAGTCGTTCAATTGAAGGTATGGTGGCCATTGTCACCGGCGCAGGGTCAGGTATGGGCGCGGCGACGGCAAAGTTATTTGCCGCTCAAGGCGCCAAAGTTGCAGCCATCGATATTAATCAGGACGGGCTTGCGGCTGTGGTCGACGAGATCAATGGGGCGGGAAAAACCGCTCACGGCTGGACATTAGATTTGTCAGATGGCGCAGTTATAGAAGGGGTCATAGGCGAAGTGGCCGCACACTTCGGTGGCATAGATATTTTGATCAACAATGCGGGCATTTCTATTTTCACACCTATTGATGGTGAGGATTATGACAACGCTTGGGATAAAACGTTTGCAGTTTTATTAACGGCGCAAACTCGCACCATTCGCGCGGCCTTGCCTCATTTGCGACAGTCCACTAACCCTAGAATCATCAACATTGCCTCCACTGAAGGCTTGGGTGCCACTAAGTTCGGTAGCCCGTATACCGCAGCAAAACACGGCGTAATTGGCCTAACGCGTTCCCTAGCAGTAGAGTTGGGTGGCGAAGGCATTACTGTGAATTGTATTTGCCCCGGTCCTATTAATACCGGCATGACTCAAGCTATTCCGGATGACCAAAAAGCAGTTTACGCGCGACGGCGGGTGGCATTGAAGCGTTATGCTGAACCTGAAGAAGTAGCTCATGGCACGCTCAATTTTGCTTTGCCTTCGGCGAGCTTTATGACCGGCGTTGCCTTACCCGTAGATGGCGGATTGACCATCAAGAATGCTTAGATTTTCTCAGCATTATAGGACCTCCAATTTACCCGCTACCTTGCCTTCGCAATGTGATCGAAGCATAGACTTATTAGGCTAATAAAGGACGGGAAATATAGATGACATCCTCTATTCCGATTAGTAACTTGCCTAGCAATAAGGTTTCGTGGTCAACCACTTTGTCCTTCGGTGCACCCGCTGTAGGCGCCGGCTATATGTATTTACTGCTTAGCTTATACGTAATGAAGTTTTCCACCGATGTGTTGTTAATAGCCCCTGGGGTCATGGGCGCTATCTATAGCCTGTCCCGCATTTGGGATGCTATATCTGATCCACTGGTGGGCTATTTCAGTGATCGAACTTCCAGCCGCTTGGGTCGCCGGCGCACATGGATATTAGCCAGTTGTCTGCCTATATCGCTGGGCTTTTACATGGTATTTGCGCCCCCTATGTCCTTCGACACCGCCGCGTTGACCTGGTGGATGGCGGTAGCAATTATATTTTTCTATTCAGCCATGACGCTGTTTTTTGTCCCCCATATGGCGCTGGGCGCTGAACTAACAACTGATTACCATGAGCGCAGCCGCCTTTTTGGCATGCGTCATTTGTTTTTTACCATTGGCTCAATTATTTCTCTGGCCACCATGTACTTCCTCATTACCGAAGAGTTCAAACCTAACGGTGACGTGCGCGGTTTGGCTGAAGACTATGCTTTGATAGCCGTTGCCGTGATGAGTGTGTTGGTGATTTATGCGGTGATCCAATTACGCGAGCGGCCAGAATTTCAAAATAGAGTGCAGGGCAGTCCTGTTAAGGCCTTTCGTGATATTTGGCATAATCCGCATGCGCGGTTATTGATCGTTGTGACATTTATTGAGCACGTTGGGTCAGCGGCCATTGCCGCTCTAACGTTGTATGTAACTCAATATGTGGTGGGCGCGCCAACTTTGGCCCCCTTTGTCATATTGGCCTATATGGTGCCTTCTAGTTTGTCGGTGCCTTTGTGGCTGCCTCTCTCTAAGCGTTTTGGCAAAATTCGCGTCTGGATTTTTGGCATGTTGCTCACCGGTGTATCATTCGGCGGTATGTTCTTTTTACCCTTCCTCGATACGGTAGGGGAACGCCTGTGGCTGATTATGGTTATGGCTGCATTCGCTGGCCTGGCTGCTGGGTGTGGCGGCACCATTGGACCCTCTGTTCAGGGCGATGTCATTGACTACGACGAACATGTCACGGGCGAGCGCAAGGAAGGTTCTTACTTTGCTGCGTGGAATTTTGTTTATAAAAGCGCCTTGGGCATCATGCTTTTGATGACGGGTTTTGCACTGGAGTTTTCTGGCTTTGTGCCTAATCAGGCGCAGACTATGGAAGTGCAGTTGGTGATGGTCGGACTATACGGACTGTTTCCGTTAGTTTGCTACGTTGTCGGCGCAATACTGTTTAGCCGCTTTAAGCTCGACGAAAAAGCCTATCAAAAGATCCGCGCGGATTTAGATGAAAGGGCGCAGCTTCAATCGACGAAAACTGCGCCAGCCTAACTAGACACACTCAGTTTTAAGCTGAGTGCGCTTTTGCCGCTATGCGCCGATAAAGTTACCGGGGCGGCGCTCGCCCACTGCCTTAACCCCTTCGCGGTGGTCAGCGGTTTGTTGTAACCGGTGTTGTTCCAAACCTTCATGGTCTGTTTGCTTCTTTACAGCCTCTGCAATGCCTTTGCGCATGGTTGCGCGCACAGAAACTACGGCTAAAGGCGCATTTTCTGCGATCTCGGCAGCTAACTTAATAGCCTCGGCGCGAAGATTTTCTTTGTCGGTAATGACATCAGCTAAACCAATATCAAAGGCTTCTTGGCCACTGATTCTGCGCCCAGTCAAAAACAACATGCTGGCTTTTTGCTGACCGATGAGGCGCGGTAACGTATGAGTCAAACCAAAGCCTGGGTGAAAGCCTAGTTTTACAAAGTTCGCCGTGAAGCGTGCTTCTGGGCAAACTACGCGAAAGTCTGGCATGACCGCTAGCCCAAAACCGCCACCTACTGCCGCGCCTTGTATTGCGCCAACTACTGGGGTTTTTGTGTCGAATAATTTCACCGCCGCGGCATAAAGCGGGTTGCCGTCTTCAATCTTGCGGTCGGCGCGCTCTTCATTGCGCGAAGCGCTGCCAAAGTTGTTGCCGGCACAAAAGTGTTTGCCCTCTGAGCATAAGACTATGGCTCTGACATCATTGCTAGCGTCCATTTTTTCGAAGGCGTCGGCTAAATCCTTAATCATTTGGGTGTCGAAGAAGTTATTGGGTCCTTTTTGAATTTCTACCACTGCAACGTAGTTGTCGATACTGATGCCTATACCTTCGTAATTCATTTCTTCGTTCATGCTGACTCCCCAATATGTCTTAATTATTTCTAAGCATAAGATGTTTGACCATAAACTTGGAATTTGCAACGCTGGACACTCATATAAGTTGCGCAATTGCAGCCAGTAAGGGAGCGATTATGTTGAAGTGGCAGATTGGCGATGTAACGGTAACGCAAATTGTAGAGCTGACAACAGCGTCCCTTGGACCGCATTTATTACCTCAGGCCACCCCAGAGCGGATGCAAGCGTTGCCTTGGCTGGCGCCTTTCATTGACGATCGAGGGCGTATTATTTTGAGTATGCATGCGCTGGTCATCGAAACACCCAGTCGTACAATTGTTGTGGACACTTGTATTGGCAACGACAAAGAGCGCAGTTACCCGCGCTGGAATATGATGCAGGGAGATTTCCTGCAGCGCTTTATTGCGGCGGGCTTTGCGCCTGAGAAAATAGATGCCGTTTTGTGTACTCATATGCACGTAGACCATGTGGGTTGGAATACTCGGTTGGTAGATGGAATTTGGATGCCCACTTTCCCCAATGCAGAGTATCTATTTGCCCAAGAAGAGTGGGCTTACTGGCGCACCGAAGAGCAGGAATATGGACCGGTTATAGAAGATTCCGTAGAGCCAATATTTACTGCGGGGTTGGCAAAGTTGGTGGCATCCAATCATCAGGTTTGTGCAGAAGTTCAGTTGGAGCCCACCCCCGGGCATACACCGGGCCATGTTAGTGTTCATATCACCTCTAATAGTGAAGAGGCGGTCATTACCGGCGACATGATTCATCACCCTTGTCAGATAGCCCACCCCGAATGGTCTTCAACAGCCGACGAGAATAAAACTCACTCAGCCACCACGCGTGATTTGTTTTTGGAAAAATACTCAGATCGGCCAATACTGATTATTGGGACACACTTTGCTGCGCCAACGGCGGGGTATATTGTTGCAAGCTCGGATTTGGCAGCAAAAAGCCGGGCAGAAAAACATTTGATAGAAAAGCAGCTGCCCGATCAAAGTGAGGCTAAAGGCGGTGTTGTTTATCGCCTAGAGTATTAATTCAGCGCTAAGCGGGGTTTCGGTGGGCAATGCGGGCAACGCATTCGCTGTCCCCATGAGAGCTGCGCTAGCTGCTTCTGAGTCTGGCGAAATCGCCGTTTGCGGCTTTGCGTGCTAACCAGATTCCTGAAAAGCCTATGCTGCCAAAGATGATGTTGGCCAAAATGCCTTTAAGTAAGAACGGTAGACCGGCCATGTAACAGGTCATCCAGCCCTCAAGCGTGTTTGGATAGAATCCAAGCGCTATTGGGGTGGCGTTAGATACGATATAAAAAATCACCGCGCTGAGCACTGCAGCACAGCCAAAGATTGGCACTGAAATTTTCTTCTTTGCCGGGGAGAGTACTGGCGTCAGTGACCAAGCTGCGGCTAAGTGAGCGACATAGACAAAGGCCATGGCGGCAATTTGATAAGTGCCGTTTATTAGGTCAAAACTAACCACTGTGAGCAGAACCGGTATCGGTAATAAGTGCCGGGGTAACAACGCTGCTGCCATCATGCCAATTGCGCCCACGGTAGATATGCCAGCGCTGTGAGGGACTAGGTGGGAAATCACGCCTAAAGCGGTCAATGCCAGCAGTACGGTTATTGTCTCGCCGCGCTGATCGCGCAGTGTCTGCCAAATATTTAATAAACTCATTTGTTAACTCGGTTTAACTCAATGCTGTTGTAGTTTGCGGGCTTTGAAAAGTTACTTACAAAATTATGTTCAAGGCCGCTGCCTCGAAAAAAATGCGCGCGCGATGGGAAAGAGTTTAATCCCCCAGGCTTTTGATGTCCTGCCATTATTCGCTTCAGACCATGAAAATACCGCATGAAAATGTCTTCAGCAGCAGTCTGCTATGATGCTGGCTCTATAGGGGAATGATTTGGCCAGTAAAGACATATTCAGCGCACTGGCAGTGCCTAATTTTCGCTGGTTATGGGTAGGCAGCCTTGGTTCTTCTTTTGCCATGAATATGCAAATCATTGCCCGGGGTTGGTTGGTGTATAGCCTTACGTCCTCGGCTATGGATCTTGCCTGGGTCACCTTATCTTTTATGCTGCCTTCGATTTTATTCTCACTGTATGGCGGTGTACTGGCGGATCGTTTGTCTAAGCGCAAGGTCATAGTGTGTGCGCAATCACTTAACTGCCTGGCGACCTTGATCATGGCAGCAATCATCTTTTCCGAGGCTGTAACGTTTTGGGATTTTATTTGGTTCGGCTTCTTCAACGGCACAATTTTAGCGTTGTCCATGCCCTCTCGCCACGCCTTCGTACCAGAGCTCATTCCAGAAAAATTGATATTTACGGCTATGGCGCTGAATACCACTGGCTGGAATTTATCGCGTATTATTGGTCCTGCCTTTGCTGGATTACTGATTGCTTGGCTCGCCGGTGGCGACAAAACCTCCTCTTACGGAGTAGGCATTGTCTATTTGGTCATTGCGAGCCTCTACCTTATGTCAGCGTTGACTGTGTTGCGGGTAGATCGTCCTGGCTTAGCGTCCCAGCAAGGTAAGACAGGTACATTTAATGAAATGCGCGAAGGCCTGGTCTATGTGGGCCAACACCCCAAAGTCTTTGCGCTCATTATTTTGTCCATTGTGCCTTTTCTCTTTGGTATGCCACTGAACACATTACTGCCAGCCTTTAACGAAGATGTGTTGGGTGGTCACGCGGACAGTTTGGGTTTACTGATCTCCGCCATGGGGGCCGGCGCCATCATTGGTTCTATTTTAATGGCGGGTATGGGCGACCTAAAACGCAAAGGCTTATGGTTGCTTTTAAGCTGCGGCGCATGGGGTGTGATAACCGCCTTTTTCGGGTTAACTCAAAATTCCATCGCCGCCATGCTGGTGATTGCATTAATCGGGCTGCTCAGCAGTTGGAATATGTCTTTAAATCGCGGCATGTTACAGATGACTGTAGACGACAATATGCGTGGGCGTATTATGAGTATAGATATGATGTCTCACGGTTTAATGCCCCTTGGTGTATTTCCAATCAGTTGGGTAGCCGAAGTGTATGGCGTAGGCAGCGCGTTGACGGTTAGTGGCAGCGTTTTTGTGCTGCTGACGTTGCTGAGTTTTTTCTGTTTGCACCCTGTCAGAGGCCTAGTAAGAGGTCCGGTAAAAGAGCCGAATAACGCATAAAAGTAACGCGTAAAAAATTACAAACGACCGAGTCATATAGTTTGGCTTGTCTATCTTTAGTCTGGACTTTGCGCTTACACAGTTCAGCTTAATGCGGCGTAAGACCGTAAACTTGGTTTTTAATTGAGGTGACCCCTATGCAGTGGGATTTAATTGTTCGCAATGCAAAGGTTTTTGATGGGTCCGGCCGGCCCGGACGTCAGGGTGATATTGCGGTTAAAAATGGCAAAATCGCCGCGCTGGGAGGACGCTTGCCTACCAGCGAGACCAAAACAATACATGACGCAGACGGCCTGTGGTTGACCCCCGGCTTGCTAGATATTCACACCCATGAAGATTTGGAAGCAGAGTTAGATCCAGGATTGCCCGAAGTAGTCCGACACGGTACCACTAGCGTCATTGTCGGCAATTGCAGTATTGGATTGGCATTCGGAGCCCAACGTAGTGAACGCCAAGACCCTATAGTCGACTGCTTTGCTCGAGTGGAAAATATACCCAAAAGCGTGTTAGCTAAAACTGCAGATAAAGCAGTGTGGACCAAGCCGAAGGAATATTTGGAGCATTTAGACGAACTGCCGCTGTCCGCTAATATGGCGCCATTTTTGCCGCATTCTATGCTGCGCATCGAGGTCATGGGATTGCAAGACAGCATTAGCCGTCAACCCACCGGCACTGAGTTGCGGCGTATGACGGGTATTCTAGAAGAGGCGCTGGAAGACGGTTACATGGGCATGTCTACCGACGGCTTACCTTTGCATTTTTTGGCCAATGAACCAAACCTCGATAAACGCATACCTACCCAATATGCGAGTTTTGCAGAATACAAAGCGCTCACTGACGTACTGCGTAAGCACGAACGGGTGTGGCAAATGACACCTGCTACGGACGATGGTGTGCTGACTACACGGCTGTTCATGCTCAGCAGCGGCAGAATTTATGGCAAGCCGCTTAAAGTGACAGCACTAGCTGCAATCGATAGTGTCAATAACCGTACCAACAAATCTCGTGCACTACTTTTTGCGAATGTGCTCAACACCGATTTTTTACAGGGTAACTTCCGCATGCAGGCGTTGAGCGCGCCTTTTCGCATTTACTCTGAAGGTGCTGTGAGCCCACTGGCTGAGGCGGATCCGTTGCTGCGTCGTTTGATAGCGACGGAGCTTGAAGACGTTGCTAAACGTCGTGAAATTCTCAGTGAGCCTGAATTCATTGAAGCCTTTCGTGATATGTGGATGCGTGGCAAGAGTGGCTTTAACCTAGCTCACTTGCGCCGTATTTTGCGCATAGAAAACGAGTTTCTCACCCGCGACCTTAACGATATGGTTATATACCGCTCCGTGGTGTCGCCCTGGTTAGATCAATCTATGGCTTGGATTTACCAGCGTTATATTGCTTGGTTGAGCATGGCTGAGATCATCGATGACGCAGAGGAACTGCGAGCATTCGCGGCCATGGGCAAAAATATTGCTGACGAGGCTGAGTTCTTTTTGGCCTTGCTGCATCATTTTGATCGCGACCTGCACTGGCATTATGTAGCGGCAAATAAAGATCCAGAAGTGATCAAACAATTATTGTTACACCCCAAACTTTTGCCCGGGTTCAACGATAGCGGTGCGCACGTGACTAATATGGCTTTCTTCGACGGCAATCTGCGTGCACTTAAAATTGGTTTGGAAGATTCCGAAGAAGTTTTCAGCCATATGGTCAGTCGACTAACCCAAGAGCCGGCAGATTTTTTTGGCTTAGATGTAGGGCGGTTAGAAGTAGGCGCAAGGGCGGATATGGCATTGTTCAACCCAACCAATTTAGTAAAGTACGATGGTGAGGCCAGTGTCCAGTATCAATATCGAGACGTCTTTGACTGCCATCAACTGGTCAATAGATCAGACGGTGTGGTGGATGGTGTCTTTGTTGGCGGTGAGTGTGTTTGGCAGCATGATCAGTTCACCGAAGTGCACGGCAAAAAATCTTTGGCAGGTGCTCTAAGAGTTAAAAACTGAGGCTGGCTTTTCAAGTTAGGTTTCAGGGACTGAGGGCGGCCGGCTCTAATTAGGTAGGGCCATGGCGCAAATCTAGAGTAGTCCAGCTTTGCGCCAAGTTTGCATCTAACAAACATTCATTGTTAGTCTTTAGGCTGACCTAATAGACGTTCAGCAATAATATTGCGTTGAATATTTGGCGTACCACCACCAATCACTACATTTGGCCAATTCAAAGCCGACTTAGACCATGTACCGCCATCTACAGCACTTTCACCGCCGCGCAGCTGTAAGCCGGCTTGACCCATTAGCTGCACTGCGAAATCGTCTATTTCAATTTCCAAGCTCGCACGGTGTAGCTTGTTAACCGAAGTTTCTGATGTCAGTGGTTCACCCTTAATTTGCTTTGTCAGATAGCGCAGGCCATTAAACTTCATAGCGGCAACTTTCATTTCAAAGCGTGCAATGCTGCGTCTTACTTTAGGGTCTTTGCTGGCAGGCTGGCCTTGCTTGCTAGTGGTTTTAACTAGCTCTTTCAGATTTTCGAGTTTCTCAAACATTTGTGTGACTTCACCAATGCTCGAGCGTTCGTTAGCCAACGCAGACACGGTTACGTTCCAACCTTCGCCTTCAGCGCCGAGTCGGTTTTCTACCGGTACTTGAACGTCAGTGAAGAAGATTTCTGCAAAGTGCTTGTCGCCTGCCATATTTTGTATGGGGCGAACTTCAACGCCTGGTGCATCCATTGGCACTAAAAAACAGGTAATGCCATCGTGTTTAGATGCCACATCAAATTTTGTGCGGGTGAGCAAAATAATCCACTGTGACCAAGGCGCGCCAGTGGTCCAAATTTTTTGCCCATTGACCAAATAGTGATCGCCCTTAAGTTCTGCCTTGCACTGAATGGCCGCCAAGTCAGATCCGTGGTTTGGCTCAGAATAACCAGTACACCAAGTGACTTTGCTGTCCAAAATGTCAGGGATGAATTTGCGTTTTTGCTCTTCAGTACCGTATTGCATAATGCCTGGTCCCACCCAAGCGAGGCCCATCATTGATGTGCCTAGTGGTGGTGCTTTGGCCAGCGCCATCTCTTCACGCAAAATAGTTTGCTCTATCAAGCCGCCTTCGCTGCCACCAAATTCTTTTGGCCAAGCAAAACCAACCCAGCCTTTGGCGCGCACTTTTTCTAGCCAGTTAGCGAGAAAATTTTTGTCGCGCTCTTTCTTGGGTGGCAGGTTGTCGCTAATAAAACTGCGTACTTCTTCGCGAAAAGATTGTTCGCTTGCGGTGTAATCAAAATCCATTACAAACCTCCTAAGGTTGCGATTCGGTCCATATGATAATCAGAGTCGCCATACATTGGACGAGCCCATTTAGATCTCTTTAAATAAAGTTGTGCATCGTATTCCGCCGTGAAGCCGATGGCGCCATGCAAGCCAACGCCGTCGATGCCAATTTGTGCAAAGGCGTCCGAAGCATAGCCTTTTGCCAAAGACACAGCTTTTGCCAGCCCTGCAACATCGTCATCTACGGACCAGGCCGCATAATAGCTGAGTGACCGATAGCTTTCTAAATCTACATACATATCAGCCAGACGATGCTTAACCCCTTGGTACTGACCAATAGGCTTACCAAATTGAATGCGCTCTTTGGCATAGCTGCTGGTCATTGCCAAAATAGCTGCGCCAGCACCGACCATTTCTGCTGTGGTGGCCACAGCGCCGCAGTCGGTTAAAAATGCCAGTTGGTTCTCGCTCATTGGCAGTAAGAATTCTGCGCTGATACTCACGCCGTCTAGATTCACACTTGCCATTGGTTTGGTGGTATCCATTGTCGGCTGGTGCGTAATCTTGACGTTATCTTTAGCAACTGCAGCTAGGGCTAAACCGTTCGGTCCGTTGACCGCCAAAAGTAAATAGTCTGCGGCTGCGGCGTCATTAACGAAGGGCTTAGTGCCTTTCAGTATGTAGCCACCTTCGCTGGCATGCGCTTCGGCAGTAATTGCCTTAGGGTCAATCCAGTTGGCTTCGTCATACAATCCAATGGTGCAAATGGCGGAGCCGGAAGCCATGGCCGGAAGCCATTCGTCTTTCTGTTTGTCATTGCCACAAGTCAGCACCGCTGCGCTGGCCAATGCCTGTGAAGCAATGGGCAATGGGCACAGGCCTTCCGCCGCGGCCTCAAGTACCACAGTGAGATCAATCCATTTTAAACCAAGGCCGCCGTGCGCTTCGGGAATAGTTAGGCCCAACCAGCCAAGGTCCGCTATTTGCTGCCAAAGTGCGCTGTCGAAACGGCTCTCGCTGGCTGCGATTTCGCGCACCTTAGGCATTGGACATGCTTGTTTAATAAACCGCTCAACTTGATCTTTGAGCAGGCTTTGTTCTTCTGTAAAACCAAAGTTCATATTTTTATCGCTCCATAAAAGTGAAAGGCGGGATTAAGCGCCACGTAATGGATTGACCGGTGGCCAATTTTCTTTGCTGGCGAGAATTTTCTCGCCAATTTCTGCTACGTCCCAAACCGCACCGCTGGCACTGCGCTGAGCGATAGGCGTTACCTGCCAGCTCAGTAGTGAGACATTGTTTCCGGCTACCAGCCACTGTCTGCCGCTGACGTCTTTGGCTTCGTCTGTGCACAACCAAACCACTGGAGGTGAAACTGCTTCAGGTGGAAAGTCCTCTTGGATGTCTTCAGGTAAGATATCTGTTGTTAGGCGAGAAGTGGCTGTAGGTGCCAATACGTTAACGGTAATACCGTACTTTATGCCTTCCAGCCATAAGCAGCGCATAAAACCAGCAATGCCCGCTTTGGCGGCACCGTAGTTGGTTTGTCCAAAGTTACCCAGCAAGCCTGAGGTAGAGCTGGTCATAATGATGCGCCCGCCAGTGCCTTGTTCAATCATTTGATCATATGCGACCTTAGTGACCAAATAAGTGCCGCGCAGATGCACGTCCATAACCACATCCCACATGTCGTCGGTCATATTTTTGAACGACTTGTCGCGCAGAATGCCAGCATTGGCGATAAGGATATCAATTTTGCCAAAGCTGTCTACGGCTGCTTTGACCATGCCTTCAGCGTCAGCGCGAGATGTGACCGAGCCATAGTGGGCTATGGCTTCGCCACCAGTTGCATTGATTTCATCTACCACGCTATCTGCCATAGATGCGCTGGCACCGGTGCCATCTCGAGCACCACCTAAGTCATTGACTATTACTTTAGCGCCCTCTTTAGCTAGCAGAATTGCGTGGGCGCGACCCAAGCCGCCACCTGCACCGGTGACCAGTGCAACTTTACCGTCTAACATTCCCACATCGTTCTCCCTTTAAATAATCTCTTGCGTGCGCAATTTAAAGTTCTATGCAACGCGTAAAGTCCGCGTCGACCTTAATTTTTGGATCATCCGATAAATATCCGCTCTGATAGGTTTGCCTGTAATGGCGAAGCAGTCGTCTGTTCAGCCGTGACCCAGCCCAAATAATATTGGCTGGGGGTGAGTAGCTGCTATGTCGTTACTGATCCGTACTGCCCCCATAAATTGGTGGCATCAGTCATGTTCGGAATCAGATATTAGCATTGAAAAAAGCCAAAGTAGAATGTTGTCTGGGTGTCTTATCTACGAGTATTTATTACCTAATATTCTGGGCCGCCTGATTTATACGATTTTTCACGAATAGGTTTAACCCGACTAACTAACAGTCTCCGACAGCCCTTAACCTCGACAGCATTTGGTGCTACAACTGACGTTTATCAATCTTCACTGATTAGAGTGAGCAGGCGCTTGGGAGAGCATGGATATGGATGAACTATTTGATTTCACTGGCAAGGTGGCTTTGGTAACGGGTGGTAGCCGAGGACTGGGTCGAGAAATGGCCTTGGCGTTAGCCGCCCGCGGTGCTGATGTGGTGATCACCAGTCGTAAAGCCGACGCGTGCGCCAGTGTCGCTACCGAAATAGAAGCTATGGGGCGACAAGCCTTGGCATATGGCTGTCATGTTGGTCACTGGGGCGAGATCGATGCAATGGTTGAGGCGGCCTACGAGCGCTTTGGGCGCATCGACATACTCATTAACAACGCGGGCATGTCGCCCTTGTACGACAAGCTATCGTCAGTCAGCGAAGAGCTGTTTGATAAAGTTATTGGCGTTAACTTAAAGGGCCCGTTTCGCCTTATGGCCAATGTGGGCGAGCGTATGGCAGAAGGCCAGGGCGGCAGCATTATAAATATCAGTAGCGTTGCATCTCTTTCTCCATCGCCTGCGTCTGAACCTTATGGCGCAGCAAAATCAGGTTTGAATGCGTTAACGCGTTCTTTTGCTTTTGCTTTAGGGCCAAATGTTCGAGTCAACGGTATCGCTGCGGGTCCGTTTTTGACGGATATTTCCAAAGCCTGGGACATGACTGCGTTTGAGCGCAGAGCAAAATCTAGCCAAGCTCTAGGGCGTGGAGGCAGACCTGATGAAATAGTTGGGGCGGCATTATACCTGGCTAGTAGTTCCGCGAGTTTCACCACAGGTACAGTAATTCGCGTAGATGGCGGTTCCATATAACGTTTGGGCCGAAGCGAAGTCTTATATTTGAGGCAAAGCCTTTTTTAAGGCCACTTTGATATGTGTAAAAGGCAATTTAGTTGGGTGTTTTTAGTTTAAAAAGCGCTCAACAGCCCCCACAACTTTTGGCCCAAAGTCGTGTTCGTACAATCGGTTCAATGTGCCCAGTCCGCCTGGATTGGCAATGTTCACCTCCATCAGCCAATGCCCTACTGTGTCTATAGACGCAAAACCAATGCGTTTGTCGACCAGATCTTGTTGAATGCGCGCAACCAATTTGGCCGCAGGCCCTTCTAGTTGGATTTTTTCTGTACTGGCCATTTGAGCCAAATTTGCATGCAATTCATTGGTAGGTTTGCGTAGATAGCTGCCAATAATTTCTCCGCCCACCACCAGCGTGCGTATTTCACCTGTGCTGATTTCGGGTAAAAAACGTTGTAGGCAAAAATAGCTACCGGGAGATTGTGCCAGAACCTTTTTTAATCGCGGACCCTGTTCTGCATTGATGATTTGTACGCCCCTGCCAAAACTGCCAGCCATAGGTTTGAGTACCCAGGATCCTTGCTCGCTATACAATAGCTTTAAGAGGGTGTTGGGATTATTCGATACATGGGTTTCTGGGCAGTGTTCAGCCCAGGCACTTTTGCCATGGTGCAGAATTTGTGTGGAGATGGGTGTAATAAGTTCAGTGGACTCAACGCTAGCGAGTAGTCCGCTGCGATCCAAAAATCCGTTTTTGGGTCCAAAACCCACCGGCCAAATAAGGTCGTGGTGCGCAGCTAAGCCACCTGCTATCTCAACTCCGTGACGTCCAAGGCTCAGCGCCTCGTGGGTTGTGCGCGTAACTTCCCAGCCGCAGTGCTCAAATGCTTTGGGCAGCAAAATATGATTTTCTTCTGCGGCTTCCTCCGTCATAGATTTTACCGCAGACCCTGTCGCAGACGGCGTGATGAGAAAAATAATTTTTTTCGATGTCATGTGTGCTTTTTCATCTGCTTGCTCGGTTTCTAATTACGCCTATGCTGTGCGGTGGCTGGCCTGTATGTTTAACGAGTCGCTGACTATGGGCTGTTTGAACTCTATTTTGGGCGAGTTTAGAGTGTCTGCGGAGCGCGTCGATAAATAGTTTAAATGTAGGTGTTCGCATTTGATGTCGTTTGGACCTAAAATTTTGTTTCTCAACTAACCAATGATGATCCGCAATATGCCTAATCAGAGCCTTCCAGACTACAGTCTTTCGCCTGAACAAGTGCCTTTGGTGGGCAGCTTAGCTCTAGATGATTCGGAGCGCACTCAGCTCAAGGCGCAAATTGCGCAAAAGCTAAAAGCACGAGGCGCGGTGCTTATTGCCCATTATTATGTTGACGGCGATATTCAAGACCTGGCCGAGCAGACTGGTGGCTTTGTTTCCGACTCGTTGGAAATGGCGCGTTTTGGGCGCGATCATAAGGCCGACAAATTGGTCGTTGCTGGGGTGCGCTTTATGGGCGAAACGGCGAAGATTCTGTCGCCTGAAAAACGTGTATTTATGCCCACATTGCAAGCCGAGTGTTCTTTAGACTTGGGTTGTCCACCGGAAGATTTTGCCGAATTTATTCAAGCTCATCCAGACCACACGGTAGTGGTTTACGCCAATACTTCAGCCAAAGTAAAGGCCCAGGCAGATTGGGTGGTGACCAGCAGCTGTGCCTTGGAGATTGTTGAAAGCCTGAAAGCCAATGGCGAAAAAATCTTATGGGCACCAGACAAACATTTGGGCGCCTATATCCAAACTCAGACTCAGGCAGATATGTTGCTCTGGAGTGGTGCCTGCGTGGTCCACGAAGAATTTAAAGCTAAGGCGCTGACTGATTTGCTGCGGGTTTACCCTGAAGCGGGGATACTTGTGCATCCTGAATCTCCGGCAGCAGTGATTGATATTGCCGATGCCGTGGGTTCTACCAGCGCCATTATCAAAGCCGCAAAAGAGTTACCTAACGAGACATTTATTGTTGCTACAGATAGGGGTATCTTTCACAAACTGCGTCGAGAAAATCCAAGTAAAACCTTTATTGAAGCGCCCACAGCTGGTGATGGCGCTACTTGCCGCTCCTGTGCCCACTGCCCTTGGATGGCTATGAATGAACTGCGTAATTTAGATCGACTGTTAACAGACGTAGCCTATCGTTCAGCTAATGAGATTCACGTTGATGCAGAATTGGGTTTGCGAGCAAAGATGCCTTTAGATCGTATGTTGGCTTTTCAGGCTTGATTCCCACATTACTTAAAAGCTGGTCTAAAGCCTGATGTGTCCGATGGTCAGCTAGCTATTGGCTCTGCGGATTTCGGTGCGAAGATCTTGAATTTTTTGCGTCAACTTAGCTTCCAGCTGAAAGTTTTTGTCGTCGACTAAGCGTTGGGCATATTCTAAGTGCTGAATAGCCCTGTGAAACGCACCGTTCAAATAAAAGTATTCAGCTCTGGCCAAGTGCACGCCCGTAACATTGCCCGCCAAACCAGATGTTTCCGCCAGTTCATACCAAATGTTGACATCATTGGGCCGCAGCCTGGCTTGATTTTCTAGTAATAGCTCAGCATCCATAAAGTCTTTTGTGGCTATTTTGCTCTGGGCCAGCAGCATTTCTAGAGGGTAGTTTTCGGGGTATAGCTGCAGCGTAGCATTGAGCAAACGCTGAGCTTCAGCGTGCCGCTCTGCCTTCATCATCACTTCAGCCAATGCTCCCGTATACAGTACACTGCGCGGGTTTTGCCGATAAAGATTTTCTACCAATTGCACCGCTTCGGCGTGCTCTTTGTTTTTACTCAGCGACAGCGCCAAGGCGTATTGAATGGTCAGGTCTTGAGGGTCGTCTTCAAGTTCATTACGGTAGGTTTCAATTTCTGCGCCGGGGGTTGTGACGTAATGCTCTCTGGCGCGTGCGCGCATAAGTTGATAGTCGAAACCGTCTCTTTGGTTTTCTATATTGTCTTCAGGTTGAACCTTGTCTGCGTATTCACGTGCCTGACTCTTAGCATCACTTATGCGAGTTTCTGATAAAGGGTGGGTGAGCAAAAATTCAGGGGGGCGTCTGGTGAACCGGTAGGCTCTTTGCATTCTTTCAAACATGCGCGACATTGCTTGTGGGTCGCGATTGGCGCGGGCCAAAGTGTTCAGTCCAATGCGGTCCGCTTCTTGTTCACGGTTTCGGCTAAAGCGCAGTTGCCGAGACTGACCTGCGGCTTGCACGGTTGTTAAAGCCGCCAGCGCAGCATCGGTCCCGCCTGCTGCACCGACTAATACTGCTGCGAGCAGTCCAACCAAATTTGGTATAGCCGATGTTTGGCGAGCCTCAATGCCGCGAGCGAAATGCCGTTGGCTAAGATGAGCCATTTCATGGGCCATAACTGAGGAGTACTCATCGCTGTCTTGGGCGTATATAAGTAGCCCTAAATTGATTCCAATAATGCCACCCGGTGCAGCAAATGCATTGATGTTTGGATTATCAACCACTACAACGGTTTTCAAGGCGGTCTGTAGGCTCGAATATTGAGCCAGCGTGGACATGTGCTGCTCAACATAATATTGGATAAGCACATCTTTTGATAAAGGCAGTGCAGCGTGCAGTTGCTTTAAAAATATTTCACCAATTTGCTGCTCCATTTGCGGCGAGACAATGCGCGAAGAGCTGTCGCCAAGGCTGGGCAGGTCGTCGGGTGCCGATGCACTGAGCGCCGGCATTAGCAATAACGCGGTAAGGGCGCTTTTTTTCATAACGAGTCGAATAAGGCGCCGAAATGGAGCGGGATTTGAGGTCGTGCTTCGGTCGTTCATAGCCCGATAGTACGCTATCTGAACTGTTAGGAAAGTTATGCAGTAAAAAAAGTCTAGAATTGCGGCCTAGTGGGCTAAATTCACAAGTCTGTGGTACATTTCGCCCATAATTAAGATGGATAATATGAGCAACTCAAACTCAATCGATGCAACTGCCGGAACTAACTCCGAACCAAATGTGGATACGGACCTAGATCTCAAAGGTTTAATGTGCCCAATGCCGTTATTGAAAGCCAAAAAGGCCCTTAATGAGCTGCAACCGTTACAAATTTTGCGTGTGCAAGCTACAGACCCCGGCTCCGCTAGGGACTTTTCCGTATTTGCTTCGCAAAGCGGGCATAAACTGATGTCGTCCACTGAAGAAGACGGAATTTTTACTTACCTGATACAGAAAAAAGCATGAACTTTTTAAATATAATCAGCGGCTGGTTGAACCGCTACTTTTCTCAGGAAGATGCCGTTTATTTGGTGCTTGCCTTGGGTGTGATCATGGTTTTGCTCTACACCCTTGGTGGTGCGTTGGCGCCGGTACTCACTGGACTGGTGATTGCCTTCTTATTGGAAGGGCTGGTGACGCGCCTGCAAAATATGCGTATGCCGCGAATTTTGGCGGTGAATATATCCGTGTTGCTGTTTGTCAGTTCAGTCATGGCTATTGTTTTCCTCATCGTGCCATTGCTTTGGCAGCAAGTGCAGAGCTTGGGTCGTTTGGTGCCAACATTGGTGACACGTCTGCAAGAAGGTTTGCTTAATTTGGCCGAGCGATTTCCTGAATATGTGACTCAGACACAGGTAGCGGCAATTGTTGAGCAGGGTGCCCGTGAATTGGGTAACGTCAGCGGGGCCATTCTCGAAACCGCATTCTCCCAAGTTTTTTCTGTTTTTGGTCTGCTAATTTATTTAGTCTTGGTGCCTATTTCGGTATTTTTTCTACTCAAGGATAAATACGCGCTTATGGCATGGGTGGTGTCCACTTTGCCAAAGAAGCGCCCACTACTAGATTCCGTTGGCGTTGAGATGAACGTTCAGTTGGGTAACTATGTGCGTGGCAAGGTGTTGGAGATCTTAATAGTTGGCAGTGCCACCTTCCTTACTTTTATTCTCCTTGGTTTAAATTACGCCGCGCTGTTGGCGGTGATCGTTGGTTTGTCGGTGCTCATTCCCTTTGTTGGCGCAGCCGTAGTGACCCTGCCTGTTTTCGCAGTGGCAGTTTTGCAGTTTGGCTGGTCCTTAGATCTTGGCTGGATCATGTTGTCCTACATGTTTATTCAATTTTTAGATGGCAATGTTTTAGTGCCCTTGTTGTTCTCCGAGGCAGTAGATCTGCACCCAATCACCATTATTATTGCGGTCCTTGCCTTCGGCGGCATTGGCGGCATTTGGGGTGTTTTCTTTGCTATTCCGTTGGCTACACTGATAAAGGCTATTTATTCAGCTTGGCCGGATATGCATGAAGCGCTAGATGAAGACCAGAATGAGATGCCCACTTAACCTCTTCAAGCGATAACGTACAACGCTCAGATTAAGCAGGCACATAGGCACTTTAAAAATAACGAAATAGGACCGGCGCGATGAGATCATTACACAATTTTTTGACGCGAAATTTCGTTCTAAGTCTCTGCGTGATCATTGCTTTGGTTGGCTGTGGCGAAGCAAAAGTTGCTGCATCTGCCAAGGCGATTGCAGCGGCAAAGACTGCAGCAGAAGCGGGCAAGGACGAAATTAAAAGCATAGAAGCTGTGATTAAAGATGACGAGGTTATTGCTGGTTTCTTTACCCTGTATCGTAAGCCAAGTGACGGCTCGGTCCACCTCCGTATTAAGGCAGATCAGCTCGGCAAGGAATTTATTCATACCGTCACTTTAGGCGATGGCGTGGTGGAAGGCGGGCATTTTCGCGGCCAATACAGAGATAACAAGGTGCTCAAAATTACCCGGCATTTTGATCGCGTTGAATTTGTGCAAGCAAATACCTTGTTCTATTTAGACCCAGAAAGTCCTTTGAGCCGCGCAGCAGATGCCAATGTGCCAGGAGCAGTTTTAGCCGTCGCTAAAGTTGTCGCTGAGGATAAAGCCAGCGGTGATATTTTAGTCGACGTGGGTGGCGTATTTATAGGCGAAGCCCTGAGTCAAATTAAGGCCTCACCTAGGCCCGACGAAAAACCAGGTAAAGCGTTCACCTTAGGTAAGTTGAATAAGGATCGATCCAAAATAGTTAAACTTGCCAGCTATCCAGACAATACTTTGGTTGTTACAGATCTGGTTTACGAAGATCAGGCGCCTAAAGTATTGGGTGGTGAAGACGTTACAGATAGCCGTTATGTAAGCGCTGTTATTCAGCATAATTTTATTGCTATGCCAGCAACGGACTATCGACCACGCCGGGACGATTATCGCATCGGTTTTTTTACCGATCGTATTACCGACCTAACCAGCCGTGATGCAGCACCCTACAAAGATGTAATCAATCGCTGGCATTTGGTGAAAAAAGACCCCACCGCAGAAATTTCCGATCCCGTTGAACCTATTACTTGGTGGATAGAAAACACCACGCCTTATGAGTTCCGAGACCTTATCAAAACCGCAGGCCTAAGTTGGAACAGTGCTTTTGAGAAGGCAGGGTTCAGCAATGCTATTCAAATTAAAGTACAGCCAGATGACGCTACATGGGACGCCGGAGACATTCGTTACAACGTGTTGCGTTGGACCTCATCGCCAACGCCACCGTTTGGTGGTTACGGCCCGTCTTTTTCAAACCCTCGCACAGGCCAGATTATTGGCGCTGACATAATGTTGGAATTCGCCTATTTGACGAGCCGCCTGAAGATTAAAGAATTATTGCAGCCAACTCCGAGCCACTCTCGGCCAGCGGGTAAACACGGTAAATATTGTGATTTGGGTTATCAGATGCAGGCGGACTTTTTGTTTGCTGATCAGGCTCTGTTAGCGAGTAGTGCCCCAGAGGTCCTGCGTGAGCAGCTGATCATAGACAGCATATATATGCTGACGCTACATGAAATTGGCCACACCTTAGGCTTAACCCATAACATGCGCGCCAGCCAACTTTTACCCGATGTGTTTGACCCCGTGGCAGTGGCCGAAAAGGGCCTTTCTGCATCGGTTATGGATTACGAGGCGGTGAATGTTGCGCCTGGCAATAAGCCGCAAACGTTGTTTTATCAAAATCACCCTGGTCCTTATGATAACTGGGCTATCACGTATGCCTACTCTGAATTTGCCGACGCCGATGAAGCAGCGCACCTTGAAAAAATATTGGCCAGAGCCAGCGAGCCTCAGCTGACCTACGGTAATGACGCCGATGACATGCGTAGTCCGGGGCGTGGTATTGATCCGCACATTAATATTTACGATCTGAGCAGCGATGCTATTGGTTACGCCGAGCAACGCTTAGAGCATTTAAAAGCTGTGCAGGTGCAGCTGGTCGAGTCTTATCAGGGCGCAAGTTATCAAAAGCTGTATAACAATTACGTGGTGCTGATGAATCAGTTTAAGCGCTCCTCCGGAGTGGTTTCACGATATGTTGGCGGTGTGCATATTAATCGTCTACCGCCGGGCAGCTCTGATCTTTCACCCTATGAACCAGTTTCTGCCGCGCAGCAGCGGCGGGCAATGAAAGTGCTCAACGACTATATTTTTGCACCCAATGTTCTTGAACAGTCTCAACCCTTGTTTAGCAAGCTGCAACGGCAGCGCAGAGGCTTCGACTTCTTTGATGACCCTGAAGACCCTAAGATTCATGAAATGTTTTTGTCTGTGCAAAAAGATGTAATGGCGCATTTGCTGCACCCTAAAACTTTGCGGCGTGTTACCGACTCAAGTACTTACGGCAATGAATATCAGCTCGGGCAAATGATGAGGGACCTGACGAAAGGCGTTTTTGCCGCAGATATGGGTGGAGATGTCAGTAGCTTTCGTCAGTACCTGCAAATTGAGCTGGTCACTCGCCTAGCGACAATACTCAATGATGGTGGGGGCAAATTTGATGCCCTAGCGCGCTCGGCGGTACTGGTGCAATTAGAAGATTTGGCTGCAAGTATCAAAGATAAGGCTCGCAGTCAGAGCATGGCAGGTTTAAATACGTCTACCCAAGCTCATGTAAGATACCTCGATCGCCAGTTGCGTCAGAGTTTGCTCATAGAGCATTGATTGCCAGTTTAAAAAAAGGCACAAAAGACAGCAAGAAATAGCGGAAAAATGTGCGATATGTGGTGTTAACTGGTGACTCAGAGCTTGTTACCTACACCACGCCTGCGTACCATTTCGCTTTTACTGAAACCACATAGGCGAACCTTATGCTAACAGGGAGCATTGTTGCCCTAGTTACCCCAATGCGCGACAACGGCGACATCGATTGGGTGGCTTTGGACAGCCTTATAGAGTGGCATATTAAAAGTGGCACCCACGGCATTGTACCCATGGGTACTACTGGCGAATCAGCGACATTAGATACCGATGAGCACTTACAGATGATCAAACGCACCATCGAAGTGGTTGCAAAGCGTATTCCCGTCATTGCAGGCACCGGCAGCAACTCCACCGCTGAGGCCATTCACCAAACTCAGGAAGCCCAAGCACTGGGTGCAGATGCCTGCTTGTTGGTAACGCCCTATTACAACCGCCCAACCCAGGAAGGTCTGTATCAGCATTATAAAGCGATATCTGAAGCCACTACGGTGCCTATTGTTTTGTACAATGTGCCACCCAGAACTGGCTGCGATATGCAGGCAGAAACCGTAGCAAGGCTGGCTAATTTTTCTAATATCGTGGGCATTAAAGATGCGTGTGGCGATGCCACTAGAATCACTGCCATTAAGAACCAGCTAACTGGTCCAGCCCAAGACGACTTTTTTCTGCTTTCAGGTGAAGATGCACAAACTTTAGAAATGATGACTTTAGGCGCGGCAGGTGCAATTTCTGTGACTGCTAATGTGCTGCCTCAGTTGATGTCAGAATTTTGTGCCAGTTACCTGAAGGGTGACCATGAACGAGCCCAAAATTTGGACGCAAGGTTGCAACCTGTGCACGATGCTCTGTTCTTAGAGTCATCGCCAACCCCTACAAAGTGGGTACTCAGTGAACTAGGCCGTATTCAGGCGGGTATTCGTTTACCGCTTATTCCATTAAGTGTCCAACATCATGAAAAAGTGCGTGACGCAGTAACTACAGCCGGAGCAGCTGAATGAGATTTATAAGTGTTTTATTGCTTGCCTGTCTGAGCACAAGTTGTGGTTGGTTGGGGGGTGGTGCCCCTGAGGAAGATTCGTATATTGATACTAAGCCGCTGCCGCCTTTGCAGATACCGAGCGATCTTGACGATAGCGTGGTAAAGAATCCTATTCCGGTGCCGGTTATTCCAGAGCAACGTAATGCCTCGTTTTATCCGAATAGACCGCCGCTACCGGATGCGCTTTACGCCAGTGATAATCGTGACGAAGTGCGTCTGCAAGCATTGGACGGACGTAATTGGTTAGTGGTGCCTGAACCGGCTACTACAGCATGGCCAAAGATGAAGCAGTTTTTTGCTGATAACGGCATTGTTTTGGAGGCGGATAGACCAGAAGTCGGACGTCTTAATACCGCATGGCTAAGCATAGAAGATAAAGACTATCGAGACGTGGTGCGAACGCTGCTGCGTAACAACAAACGTGGTGAAGAAGCCAGTGCCGAAGTTTACACCGGTAAAGACAGATTCCTCATTCGAGTAGAGCAGGGCCTACAGCCGCAGTCTACTGAAGTACACATTCGTCACGAGAATGATGCCCAAGGTGAAATTACAGCAGACGATGTAGTGTCTCTCAACGACCTGCAGTCAAATATGACCACTGCCGAACGCAGCTTGCTTAACGAAATTGGTGGCTATATCGCGGCACGAGTCGCTGAGACAACAGTTTCCAAAGTGGCCCTGCAAATTGGCGCTAGTGCAAAAACCGACTTGTTGCGCAATGCTGACGGTATACCAGTGCTGAAGCTTTATCTTGACCGTACCCGGGCATGGGCCACATTGGGTCAAGCAATGAAGAATGCTGATATACAAGTAAACGAGCAAAGCAGCGAAACCGGCGAGTACGACGTGACCATTGCTACAGAGCTATTTTCTGGCGAGGCAAGTAACGGTGTTTTGTGCAGAATTACTTTTTCTTGTGATAACGAATCTAGGCGGGTTAACGCGCTGATCCAAATGTCAGAAGATGATGACAGCGGTTTTAATGTCATTATTGTGCAAGACGGCGCGCCTATGAGCGATGCCGACAAAGCTCAACAGATCCTTGTACTGATCAGAGAATTCGCCACCTAATGGGCGGTTTTGCATCCTTAGGTAGTGGTAGTCGTGGCAACGGTACGCTGGTTGCTATTGGTGATGCAATTTTTTTAGTCGACTGTGGTTTTAACCGTAAGCAAGCCGAGCAGCGTTTAGCCCGGTTAGAAATGAGCCCCGGCGATATCACTGCGATTTTGGTCAGCCATGAGCACAGTGATCACATTGCCGGTGTAGCAGGTTTATCTCATCGCTATGCTATTCCTGTTTATGCCTCTCACGGCACGTTGAAAAATAGCCCACAAGATTTTCAGTGCAACGCCTTCGATGGCGATGCGCCATTTGAAGTGCAAGGGGTGTTGATTAATCCGGTCAGAGTGCCGCACGACGCTCGAGAGCCTACTCAATTCGTCTTGTCGAAAGACGCTACCAAAATAGGTGTGTTGTCCGACTTTGGTAGTGTGACGCCCCACGTGGTGAAGCAATTTGAACACTGTACGCATTTACTGCTAGAAGCTAATCACGATCGTAATATGCTTTTTGCTGGCGCTTATCCACCCGCTTTGAAACGCCGGGTGGCGGCAGATCATGGACACCTCTCCAATGCCCAAGCACGAGATCTGCTGAAGTTGTTAGCGCATAAAGACCTGCACGTTGTAATAGGTCATGTCAGCGCTCAGAACAATGCAGTTAATCTGGTTGACGAGATGTTTGCAGAGCTTCATGACGAACTAGCGAGCTTGGTTGTTGCCACGCAAAACGAAGGTTTCGATTGGATTGGCAAAAAACCACTAACGCGGCAAATTTCCTTCGACAAGGTGATTTAGACCACGATAACAATTATTGTTTAGAAATCTTGGTGGCCGCAAAATAGCTTTGACAATGCAGACAAAGTTGCCAGCCCCGCAAATTTATAAACAGATCACTCATAAGTAGGTCGCTCAGAGACAGTGGCCCAGCAAAAGGACTCTTTATTCATGCAAGTTCACGCGCCAATCCACGTTACCGCTGAATCGTTCCAAACCGACGTTATCGACAAATCGCAATCTATTCCCGTAGTCGTACTATTTTGGGCCGAGCAAATTCCCTTATCGGTTCAAGGTAGAGCTCTGCTAGAACAATTGCTCACGGAGTATCAGGGCAAATTTGTACTGGCCCTGTCGGACGTATCTATTGATCAAAACTTAGCCCAGCGACTGCAGGTACAGGGCTTACCCAGTATTCGCGTAATTCACCTAGGTCAAATGGCCGAGCAAATCGATGGCCCGGCAGATGAGACTCAGCTACGTGCAATTTTGAATGGTCTCACCGAATCAGCGGTGGACGCGATTAAGGGCGACCTAGATTCCATGCTGGCATCAGGTGACTTTGCCAGTGCAATTGCAGTGTTGCAGGAGAGCATTCAAGAAGAGCCCAAAAATCAATCCTTGCGCGTGGAGCTGGCTGACGCATTAGTGCGTAAGGGTGACCTAGATGATGCGCGCACAGTGCTAGCATCCATTCCTGACGGCACTACGGAGCTCGAGCGACCTCAGAACAGGCTTGAGTTTGTTGAAGAGGTAGCGGCCATGGATTCCTTAGATGCGCTCCAGCAAGCAATTAGCAGCACGCCTGATGATCTTGAAATCAGATATCAGTTAGCAATTGCACTGATTGTTGCAGAGCGGTTTGAAGATGGTTTGGACAGTTGTATGGAGATTTTGCGCGGAGACCGCGAGTTTCGTGAAGATATCGGTCGGCTGACAATGATTAGGGTGTTTAACATGCTAGGTAAGGGCAATGAGATCGCCGGCAAGTACCGCCGCAAGATGTTTAACCTGATGCACTGATCGGTGACTTTCTCCTCTGATTTTTGGCGTGTTTTGGCTGTCAATTGCGTCTTATTTGCGCATCCTTTCCCCCTTAACGGGGCAGATTGGCGGTAGTTAAAATTGGTGACGGTAATTGAGCGGGGTGTAGTTAAAAAGCTCTAAATTTGCCCATACCTGTGCAGCATATATTTGTTGTGATAATTTTTCTAACGTGTGAATTTCGTGGTGACCCGGAGTGAATTAGAGGAAATTTATTGCCGGTAGGGCTTTGCGGGTTAGTAACTACTTACATGCAAACGGATTGCTTTATGCACATTAGAAAACAAAACGATGATATGTCATGACATGGCGTCGAACGTTCAATTCAAATGACATAACCCTACTCTAACTTATTGAATTTAATCGCTTTTGATGGTTTTTTTAATATACTGTAAAAATCAATTTAAATAGATTTCTGTAGATATACAGGTTAATGACACAAGTTATCCTCAAACTTATCCACAGGGTAGCAGCGCCAAATTTTGACCGTATAGCAAGGGCTTAGGGCACTACGTGTCGCTTGGTAACATTTATCAACTCCGATAAGAAATATCTCGCGTTTGCTCGAAAGGTCGCTTTGGCCTAGGCTGAAACCGAAAACAGGTTATTACGAGCAAAAGGGTCGAGAAATACGCATTTTTCGCAAGTTTTAGGCATTATCAATGAGCGGCGCTGAATTGCGTACGGATGGTTAAAGAAACGCGATAGGAGGTTGGGCTGATGTCACACATAAGTTCGCAGACAGGCAATATTGATGCCGAGGCCTTGCAACAAAAATTAACTCACTATGCCGACCGAGGTGTTAGTCAGGTTAAGTTAGGCCTTACCGACATTGATGGCGTAATCCGCGGCAAATATGTGGGCATCGACAAGTTTACTAGCCTGCTAAAAAAACAGGGTGGCTTTTGTGACTGCATTTTTGGTTGGGACGTAGATGACCAGCTCTACGATGCTGGAACCTACACCGGTTGGCATACCGGGTTTCCCGACACAAGTTTTCGTCTCTTAGTGGAGACGGAGCGTTGGTTGCCCGACGAAAACTGTCCTTATTTCATCGGCGAGTTCGTAGGTACTAATGGCGTCGACCACCCCTTGTGTCCCCGCACCCGATTAAAAAATGTGCTGGCTGAATATGCCGACATGTGTCTAAGCGTTCGCTCCGGATTTGAATACGAATTTTTTGTTTTTGCGGAAACCCCGCATAGTGTTCGTGACAAAGGCTACCGTGGGCTCACACCATTGACCCCCGGCAATTTTGGCTACTCGATACTGCGCTCCTCTGTAGAGTCGCAACGCTTTAATGCACTACTGGACTACTGCCGGGCAATTGAATGCGATATTGAAGGCCTGCACTGCGAGACGGGTCCTGGTGTTTGGGAGGCGGCGCTTAAATCTAAAGTAGGTATTCAGGCTGCGGACCGTGCAGCATTGTTTAAAACATTTACTAAGGTGTTTTTTCAACGCCAAGAGCTTATGGCAACATTTATGGCTAAGTGGTCTATGGACTATCCAGGTCAGAGTGGGCATTTCCACTTCAGTGTCGCAGATGCCCAGGGCGCCAACCCGTTCTTTGACGGCAACGGTGAGCAGGGCATGTCTTTATTGCAGCGCCAAGCTGTGGCCGGCTTGCAGCGGTATTTACCTGAATTCCTTGCTCTATTGGCGCCCACTATTAATAGTTACACGCGGCTGGTCAAAGGCGCTTGGGCGCCCACGGCTGCAACCTGGGGAATCGAAAATCGCACAACGGCAATTCGCGTGATTCCTGGCGATAACAGTAGTCAGCGTATTGAATGTCGAGTGGGTGGTGCCGATGGCAATCCGTATCTCGTAGCAGCAGCGATGCTGAGCGCGGCGCTAGAAGGTATTCGGCAGAATCTAGATCCGGGGCAACCTGTTGTAGGTAACGCTTATGATGTAGAAGATAATTTGCCGGTTGCTGCCAAGTTTTCCGCCAACCTCGGTGACGCAGCGAGTGCCTTGGATACATCAAGTGTTGCTAGACGCTATCTGGGCGATGATTTTGTAGATCACTTTGTGATGAGCCGCCAATGGGAAGTGCGCGAATACCAACGCAGTCTCAACAGTTGGCAGCTAGAACGGTATTTCGAGATTATTTGATGAAGCTACATATTGGCATTTTGCAAACCGATTCGGTCTTAGAGCACCTGCAACCCGCGCACGGTGACTATCCAGACATGTTTATGAATTTGTTCCTTGAGCAAGACCCACAGATTAAGTTCACCAATTATGTCGTCCAAGAGGCCATGCCTGAGGTGGTTGATTGTGATGCATACATTGTCACCGGTAGTCGCCTGAGCGTTTATGACGACGAGTCGTGGATCTTTGAGCTAGCGCAATTTATTGCCCGTGCCTTAAATCAACAGAAGAAGCTCATTGGTATTTGCTTTGGGCATCAACTGATGGCGCATTTTTTTGGTGGCCTTGTGGCGCCGGCATCCGCTGGGTGGGCCGTTGGTATACACACAAGCCAAGTGGAAAAGCGCTCTTGGATGGAAGGCGATGCCCAAGACCTCAGCTTGCTTTCTAGTCATAAGGACCAAGTGCAGCGTCTGCCAGAATACGCTCAACTATTTGCCAGCAATGACTTTTGCCCCATGGCCGGATTCACCATGAACAATCAGGTCATTACCATTCAAGGACACCCTGAGTTCAATAAAAATTATGCTCAGGCGTTGATGAGCCACCGCAAAGAAATTTTAGGTGAACGAGTTTATGCACCAGGGATAGATAGTTTGGCCAATGACTTACATAGCCAAACCTTTGTGCGTTGGGCGCTTTCTTTTGCTCGTCAGAACGTTACAACCTATGCGCCTCAAGTTTCCTGGATGGCAACTAAACCTAGCAATACAAGTAGTCCAGCGCTGGCGGACGAGGCAGATCTTTAGCTATGAGCGAAAAGGAGCCTTCAGGATTTAGCGCCTATTTACGCCGGGGCGCACGATTGCTGAGCAATCCAAGCGGGCTGAAACGGTTGGTTGTGCAGGCGGCCAAAAAGCTCAATGGCAGCGGTAGCGAAAAAATCAAAGCGGTCGGCGAGCAGCTTGGCCTTTTGATTGATTTACTCAAGGCCTATATTGCCGGCGACTATCGAGATATTTCTACCCAAGCCATTGCGAGTGTTGTTGGGGCAATTATCTATTTTGTGGTGCCCTTAGATGGCGTGCCGGACTTTTTATTCGGCTGGGGGTTTGTCGACGACGCAGCAGTAATAAGCTATGTCATTGCACAGTTGAGCACAGAGCTCGAAAGCTTTAAACAATGGCGAGATACCGCATCTAATACGCCTA
>CAUZON010000039.1:0-32234 GCA_963581445.1 Gammaproteobacteria bacterium | reverse complement strand
ACCTTGCGCAGAACACCTAGCCGCAGCAGTACCCCTAGCAAGTCATATTCAACACATGCCATCACATACGTGGAACGAAGTAGGTCTGTGGGGCAAATCAGTGCGAGCCAACACTAGGGCCTACCATGCTGACCTTAAAGCCGCACAAAATAGGGGTTTCTCTTATGGTCCAACGCATAATTTACATATGCTGCTATTTGCTGCCTCTTTTGATGGCCAAGGCGCTGTCGCTATCCAAGCTGGAAAAGACTACCGAAAACTAACAAACGATTCGCTGTTCGAAGTACTTACTCTTATCCGCTTTGGTCGCTTTGATGAAGTATTAGAAAACAAACGACGCCCTAACAACGAGGCATCTTCTGGCATTTACGACTTTGCTCAAGGCTACGCCAATCTTAAAATAGGCAACATAAAAGCAGCTAAGAACATCAGCGAAAACTTGCTTATCTTTTCGAAAAATACTGAAGCGAAAGTGCGCTTTCACTCAGCAAAGGATGTGGTGGGCACATTAGCCCATATTTTAGCCGGAGAAATATCAGCAGATTTAGGAAATTATGAAGAGGCTATAAAGGAATTCGAGTCAGCGGTTCAATTAGAGGACAGCCTTGGTTATGACGAACCAGAACCCCTCCCATTTGCGGCGAGACACTGGCTTGGGGCTGCATTGTTAAAAGATCATCAATACGCCGCAGCGGAAAAAACTTACCGGGATGAGCTAAAAGACCACCCTAATAACGGTTGGTCGCTACTTGGCCTTAATCAATCAATTATTGCTCAAGATAGAACCGACGAAACAGTCGTTAAAGCCCTTAGTTCAAGCTGGGCTAGGGCCGACACCTGGATCACGCACTCAAAGTTTTGATAGATAATAAGGGACTTATAAAAATGCAAAATATTACTGAAATTCTAGAAAAACATATTAACAGTGGCAATCTGCCTTGCGCAGTAGCCGGCGTTGCTAACGCTGACGGCACGTTGTATGAGGGAGCGGCAGGCCTCCGCAGCCTTGACGCTTCTCAGGCGATGACCACAGACACTATCTTCGCCATTGCCTCAATGACCAAGGCAATCACTACGGTAGCTACCCTGCAATTGGTTGAGCAAGGACTCATTGATCTAGACACTCCGATTACCGCATACTTGCCTGATTTAGAGCATCTTAAGGTATTAGATGGCTTTGATGATGACGGCAAACCTGCTCTCAGTTCTCCTAAAAGCAGCCCTACTACTAGACAGCTGCTCACCCACACTTCCGGTTATGTATACGAGATATGGAATGCCAATGGTTTGCAAAGCGTGGCCAACGAGCAGATAGATAGCCTCTTTGCTGAAGGCGGCAACGGCATGATGGCGCCCCTTGGCTTCACGCCGGGTGGGCGCTGGGAATATGGAATCGGCATTGACTGGGCAGGCGTCGTCGTAGAAACCATAAGCGGCAAGAGATTGGACGTATATTTTCAGGACCACATTTTTGCCCCACTGCGTATGCACGACAGCTTTTACAAAGTACCAGAGGAAAAAGAAGCTCGACGCGCTGCAATTCATGCCAGAACTGAAGCTGGTCTGACAGTCATTCCACACCTTGGCGAACCCGTATCCGGCGGCGGTGGATTAAACTCAACCGTTAGCGACTACCTTAGGTTTATGCGCGCGCTGTTGAATCAAGGCACGTTGGATGGAGCAAAGATTTTACAGGGCTATACTGTTGATATGATGTTTGAAAATCACATTGGTGATTTAGAGGTCACCCCTGGACCAACGCAAATGCCGGCTCTAAGTAACGACTTCGATATGGGATTTGGCCAAGCAGCAAAATGGGGTTTGGGGTTCTTACTGCATCAAGCACAAACAGAATCTGGCCGTCCTAAAGGCTCTGCTTCTTGGGCGGGTTTGTTTAACAGCTACTTTTGGATAGACCGCGAAAACGATCTTTGCGCGGTAATCGGGACTCAGGTTCTGCCCTTTTACGATACCCATGCTGTGGAAATGCTAAAAGACTTTGAATCGGCGGTTTACAACAACCTAAAAAACTAAACGCATCAGTGGAGCCGCAGACACCCTCGAGCGTTCTGTGGCTATCTAATTCACGTAATAACTTGCCCACTTTCGGCGCACTAACTTCATGCAGAGCCGCGCTTTGATAGTTTAAATGAATCCTAATAAACCCAAGATATAATTAATCCAATCATCAAGTTAATGCGAATAGAAGCCTTGTACTTCTTTAAGCCTGACTATTAGCTCTGCTAGGGGTTGAGACCGGGAAGTTATAGGGACATTTCCTATTAAACTCGGCCAGAGCTGATAAACGTTAGCAAAATCCGCCTTCAAATTATGCAGTTCCCTCTGCGCTAGTTGTGACTGAGCCTTACCCTCGAGAGAGCGAATTCTTTCTTCAGAGATATGAGTAAATCCCCGAGCATCCTGATACTCCTGAAGATCTAATACATCACCGTCGAGGACACCGACCGCGTATTCAAGTCGCGCCTGCTCAAGTAAACCAACGCTAATTTCAAACTCTTGGGCTACGGTCAACGCCATTAGTGGATAAATTGCTTTAATCGCGAAAACGACTTCTAAATACACAGATCGAAAATCTTCTATTTCGTCATTGTTCAGATGCATCGCCATACGCTGAAGCTCGTCAGCAAAGCCTATTGAATTAATTTTTTCAAAAAGAGGCGTTAGTTCTTTATAGACCTCTTGGGCCGGATGCTTAGAATGTTTACTCCCCATTGCTAAATGACCTTGATTAACTAATTCATTCGCCACCCACAAATGACCTTCTATCAGAGAAAGTTTTATCGCGTAGTCTGTCATGTTCTCTCTCGACAAGTTCTCATCCGACTCGACAGCTTCTACTGCATTATCGTCAGCCACAGAGGTTATAACTGTTATTAACAAACAGATTCCAAGGAACTTACAAAAATCGCTAACGCATTTCATTTCATCTTCCTTAACGTAATTCCTATTTTTACATATAAATGCCATAGTTTTTTTGGCGCAGCTCGACCCGACTCCTTTGGTCGGTTTAGAGTCGCATACAAAAACTTCATGATACAAACTTCACATAAAATTTTCCATTTCCAAAAGTCCAAGACTCATCTCGAATTATATCTATAGGCTAAAACTCTTGCCCTACCAACTGTAAATACTTAGGCGGACAATCTATTGCTAATACCCAAGCCTTCCCCTGAAAACTGACTAACGAATCCTGCTGCCAAGTATCGTACAATCCATTCAGACGATCAGAGACTGGATCGCGCAGTGGCACGTTCAACTGATAAGAAGCTTTGAGATGCTTAACTAACATGATTGATTTGGATACGTTATGAAAATCACTAAAATCACTACCTATATTGTTCCACCACGGTGGTTGTTTCTTAAAATAGAAACCGATGAAGGCATTTTTGGCTGGGGCGAACCGGTCATTGAAGGCCGCGCGCATACCGTAGCAGCAGCAGTAGATGAGTTGGCTGACTACCTCATTGGTCAAGACCCACTACAAATAGAAAAGCACTGGCAGGCCATGTACAGAGGTGCATTTTACCGAGGCGGCCCCATTTTAATGAGCGCCATCGCTGGCGTAGACCAAGCCCTTTGGGACATTAAAGGCAAATATCACGACGCGCCGGTACACCAGTTATTGGGCGGCCAAGTACGTGATCGCATCCGTGTTTATGCTTGGGTAGGCGGCGATCGGCCAGACGCCATTGTGGCCTCGGCAAAGGCGGCGATAGCCGGCGGCTTTAAAGCCACCAAAATGAACATCACCGAAGAAATGCAAATTGTCGACACCATGGCGACCGTCGACCAAGCCGTAGAACGCATGGCCAGCCTGCGCGAAGCGGTGGGTAACGAATTAGACATCGCTGTAGATTTTCATGGCCGGGTGCATGCACCAATGGCCAGAGTACTGATCAAGGCACTAGAACCCTATTCACCCTTCTTTATTGAAGAACCCGTGCTCAGCGAACATTTAGAAGCCATGGCTGAGTTGCGTAAAAACACTCACATTCCTATCGCCACCGGTGAACGATTGTTCTCACGGTTCGACTACAAGCGCGTATTCACTTTAGGCGCCGCAGACATTATTCAGCCCGACCTGTCTCACGCGGGCGGCATCACCGAATGCAAAAAAATCGCTGACATGGCAGAGGCCTGGGACATTGGCCTAGCACCCCACTGCCCATTAGGACCCATTGCACTGGCCGCCTGCCTACAGGTAGACGCCGTGTGTCAAAACGCCTTTATTCAAGAGCAAAGCCAAGGCATTCATTACAACCAAAGCAATGATTTAACCGACTACTTAGTAGACCCAAGCGTTTTTCATTATAAAGATGGCTACGTAGACATCCCGCAAAAGCCAGGCCTAGGCATAGAGATTGATGAAGAAGTGGTAATTGAGCGCGCCAAAATCGGTCACCGGTGGCGAAATCCACTTTGGCAACACGCAGATGGCAGTATTGCAGAATGGTAGAAGGGCCAGCTCAGAAAGAAGAAGCTCAAGACTAAAAGCGTTGGTAAACTGAGCTAATCCACCGCAAATTTTGATCCGCAGTTTTAGCCGCCAGGCAACGCAGGCAGTTAAAGAAAGATTCTTAGGGAGAGAACAATGAGTAAAATAGCGTTTATAGGTTTGGGCAACATGGGCAGCGGCATGTGCGCCAATTTGGTCACGGCAGGTCACAGCGTCAAAGCCTTCGACCTCAACCCCCAAGCCATCGAACAAGCCATCAACAGTGGCGCTTCCGGCGCGCAGTCCATTGCAGATTGTGTTGCTCAAGCCGAATACGTCATCACTATGCTACCCGCAGGCAAACACGTAGGCAGTGTCTACTTTGACCTGGACGGCATCACCAGCCACGCGAAAAAATCTGCCGTGCTCATAGACTGCTCTACCATTGCGGTTAGCGAGGCCCGAGACATCGCTACTCAAGCAAATGCTTTGGGCTATGCCGTAGTAGACGCACCGGTTTCAGGCGGCGTAGCCGCGGCCAACGCAGGCACCCTAACATTTATGGTGGGTTGCGATGACAGTGCCTTTGCCCAGGTTGAAGGACTACTGGGCAATATGGGGAAAAATATTTTTCATGCGGGGATATCAGGCAACGGCCAAGCGGCTAAAACCGCAAACAATATGCTGCTGGGTATTTCAATGATCGCCACCTCTGAGGCCTTTAACTTGGCAGAAAAACTCGGGTTGAGTGCTGAGAAGTTCTTTGAGATTTCCTCCAAAGCGTCCGGTCAGTGCTGGTCAATGACCTCATACTGCCCCGCTCCTGGCCCGGTACCGACTTCTCCTGCCAACAATGACTATACGGCTGGATTCGCTGTGGCCATGATGTTGAAAGACTTAAAGCTCGCCCAAGATGCAGGACAATCAGTAGACGCTGCCACCCCACTCGGACAACAGGCTACAGCGATCTATCAAGACTTAGATAATGCAGGATTAACCGGCAAAGATTTCTCAGTTGTGATGCAGAAGATCAAAGGAGAGTTGTAAACCGCCCGCCTTTCAAGGACGATCAAGGACTTTCAAGAAAGTCCTTTCATAAAAATCCTTACCTGAAAGTTACTGAAAAAAACGCTAGGGGCTGCCCCAGCAAAACTCTTCGTTAGCAACCCACATACCATTGCCCATGAAGTAGCCTGCCACACTAAAAATCACTGCATTGATGCAAACCGTAGACCATGAAAAAGTCATGCAGGCCAAATCGTAATTTGCAGCTTGGAAATGGAAGAGCAAAGTCATCGGAAAAAACATCCACAACCCCCAACCCAAAACGCCATAGCGAATAATATAATTGGTTCTTCCCATAGCCCGAGTAGCCTCCCACTTGGCGAGCAAGAAATTTTTGTCCAGCCGTTTACCCAGCCAGAGTTTGCTTAACATGCTCATTTGCGGCCCTCCCATAACATTCCTGTATTGCAGCACCGATAAATGTCCATAACAAAACTACTGGATAACCGTTGCCCTAGGGCGGATTAATTGGGGGTTCGGAGTGATATTGAAGAGTACTCGTCGGCATTGAGAAGAATGTTAGATCAATGCTCTAACGCCGCCAAAACCGTGAAAGGTGAAAGGTGAAAGGTGAAAGACAGGATAGCGTGGACGCCTTTTAGCTAATCAACTAAACGACGCCCTGCTACTTTCAATGTATTAGGTGCTTGGACTCCATTGCAAGCCAAGGCTAAGGCCCCAGTCTGTTTCCATCTGTGGGCCGCTCAGACACTGCCAAACCGGCACTGTGAACTCAACCCCTAAAAGATAATTTTCGTTAGGCAAAATCCAGTTAGCGCCTACTCCCACATCCACCCGCTGACGCTTGTGCCGATTGGGGTCCGCCGCCTGCACCGGCGCCATTATCAGCGCGTCCTTGCCACGCACATTACCGCTATACATATACGTCAACCTGCCGGAGAGGCTCACCGATGGCGTGACAATGTAGCTGACCCAAGTAGATAACTGGTGCTCATCTCCTAGACGATAATCATTTGAGTCGTCTTCAACGCGCCACACGCTGCGCCACTGACTGCCCCAGCCCAGGTTTGCATTGCGATCTGCACTGTGGCTTGAGTAGGTAAGACCACTAATTAAATCAAAGCTACCGGATCCCAATTGCATGGGATATGGTAGACGCACGGTGGGCCGCATATTCATAGGCGTCAGAATTTGATCGGTTTTCTTAATGTCGCCTGTGGGTAACGAAACCCCTAGGGTGCCGTGCCAAGACGCGCCTGCATTTGTAGCAAGCTTGATCAGTGCGGCAATCTGAATATCGCCTAATCCATTGGTCTTGGTAGTAAACGTACCCAGTCGCTGAGTACCCACACCGCCCATAAAGGTAATGTGATCCATCTCAGTATTTTTATAACTGGTCATGGCCATTAACGTCACCCGATCTGTTGGCGCGTACATTGCCCCCAGCATTTTCATTTCCATCGTCATTTTTAGCGGTACAACCCGCAAGTTGGCAGGCTGCATTGGCATACCCGCAAAGGCATTAGCCTGGGTTTGAACAATGGCCTCAGGGGATAATGACGAAGTGCCGGTGCGGTTACCCTGCATTGACATTGTCATTGTTCGAAAGGACAGCATCCACTCCCCTTTCTTGTGTACGTGGTCACCCATTACGCCAATGGGTGCGTGACTATCCGGCCTAGCGTCTACCCTAATATCCGCTCTAATATCCGAAAGAACAGCAATACTGCACAGGCAGCAAAAACTCCAAGCAATGAACTTGCTCATAATGATTCCCCATAGTGTTAGATTTTTATTTTTTAGCTGTAAAAAAATCTAACGTTTGGCGGAGCGCGGGGATGGAAGTGAGTGCGGCGGTTAGCAGAGTGCCCTGCCAATTTCTGAGGTTTAAATATTGTGGGGGATTGCACCGGAGCGATGTAGTCCGGCGCCGCCACCAGAGTTGTATCATCGTTTGCCGAGAGCAGTGCAAAGTCACAGTTGATGAGTTCAACTTCATCTGCACTATGATGCTGGCGATGATCACCGGACATAATCGTCATTTGCTTAACGGTCATGCCGTCAGGGCAAAGTATTAAATACCACTCGCCACCTGCCGGCATGGTGCCCATGGGAATAATCAGGCGCAAGCAAATGCTGGCCCAAGCCACGAACAGCAAAATGCGCTTAGGCATTGAACGCATTAAGCGAAATTACTAAGCCAGTTTGAAAACCACCTAACCGGCCGGCTGAACAGTCTGCTGCAAGCATAATTGACGGCGAACCTGACGTTAAAAATTTATCGAACAAAACAACAATTCAAGAATTGAAACTAAGCAATGAAGCTAACAAAGTGCGGCTTCATGTTTAAGCAAAATAAAAATCTAGAAGCGCCAGCCCCATTGAAGCTGGCGTTAACAGTTATCCGCAGTTTATTAGGCTAAGCTATGTAACGCGCAAATTTTGTTGCCAGATGGATCTAGCAAGTAAGCTAAATACAGACCATTTGGACCGCCACGAACACCAGGCAGGTCCTCACAATTCACACCACCGTTAGCCAAACCAGCAGCATGCCATGCATCTGCTTGTTCTTGGTTCGCTGCCAGAAAACCGATAGTGCTACCATTGCCATGAGTAGCTGCCTCACCATCGATAGGCTTGGTTAGGGCAAACACACCGGCTTCAGTGCGATAAAAACAACGGCCCTTGTCGTCGATAAATCCTTCGCTGTGACCCAAGGCGCCTAAAATGGCATCGTAAAATACTTTTGAAGCCTGAATGTCGTTAGCGCCGATCATGATATGACTGAACATAATGTTAGGTCTCTTGTAGCTGAATAAGATTGAGACACTGTAACCCGAGGCCATCTAAGCGCAAAGAATTTTTGTGCCCGCGGAAAAAATAGCCCCAACAGGTAAGTGGAGCCAAGGGCTAAACTGCTATTTGAAAACACTCACGGTAGCGGTTCCCGGCGTGACTATCTCACCAACCTCATTTTTAATAAACAACGTCAACTCAACGATACGCTTCTGCAAATCTATGGCGCTAATAACACCACCACTGGTAAGTACCTCGCCCAAATACGAGGCCTTGCGATTACTGTAACCAAAGCTCATCACATTACCTTGAGCGCCAGCCCAATTTAGCGCTACCTGCGAGAGCCAGTCCCCCTGCAAGGGCCCGTCAATGACGATGGCTGGATGGCCTTCAACCTCAGTGGTATAAGTTTCATCGTAATGAATGCGGTGAGCATTCCAGACTGCGGCGTTGTACATAAACAAGCTGACATTGGTAGCCGTATGCTGGCGCAAAGGCAACTCGGCACCTATGGTAAGCTTTTCTAATTGGATTTCTACTTTTAGATCAATACTCACCAGCTACCTCGCAATACTGGTTTGAATTTCTTCCAGCACCAACTCGCCTTGAGCGTTGGTAATGGCAAGAGATCGGACGGTAAATATGAGCGGCCCACTGCTACCCTGCTTTTCATACATGTCGGTTATTTGGCGCGTACCCGTCAAATGGTCACCGGGACGAATGGGCTTGTGCTGATTAATCTGCGTGCCGCCTGCCATAATGCGTTTCAGCGGCAGTTTAGGACCAGCCAATTTGCTGCGAGCAATACCGTCAACGCGCATATCTTCTAGCGCACTGATGGGCGAAAACAGGTTGAAAACAAACATGGGAGGCGCCTCATGACCCTGAATGTACCTAGCTTGTTGTTGCTCAGTGGCAGCGGCATATTTTTGTATGTCTCGGCGGCTAATTTTCACTTCAATGCCCGGTTCCGGGGTGCCAATTGAAGCCAAGTGCTCACTAGTTAATAGTCCCATGTACTTTCTTATTGTCGATTATTCCAAGCTTTAGACTAACCCACAGATGGAAGCAAGAGAAAGGTGTGGTGTACGCAAAGCCACCAAAACCGTATTGTCCACCTAATTGGTCTAGCTTCATTGTCTGTTAGTCTGAAACAGTCACTTTAGGCACCTTCCTCACGCACACTAGGTGAAGCACTAAAACCGGTTATTTCAAGACTTTTATTTTAAGACAGAGGAATACAAATGAGTCATCTACTTTTCGACATACAAGATCACATCGCCACACTGACCCTCAACAATCCAAAACAGCGTAACGCCTACAGCCCAGAAATGGCTGTGAAATTAACCCAGTACCTACGCCAATGTGACCGCGACCCAGATGTTCGAGTAGTCATAATCACCGGCGCGGGAGACTCGTTTTGCGTAGGCCTAGACCTTAATGACCTGCGCGAGCGCGGCAAAAACAAAGGAAAAAAAGAACAGCCCGCCGAGACCGAAGACCACCCGACCCAACGCGTACTGCGTACCTACCCTTTTCAAATCTCCAAGCCTGTTATCTGCGCCATCAATGGCTCCGCAGGCGGCTTTGGCGCGGCTTATCCACTCACCTGCGACATTAGACTGGCCGCAGATGAGGCGAACATTGCTTTTTCATTTGTGAAATGGGGGCTTATTCCAGAGATGGGTGCGACGTGGACCTTGCCCAGACTCATTGGCATTGAAAAAACATCCGACCTATTACTGACAGGACGCAAAGTATCTGGCAAGGAGGCCGCCAGTTTAGGTTTGGTCTTACGCTCAGTACCAAGGGCACAACTTATGGATGAGGCACGCTGTATGGCTAAAGAGATTGCCGAAGGCTCGTCACCCACCGCCGTATCCATAGTTAAGCGTATGACCTGGGGCAGAATGATGGACGAAGGCGAGCTTTATAAAGCCATATACGAAGACGACGACGTCATCGCCTGGGCCTTCAATGGACCTGATGCGGCTGAAGGCAACGCAGCGTTCTTCGAAAAACGCCCCGCCAACTGGGTGGAAGTAGACCCAGACACGCTACCCGTCTTTGGCAAGCGCAATGCTAATCCGTTTGGCGGTGGCTAGGTTAATAACGTGAATCGAAAGATGCAAAAGTCAGGCGCGCCAATTCCACCCCAAAGAAAAAGTACTAGGCGTAAGTTTGGGTTGCATCAGCAAAGCCTATCCGTTCAGCGACTTTCGCGGATATGGCAAGCCATGTTTCACCGATGAGATTGCAGGCTTTGTGAAGTCTCTAAGCTTTCCCTAAATAGGTGTTCCTAACTTCAAGGCGAGTTTAGGGTTTTAGGAGGAGAACTTCAGGCAGGAAATGTGCGGGGTCGCTTGCCTTGGGTAAGTAAGACAAGCAGCAACCCCCTCACAGAATATTGGCTACTAAGAAATAACCAAAACCACTAACTGGAATATACCTTCAACGGCATCAGCCACACCGGGAATAAACCAAACACTCAATGCAGTAACGACAACGGCCACGGTAATCCATTTGAAAAATGAGCTCATGATTGGTCTCCTACTAATTCTGCAGGCGTTGCTGAGGATACATCGGCATTGCGCGGCGCCACCTCGAATACCCACAAGTCTCCAGAATCAATCACCGCGCGTGTGGCTTGCGATGGATACTTAGCGCTAATTGCAGCGGCAATCTCCTCTAGAACACCCCCCGTTTGAATACGCTTTAACTGACGCTCATAACGAATGCCATCGATACGCACCACAGCTCGACCATCAGCAACTGCCTGACCCGGCCAAGTTTTCCAGATTTTGCCAAAAAACGAATTCATATAGCCGGACCATACGTACATCTTGCCGCGTACTTCAGCCACCCAAATGCGACGCGACTCCGGCGGGTTGAGCAACTGTAACTCTAACGTTGAGACCTCACTCAGAAAACTCCAATCCGGCTCAGCGCCACTGTAAAGCTCACCCGATGTCAAAGGCCCACCGGAGAAAACCCTGTTTGGTCCATCAGCATAACTCTGCTTAGCCGCAGCGGTAATCACTGCAGTAGTCGGCACTAGGGCAACACCCAGCACGATGACTAAAATTTTTACAAATATATTCATCACATATCCAATTCTTGATCAAGGCCGGACTATAAGTGAAAAATTGAGTGAAGGCGAAGAACAGTGGCCCGCCTCTTACTTTTATTTGCTGTAGTCAACAAAACCACCAAAAACCAGCTACTATGCGCGCTCTTATGCAGTAGCCTTGTCCGAATGAAATTTGCCGATCTTTACATCACCGACGACGGTAGCAAACGCGCCCATGTCGCCTTGAACGAGCTCAATACTCTGTGGCTGAACACCGGCACACTCTGCAATTTGGCGTGCGAAAACTGCTATATAGAATCCACGCCCAGCAATGATCGTTTGTCTTACCTGACCCTTGATGAAGTTTTACCCTACCTGGATGAGATCCAGCGCGACGGCCACAAAACCCGCGAAATAGGCATTACCGGCGGCGAGCCGTTTATGAACCCTGACATCCTGGCCATTATGCATGCGTGTTTGAGTCGCGGCTTTGCGCTATTGGTGTTGACCAATGCCATGCGCCCGATGATGCGCCCTCGTGTACAAGCTGGACTTTTAGATTTGAAAAAGGCTTATAGCAAAGCACTAACGCTGCGTGTGTCGGTAGATCACTTCAAACAAACTCTGCACGAAGAAGAACGCGGCGCAGCTTCTTGGGCACCAATGATTAAGGGCCTTAAGTGGCTGTCTACAAACAAGTTTCAGACTGATATTGCCGGCCGCACGCGGTGGGGCGAGAGCGAAGCGGAACTGCGTGAGGGTTTTGCAGCCCTGTTCCAACAGCAAAACATAACCATTGATGCGCTGGATGCAAAACAGCTAAACTTGTTACCGGAAATGAACGACGACGCTCAGGTACCGGAGATCACCACTGATTGTTGGAACATTCTTGGCGTAGCCGCCAATGACATGATGTGCGCCAGTTCGCGTATGGTGGTTAAGCACAAAGGCCAAGACAAGCCCTCTGTTATGGCGTGTACTTTGCTGGCATATGACGAGCAATTTAACATGGGTAGTACCCTTGGGGAGGCCTCCCAAAGTGTTCAACTCAACCACCCCCATTGCGCCAAATTTTGCGTACTGGGTGGTGGAAGTTGCAGCGCCTAGTCTTCGTAAATAGCCTTTCGTTAACAACCTTTGGCCTAGCGGCTCGCTAGGCGAATGGCTAGACCGCCTAAAGACTAAAGCCGCTAAACATTACAAACCTCACTAAGCCCGCAGAACCGCTAACCATTGTTTTTGGCTGTCTGTTAATTCCTCATCAGCCGTCAGTACCGAACCTGCCAACGCTTCGCGAACGTCCCTAGGCGTGTGAGTAAACGGCACACGCAAAAGCTCAGGCAATATGGCTTTGGCGTTGGTCATAGCCCCTTGGTAGGTGGCAAAAAACTTTTCCACACTCACATGTTTAGCCGGATCGTCCATCCAGCAGTCAAAGTCTGTAACTAAACAGATAGTGCAATAAGCCATTTGCGCTTCTCGTACCAAAAAAACCTCCGGCACATTGGTCATGCCCACTAAATCGCATTTTGCGCTGTCGCGTAGAAAGAAACTCTCTGCGCGAGTACCCAAGCGCGGCCCCTCAACACAGGCATAGGTTTTGTCAACATGCAGGGCTTGGCCAATACGCGCAGCTGCGCCTTGAATGTCTGCTGACAACGCCGGACACACCGAATAGGCAGTAGAAACGTGGGCTGCCACACCGTCGCCAAAAAAGCTGTAGGCACGCTTGCCACGGGTATGGTCAAAGTATTGGGAAGCAATAGCCAGATCACCGGGCTTTAGGTCTTCGCGCAAACTACCGGCGGCCGAAATACCCAAAACACGACGAGCGCCCAAAGATTTTAGGGCAAATATGTTCGCTCGATAATTTACCTCATGAGGCAGCAACTGATGATTCACACCATGGCGCGCCAAAAATAAGACACTTTGGCCTTGGTAGCTGCCCTCAATAATTGGGCCGGAAGGCTGACCAAAGGGTGTGTCTACGACATGTTCTTTTTCAATGCTCAGCTCGTCTAGTTGATATAACCCAGAGCCGCCAATTATTGCCAGCATGCAACCTCCTGCTTTGTGGCTTTATGATTGGCGCATCCTAGGGGGAAGCGGCAAACTTACGCAAGCAAAATACCCAAGTTGAAAAACCGCCGGCCGTCTACCCGCTACCCATTCATGTGGAATATCTATTAGGATGCGCAGACTGCTTTTTCCGGAATCACCACATTGCGCCGTATAAAAATAATAGCATTACTTTTGGCCCTCATTTCTGCGTCACTCATTCAAGTCACACAAGCTAGCGAAGACACCATGGCAAACTTTACCAAAGCCCCCTTAGACGACAAAGGTCTGTTCACCAACGTCAAAGGCGAACTGTCCCAAGGCGGGCTCAACGTACGAGTGCCCTTTCTCCTGCGCCGTTTTGGCACGTACTTTCGCAGCAGCAACGGTGCGCCAACACTGAGCAAAAACGATGGCTCGGCACTGCGCGCCAATGCACTGAATAACGAAAAAGCCACGGTCACCTGGGTAGGCCACGCAACAGTACTGGTGCAAATGCATGGGGTTACATTTCTTACCGATCCTATATGGTCAGACTGGCCCAGCCCAATGGCATACATCGGCCCACGCCGCTTTGTCGAACCCGGCATTGAAATAGACAACTTACCAAAAATTGATTTTGTAGTTGTGTCGCACAATCACTACGACCACTTAGACCTACCGACATTGAAAAACTTAGCTAAACGCAGCGTCGACACAAAATTCTTTGTGCCGCTAGGCAATGAAAAATTACTCAACAGCCAAGGCATAACAAACGTCACCGAGATGGACTGGGGCCATACCGCAACTTACCAACACCTAACCATTCACTGCCTACCCACACAGCATTGGAGCAAGCGCTCCATCAGCGACACACGCAAAACATTGTGGTCGTCATGGGCAGTAACCGGACCAGAAAAGCGCTTCTATTTTGCAGGCGACACCGGCTACTTCCCAGGCTTTAAGGAAATTGGCGAAAAGCTTGGCCCCTTCGATTTAGCCGCTATGCCCATAGGCGCCTATGAACCCACCGCCATGATGAAAGCCTCGCACATGGACCCCAAAGAGTCGGTAATGGCGTCGTTAGACATCAAGGCAAAGCATGTACTGGCCATACACTTTGGCACCTTTGATCTATCTGATGAGCCTTTAGCCGAACCGCCGATGCTATTCAGAGCAGCCGCAGCCACAACTGCTTTAGCTGGGAATAAGACTTGGGTACTCGACATAGGGGAGACACGGGAGTTTTAACCCGGGCGACGAACGCGGATTAAGCCTAGGCGAGCGACACAAGCCAACGCCCTGAATCTAAAGAACTCGACGACCCCCCCACCCAAACCATAGGCGCGCACCTCCTCTACAGGTATAGTTCGAGAGAGAGAAAACACATTCGATGCCGCCTAAAAGCGCCGTTCAAACTCATCAATTCACCACTTTCTAGCTTAGTTCAATCTTTGCTTATGGGGGTTTATTGAAGTTTGGGCGAACGCTTTGCGTACATTGAAGACCGAGGAGATTTAACAAATGCCCATACTTCCCAGCACCATTAACACCGGCAGCGCTGAATTTAAGGCCAATAGTGATGCCATGGGTGTCCTTGTTGCAGACCTTTCAATTAAGGTGGCTGAAACTAAAAAAGGGGGCGGTGAAAAGTACCAACAGCGTCATGTCGCACGCGGCAAATTGCTGCCTAGAGACCGCGTTAAGCACTTGCTGGACCCAGGCAGTCCGTTTTTGGAGCTGTCGCAATTGGCTGCGCTAGATATTTACCCTGAGGATGTGCCATGCGCTGGCATCATCACCGGCATTGGCCGTGTTGAGGGTCAGGAATGTATTATTGTGGTGAATGACGCCACGGTTAAAGGTGGCAGCTACTACCCGCTGACAGTTAAAAAACACCTACGCGCTCAGGCCATTGCTGCGCAGAATAATCTGCCGTGCATCTACTTAGTGGATTCCGGCGGTGCCAACCTGCCCTTACAAGACGATATCTTTCCTGACAGCAATCACTTTGGTCGGATCTTCTTTAACCAAGCCAACATGTCTGCTGAGAACATCCCGCAAATTGCGGCGGTTATGGGTTCCTGTACTGCTGGCGGTGCTTACGTGCCGGCTATGGCGGATGAAGCCATTATTGTTAAAAACCAAGGCACCATTTTTCTGGCTGGGCCACCCTTGGTTAAAGCTGCTACTGGCGAGATTGTTGGGGCTGAAGAACTGGGCGGTGCTGACCTGCACTCGCGTACTTCTGGCGTCACCGATCATTACGCGCAAAACGACGAACACGCGTTGCAGTTAGTACGTCAATCCATCAAAAATTTGAACCGCACCAAGCCTACAGCGGTTGATTTATGCGAACCCGTTGCACCCGCCTACGACCCTAAAGAGATCTACGGCATTGTGCCCAGCGACGCGCGCAAGCCTTATGACGTGCGCGATGTTATAGCGCGCGTTGTCGACAACTCTGAGTTCGACGAATTCAAAGCTTTGTTTGGAACAACCTTGGTCACTGGCTTTGCTCGCATCTACGGCTACCCGGTTGGCATTGTGGCTAACAACGGCATTCTCTTTGGCGAGTCCGCTGTGAAAGGTGCACACTTTATTGAGCTGTGCGCGCAACGCAAAATCCCCTTAGTATTTTTACAAAACATTGCTGGCTTCATGGTTGGCCAACAATACGAAGCGGGCGGCATTGCCAAGCACGGTGCTAAAATGGTCACCGCCGTGGCTTGCGCACAGGTGCCTAAGTTTACGGTGGTTATTGGCGGTTCTTTTGGCGCTGGCAACTACGGCATGTGCGGGCGCGCTTACGACCCCCGCTTTCTATTTATGTGGCCCAACGCGCGTATCTCTGTCATGGGCGGCGAACAGGCGGCTAGCGTATTGGCACAGCTCAAACGAGATCAATTAGAGGGTCAAGGTGAAGAATGGTCTATGGAAGATGAAGCGACCTTCAAACAACCGGTTTTAGACACCTACGACCAACAAGGTCATCCCTACTACGCATCAGCAAGACTTTGGGACGACGGAATTATTGACCCTGCTGACACCCGCATGGTGCTTGGCCTTGGCATATCCGCCTCTCTCAACCGCCCAATAGAATCAACACGCTTCGGCGTGTTTAGGATGTAATCCAATGATCAGCAAAATACTTATCGCAAACCGTGGCGAAATTGCCTGTCGCATTATTCGCACCGTGAAAAAGCTCGGCTTATCTAGTGTTGCCGTCTATTCAAATGCGGACGCCAACGCCTTACACGTAAGCATGGCTGATGAGGCCCTGCACATTGGCGAATCCATGGCCAGTGCCTCTTACTTGGATTACAGTAAAGTCATTCAAGCGGCCTTGGCAACCGGTGCAGATGCCATTCACCCAGGCTATGGTTTCCTCAGCGAAAATGCTGGATTTGCCAAAGCTTGCAGTGACAACGGCCTGAATTTTATTGGACCACCTGTAGCGTCTATTGAAGCCATGGGTTCTAAATCTGCCGCTAAAGAGATTATGCAGTCCGCTGGCGTGCCATTACTTTCTGGCTACCATGGCGACAACCAAGACCCAGAATTTTTACAGCAAGAGGCGGCAAAGATCGGTTATCCGGTGCTGCTCAAAGCCGCCGCTGGCGGTGGCGGTAAAGGCATGCGCATTGTGGAAGGTGCTGACGTGTTCCACGAGTCATTAGCCGCAGCCCAACGCGAAGCCACTAATGCTTTTGGCGATCAGTTGATGCTGGTAGAAAAATACTTGCTCAAGCCCAGACACATTGAAATACAGGTTTTTTGTGATCAGCTGGGTAACGGGGTTTATCTGAACGAGCGCGACTGCTCCATTCAGCGCCGTCACCAGAAAATTATTGAAGAAGCCCCTGCGCCTGATATGAGCGACAGTCTGCGCGAGAAAATGGGCAAGGCGGCATTAGAGTGCGCCCAGGCCATTAACTACGTGGGCGCAGGAACAGTGGAGTTCTTGTTGGACGCCAGCGGTGACTTCTACTTCATGGAGATGAACACGCGCCTGCAAGTAGAGCACCCTGTTACCGAAATGATCACCGGCTTTGATTTGGTGGAATGGCAAATTCTAGTGGCCAATCGCCAGCCCCTGCCCGTGAAACAAACCCAAGTACCGCTTATGGGGCACGCTATTGAAGCGCGCATTTATGCCGAAGACCCAGAACAAGAATTTTTACCACAAACAGGTCGGCTAAGTTTCTTAGCCACACCGGCTGAGTCTGACCATGTGCGCATTGATACAGGCGTTGTTCAAAGCGATGAAATCAGTATTTATTACGACCCTATGATTTCTAAGCTCATTGTTTGGGACAAGGACCGAGCGAGTGCCCTGCGACGGTTAACTAAAGCGCTGAGCGAATATCATGTGGCTGGGGTCACCACCAACATCAGCTTTTTGCATACTTTGAGCAAATCAGTGGGCTTTAGGGAGGCTGATTTAGACACCAGCTTTATTCAAACCTACAGCGACGTATTGTTCCCATCCGACGATGAGAACGTGCCATTGCTGCTGGCCGCGGCGGCCCTTGCGCAGTTAACGGCCAACCAACACGCATCTAAAACAGCAGCCAGTGATCCCCATTCGCCCTGGGCGCAAAGCAATGCTTGGCGCATGAACGAGCCCAATCAACAGGCCGTCAATCTAACGCTGGGTTTGACAGAGGGCAGCACCGAATTTCATGTTCAGGCCGAGCATACGGGTGGCAACGTATATCTACTGCACTCAGAATTAGGTACGCAAAAAGTCCACGGCACGGTGATTGGCGATCAAATCAGCATCAGCGTGGATGGCCGGTCTCATACCTTGACCATAGCGCGCGCAAACAAGGGCAACTGTGCTTCTAACAACAGCGCATTTAACAAAGAGGCCTTTACCCTGTTTTTTGACGGCGCAAGTATCCAAGGACACTTAACGACCCCAGACATTGGCAGCCCAGATGAAACCACAGCCGACGGCGGCTTACAGGCGCCTATGAATGGCAAAATTGTTGCCAATCTGGTTGAAGTCGGCGAGACCGTGAGCGTCGGCACAGGGCTTGTGGTGATGGAAGCCATGAAAATGGAGCACACCATTAAGGCCCAAGTAGAAGGCAAAGTGTTGCAGTTTCACTTTGCACCGGGCGCTTTGGTGGAAGGCGGCGCCAGTCTCTTAGACTTTGAGACCAGCGAGGGTTAATCCCCTATAATCCACTGTCTGGGGAGCTATCCTCTGCTATGGACCACCTGCTAATAATTGCCCCGTCCGCACAACCCACTGGGGCAAGGGGCTCTTGGCTAGCGCAGACACTAAGCATTATAATCGCCGTCTGCGGTCACACTTTTATGGGCCATCACGCAGGCGTATATTCAAAGGAGAACTCAGATTCAAGCGCACAACTCAACTACAGACAATAGACGCGCACGCAGCGAGGCAACTCAAAAAGCTTTAATGCAGGCCGCGGAGCAGTTGATCGCGGAACGGGGCATAGAAAATGTGTCTATTCGCGACATTGTCGGTGCTGCAAACCAAAAAAATGAATCTGTCCTGCAATACCACTTTAAAAATCTCACCGGGTTGATTGAAGCCATTTTATTGACCCGTTCTAAGCAGACACACGCAAAACGTGCCGAACTGATAGAAGCGTTACCCAATGACCAGCCCAGTATTCAAGATATTTGCATGCTTATGGTGCAGCCGTCTTTTCAGTTGGCCTGTGAAAATGCTGGCTACCGCTGCTATGTCAAAGCCTTTGGTCACGAACTGGTGCTTACAAACGCATCCCCAACAGAATTGGCGGTTAGCCAAGGGGGCGGAGGGCCAAGCGGAAAACAAGTTGGCGTAATGCTCAAAAAGGCCCTACCGCATCTTACCAGCGAGATTTATCAACGCCGCTTGGATGCAGCGGTAACACTTTGCTCAACCTCTATGTACCATCAAGCTCGACAGAAAAATGCTTTCAGTGGCGACCAAGCCGAACTTTTTTTACATAGCCTGATTGATGCGGTAGTGGGCATATTCAGCGCCGCTGTTTCTCCGCAAACCCAAGCGCTGGCAGACAAGCTTAAGCAAAGTTAGCCCAAGCGATTTTCTGAACAAAGAGTAGGAGGTCAGCGTTTCAAAAAAAGCACTACTAACACAACCTTAGCCCTGTGCCGCTTGAGAAAAAAGCAGCACTGTGATGCCTAGCAATCACGACCTAAATAATTGCGCAAAGCCGCCCAGACACAGTTACCTAACAAGGCATACTTGACCTTGACCTTGACCTTGACCTTTCAATTCTGACCCTAATCATTATAATGTTTGTCATTATTTAATGAGGCTTCCAAAGTGAAAATACTGCGCACCCCTGATTCACAATTCGAAAATCTAGCTGGGTACCCTTTCGCCCCGCACTACACCAACATTAAAACCCATGACAACGACGATCTGCGCATTCATCACTTAGATGAAGGCCCAGCAGATGGCCCCATTGTGCTGTGCATGCATGGTCAGCCGGTCTGGAGCTACCTCTATCGTAAAATGGTCCCATACTTAACTGCTGCGGGCATGCGGGTCGTCGCACCAGACCTACCCGGCTACGGCAAATCCGACAAACCCGCTGCGCTGGAAGACTACAGCTATGAGCGCCAAGTGGAATGGATGGGCAAATGGTTGGAGCAAAACGATTTTGCTGATATAACCTTTTTTGGCCAAGACTGGGGTGGTCTCATTGGGCTGCGTCTGGTGGCCAACCATGACGCCAGATTTGCTCGGGTCGTTGTGGCCAACACAGGCCTGCCTTACAACCCAGAAGTCCCAGACAGTGTTGTGAAAGAAGTAGAAGATTTCCGCGCCAATGCGCCTACCCCTAGCTTGCTAGAGATGCAAAAGGCTGTGAGCGAAATGGCCGGCAGCGCAGCCACCAAGTTCGCCTATTGGCAAAAATTTTGCTGGGAATCGCCTGACATGCCCGTGGGCTTTCTGATGTCCATGATGATGGAGCAGCCACCCGCGTTAGCCAAAACTGCGCGCTTTTTACTGTATCGTGCGGGCATGACTCTGCCATTCCCCTCTGAGCTTGCAAAAGCGTACGAAGCGCCGTTTCCGGATCCGAGCTACAAGATGGCGGTAAGAGCCATGCCCAGCCAAGTACCTACGCTGCCCACCTCGCCCTCATTAGAGCAACAGCGCTTGGCATGGGCGTTCTTTGACAAGTTCGAAAAACCGTTCCTGTGCACCTTCGCTGACAACGACCCAGTAACCCAGGGCATAGAACAGCAATTTTTTGACCGTGTACCGGGCACCAAAGGACTACCCCACGACACCATCAAAAAAGGCGGTCACTTTCTACAAGAGAACGAACCAGAGCAGGTGTCGAATGCCATCATTAATTTGATTAGAACGACTTAACAGGAAAGATTGATGGAAGTAGCTTTAGCTGAAGTCAGCCTACTAATACCTTAACCAAGGGCAGAGACTGGCGCGTCTAGTGCGAAAGATTTTTACCTAACCGTAAAAGAGGCGTAATACGAATAAAATAACACTTTATGGATCCGCATTATCACTCTACACGGGCAGAGCCAGAAGCTATCTGATCAAAGCGGGCATCGACTATCGAGAGACCATTCCCAACACACCTTACTTCGCCAAGAACGTGCTGCCCAAGGCAGGCGGACGGCAGTCCGTACCTACCGTTGAATTGACTGACGGCACCGTTATCCGCGACGGCGCTGCAATTATTGATCACTTTGAAAACGCCTCACAAAACGGCTTTTCTCCAACACCGCCTAAGCAAAGAATTCTCAGCTTATTATTTGATGTCATTGGCGCTGAAGGATTGCTGCGCCCGGCAATGCACTACCGCTGGAACTTTGCTGAGGAAAATTTCAAATACTTAGAATTCCATTTTGAAGCAATGATGCCCGACCGACCTGATCGCAAAGAAAAAGGTGTCGCTGCAGCTAACCGCATGCGTTCAGCTGCAGTCGGTTTTGGCGTTGTACCCTCAACTATGGAGTTGGTAGAAACTCTTTACGTAGAACTGATGGAAAAACTCAACAACCATTTCTCCGAGCACCCCTACCTGTTAGGCGGCAAGCCCTGCATAGGTGACTTCGGCATCATGGCCCCCCTTTACGGACACCTTGGCCGAGACCCAGCGCCCCTGGCACTGATGCAGAAAAAGGCCATACGCTTGTTCCGCTGGGTTGAACGCATGAACAGGCCAGACGCTGATATAGGCGAATTTGCCTCCGCTGAAGAAAGCTATCTCATAGACGACCAGATACCCGATACGCTAATAGAAGTGCTCAAACACATCGCCATTGATTTCATGCCAGAAACACAAGCGGCTGCCCATTGCATCAATGTCTGGCTGGATGAACAAACAGAATTTGAGCCAAATACCCAAGTGGTGCGCGGCGTGGGCAACTGTGAATTTGAGCTTCGCGACACTCACATCAGTGCGTTGGCGCAACCCTACCGTTTTTATCTGCTTAAACGCGTACAAGATGAATTCGCAGATCTAGATGCAACGGCGCAAGAGGACGTTCAATCGCTGCTGTCTGCCTGCAATATGTCTGAACTTCTGAACATTAAAATCAATCGCGATATTGGCCGGCACAACAACCTAGAGGTATGGGTGTAATAAAATGCTCCGCAAAATATGGAAAATGCTGATCAGAACGGCCCTGACCCTCAGCGCGCTTGTTATCGCCCTATTTTGCTTCGTGTTCTTTTCCCCACGACCACCGCTAAGCATAGACCCAGCTACCCTTATTGGTGACGGCAGCCAGATCAATTATTGCTCACTACCCGTCCTCGACGGCAGCGGCAAAATGGCCAAAGACATTGCCAAAGGCAACACCCCGGGTTGTGACTACGACCACTTCCCACTGCCTATTTTGCGAGAATGCACAGAACCCCTAATAGAGGGCGCAGCAGACATTCGCGGACTGTGGATGGGCATCAGCGGCAAGGCCGGTCATGTAGAGCGCGTGGAACAGTGCGGCGCAAGAATCGTCATCACCAGCAGCGGCATTATTCACGACTTTGGGCCCAATGCGACCGGCGGGTTCAACTCTAACGACACTGAGGGCAATGTGACATTCAGCATTGGTGACAAGGACTACTGCCCACGCACCTCCGCCAGCAAAGTTTGGAACAATGGCATTTTAGAATTTCGCGCCTTGGGTTGGGGTCCTATTGTGGTAAGACGTTATCTCCAGGGCGAGCAACTGATATGGGTATACATAGACGGCACCACCACCGCCATGGAGCGCCTTTGCCAATTACCCGAAGGCCACAAAATGCCGCAACCGCGAGGCGGTAGATACAAATTTTTTAGCAAGGATTAATGCACGCTTTACTCGTTCTTTATTAGTCTACTCGCTCAGCGTTAGCCGCAATATTGACCATGGCGTTTGGGCGTTACTAAGCGTCCAAGAGGGCTAAATTGCTACGCTACGAAATAAGCATTAAGCACGTAGATCAAGATAAATACGTTATTCCTCGGGCCTCAGTAAAACACTCCACACCTACCTAACCGAAAGCCTATCTAAACGCCCAGTATTACTTTTTCACTCTTTTTGCCCACACACCGCCGCCCCATTAATAATTGCCCAAATACCCGCGTTAAACTCACGTAAGCATATCCAAGATTCAAAACAGGATTTCTTTCCAAATAGACGAGATCACACGTGGATCCCACCGGATAAAAAATAGAGCAAAAATTATCAATCTACCTAGCTTATTGACCTATAACTCTTTATTTTCACTACTTCTTTCATTCAACGCTAATAATTTTAAGGGTGGGTATGCACACAAAGTTTACAATCGCAGCAATAATGACCTTACTCACAAACCCAGTTATCGCTGACCTAGATCTAATCAGCAATAACCTCAGCAATGAGAATACAACGGCAATAATTGGCATTGAATACTCTTATTTTTCGCCATCTTTAGATGTCTTCGACTTTGCCGAAAAAATACAAAGTAGCGCCACCCCGGAAAAAAGCGAATCTATGCAGGTGGATCTTTTACTACCCATAGAAAGCTTGGGGCTGACCCTAGGATATGAATACAAGCCATCCTCAGCGAGCGTTACTAGAGAGGTTCAACCGTTGAATTTAGAGACCCAAATTAATGCACACACACTAGAGATCACACGTAAAGTCAAAGAGTTCAGGGGCATGGAACTGTCCCTTATGGCTGGGACTAGCTACGCCAAACAGGACCCACTGGAAATAGATTGCTACGCCCAGGGGTCATTAGTACTTGGCGGTTCATGTGCTGAAGCCGACTTCCGCCTAGTGGATGGCCAAGCATTGATAAACGAAGGCATTACAAACTACAAGCCAGTTATAACAACAAATGCGGATTCTCTTAGCTATCACATCGGCGTGAGAGTAACCGCGAAACTACTAAAAACTATGCCCTTTTATGGCGTTATTAAATTCCAGCAAGCTAGAATAAAAAACAGGTACCAATCTGACTTGTTGGAAATCTCTAATGACGGGTTACTAGACGCACAATTCAGAGGAGTCACATTAAGAAGTACGTTAGACCAAATCACAGAGAACCTTCCCCAAAGCATCCCATGGAGGGAAAATTCTGCGACTTTTACATTTGGCGCATCGAGAAAACTCTCGCCCTCATTCTCGGCCACGCTTGAAATTAGCCAAATAATTTTGAGAAGAAGTGACTATAAGGCAAATATAGAAGAAGGTGATTACAATCAAAACACCGTCCTAAATGCTGTTCTGTGGTACCAACCTAACGAGACAATAGCCGTTTACTTAAGAGGAGAAGCATCCTCTCACAATGTGCTCGGTCTAGACCCACTTGCCTATAACCAGAAAACCAGTAAATTCTTTAAACATCCCTTTGGTCAAGCCTCGGTAGGGATTATAACTAAGCTTTGAGGATATATGTTAAGTGCGTGGAACCTAACGCAGGTTGCTAATGTAAGTACTTATGACGGTCGGTTAAACTTAAGCACAGAATCAACATTCGCAAACACTGACTTTTAACTGAGAACCTAGTCATTCTCCAGCTGTTATCACTGCAATTTTATTTATAGACCAGACACTCAGAAAGGACATTGAATTTATATTGGCGTCGACCTAACGGAGCTCATTGACTCTTTTAAATCGAAAAAAAGCCGGCTGTTTCGCCGGCTTCGATCTATCAAAAAACAATAATACTTTACTCGGGAGTAGGATCGAAGACCACTTCACCATGTACTACGGATGTAGCGCCTTCATTCAGGAGCTCAGTAGGTGCCGCTCCTATATAGTCTTCCGTATTATTTGGATCACCAGATCCGCGAAGGTCACTATTATCAAGCAAGTCGGCAGTCGACCCTGCATAGGTGTACTTCCCTCGTAAGTCAGCGACTAACGTTCCATCCGGGGCTGTTACAGTACCGTCGGCTTTCGTGAGCCACTCTTCGCCGTCAAGAGCCTTAACTCTGTACGTTTTACTGCTATCTAAGGCATCCTCAATGCGAGCGCCGTCAGGGATCGTGAACCGATTAATGTAGCGATAGCCTTCTTTCCACTCGTTAACGAACTCTCCGATCTCTACGCCATTTTTTGTATCCCATACAAACCCGGGTATACCATGCAACTGACCATGTCCCATGAAGTCCAAGCGAATCCGCTTACCAGCGTCATCACCAAATGCCGGTTCCCCGGTGCTGGGATCTAATTCTTCAGGAACGGTATAATAAAGAACTTGAGGTTCGTCGATATTTACTACTAGTCCCGTGGAAGCAGACTTCAAGATATACGTCGGCCTAGCTTCCAGAGATATTGTGTAGGAAGTCTGAATCCCGCCGTCCCATAACTTGTAACTACAATAGCGCTTTACATCTGTGCTTGTTCCATAGACTGGGTGGCTATCATACAGCTCGTCTTTGCCGTTTTTACGGCACTCCATCTTAGCAAGGTCTGATTCCCCAACAAGTTGACCTGTTCTCAGACCCCAAGCTACGCTCTGATCCCAACCATCGTTATTGGTAAAAACGATGCCCTGAAGCAAACTCTCTGGATTTTCTATACCCAAGAGCGCTTGCGAAACGACTGCCCCCTTTGTTAGTACCGTTCCTGTAACAGAATCAACGATATCAGAACCGGAAGCTGTATAAGTCAATAGTTCTGAAGCTTGAACACCATCAAATCGCTGGCCCGCTGAATAGTTCTCCGATCGCAGAACGTCAGCATCCTCGTAAGTCCTAAAATTCACTACCGCGCTAGTTATTGCATTAGTGTCATCGGGTCCATTTATAGTAAGAGTGTTATTCGTAATCTTAATCTGGAGGGTATAGCTTTCGTTCTCTTCAAAGAAACTAGCTACTCCTGCCGCATACAAAGCGCTTAAGTTTCCAGTGCTATCGAATAGATTAAAAAGGTTCCAAGTGATGCCATTTAAGCCTCCAACCGCCCCAGAAGCGATTATACCAGAGGCTGAAGACCTAGTGCCCTGTACCGTAGCGCCCGACTCATCTCGCAGCGACACAGTCGTCGTCGCCGAGGCTGGAAGTGAAGCAGTGAATGTTGTTCCGTCTGACGTCCAATTTAAGGTCGTAGATGCTATCAGTGCTTCCTCTCCTGTCGACGCGGTAGTGTCCTCTCCCTCGAGGATGGTAACCGTAATATCCATTGTGCCCGATCCGCTTGCAGGAATTGAGACAGTATCAATATTTAGAACAGGAGCGATACCGTTACCGCCGCTTCCATCGCTCAGGAGCTTGTTCAAATTACTGCGACTCAGCCCCCTGTCGACGTAATCGCCGTTCATTCTATAGCCGTAGACTCCGTCTGCACCCACGCCAGCATTAGGTACGAACGCTCTCATGTAATGAGGGAGATTAATGTCGCTTTTGACATAATCCGTGATCGCGATACCGTCATCACCGAATTTTAACGAAGTGCCGGATTTAATAACGTTAAAACTATCGGTAGCCTCGCTCATAGTTTGGAATCCCCACTCAACGACCTCAAGGGTTGCATCTTCTTTCAAGTATTCACCAACTGCAGCATAGGGGGAAGGAACTGTGAAGCTCGAGTTCCCAGCATTAATCCCTTGCACCCCGGCTCCCATTGTTGCCTGCACTTTGTCAGAAGAAAGACAATCGCTAATGCAGTAGAGCTTTTCCTTAAGATCGACAGGAGTAATAAATTCGGTTGACTCGGTGCGCATTCCAACGCCTCTGGCTGACTCCGTTGGAGCAGAAGCAAGGTCTGGGTTTTCAAGCCCTCCAGGAAGTATATCGTACCATTGACGCGTATCGTTGGACCAAACGCCGATAGACCTTACGTCCACATAATACCAATCGTCCCCTACGCTGCCCCAGGTCCTTTTCATATTAGACTGCCATTCGGCAATCGTAAAAGAAACAGGGGTTTCGAGATCCACTTGCGTAAACTGCGGGAAGAACGCTAATCCTTTTTTCAACGTAAAGGTCTTAGTGTCTTTATCAAACGATCCTTCATATTCATCGTATTCAGGCGTCGTACCACCAAATAAAGCTTTGAATTGAGGAGCCCAGTATGAATCATTCACATAAATTGAGAAATTGAGCCCATCGATATCATTGAGGGGAAGATACTCGGTTGTTCTTTTCTCTATCCTAATGTCGGTGGTCGCTACGTTGTATGTAGCCTCGTCTACAGTCGAGGTGTCATTCGAGTTAAATGTTTCCTTCGTAAATACAGTGTCTTCATCAATGAAAGCGCGCCCCATTGGGTCCACGTGAACACCCCAGTAATCTGCGTACCCATGCACTTCAAGTGGAATAGATTCGCCGTCAGGACCTGTAGTCTGAACGGTCGCTCTCATAGGAAAACCTGGGTTACCTATCGCTAACCTAGTCCCGTCATCGTTATATACACCGTAGGCGTACACGTTTCGCTGAGCTTTAGAGCGGTCTGTTGTGAAACACTCTTCTTCCTGAACCAAATCTGTCTTTGTCGCATAAGACGCATCAGTCCAACCGTCGGTTGCGTTATACACTTCGGTTCTAGTAGGTTCCCAATAAGCACCCCAATCGAAGTTTTCGCCTGGATCTTCTGGAAGATCGGACCCATCGGAAAACACAGTAGATTCAGCAGAGACAAGCTTTCTACAATAGCCTTTGTCGTTCTTGCTCATATAAAATTGGTAGTAGGCGGTCACATCAATGGGCGCATTTGCCCCGTTATCCGAGAACGCACCATCATCGTTTGGAGGACCACCACCGTCTAACGCTATCGAGTCACCGTCACTCTCCTCAGCGTTGCCTTCAGAAGACACCTCCCCATCAGAACCGGCACCCGGGCTAATTGCTGAAAAAGAGATCTGCGCGCGCTCTCCGTAAATACCCTGCTTGTCGCCGCTTTGAAAGAAGGTAGCTGCAATATTATTTTCGTCACCACCACCCATCTCCTTGTACTTCAAAGACTCACCTTGGGCCACTATGATTCCCTGACCCAACATCCCACCGTCTACCATGCCATACGAAGCAAACGTTCCCTCTAAATCATTCGAGAGATCGGAATGAGCAGAGTAAGCTAGATTAAAGTCCCCATTTGGAGAAGTTATGCTCGCTTCTGCACTCTGAACAATATTCACATAAATCATCATGTCCGGTTCGTATTCATCATCGGAAGCTGATTCAACCCAAACTTTTCCTAAAACAGGACTTATGTTGTCTGCGCGAGTCACTAAAACTAGATTCTTGCTTCCCGACTTAGCATCCGGTGCAGCTGCAGTTGACGCCGTAGCAGTTGTAGAGGAAGCAGAACTGGTTGCCGTCGCTGACGTCTGCTCGCCAGCCGCGTCCGCTTTTCCTGTCTCGCAATCCTCGTCATACGTAGTAGCCCGATAAGCCCCGTCGTTAACAAATGCGTCAGGCCGCATCGCAGACATCAAACAAACAATCTCGTTGACACTTCCAAGTGCATCGTTTATCGACTGACCATCAACATAGAAATTTTGCGCATCCTCTTCGAATTGATTTGCAAAGGCGGTTTGAGAAAAGACCAAAGCGGTTGATACAATACTTAATTTTAAAATATTCATAATTTACTCCGTCTCTAAAACTGTGATTGCTGAGGGTAGAGCAAGTCCTTGGATCGACGATCCACTAGCAAAAGCACTCTTCGCCGAGTCCAATGGAAAAGCATCTACGGCATCGGCGAAACCGTCGCCGTCATCATCTAGGTCAGCATTGTTACCTATACCATCTTTGTCGGTATCCAAGCTCTCAAAGCGATCCAATGGGAATATATCCAATGCATTAGCAACACCGTCGTTATCAATATCTGGGTCGAGTGTGTTTATAATCCCGTCCCCATCTGTGTCAAGGTTGATAATAGAAGCGACTGCTGCGCTTGCCCCTGCAAATAACGTGGTAGTGGATGCCGCAGTGTCAAACGCGGCGGTATCGCTGGATACAGCCACTGCTGCAACCGCAGTCTGCAGGGAATCTTGAATCTGCGAGGCTACATCCGCGGCGGCAGCGTTAGTAGGGTCATCGGTGCCTTTAATCACTACAACTAGACTAGCTACAGACTGGCTAACCGCAGCGAACACCGCCGTTGATATGACCAATGTTGGTTCGCTGACGGCCGCATACGCAGTAACCCCCTGCTCTAACATCGTCGCCATAACGGCTGCGTCAAAGACATCTTCACCTGCTACAGACTGAGTCACTATTTGTTGGGCTATAGCGTTTATGACGTTTGTTGCATTAGCCACAGCGCTGCTTGCATCGGAGGTGTCAATTAGGCTCGTTGCCGTTTGCAAAATTGCGCTGATCGCGAGATTCGCTCTTTGGATATTTGCAGCTGAGGCCTTAGTTTCGGCATCACCATTTTGCGCTTCTTCCCAAACGTCTCTCTTAAGGAAATTTTCCACCGTCCCAGAGATGCCAAGAGAGGTGAGAACGGCTTTCTTTGCCTCTGGAGTCGTTGCAGCGGCAACTATTGTAGAGAGCGGAGTGACCGACGCTGGAGTCTCTGCGGATGCAGGAACGTCGGAAACTAGAGCAATGTTCGGAAGAACCTTCCCGGTTGAAGTATCTGTACCGCCTATTGATACCAATTTAAGAACTTGATTGTCGGCAGCTACGACGAAGTCTAGTGTAAATCTACCGTCTGCGTCTGAATCAACAGAAGGTTCGTCTGTGTCTTGAATCAGATCATTGTCTAAATCTATAAAAACCTTGGCTCCCGCGAGCGGGCCGTCGATGACACGCCCAGAAAGCTGCGGAACGACGTCTGCAGCAACTGCCGGAGTGGGGGTTACCGAAGAACTACTTCCTCCCCCGCCGCAAGCCGCAACAACTAGGCTGACGCCCGCGATTGCGAACCATTGTTTACACATACACATAAGCCACCCTCTTTTTTTAAATTCTGCTTTTACTATATGCGCACTGCAGAAAACCTGCAACAAAAGCCATCTTTGCTCACGATTAATCAATTGCAGAGGCGAAACTGGGGTTTTGCAGGTTCCGTCTGATACTTGCCTGACGCAGAACCCCGCGATCATTCTAAAAGCTGCCTAAGGAAAAGCCTGAGTAAGGTAAATGGTTCGATCTCACCACCTCGAAAGGGGCAGCACCGCATGGCCATGTGTCTTCAACTTCGAACTACTCCGCGAGTTACAGAACATCTGAGTAAGGCCACTAGTCATCAACTTGGCAATCAACAATAGCCTAAGCAATGGACTGAGCTTTTACCCGAACCACAGCCTATGTTGGATCAGCTATTTTCAGGAGTTGCTTGCCCATATTCTGGCCGGTAAACAACCTTTGCAAAGTATCGGGAATATTATCAAAGCCTTCTTGCAGGTCTGTTTGATATCTAAGTTCTCCAGAGGCTATCCAACCTAGCAGATCGCTTACCGCTTCGGCAGCTCTGGGCAAGTAATCTAAAATAATAAACCCTTCCATACGCGAACGCGTTGTCACCAAATTCATCAGATTTGAAGGCCCAGGCACAGGCTCCGTCGCGTTGTAGCCTGAGATGCCACCGCACAAGACAACCCGAGCGTTCAAATTAATATGGTTCAGAGCCGCTTCCAAAATTTCGCCACCAACATTATCAAAATAGACATCGAGCTTGTTTGGGCAAGTCACGCCAATGCGAGCATTCACATCCTCACTCTTGTAATCAATCACCTCATCAAACCCGGCCTCGTTCTTTAGCCATGCACATTTCTCTGCGCTGCCGGCTATACCCACAACCTTGCAGCCCTTGATGCGAGCAATTTGACCTGCAACCGATCCAGTAGCACCTGCCGCTCCAGACACTAACACGGTCTCGCCAGGCTGCGGATTACCCAGTTCTAACAGACCAAAATAAGCAGTAAGGCCGGTAATGCCCAATACTGACAACATCATTTCAGGTGATACACCGGCGGGCAGTTTAGACAAGCCCATAGGCCCTTGGTTTGGCGCGACAACAACAAAGTCCTGCCAGCCACCGGTAGTTTGGACAATATCTCCTACCGCAAAATCAGGGTGGCGAGTCTCCGTCACTTGACCGACAGAGCCAGCACGCATGGGTTCGCCAATACCCACAGGAGGCAAATAGCTTTCTCTGTCTTCCATCCACCCGCGTTGGGTAGGATCAAAAGACAGGTATAAGTTTCGCACCAGCACCTCTCCCTGCCCAGCTGTGGGAATAGGACTCTCGGTAAAAGTGAAGTTGTCCTTAGTCACTAAGCCCGAAGGACGCTTAGCCAAAACCCATTGACGATTAATGTTCATATAAAACGCTCTCTCTTTCGCTCAAATAAAAATAGAAAATTGTTTTCTAGCGCAAACCTTGCGATACACATGTGTAGCAACTGCTCTGCAAAACTGTAACGGCATTCACCCGCCCGATACACGATAAGGTTACAGGATTTCATTTAGGGCTCTAGGGGTTAGTTTTAAAGCAATGAGCAATTAGTTGTTATTTGTCTGAGCCAATCATCCAGGCCAATTATCTGAACCCATGTTATGTAGCAATTCTATGTACCAATGACACCGAGAACCGCTAGCTTGCATCTACCACCCAACCTGGGCTTGGGTTTCAGTTTCGGTAACTTCATCGACATTGTCCATCGCCAGTATTACATTGCTCCACGACTTAGATCCAAAACGCTAAAAACCTAGAACAACAGGAACTGTGCACCCATGCTCAACTCAAAGCTTCATTCAAAAGCAAAGTGTCCAACGCTTGTAAGTATCGCTTTAACTTTGTTTTTATTCGCAACCGTCGCAGCACAAGCTGCCTATGATCGCGATGCGCCAATGTTGAAGACCAGCAATGGCGATATTGACATTGCTTATCTAAGCGTGGGCGATGAACAGGCAACACCTATTCTCATTGTTATGGGGCTTTCTGCATCGCATCGAATATGGGATCCGGCTTTAATAAACGGACTACTCGATGGCGGTTACCGCGTGGTGCTTTTAGACAATCGCGACACAGGTGAATCGTCAAAAGTAGAGGGCAAAGGCAAGCTGTGGTTGTGGTGGCAACTGTTAAAATCACAAATAGGACTTAGCGTTAACTCGCCCTACACGCTAGCTGACATGGCCGGCGACGCAGTGGCGGTACTGGACACATTGGAAATTGAACAGGCCCATGTCATCGGTGCATCAATGGGCGGCATGATTGCGCAAATCATCGCCTACGATCACCCCGAGCGAACTAAATCTCTGATCTCAATTATGTCCACTACCGGCGCACCACACCTACCACCGCCTGGCAAAGCCCAACGTGACGGCATTGATAACATGAATAAAAGTTCCGAGAAGGAAGCCGCTAGACTCGAAGCATTGGGCTTTTTTACCAGCGCCCTACCTAATCAGGTCACCGCTATTTTTAATGCAGGGGACCGCACCGAAA
>CAUZON010000038.1:0-32788 GCA_963581445.1 Gammaproteobacteria bacterium | reverse complement strand
ATAAACGCTGTATTACAGCTAACGCCATGTCTGTACCTGCGGACACGCCAGATGAGGTGACATAGCGCCCCGCGTCTACCCAGCGGGCGGCTTCTTGCCAATCTACTTGATCACTCTGGCTGCGGGCGAGTTCAAAGAACATCTTGTTTGTGGTGGCAGCTAGGCCATCAAGCAAACCAGCTTTAGCCAGTAGCGCTGAGCCGGTGCATACGCTCATGGTGATCTGGCTTTTTGCCGCGCGGGTCTTGAGGAATGTCAGCATAGCTTCATTGCCCAATTCTGGAATGGTGCCAATGCCGCCGGGCAGCAAGATCAAATCCAATTCTGGGGCATCATCGAAGCCATAGTCAGCTATGGTTTTAGGTCCGGCCGACGAGCTTACTGGGCCAGCTTGCTCTGCAATGGTGACGATCTCAATTTCATCACCCAAAGCGCCAAACATTTCCAATGGTCCGTATGCATCTAGTAATTCAAAGTCGTTATAAAAAACGGCGCCTAGTCGCATGTTTATGTCTCCTTTTTCATTGGTCCATTTTGAGACAGACCATATATGGGCATTGTGTTGTTTAAATGGCCTTAGACTTGCCAAGAATTAGTTTCGCTTTGAATAAGATCTACCGCTTCTTCTAATGCTGCGGTGCGTTCTTTCCAGTTCTCGCCACCAGTACCCAAGCGAAAAGTGTCTACGCCTGCGTCACGGAATGCGCGCAGCCGTGCGCGAATCATATCCTCTGTGCCAATAAGGTTGGACAGCAGTACCATTTCATCTGGCACGCGGGCGATGGCTTGGTCGCGCTTGCCGTCTATCCACAGGCTTTGTACGGCTTTCGCATCGTCTTCATAACCTGCTCTGCAATAAGCATCGTTGTAGAAGTTGGTTTTTGCTGAACCCATGCCACCCAGAGTGAATGCCATAGCGGGTTTACGCGCTTCAATGAGACGCTCTACGTCATCACTGAGTTCAAAGAAGCCGCCAGTTTGAATGTCTATCTCTTTAAAATCTCTACCAGCTAGCTTGGCGCCTGCTCGCAGGTCATCCAAAAATACGTGGCCTTGTTCCGGTAGAAAACAGGTGCCTAGCCAACCATCGGCGATCTCACCGGTCATCTGTAAAGACTTGGGTCCCAGAGTCGCCAAATAGATGGGCAGATCTGGGCGTGGTGGTTGTGACAAGCGAATGGGCTTGCCTTCGCCGCCAGGTCTTGGCAGGTGATAGTGCTCGCCTTTATATTGCAATTTGTCGCCTTTCAGTGCCATGCGTAAAATCGCCATACACTCGCGCATGCGTGACAATGGCTTGGCAAATGCGGCGCCATGTAGACCCTCCACTACTTGGGGGCCACTAACGCCTAAGCCCAAGTTAAAGCGCCCCTTGGACACGGTATCTAGGCTCTGTGCGGTCATAGCGATCATGGATGGCACGCGGGCGCTGACTTGCATGATGCCAGTGCCTAAGCGGATATTCTCGGTTTTAGCAGCGAGGTAGGCGAGTGGGACAATGGCGTCCATGCCCCAGGCCTCAGCGGACCAAGCTTCGTTCACGCCCATGCGGTCTGCAGCCATGGCGTAGTCCACTAAGCTGTCCCATTCTTCGCCATTGTAGTAAGCGGAGCCTATTGAAATTGAAATGCGCATAAATTCTTTCCTTAGATTTGCCCGTTTTGTTTATCGACAAGATGCTCCGAGCGAATTCAGTTTTGCTTTGCGGGCATTTTGTGTTCATTGTTCTGTTCGAGGGTGCTGTCCGAAGGTTTTGTTTGCTAGCTCTGTTTAGAAGTTGCCTCGGTGAAAGTATAACTTCTATTGCTGAGGTCGCTTTGTCAATATTGACGAGCGTGTCTAGAATTGGGTCAAATTCAACCTAGATTTTTTATTACTGATTGTTTTTATTTTGAGGGGAGAAAAATGGCTGAGTTGAGAACAGGTGGTCGATTTAAGAGTGCAGTTTGTACTGCAGAAATTATGGTTGTGTCAGCCCCAGCGGGTCATGTTGATCTGACATGTGGTGGTGTGGCTATGTTAGACAGCGCCAGCGACGCCGCCACCGGTGGAGAAATACATCCAGACCATGCGGTTGGCGTGGCCATTGGCAAGCGTTACATCAACGAAGAAGAAACGCTTGAAGTACTGTGCGTGAAGAATGGCGATGGTGGTTTGGCGGTAGCCGGGCAGCTGCTGTTGCAAAAGGATACTAAGAAACTTCCTAAGACAGACTAGGCCGCGCTATGAACGTAATGATGTTGCTGGAAATGGCGAATGCTGCCTTTCCTGAGCGTACTGCTTTTACTGATGGTAGCAGTGGCGAAAGTTATACTTATGCAGGGCTGTTTGAAGCAGCCCGCCATAGAGCCGCTAGTGTGCGCGCCAGTGGTGCAAGCCGTTTGGTTAAACTCGATGTCAGTAATTTGGCTACGCCATTGAGCTTGTTTACCAGCGCTTGGGCCGGTGTGCCTTTTGTGCCGCTAAACTACCGATTAACTGATATTGAGATTGAGGCGTTGTTGAAGCGTGTTACGCCAGCTTATTTAGTCACTCAAGCGGATCGTGTGGCAACGCTAGGTTCTGTGAACCAGGTCGATGCCGTTGCTTGCGCAGACTTTTTAGATGCGGGTCAGCACACTCAGGCTGTTGAGGGCGAGTGGTCCATGGACCCTGATGAAGTAGCTGTATTGCTTTTTACCAGCGGCACCACGGGTGAACCTAAAGCCGCAGTATTAAGACACAAACATTTGGTTAGCTACATTCTCAGTTCGGTAGAGTTTGCTAGCGCGTCTGAAGAGGAAGCGTCTTTGGTGTGCGTGCCGCCCTACCATATTGCCGGTATTGCGGCGGTTATGAGCTCAGTTTATTCCGGCCGCCATGTTATCCAACTACCCAATTTTACGGCGCAGGCGTGGGTCCAATTGGCTCGGCAGCATAAGGTCAGTTCCGCATTTGTTGTGCCCACTATGTTAGCCAGGATAGTTGAGCATTTGGAGGCTGAGGGAAGCGAGACTGCGGATATGCCTAATCTGAAAAGTTTAGCTTATGGCGGCGGCAAGATGCCTTTAAGCGTTATTGAAAAGGCTATGAAATTTTTCCCAAATACAGATTTTTCTAATGCCTACGGTCTGACTGAAACCAGTTCTACCATTTGTGTGCTGGGACCTGATGAACATAGAGAAACAGTTGCAAGTACAGACCCGCAGATCCGCCGGCGTTTGGTTTCTGTTGGTCGCGCTTTGCCTGGTGTGGAAATTAAAATTCGTGATGACGAAGGTAAGGTACTGAAAGCTGGCGATCGTGGAGAAATTTACGTCCGCGGCGAGCAGGTCTCTGGCGAGTATGAAGGACGTGGGTCGGTTACTGATGCTGAAGGTTGGTTCCCCACTCGTGACGCGGGCAGTATGGATGAAGAAGGCTATCTATTTCTTGAAGGTCGTGCCGATGACGTCATTGTGCGTGGCGGCGAAAATCTCTCACCAGGTGAAATAGAAGACGTCATGCTTACGCATCCTGACGTAGCGGATGTAGCCGTTGTTGGTATACCGGATGAGCAGTGGGGCGAAGCAGTTGCCGCTGCAGTCGTGGCCAAGCCCGGCACCAGCATAGACATTGAAGCTTTGAAAACGATTATTAATGAGCAATTGCGTAGTTCTCGCGTGCCTGCAGTGATTTCTGTATGGGCAGAATTACCCTATAACGAAACGGGTAAGTTGCTACGTCGGGTAGTTAAAGCTGAGTTGAGCAAAGCCTAGGTATTGGTTGTGGGCTCAGAGGCTGCGGCAAAGATCTGAGAAAAATTGCGCTTTAAAAAGCCAAATGAAAGCGTCGCCCCTAATCTTCGATAACGTCGATCAAGCCCCATGTGAGGGCTTGTTTGGCGTCTATTGATGCACCGCTCAAACCAAGTTTGGCTGTGTTTTGTCTACCGATCCGCCGTGGAATACTCACCGTGCCCCCTGCGCCCGGAATTAACCCAAATCCCACTTCGGGTAACGCAAAAAAACTCTCCGCTTGAGCACTTATGTTTGCAGCAAACGCAGGTAGTTCTATACCTGCGCCAATGCACGCGCCGTGTACTCTTACCTGTATATTGCCCTTAAGTTGGGCCATTAGGCTGGCAGGGCTGCGGGTGAGGCGGGTTAGGTGCGCAAGGGCTGCATCTTGAGAGTCTCCAAACTCCGTCAGGTCGCCGCCAGCGCAAAACGCAGGGCCGCGGCCACTTAACACAATGTGTGCTAAAGTCTTGTCAGCCAATGCTAGGTTTAAGGCCGAAGCGAGTTCATCGCGCATTGCAGCAGAAAACGCATTGCGTTTAATGGGTCTGTTCAGCGTTAGCGTTAAGGTGTTGGCGTCGTTATTTTGCGCGGCTAAATGTGTGCTGAAACCTCGCTCGACCAACACTACAGGCCCATGGTCTGCAGTATCTGGTTGGGACTTAATCTCTGCAGTTGATCTGCCGCTTAGCCAGGCTCTAAAACCGTCACTATTCTGCAGCGTACTGTAGGCAAGGGACTCCACCATTAACCCTTGGCTAATAGATAAATTCTCAGATTCTCGCAGTACGCTGATGAAAGTGGTCGCCGCCAATGGCTGCTTGGTTATCGTTTTAGTAATTTGTTCTAACAGCGTTTGCTCGCCGGGCAACTGGATAACTAGGTCTACCCACGCGCTAATCCCAACTTCGTTATTTGCGCTTGTATTTGAAGTTAGCCGCTGGCTGATGCCGATCACTGGGCAATTAGGCTTGGATGCTGGCGTTTTCTCAGCGGTCGGTAGGTCTAAATTTACCAATAAATATTTTTGGCCGCTGACAACGCTTTGATCTTCAGCCACCATAGGCGGTGTGAGTAAAGCAAATAGTTCTGCAGGCGATAAAATTTTGAGCGAAGCCGATTGGGAAAATGTATTAGACATGAGCAGTAGTATACCTACCTGTGGGGTGAACGCCTGCGCTGACCAAGCTTTAGATAGGCTGCGGGTTTTGCATCAAGATTTGTTGCCCGGTGTTCAGGGCAAAGATTTGCTTTGGGAGCGGGCAGCGGAACTAGAGCTGCGCACAGATGGCCAAGTTTCGGCTAATGGCAGCTGCCGCTTAATGGCTATAGGCGAGGCTTGGCTTGGGCTCAACCTTGCTCGAGAAGAAGACTGGGGCTTGCTTAACCCTTGGCTAGAATGTGATGGCGATCTGTCTAACTGGGGGCGTGTTGAGGAAGCATTATTAGGGCGAGATGCAAAAACTTTGGTTGCTCGAGGTAGGTTGATGGGGCTGCCAGTCTCACTTCTTCCTGAAACGGCCCTTGCTGAAAAAACTGGTACAAGCGAGCTTTTAGATCAGACGCCTTGGTTTCAATTTACGCCAGCGGCAGAAACTACCCCCCAGTCTTTGAATACTCCGAAGCCCATGCCCGAGTTGCAAGTAGTAGATCTTTCGGCTTTATGGGCCGGTCCACTTTGCGCCCACTTATTGCACCAGTGCGGTATGCAGGTGACTTGTGTTAGCAGTACTCAGCGACCAGATGGCGCAGCGCAAGGCAGTCCTAAGTTGTATGAAGTATTGCATCGCGGGCACGACCACGTTGAATTAGATTTTACCTCCCAAGAAGACCTGCATTGGTTGGCCAATCTTCTGCGTAATGCAGATGTAGTTATTGAAGGGTCAAGGCCGCGGGCGTTACAAGCTTTGGGTGTTGATAGGGACACGCTTGCGCCTCAAGGAAAACAGCTCTGGTTGTCTTTAACCGCTTACGGCTGTCGCGCACCTTTTGCCGATTGGATTGGCTTTGGCGACGATGTTGCGTTGGCAGGTGGTTTGTTTATTAAGGGTGAAGAGGGACGACCTGAATTTATTGCCGATGCAGTTGCCGACCCGCTCACCGGTATTTTTGCGGCTTTAGCGGTGGTTAACCTAGTGCAATACGATACAAGCGGTTTACTCGACTTATCACTCTATTCCGTGGCCTCGCATTGCCGGCAAAAAATTCACTGCGATGGTGGACAAAAGAAACACGAACATCATAGGCCTAATCTACGATGCTGATAAAAAAAGCTGTTCTAGAGGGCGCACGGAAAGATGTTCGCTGTAGTGGTGAATTTATCAGCGCGATTGCGGATGAGCTTGAACCTAGGGTTGGCGAGCGCGTTATTCAGGCAAGCGGTGGCGAGCTATTACCGGGTTTATATGACCACCACATGCATTTTTTTGCTACTGCGGCGTTGCAGCGCTCTGTAGATTGTGGCGTTAACAATGCCCCTTCAGCGACGGGTGAACACAGTTCCGCCTCTCACAATGCTGAATGGCTAAGTCACTTGCTCGCAAACTATTCTGGTGAAGGCTGGCTGCGTGGGGTGAATTATCACGAGAGCCTTGCTGGAGATCTAGACCGCTGGCAGTTAGATATGTTGGTTAATGACAGGCCTGCAAGGATTCAGCATCGCAGCGGTAAATTATGGGTACTCAATAGTTTGGCTGTAGAGAAACTGGATTTGGCTGCTCACAAAGATTTACCCGGTATTGAGTTAAACGCTACCGGCGTGCCCACTGGACGACTGTTCCGTTTGGATGCCTGGTTACGCCAACAGTTGGACCAGCAAGATCCTATAGATGTTTCTGTGCTGTCACGGCAAATGGCGAGCTTTGGTATTACTGGCTTTTCCGATACATCTGCCACAAATACAGCAGCTACAGTTTCGCAGTTTCAGCAAATGCATGAGCGCGGAGAGATTCTTCAAAATGCTAGTCTGATGGGCGATGACAGCCTTGAGTGTGGCCACCTGAAAATTCTTTTAGATGAAGATAATTTGCCGCCCTTGAATGAGCTGGAGGCGCGTATTCGGCGCGCGCGTGAGAAAAAGCGAGGTATTGCCTTTCACTGTGTGACCCACATAGAACTGCTGTTTGCAATTGCTGCTCTCAACAGTTGCGCAGATCTCGATTCTCAAATTCAATTTGCAGACCGCATTGAGCATGGCGCCGTGATCTTTGACGATGTATTGCCGATGCTTCGAGCGTTGAATCTCAGCGTGATTACCCAAACTGGATTTTTGTATGAGCGCGGTCCCCAGTACCAGCAAAATTTAACTGGGCATGAGCTTGCTCATTTGTATCGGTATCAAACCTTGTTGGATGCCGGAATAAGGGTTGGGCTGAGTAGCGATGCACCCTATGGGCCGCTCAATCCTTGGCAGGTTATGCACGCTGCTATTGAACGCAAGACCCGTGCTGGTGATGTCATTGGGCGACAAGAATGTGTCTCACCTGAGCAAGCGCTAGCGGGTTATTTGTCTAATGCTAATGCGCCGGGTGGGGTGTTACGAAAGATAGCTGTTGGTGAGCGAGCGGACATGTGTTTGTTAACGCGACCTTGGTCAGATATTAAAAATGATTTGTCGGCAGTATTGGTCGGTCACACCGTTGTTGCTGGCGAGGTGATTTATTCTCGGATTGAGGCTTGATGGAAATAGATGCTTAAAAGGAGTAACGCCATCAGCAAAATGCTCAATAACGTTAGCATTTTAAGCTTGACTGACTAATTTAAGTACAGCTACTTTTTCTTAGGCGTTTGCGTGACGGTCTTAACGGAGCCTTCAACTCTGCGATTTGCACGCCGGTTAGCGAAGTTATCATTTACTCTTTTAGGCTCAGACTCACCAAAGCTTTTCTTGGGGATTTTGCTTTTATGGATTCGCGTATTCATTTCAACTAGCTTAGCTACTGCGGCAACACGCGCCTGAGACTGAGCCTGATTATAAGATGTGGAACCCACGCTATCTGTATGCCCAGACAGCTCGATAGATGTGTCAGAATACTTTTTCGCAAAGTTAACAATTTTTTTAACATCATTCGTATGCTCGGGCTTAGTTGCATATGAATCGAAGTCGAAGTGGAATAATACGCTAAGTTCAACTGGTTTACGCACGGTCACATAGCAGCCGTTGGTATCAATTACGTTGCGGCGATTAGTCGTATTTAGACATTTATCTTTTGCATCAATGACACCGTCATTGTCTCTATCTATACTTCTATCTTGTTTAGCTAAACAGCCAATTTTGTTGACGATTTGCGCGACAGGGCTATTGGGGCATTGATCTTTGCCGTTGCCCACGCCATCACCGTCATTTTCGTTGGAACGCTCAGGTCTTGGCGAAATGGTCGGTTTAGATTTTCTAGATGAATTGGTAATGACATGATGGATGCCCACACCGATCGTAGACCGAATAAAGCTGTCAGCCTCGCTATCTTAGGACTTGAGCTCTGTGCGAACACCAGTGTTTTCCCACAACTGCCACTTGAGTCACAAGCCAAAGTTAATTTGTTTCTCTGCGTATCTAAAGTCGTTGCGTACGTTTACATTAGTTTCGCCTAAGCCGAATGTAAGATACGGGCGAATCTGTTCTGATTCGAAGGCATGGTGTAAGCCGTTGATATGCCATATGTACGAATCAATAGCGGTGTTGTTTTGGTCGCTGAATGACGAAGATCCTTTTAGGTACGTATATTCAATGGCCCGTGGGTTGTCGAATTGATAGCCCAACCCTATGCCGTAACTAAAATCTGTATCAATATTACTTGAACCCGAATAATTAGTTACGCCTATTTGTGGGAATATGGTGGCTTCCGGAGAGTGATTTGCGATGCTGAATTGTGACAACATTGTTAATGTCATAAGCAAAAATAGTTGTATGGAACGCATGGTATTGGCTTGATGAAGTAATTTGATAGGCGCGATACTAGATAAACATTAGCTGAACGTTTTTTGCAAAATTACCGACAGTAGGCTTTTCCGTACGCGTGGTAGGTTGTCTGGTACGCCTGATAAGTTTGCTTCTAATGTTTTGGCTGATCGAGGAAGCGATAGAGGTCGTTGTGGGCAGCTCGCTGTGGGGCAATGATCGGGGGGGGGGCGGGGGGGCGGGGGGGGGGGCCGCCGCCGGGGGGGGGGGGGGGCCGGGGGGGGGTGTGGCGGGCCCCCCCGCGGCCCCCCCCCCGGGGGGGGGGGAGTTATTCAGTCTAGTGGCTCATTGCGTCCAGCGTACTTCGACTAAAAGTATTGGACGCAATGAGCCATTCTTATTGCTTATTAGTCCGGCAGTCCGAGCACTCTTTTGGCAATAATATTCTGTTGCACTTCATTAGTGCCGCCGTAAATGGTAACGGCTCTATCGCGCAGCCAATCGCGAGTTGATTCTAGCTCGCTTTCAGAAAACTCGCTGCTTTCCCAAACCAGACCAGATGTGCCTCTTAGTCTTGATTTCAGTTCCGAACCTGATTTGCTCAGGGAGGAACCTACGAGCTTAAAGATAGATGTGGCAGCCCCCGGTGCACCTGAAGACTTGCTCTCTTCAACTACTCTTTGAGTAGTCAGTGACAGCGCTTTTTCTTGCATAACTTGTCCCAAAACATCTGCTCTAGCGGCCTCGTCAGCAATCCGCCCTTGGCTGTCTTCGCCGGCATATTCCTTCGCCACAAGAGCATAAGGGTTAAGCTTTGGCTTGCCTGCTGATTTCGGCTTGGTTCTTGTTGTAGCGTTGCGTTCGTATTGCAGTAGGCGCTTACCCACACTCCAGCCCTTATTTATTTCACCGATAAGGTCTTCACGCTTGGCAATAGCATTGTCGAAGAATGTTTCGCAAAACGGCGAGGAACCAGAAATAAGTTTAATGGGCTTAACCGTAACGCCAGGTTGGTCCATGGAAAGCACGACAAAGCTAATACCTTCATGTTTAGGTGCCGTGGGATCGGTACGCACTAAGGCAAACATCCAGTTGGCGTATTGGGCACCACTGGTCCAAATCTTTTGCCCGTTGATAATGAACTGGTCACCATCTAGCACTGCTTTTGTTTGCAGGCCCGCTAGGTCCGAACCTGCGCCAGGCTCGGAGTAACCTTGACACCACTGAGCCTCGCCCGTGATGATTTTAGGGAGGTGTCGTTGCCGTTGCTCTTCGGTACCCATTTCTAAGAGGGTTGGTCCAATCATAGCCAAGCCCATGCCTGTGGCCGGCGGTAGCGCTTTGATCCGCGCCATTTCCTGGGCCAGCACCTGGTGTTGTGCTTTTTCTAAACCGCCACCGCCGTATTGTGTCGGCCAAGCGGGGGCTGTCCAGCCTCTGGCCGCCGCGCGATCTCGCCACTCTATCGCAGCATCGGTTCGGTAGACTTCATAGGCATCTTCGAAATGCACAGCCCCCAGTCGCATATCTTGAGGGCAATTATTCTCTAGCCAATCTCGGGTTTCTTCTCGGAATGTATTCAGGTCCATGCCGTACGCCTCATAATTTTTTTCAGGCGCAATTATGCTTTGATGGTTGTACGTTGCCAATGCTTTGAGGCTAGTAGGGGCCAAATACCGCCGCGTAGCCTGTAAATGTCTATATTTTGTCGATTAATTTGCCAGTCACATTAGCGCGGCGCATAAAGGCAAAGACCGATGTTTCTAGGCGCTGAATTTTTTTCCCGATGTCCAAGGTTTCTGGCAGGTATGTCGGCGGGTCGGACGGTAGATTTCTTATCCTTAAGCTGCAATCTAGGTAGCTGCAGATGTGATTGCCAATAAAACGTCTTTCATCTGAGCCGACTGCGGTGGTGCTGAATAAAGCCGTACCCCTGCTGCGATAAACGTGATGGCACCATGAGCACATTCGGGTTCTTGGTTTTGCGTCGTGGTTAATGCTGCGGCGCAGACTCATTGCATAAAGTCTGTTACCGGTGGGTATCACGACAAAACCTTTGTGCCCAGATGGATGTACCCAGCCAAAGTAATTCAATACGCCCCAGTCCACAGGTTGTAAATCAGGCATACCCAACTCGGAAGTCAATAGACCTGGGAAAAGTTTCCGAATTTCACTCCGCTGTAACGTATCCACTATTTAAATAAACCAAACGTCGTCATAGATTTGAATTTTGTTTTTAAGAAAGCACTTTTGATGGCGCAGATCGTTTTCAGCGACTCTACCCAAAAATCTGAGATTTTTAACGCTGAGAAGTTTACGGCTTTGCTTGAAAAAGCGTAAGTGAATGGGCATCGAAATTATCTAAGTTTGATGCCTTTTTTGTTTGTCGCTTCGAATATTGCCTGACTTTTAACAGCATTTTGTGGTGCGCGCGTCCTGGGTTAAACGGCGCAGTATAGATTTTGCGTACGGCGGTAAACTTTTTGGCTTCTATATTGCTTCATTCATCCGCACGTGGCTGATCCGTTTTAAGTAAACCTTAGAATCACACGCCAATAGACAGGTCTGGCCCTTCGGCAAGGAGAGTTTGCTTAATGCTGGCCTAAATTCGTCTCAGGCAGACTGTGCAGGTCAGTTTTTGCTTCATTATTTGATAATCCGTTGGTTTATCGAGACTTCAAAAGAACTGCTTTGCCGCAGGTAATTAGGCGACGGCTGTGTTCATTAGGAGCCAATTTTAATAGCCAATATTGCCGCCTGTTGTTGGAAGATTATTTGCGCGAGTTTGTTTTGAGGAGTCTAAATTGAATAAAAAGTTATACATAAGGAGCGGTCTCGCTGTTTTCCTGGTTTTTGCTCTTGCACATATGCACCATGCAGTGGCCGCGGAACCGGCCGAATCCACTGTACAAAAGCGATTTTTGAAGTTCGATGCGAATGGTAATAAGTTGCAGGCCAGCGCAACCAATTGGTCATGCGTAAACGATCTGGAAACCAATCTTTATTGGCTTGAGTCAATACCGTCCTCGAGGCACTCGGCGGTCGAGAGAATATTTCGCTGGGGTGGTTGAATGTCTTCAGAAGGCAGGTTAGGTAAGTACTTAGGAGATAATCGTTGTGCACTTGCCCGAGAATCGTCTGCCCTCGCTTTGGTTTTCGATGACTGGAGTGACTTAATACTCAATCTAAGAAAGGCAAAGCTTTGTGGGCTCGATAATTGGCGAGTACCTTCGCTTTACGAGCTAAATGGGCTGGTCAGCTGCGAGTCTGGCAAGGAAGCGGATTTGGGTCATGGTTGCGGTAAAAAATAAGAGCCTTTTGCTTTTAATACTGAATATTTCCCTGATACCAAAAAAGGCTATTACTGGAGCAGTTCTCCAGCTGGACTGACCAATACGGCCCATCATGCGTGGGCAGTACATTCCACCGTTGGTAGTGACGCGCCCCGCTGCAGAGGCAGCCAACACTATGTGCGCCTAGTAGGATCGCACTGACTGTTACAGGCTGTTGATCAAACAGCAGTCTGAGCCAATGTTCCATTAAGTCTGGTTATCGCGCCCTGTTTAAAGCACTTTTTTTAAGGCACCCAGCGCAGCGCGTAGGTGTCAGCTCTCGCCGCTCGGTTTACTCTGGGTTATAGTGCCCTCCTTCAAAATTAAAGGGACAATAATGAGCACTTTACCTGAGACCGGTTTACAACTTCTATCCTGTGTTACTTCCACAGGCACATTGCAACTTTCACTGGCAGAATGCTCCGTGGATGCGCCAAAAGACGGCCAAGTGGTTGTGCAAATCCAAGCGTCACCGATTAATCCTTCAGATCTTGGTTTGTTGTTGGGTTTGGCTGATATTTCCACTGCTAGATCTGTTGCCGATGGAGCACACCCTAAAGTTGAAGCCGATGTGCCTGCTGGTATTTTGCCTCACTTGAGTGCTCGTTTTGATGAGGCCATGCCTGTAGGTAACGAAGGTTCTGGTGTTGTTATCGCCGCAGGTGACAGCCCTGAAGCGCAAGCGCTTTTGGGTAAGACCGTGGGTGTACTGGGCGGCGCAATGTATTCTCAATACCGCACGTTGCATGTGAGCCAATGTCTGGCTATGCACGACGGTGTGACAGCGAAAGAAAGCGCTTCTTGTTTTGTTAATCCGTTAACTGCGTTAGGTATGGTTGAGACCATGCGCAGCGAAGGATACAAAGCTTTAATCCACACCGCTGCTGCGTCAAACCTAGGTCAGATGCTGCAAAAAATCTGCATCGCTGATGGTGTCGATTTGGTCAATATCGTACGTAAGCCTGAACAAGCTCAGTTGCTTCGCGACATTGGTGCAACTTACGTTTGTGATTCAAGCCTGCCAACATTTGCAGATGATTTGAAAGCGGCCATTGTTGCTACTGGCGCATACCTCGCATTTGATGCCACCGGTGGTGGTCAACTAGCCAACCATATTTTGGCAGCAATGGAAGTCGCGGCAAACGAAACAGCTACTGAATACAGCCGTTATGGATCAGCGCAGTACAAGCAAGTCTACATTTATGGTGGCTTGGAACGCAGCCCAACTACGCTAACCCGTAGCTACGGTATGCAGTGGGGGTTAGGCGGTTGGTTGTTAACACCATTTTTGCAAAAAATTGGTCAAGAGCGTGCCGGTGAGTTGCGTCAACGCGTAGCAGATGAAGTACGTACAACTTTTGCGAGTAGCTATGCAGAAGAGATCTCGCTTGCTCAGACCTTGGATTTGGACGTACTTAAGACTTATGCGCTGCAAGCGACAGGTAAAAAGTACCTAGTTAATCCTAGCTTATAAGAACGAGAGACAGCGGCGGGTACTAATCGATTGGGCCCTCGGCCAACTGGGTTAGTACCTCTTCGCGAAACAAATTATCGTTTTGTAAATTACTGGAAACGTAAACGAGATAACTGAATCGGGGGAGTTATGTTGATCAAGAATGATACTTGTAACCTAGTGTTGGTAGCTGGGCTGTTGGCAAGCCTTATGGGTTGTGCTGCGCCGGAAGAAGATGTTAGTAGCAATGCAGTGATAGCGGATGAGTCTGGAATGCAGCCGCAAGCAGCCACAGGTGTTGTATCCGTTAATCCTCTGAAAAACGCCTATTTTGGCGATACGCACATTCATACTGAACTTTCGTTTGACGCGTTTTTATTCGGTACGCGCCGTACCCCTAACGATGCTTATCTTTTTGCCAAGGGCGCTGGTATTGAGCACGCCAGTGGCTTTGAGATGAAAATGCAAAAGCCGTTAGACTTTTTGGCGGTTTCTGATCACGCCTTTTATTTGGGAATGATGCGCGAGATGGCTAGTCTAGATAGCCGATATTCGGGTGAGGACATGGCTGCCGCGGTTCGTGGGGCAACCACTCCTGAAGGGTCTCAAGCAGGTTTTGCCGCAGTCCTTGGTCATTTGCGCAGTCAAACTGGCGAAACCAAGGACCCAATAAATGACCTAAGTGTTGCGCGCTCTGCGTGGCAGGAAATCATTGAAGCTGCTGAACGGCACAATGATCCGGGCAACTTCACTACTTTTGTCGCCTATGAGTATACAAGTTCAGGACCGGCTTTTGAGAACTTGCATCGCAATGTAATTTTTCGCGGTAGTGAAGTGCCAGAGCAACCTTACAGCCGATTCGACTCGATAAATCCAGAAGGACTTTGGGCATGGATGGATGAGCAGCGCGCTTTAGGCCGTGAGTCTTTGGCTATTCCACACAACTCCAACGGCTCAAATGGTTGGATGTTTCCCATGAATAATTGGGCCGGTGAACCTATTGATGCGGAGTATGCACAAACCCGGATGCGCAACGAGCCTTTGGTTGAAAACACTCAAGTAAAAGGGACCTCTGATACCCACCCGATGCTTTCTCCCAATGACGAATGGGCAGACTTTGAAATTATGCCTCTGCGCATAGCCACCGATGTGCAATCTCAACCCAATGGCAGTTATGTGCGCGAAGCATATTTGAACGGCCTGTTGATTGAGTCAAAAATTGGCGCCAACCCTTACAAATTTGGCGTGATTGGCGCATCAGATACCCACAATGCAGCGGGCTCATTTGAGGAAGACAACTACTGGAGCAAAACCGGTGTGTTAGATTTTGAACCATACCGCCGGGGCAGCGTGCCCACCCCAACCTCAACACCAGAGTCGCCAGAATATCTCGACCCAGCGTCGAAATATTGGGGTGCATCGGGTTTGGCCGGTGTTTGGGCAGAGTCAAATACTCGTGAAGCGATTTTTGATGCTATGCGTAGAAAAGAGACTTTTTCTACCAGTGGTTCGCATATCAAGTTACGCTTCTTTGCCGGTTACGATTTTGATCAATCGTTACTCAAAGCCCAAGACAATATAGCGCAGGCTTATGCCAACGGGGTATCTATGGGTTCTGATTTAGCGGCTCAAGGTGAACGTGAGCCTAGCTTCTATGTCTGGGCATCCCGTGATCCAGACACTCAGCCACTGCAACGTTTGCAAATGGTTAAGGGTTGGGTGGAAGACGGTAAGACCCAAGAACGGGTAATGGACATTGCCTGTTCAGATGGCCAGACCGTGGATGCGCAAACTGCTCGGTGCGGCGATAACGGCGCTCGGGTTAATGTGGCGGATTGCACCGTGACACTAAATAAGGGCGACAGTGAGCTTTCTGCCGTTTGGCAGGACCCGGATTATGATCCAGCTCAGAAAGCATTTTATTATGTGCGGGTGCTAGAGAATCCAACTTGCCGCTGGTCAACATACGATGCCATTGCCGCAGGGGTTGCACCTCGACCGGACATGCAGTCCACCATTCAAGACCGCGCTTGGTCGTCGCCAATATGGCTAACCCAATAACTGGATGATCTACCATCTGAAAGTTGTCAGAGCAAAAAAAGCCCGGTTATATCGGGCTTTTTAAATGGGCCTAAATTACTCGTGCCAGGGTGCATTGCTCGGCGAATTACAGATCAGCGCAGGCTTGATAAGCCAGATCGTAGCTCTTACAGCGCGCTTCATGGTCGTGTATTTGCGCCACTACAATTAACTCGTCTGCGCCTGTTTTGGCCAAAAATTCTGCGGTTTGCGCTCTTACTTGATCAATGTTGCCCACGGCGGCCGCAGAACTCACTTGAGTCATCAGTGACTTCTCCATTTCCGTGAGGCTATTCTCAAAATCTTCTTCGGGTTTGGGCAGAGGCCCCGCTTTGCCTTGGCGCAAATTTAAGAACGCACGCAGGCCAGAACTGCGCAGCAGCATAGCTTCCTTTTCGCTATCTGCCGCGCAAATGTTGAAACCTAAAATGACGTGGGGTTTGCTCAGTTGCTCGGATGGTTTAAATTCTTGCCGATACAATGCGATGGCGCGCATCATTGCCTCAGGCGCGAAATGCGATGCAAAGGCGAAGGGCAGGCCAAGGATGGCGGCCAGTTGCGCGCCAAATAAACTTGAACCAAGAATATACATTGGAATATTGCTGCCTTCGCCAGGCACAGCGGTGACTCGTTGGCCGGAACCACGCTGGTCGCTAAGGTAGCCTTTTAGTTCTATAACATCTTGTGGGAACTGGTTGGGGTCGCTATTCAGCGTTCGGCGCAGCGCATGTGCGGTTACACCATCGGTACCCGGTGCGCGTCCTAGACCCAAGTCTATGCGTCCAGGGTGCAGGGCTTCCAACGTGCCAAACTGCTCTGCGACCATCAGTGGAGAATGATTAGGCAGCATAATGCCCCCAGATCCCACACGAATTTTTGTAGTGCCAGCAGCAATATGACCAATGACCACTGAAGTCGCAGCACTGGCAATACCGCGCATATTATGGTGTTCGGCGACCCAATAGCGATGATAGCCAGCAGTCTCTGCGTGTTGCGCCAGAGAGCGGCTGTTGTTTAGGGCTTGGCGGGCGTCGCCACCCTCTGCAATGGGTGATAAATCGAGAACAGATAATACGGTCATGAGCTCTACTGAATAATTTTTAGTTGTCTAATAGTAGTCATTCTCTTGGGCTGTGTAATCAGCAAATGCATGAAAGTTGCAGTAATGTTATTTAAATTAGCGACGCACGTATTTGGCTCTAGGCGCCATTCTCAGTAACTGAGGCAGCTCGGCCAGTGGCTTACTTGTCGTCTAAAAAGAGCGCGTTAGCTCGGCAAAATTATACCGCTGGTAGAGACTCATTGACTTTGTCCCAGATAAAATTGCTAAGCAGGTTGTGCTTGGCAGCCCGTAAAAGCCGAAATTTATTGAAAGCCTGTTTTATGGGGCTGGGTATTCAAGGTCAGAAGACGGTTGTTAGCTTCAGTTAGGTTTGTTGAATTTGGCATCTATTTTGAGATAGGAGACGATGGCATTTGTAGTGTCGGAATCTAGAGCTTGAAGTTAGAGTTTGAAATTGAAAGGGTGAACTGCAACGGTTCGCAATCAGTCGGACTCCTCAAATTATGGTGGGAGTGAATTTAATAAAGGTGACATATGCATAATTACTTATTTTTTTCGGTAGCATTTATCGGGCTGGGCCTTAGCGCATGCCAAAGTCCGGCAGCGCCCGCGGATGAGGCCGCCCAACCTAAAGATCCGGTAGCGTTTTTGCGTAACGTAGAAGCTGAATCATTGGAGTTGGACAAAGAAGTGGGCGCGGCTTATTGGGTGCGCGCGACTCACATTACCGCTGACACAGGGATATTGGCCGCCAAAGCCGGCGAGCGTCAGTTGGCTTTTCAAAGCAAAGTGATTGAGCAGGCCCGGGACTTTAAAGACCTGCCCATGGATGCGGAGACTGCTAGAGGGGTAGAGCTAATTCTGCGTGGATCCTCCTTACCTGCGCCGGACGATCCCGCTAAGCGTGCCGAGCTCTCTCAGCTAGCCACAGATTTGGAGGGTATGTATGGCGCGGGTAAGTACTGTGACCCCGACAGCGATGTATGTTCAACATTGCCGGAATTAGAGAATATCCTTGCCAAATCTCGAGACTATTCTGAGCAGTTAAACGCCTGGACCGGGTGGCGAACAGTTTCGCCGCCCATGCGCCCTATGTACGAAAGGTTTGTTGAGCTGGCCAACGAAGGCGCCCGCGAAGTGGGTGCAAAGGATCTCGGCGATTTATGGAAGGGTGGCTACGACATGGGTGTGGCAGAGTTCGAGCAGGAGAGCGAACGTCTGTGGACCCAAGTTGAACCGCTTTATGAAGAATTACACTGCCACGTGCGCGCGCAGTTGGGTGCAAAATATGGCGAAGACTTAGTGCCAAGCACTGGTCCTATCCCTGCGCACCTTTTGGGTAATATGTGGTCGCAATCTTGGGGCAATATTTACGATTTGTTAGAGCCGTATCCCGGCGTTGCATCACTAGATGTGAATAAGGCGTTAGTTGAGCAAGAATATGACGCGGTGCGTATGACTGAAACTGCCGAAGCGTTTTTCACCTCACTGGGCTTGCCTGAATTGCCTGATAGTTTTTGGCAAAATTCTATGCTTACCAAGCCAGCAGATCGAGATGTGGTTTGTCATGCCAGTGCTTGGGACTTAGACAATGGTAATGATCCGCGGATTAAGCAGTGCGTAGAGGTCAATGAAGAACAGTTATCTACCCTGCATCACGAGCTGGGCCATATTTATTATTACCTAATGTACAAAGAGCAGCGCCCGTTGTTTAAAAGCGGCGCCCATGATGGATTCCATGAAGCCATTGGCGACACTATCGTTTTGTCTATGACCCCAGCCTACCTCAAAGAAAGAGGCTTAGTGCCTGAAGTGGCCCGCAGTGAACAGGCAACTATTAACGAGCAGATGAAGTTGGCGTTGGATAAGATTGCATTCTTGCCCTTTGGTAAGCTCATTGATCAATGGCGTTGGCAGGTATTCTCAGGCCAAATTACGCCAGAAAACTACAACGTAGGGTGGTGGGATTTGCGCACGCGCTATCAGGGTATTGCACCCGCTGTTGCGCGTACAGAAGCAGATTTTGATCCAGGCGCCAAATTTCATATTCCTGGCAATACACCGTATACCCGTTACTTCTTGTCTCATGTAATGCAGTTTCAATTTCACAAAGCGTTATGCGAGGCGGCTGGCAATAAAGGACCATTACATGAATGCTCCATATACAACAATAAAGCCGCTGGAGAAAAACTGGGCCAAATGTTGAGCATGGGAGCGAGCCAGCCTTGGCCGGAAGCAATGTTTGCCTTGACGGGGCAGCGGACCATGGATGCGTCGCCTATTATTGATTATTTCCAGCCTTTAATGGGTTGGTTGCAAGAGCAGAATAAAGATCGGCAGTGTGGATGGTAGCGGTCAGTAGACCTATGACTGGTTGATTTATAACTCAGGTGAAGGGTGCGCAATGAATTATTGTCGTGTTTATGGCGATATGTCATGCGGTAATTGCTAAAAAATAGCAATGTTGTTGGAGTTTATGGGCGTGCCTTATGATTGGGAAACAGTGGACGTTTTGTCCGGTTTTACCCAAAGCCCTGAGTTCAAGCAGTTAAATGCCAATTCAAAAATTCCAGTGCTGGAGGTCACGAATACTGTGACTGGGGACAAAGAATATTTGTCTGAGTTCAATGCCATATTGAATTTCTTGGCTGAGGGGTCTGCGTTCTTGTCGGCCGGTGGCTTGCCGCGAGGGAGGGTTTTACAATGACAATTTTTTGAGCAGTATAGCCACGAGCCCTATATTGCCGTTGCACGTTTTATAAAGCTGTTTCTTGGTTTGCCGGCTGAGCGCCAAGATGAGTTTGCAAGTAAGCAGGCGGGTGGGCATAAAGCCTTGGCGATTATGGATGCGCAATTGAGAAGAATGCTGTACCTAGCGGGTGAAGGTCTGACAATTGCGGATATCTCGCTTTACGCTTACACGCCTGTGGCGGCAGACGGCGGCTTTGATCTAGCCGAGTACGTCAATATCTTGGCGTGGATTGCCAGAATTGAGGCGCTGCCAAATTACTTGCCGATGCAAAATAATATTTCCGACTGATTCTTCTCAGATGTTTATGACTTTGCCGTAGGGATTCGCAGGCAAGGTCCCATCGCGCTCTGGCGCTTCCTAAATATTAGCGGGTCCAGCGGTTGGGAATCATGTCTTCGACCAACTGGTTGATGCTAAAGGCGTGGAGATCTTTTTCCTCAGCCACTGACATTGCGAATTTTGACACACTGTTCGAGCGTGTATAAACCAGTACTTTCGGATATTGCTGTTTAATCCATAACGCTGTGCGCAGGTTGTCTCGCTCGTTTCCAGTACCTAATATCACCACAGTGTTTTCTAGGCTGAGGTCAATTTTACTGGAAACATTTCGCCATACTTCGGGGTGTGAAATGTCCCCGTGAAAGACCGAGCGTTGATAGTCTTTACCTAAGCTCTGCTGTTCTTCAACCACCTGAATACGACGTTCCGCGTCTTGGTCAATTAGCGCAACATGAGAAAGCTCTCGGCCAGCTGTTCGTTCTAATTGCTCTAATACCGACTGGCCGAAGCGCCCAAAGCCTGCGATAACCACGTTGTCGCGGTTGTAGGTGCGGCGAAAGTGCTCTACTAAGTTATTGCGTACAAAGCCCAGGGCGGCAAGGTTATAGGTATTGAAGATAATACAGTGACGTCCCAGCGACGTGCGTAACAAGCTGCGCATAAAACGCAGGTTTTGGCAGTGTACTACCACACGGAATTTTAAATTTGGTGCAACGTCTAAAACTCGGGTTGCAGCTTCGAATGCTTGGTAGTCATTGTCACCTAACAGCAATACTCGGCGCGCTTTAGGCAGGGCGAGTTGCTTTAAAGAAAAACCTAAGGTCAGGTCGCCGACAATGGTCAGCACGCCATAGCGTTGCTGTAACTCTTGCTCGCGTATGGAGTTGAAGTGGTCATCTACGACAATGACTCGGTCATTAGGCGATTGTCTGCGCAGCATGCGCAAATAACTGGTGGTGAGATCTCCTGAGCCAAAAATCACAATATGATTTTCTAAGTTACGCAACAGCCATTGCTGTGGATTGATGACCCGGATAACAGCTTCGATAACCGCTGATGCAGTAAGTAGAGGCGCGCCGAAGTAAGCGATCCAGAGTAAGCCGCGGGCCCAGAAGGGTCCGCCAGTGGGCACGCCAAGATCTAAACCGCCGACTACAAATAGGCCCAGAATGTAGTAAATCTGCACCGCAATGCCGTCGTTCTCAGTGAATGGTCGCTCGCTTAAGGTTACTCCAGCTGCGAAACTGCTTAATCCAAACACAAACAACGAAGCGACAGCGATCCATCTCCAGCCAAAACGTTTATTTGTTAATGTTTCTAGAGCCATATGCTCAGACCATTCCTATTGCTACTATCGATCCATTCTATTCCTGGGGAGGGACAATGTCAGAGTTTTCGACAATTCAGTATGAAATAAGTGATTCCGTTGCACGTATCACCCTTGATCGTGTGGAAACACGCAATGCACAAAACAAAAAAATGCTTTACGAACTTAATGATGCATTTGATTTGGCTGCTCGAGACGACGATGTGAAAGTCATTGTGTTAGCCGCTAATGGTCCGCACTTTTCGTCTGGCCATGATTTGGCCGACAAAGACAAGATCACCGATTTTGATCAAGTGAGTAACTGGGGTGGTTTTGCTAAGCCTGGTGCTGAAGGCCATCAAGCCCAAGAAGAGGAAATTTATTTAGGTTTATGCTGGCGCTGGCGTAATTTGCCTAAACCGACTATTGCAGAGGTTCAGGGCAAGGTGATTGCCGGTGGGCTGATGTTGGTTTGGGTATGCGATTTAATCATTACCTCCGATGACGCCACATTTTCAGACCCCGTGGTGGCGTTTGGGGTAAATGGCGTCGAGTATTTTGCCCACCCTTGGGAGTTTGGTGTGCGTAAGGCGAAAGAACTGTTGTTCACCGGCGGGCGTATTTCCGCAGTGGAGGCGAAATCTTGTGGCATGGTCAATCACGTTGTGCCAAGGGAGGAGTTAACTAGTTTCACCCAGCAAATGGCCGCGCGAATTGCCCAGCGACCGAGTATGGGGCTGAGGTTAGCCAAGCAAAGTGTGAACCAGGCCCAAGATGCGCAGGGTTTGTGGACCGCGCTGCAGTCCGCCATGGGCTTGCAACAGTTGGGTCATGCGAATAATCAGATCGTGCACGGCATGATTGTTGATCCCAGAGGCGCAGATACCATTCGTAGAGAAGCGAAAGAGAAGTAGCACCAGCGTGGCTAATATCTTGCTCAAAGCTGCTAAAGCTTTAGCGAGGTTGTTGCCCTCTCCCGAAGATGCCGGAGAGGGTTCGGCTAGCTAGCGCCCAGTGAAATCAGGCTTACGTTTTTCAAGAAACGCCTTTAGACCTTCCTCAAAATCCTCACTTTGAAACAGACCATGGAGGTGCATCATCAGGTGATCCACCGAGGTGTCATAAGACTCCTCCATGCCCATGCGCATCATGCGTTTGGTGGTCTGTACGGCCACAGGTGTATTGTCGGCAATCTCCTGGGCCCAAGTCATGGCGGTATCCATAAGCTCATCATGGGGCACCACGGCATTGACTAAACCAAGAGACAGGCTCTCTTCTGCGCCTACCGTACGCCCTCTATAATAGAGTTCCGCAGCTTTAGCCCAGCCTACAAGTTTGGGCAAAAGCCATGTGCCGCCGCTTTCCGGAACTACATTCCGCCTTGCCTTACTGCCATTTTGCCCTTATCAGACATGATGCGTATATCGCAGAGTAATGTCATATCCATGCCATAGCCGGCTGCAGCGCCGTTGACAACGCAAAAGATCGGTGTATCGCAATACCACATGACGTTAATGGGTGCGTCGCGCAGATCAAATAACTTACGCACTGGTCGATTATTGCCCGCAGACTGATTGCCTTCAGCGTCTTTTACTTCGCTGTCGCGTCGGTCATTGGTGTCTATTAGGTCGAGGCCGGAGCAAAATCCTCGCCCACTGCCGGTGAGCACGATGCAGCGTATTTCTGGATCTTTGTCTGCTTCCACCACTTTGCGCGACAGCTCATCGAGCATGTCTCGGCTTATGGCATTAAGTCGGTCAGGTCTATTCAGTGTCAAACTAAGATATGTTGCTGCTGCTCAACTAAAAGTTGTGGTGTTGAAGAGGCTGATATGGCCATTTTACTATCCCCCCGAATAAGTGATTGTCTATGTTAAGTGCCTTTTCATTGCTATGAAAGTGCCGCAAGATGTTGGCGCTTGTTTCTGTGCATCGTTTTTAGGGGAAATTGTTATTCGCGTTTCTATTCTTGTGGGCCTTATGTTGGTCCAATCGATGGGTTATGTGCCTGTTTTTGCCGCCGATGCAACCGCTAACTCTCCCCAACCTGCCACAACTGGTGGTGTCGTTATTAGCAGTTTCACAAGCAAGGCCAATGCCCTTAGGGCGTCAATGCAGGCGTCCACAGCGCTTGCTATCAGAGCTTTTAATGCAGATCTACAGATTATGGCATCTGTAAGTAAGGGTAAGACCTTATTCAGAGTCATTGCGGTGCCGCAAATAGGCACTTCCAGCCGGCAGCTATTATCTGAATTACGCGACAATGGGTATGCCAGCGCGTGGCATATGAATGATGTACCTAAAACCGATGCTAGCCGCCCCCAACGCATTGCTTCACCTCAGCCTACAATAGATGCCCTCAATGAAAAGCCTCAGCAAGTTTTAGCCGATTCCGTGTCCGCAAAAACTGTCGGGAAAGCAAACGAAGAATTGCCTCGCAACATACCGCAGTTGCTGAATACGGGCCCTGGCGAGCAAACGGTCTATGGCACTGAGGCCGGTGTTGATCTTAACAAGCTGGCTATGGCGACCTTTGTCGATGCAGAAGTTGGCGTAGTGATTGATGGTGAAATTGACGAAGGTGTTTGGCAAGACATTGCTTATTTCGACAACATGCGGGTGTCGATTCCAGACATAGGTACGCCGGGTAAATACGCAACCAAAATGCGCATGTTTGCCACTGAGAAGGGCATGTATGTTAGTGCAGATATGGAGCAGCCGCGAGACACACTGGTCCGCCGTATGTCTAGACGCGACGATTTCATTGACCGCGATGTTTTTGGTATAACGCTAGACGTTTCTGGCGAAGGGAAAATCGGCTATTGGTTTTTTATTGCGCTTGGCGATAGTCAATCTGACGGAAAAGTTCTGCCAGAGCGGCGCTATCAGCGAGATTGGGACGGTCCATGGATTGGCAAGTCAGCTGTAACCGATAACGGTTGGAGTATCGAAATGTTTTTGCCGTGGTCAATGATGAGCATGCCAAAAACCGTTGGTGCGCGGAATATTGGCTTTGCTGCAAGTCGAATTATCTCTCACGCTAATGAGCGTTATCAATGGCCCGGTTATGGCGTTACCAGTGCGCGCTTTGTTTCAGCGCTGAATAAGATTGAAGTCCAAGGTGTGCAGCCGCGCACTCAAATAGCCATGGTTCCTTTCATTGCTGCAACATCCGAGCAGGTTCATAACGAATCTGATATGAGGGTGGGCGCAGATTTATCTTGGAAGCCGTCGCCTAAGTTAGAGCTTTCAGCAACGGTGAACCCAGACTTTGGCGCAATTGAAGCCGATGACGTGGTTTTAAACCTCACTGCGAGTGAAACTTTTTTTCCAGAAAAACGATTGTTCTTCTTGGAAGGTAGTGAAATTTTTAATGTGATGCCACGGGACGACTTTAGCGCTTTGTATAGAATCGCGCTTAATGAAGACTATGCCACAACATCTAGACGCGTCTATTTAAAAGACTTTGTGCCAGTGCCTGTGTCTCTCCTCAATACCCGTCGTATTGGTGGTACGGCCAACCAAATTGATTTGCCAACTGGCGTAACACCAGAGCGGGGTCAGCGCGATGTACCTACAGATCTGCTTGGGGCTGCAAAGGTAACGGGCTCCAATGGGTCGTTTCGCTATGGTGCGCTAACAGCTGTAGAGGACGATATTGCTTGGTTGGGGCGAAATGGCGCTAATGAGCAAGTAAAAATAAACGGCGAGGGCCGCGAATTTGCTGTGGCTCGGTTAAGTTACCAACTTGCTGGCGAGGCAAAAAAGTCAGTGGGCTATATGGGTACATTTACTAGTGGTTCGTTATACGATGCGGAGATTCATAGTGTCGACGGTCATTACACGAGTAGTGATGGTAGGCTCATTGTCGATGGTCAAGTGGTTATGAGCGACCGTAATGATGTAGACGGTTCGGGCGCTTTGTTCGATGTGCTATACGCAAGCAGGCCAAACCTAAGGCATAAGTTTGAATTGGACATCATGGACGACAGAATCGACTTTAACGACTTGGGCTTTTTGCGTCGCAATGATTATGTTCAGGGGCGTTACGTGATGCTCTACAACAAGCAAGACTTCACGGAAAAATTAACCAACTTTCGTTCGGCGTTTTCTCTGCAACAGCAATACAACTTAGAGGAAGGGCAGGTCACGGACAGCGCCATACTTTGGCGTACCTCTTTTGTTTTGCCCGGTCGCAATACGTTGAGAGCAGGTATAGGCTTTTTACCTGAACGCTATGAAGACATAGACAGCAGAGGTAACGGCGCTCATCGGGTGGATGCCAGCGGTTGGCTTGAGGTGCAGATTGCTACCGACGCGAATAAAACCTTTAGTTATTCTGCCGGGATGACGGCGCAGCAGGAGCACTTAGGCGATGTAACCTACGGTGCGTCGGCAGGAGTGACCATTCGTCCGCTAGATGTATTGAGTATGGACTTCGATTTGCGTTATAAGAAACGTAATGACTGGTTGGTTTATCAAGGTGGTCGCAACTTTGCGACTTTCGATGGCGATGAATGGCAGCCCAGCTTTGACGTCAATTGGTTCATCGCTCCCGGGCACCAGCTGCGCTGGAATATGCAATGGGCGGGTGTGCGTGCTGAAGATACAGGTTTTTATGCCATTCCAGCGGCAGATGGTGATTTGCAATCTAGCGTAAGGACGAAAAATAGTTACGACTTTAATTTGGGTGTTTTTACGACACAGCTCAGATACCGTTGGGAAATTGCACCGCTTACGGATTTTTATCTTGTCTATAACAGAGGCAACTCGTTGCGCACTGGTGATGATGCGGATGTATCAGAGCTATTCTATGACAGTATCCAAGATCCTGTCATAGACTCAGTGGTGGCAAAGTTGCGCTACCGATTTGGTAATTAGGGTCCTGCTAACAAAGGTGTCTTTTTTTCAAGAACATAGCTTTTATGCCTGGGATGAAAAATGCACTCCGCTGAATTTGATGTTTCGGATTAACGATTCGGATTAAAAAATTCAGACCATTCGGCTCGGACGCAGACACCGGCGGGAAAATCGCCGGTAACAGAACTCAGTCATCAGAATCTGAGTGAAATATAAAGGTTCTATTTTTATCTATGACGGCTTTTTGCCTTCAGGCCCTTCTGCGACCAATTTTTTTAAATTTCGCTGTGTGCCAAAAAATTTGCAAGAGAACTCGAATGCGAGTTCGTTTGACGACAAATAAAGTGAGAGGGTAAATGATGTTTATGTTTAAAAAAGTTCGCAACTTATTGATAGGTTTGGCGATAATGTTGGTGATGGCGCCGGTCAGTGCCAAAGAAATGAGTAGTACAAAACCAGAGCGCCAAGGTTTTTCAAGTGAACGCTTGGCAAAGCTTACACAGCTTATGAACGCCAAGGTCGAGGACGGCACTATGGTTGGTGGCATGGGTATGATCGCCCGTAATGGCAAGATTATTTACAGCCAAACTTACGGCCAAGCTGACCGCGAAGCGGGCAAGGTTATGACTGATGACGCTATTTATAGAATTTATTCTATGAGCAAGCCCATCACTGGTGTTGCTTTGATGATGCTATATGAAGAAGGCAAGTTCCGCTTGAACGACCCCATTGCCATGTATATTCCGGAAATGGTCAATCTGCAGATCGCGCTTTCTACAGGAGGTACTGGCGTTGTTTCTGACGGTACCACGAGTACCGCCATTGGCAGTGGAGATGAGTCCTTAGTAGGTCAGACACGTAAAGCTACACGTCAGCCCACCATTCGCGACCTTATGACGCATACAGCGGGTTTAACCTACGGAATTTTTGGTAACACCGAAGTGGACCAAGCCTACCGCAAGGCTGAGCTTTTGGGCGATATGGACCTTAAAGAGTTTGTGACAGTCCTAGGGAAATTACCTTTGCAATATGATCCAGGCAGTCAGTGGCACTACAGTGTTTCCGTAGACGTGCAGGGCTACTTGGTAGAAGTACTTTCGGGTATGAAGTTCAGTGAGTTTCTCGAGCAGAGAATATTCGCACCACTAGACATGCAAGACACAGCTTTTAAGGTCAATGAAGGCAATAAAGATCGGTTAGCTCAGCTATACAAGCCCGAGGGCGTTACGGCTGACAATTACTTTTCTCCTGCAACTGGCAGTGGCCTTGAACTAGCAGATGCTTTTATCAGCGCAGGTTATATCTACGGTGGTAAGTTTGAAAGTGGTGGTGGTGGCTTGGTTGCGACAGCGCGTGATTACCTGCGCTTTAGCCAGATGATGTTGAATGGTGGAGAGCTAGATGGTGTAAGAATTCTCTCGCCTAAAACTGTAGATCTGATGACAACAAACCATATTGGTGATTTGGGGCTAGGCTACGGCAGAGAGGGTATGGGCTTTGGGCTGGATTTCGCCGTCGTACTGAATCCCGGTGAAGTGGGCGAGGTCAGTTCAGCTGGTGAGTATAACTGGGGTGGCGCAGCGGGTACGCGTTTTTGGATTGATCCTCAGGAGCAATTGATTGGTCTGTTCATGGTGCAGAGTATCCCCCATCGCACGCGTCTTGCGGACGATTTCAAAGTGATGACGTATCAGGCATTGGTTGAAAAAGAGTAACCTCTCAACTTATGCTGTAGGAGCAGGTGCAAGGGCCCAAATGTGGGCCTTTTTTGGTTCGTTGAATGCTTTTTTTGCATGGTATTTGGTCTGAAGAGGTGGGTAAGGTATTTTTGCGCGCGCTAAACCGTACTTCTACCCCTGGTTTTTACAACTTTTTTGGTCGTTATGAAAAAACTAATTGCTCTGCTATTTATTTTGCTCTTACCTTTTCTTGGTATGAATTTGCTCGGTCTATCTCCTTTCGACCTGAAAGCGAATGTTCAAGTAGGTACAGGCATTGGCGCCAAACTTGCCTGCTCTGGCCGCTACCTGTCTGGGTTTGATGCTCCGCAAGTCGCTGCTGATATTGCCTCCTATTCAGCAGCGGCAGACATACTGACTATTAACTATGACGATATTGAGAAGACAGCCAGTGCCAGTTTATTCGGCGTAGGGGTTACCAAAGCGAAGTTTCGTCCCGGGTTGGGGTGTACTTTGGTGCGCGCTGGCAGTGAGCGGCTTGATGATATTACCGTGCCTAAGATCGCGGAGTCGTTACAACCTTGGCCTCTGGGCTCTATGGTTAATAGTCTAGAAACGTCTACTCAAAGTCAGTTAGAAACTCTGCTTAAAAGAGATAATAGTCAAGGCTTACAGACCAGAGCGTTATTAGTAGCGCGCAATGGCAAAATAATTGCCGAAGCGTATGCCGAAGGCTTTTCACCACAAACGCCATTAATGGGTTGGTCTATGGGCAAAAGCTTATCTTCTATTATGCTCGGACACCTAGCTTATGCTGAAAAGTTAGCAATGGACGAAGCTGATTTGTTTGTTGAGTGGTCAGGGGATAATCGTCGTTACATCACTGTGCAGCAGTTATTACAAATGAGCAGTGGCCTAGATTTTTCTGAAGTGTACGCGCCGGGTAGCGATGCTACGCGCATGTTATTTGTTGAGGCCAGTGCGTCAGGTGTGGCTAAAGGCAGTCCGCTTATTCATCCTCCTGGCACCCATTTTTCCTATTCTTCAGGCACCGCAAATTTGCTCTCTGAGATTTTTGTGAATCGAACTGGCGGCACACAATCTGCGGTAAATTTTTTGTATAACGAGATATTAGCCCCTATGTCTATGGCGCATACCACATTAGAGTTAGATGCCAACGGCGTCTTTGTAGGCAGTTCCAATATATATTCCAGTACTCGAGATTGGGCGCGGCTAGGCTTGTTGACGCTGCAAAAGGGCGAACTTAATGGTCACCGAATACTTAGTGAACGGTGGGTGGCTCAGACGCAAAGCCCCAATGTCAGCGATAACGAACGCAGTTATGGTTATCAGGTCTGGCTCAATCAGGGTGACAAGGAATTACGCTGGCCAGACTTGCCGGCAGATACCTACGCATTTACTGGCAATCGCGGTCAGCGAGTGATGCTTGTACCCTCCCAGCAAACGCTCATTGTGCGTATGGGTTGGAGTAGTGTGAACTACCCGGATAACGAAAGATTTGCTCAGCTACTGGCCTTTTAAGGGGCTTAGAGCGCACCTTGGCGATGAAGCTGTGCCTCTTTTGCTATTGTTTAGGCAGGGCGCGCCCGTTTAAATGTTCTCCTAAACGCTCTGTTAAATAGTGTGCCCGTTGTCCGCCTTAATGAAGTCCGCGCCTCGTTCCGCAATCATTACAGTGGGCGCATTAGTATTGCCCGAGGTAATGGTGGGCATAATGGAGGCATCAATTACTCGTAATCCATCAACCCCATGGACTTGTAGACGGTCGTTCACAACAGCCATGGGGTCATTTCCCATTTTGCAGGTGCCTACTGGATGAAAGATAGTGGTGCCTAAATCTCCTGCGGCTGAAGCCAATTCCTCTTCCGAGGTTAAATGCGCGCCGGGTTTCAGTTCTTTGGGGTTAAAGGGCTGTAGCGCAGGCGCTGCCATAATTTTTCGTGTGAACTTTAATCCGGCTACTGCGATATTTAGATCTTCCTCTGTGGACAGGTAGTTGGGTCTGATGGCCGGTGCCGTCGCAGGGTCCGTTGAAGTAATAGATATGCTGCCTCGGCTTGAAGGTCGCAAGTTACAAACAGAGGGCGTGATCGCATCGTACTTATGCAGCGGCGAACCGAACGCGTCTAATGACAGTGGTTGTACATGCCACTCGATGTTAGCGGATGCCTGACTAGGGTCGCTTTTGGCAAATGCACCGAGCTGGGAGGGCGGCATAGTCATAGGGCCAGTTTTATTGAAAAAATATTCAAGGCCCATTTTTGCCATACCCCAGGGGTACTTTGCCCTGCGGTTCAGGGTCACCGTATTATCTACCGAGTAGATGGTTCTAATCTGTAAGTGGTCTTGCAAATTATTGCCCACGCCCGGCAGTTCGCGTTTTGCTTCAATACCATGTTGTTGCAGTAACTCTGGCGCTCCGATACCTGAAAGCTGCAAAATTTGCGGTGAGGCGACGGCGCCTGCGGCCAATAGAACCTCTTTGTTGGCGGTTATAAGCTGGGCCTGACCTTTGTGAAGCACATGCACGCCTGTGGCCACTAAGCCTTTGTCGGTAAGCTCTAGCGCCAGCTTTTGCACCATGGACTCGGTCATTACCGTAAGATTTGGGCGCTTTTGCGCGGTGTCTAAAAAAGCCCGAGCGGCGCTCCAACGTTTGCCCGAGCGCTGATTCATTTGGAAGTAGGCGTTGCCGAAGTTGTCGCCTGTGTTGAATTCTTTGATTTTAGGGATGCCTGTTTGCGCTGCGGCCTCTCGCCAGACGTCCAGTATTTCCCAATTCACTCGGCGTTCTTCAACTCTAAGCTCGCCGCCGCTGCCGTGAAAATCATCGGGGCCGTGTTGGTAGTCTTCTGAACGTCTAAATATTGGTAAAACATCATCCCAGCCCCAGCCTCGATTGCCTTGGCTGGCCCAATAGTCGTAGTCGCTTTTTTGTCCGCGCATATAAATCATGGCATTGATTGAGGAGGAGCCGCCGATGACCTTGCCCCGGGCGTAGCCAATACTTCTGCCGTTTAAACCTTTTTCTGGTTCGGTAGAAAAGCACCAATCCGTGCGTGGGTTGCCTATGGTGTAGAGATAACCCACAGGGATATCTATCCAAAAGTAGTTATCCTTTTTGCCGGCTTCGAGCAGTAAGACCTGTTTGGATGGATCTTTAGACAGGCGGTTGGCTAGCACGCAACCGGCTGTGCCGGCGCCAATAATAATATAGTCGTAATTAGGCAAATGAGTTTCTCCCAAGCAGGGGAGGAGCATATCAGTTATTAGAAGTATTTGGCCTTGCTGAGGAAATTGTTAACAATTTAGTTTAAGCTGATTTCGGTAGGTAGGGGTTTTAAATACGGACTACTAATGAGGTGCTTGAAGTGCCACAGAATATCTTTCAGCAGGTTTTACAAAACAGTTCATTACTCATTGAAAAAATTAACGCCAAAGAAACGGAAGATTTGCAGTTACTTTACCAAGACGATGCAGTAATGGAGATAATTGGCCTTAGCAAATTTGTTGGTATTGAGCAAATTCAGCTGTTTTGGAGTGCCTTGGTTTTTGATCTGAAAAGCGAAATTGCTTATCGTGATGTAAATATGGAGTTTTTAAGTGATGATGCTATGAGTCTGTCTGCGAATCTGACAGCCAGCGGTCATAGCTTCATCGGTGTTGCAATGAATGAATCATGGGTGCGCAACAAGGGTAGTTGGCGTATTAGTGGATGCCGACTACAGGTGCGGTCAGCCTCGGTTGCTGCGATAGACTCATTTTTGGTCTTTGTGCAAATCTTTTCTACGAGTTTGCAAAACTGGCTTAACGGGCAAGATGTGACGGAGGATAATTGGTCGAGGATAGCCGACGCCTGCGCTAATGAACTTGGAGTGGTTTTACCAGATGGACGAAAAATTTCTGGTGTTGAGCTTCTTGCGTTGATTCGCGATTTAGTTGCATCCGAACCTAGTCTAGTTATGGAGGTTTCTCAGTTAGAGATGCTCACTATGAGTGAGTCGTTGTGTGTTGTGACGTATGTGGAGTCTCGGCGTTTGTCCGGCGAGGTGGGCACGGAAGACGTTCGCAGTACGTTGGCGTTTGCTCGACATTCGTCTGCTGGTTGGGCATGGCGTCACGTGCAACAAACTTCTACAGAGTTAAGGTAATTCTAGGCTAACACTCTTCGTTTTGAGGTTTGTTCACAGCTGGCCCCTTCTAATCACCTGCTGATTTTTCTAAGCCCCGCTTTTTTCGAACTCCCACCAATTTTATAATTTTGCGGTTATCGGATCAATACAACCGTTTGCCTCTAAACACAATCAAGTGAATTTAGAACGAGTTAAGTTTCTGTATCCGAAAATAAAAGTGCGCTGAAAATTGACTCGATATGGAGATTTATCTCATGCACCAGAATGCTCATATGGAAGTATTGGCGGCGAGCCAAAATTGGGTTGCTGGATTTAATCGCGGTGACTTAGCTGCGATGGTCACTGACTTCACTAAGGATGCTTCAATGCATCCGCGACCGAACCCCCTGTGTCTTGGGCTGCAAGCAATTGAGAGTTTTTGGTCAGGCTTATCGGCGGCCGGCGCCAGCGAATTGGTCTACTCCAATATTCGGCTGACTATTGAGGATGAGGGTCGTGCGCGCCTAGCTGCAGATTGGTCAATGAACATTGCCGCTGGTCTTATCACCACTGAGTTGTGGATTAAGCAAAAAAACGGTCAGTGGTTGATTGCACAGGACGACTTTGACATCCTGCGTTAAAGCACTGGCAGCATTGCTGAATTTGTCAGGCAGTCTCATGCTAATTTAACTTCTTGGTTTGCTGGGGCCAACGACTCAGGCGCTGCGTGGCCTCCCTTAAAATATGCGTGTCCGGACAATATGGTGCTGGTGTATCCCAGTGGGGCAAAGCTTTCTGGTGCAGAGTTTGCGCAAAGTATTAGTAATCATCCACGTAATAACGTCGGATTTTCGGCGACCGTTGAGCAGATAAAAATATTGTCTGAGTCCTCCAACGAGGGGCTTGTAGCCTACGTGGAAGTGCAAACTGGGGCTGAAAAATCAAAAGCCGAAAACCGCCGCTCTGCACTTGCTATGGTGCAACGAGGTCGGCAAGGCTGGTGCTGGCGGTATATTCAGGAAACAAGTTTGGGTTAAGCGTTTACGCGCCTATTGCAACGTCAGCAACGGTTGTTCCTAACCCACTTCGCTTGGTATCGTGGCCGCTAAATCTTTTTTGGTTGAAAACCTAAGGCTGACAATGAAACTATATACCGTACCTGCTGCGCCAAATCCCACTAAAGTAATGCTCTATATCG
>CAUZON010000037.1:0-33134 GCA_963581445.1 Gammaproteobacteria bacterium | reverse complement strand
TAGGGCTATTTGCCAAAGCGCGGTGACCACCGAAAACTTTTCTTCCTCACTCATAGACTCATTTAGAAAGCTCGTATACCCGTGCACCCCGACGCTTTCCCTTAATCTTTCCTCAGCATCTGCAACGATACTCATGACAGCATCTTCTTCCACAGAGAAAATCTGTTTAAGTAAAGTTTTCGCCGTTACTAATTCAGATTGGGAAATTTCATGATCTGCCCAAACCACCTCAAACATCAGCGCTGCTGCTGCTAAGGCGGGGTCTAATACCGCATCATCGGCTACTTCTTCTTCGCGACTAAAAAGCTTGCGTAAACTGCTTAGCATAGGTGACCTCTTGATTATTTGTTGCGTTCACTTGATTAAATGCCTCAGCAATGAGGCTGCTGTCGTTATCTTTCAGTCTGGTTTGATCACTGAGTATTTGTCTAAATCGTCGCGCGCCTGGTCTACCGTTAAAGCAATGCAAAAGATGCTTAGTCAGGCTGTGTAACCGATCTCCATTGTGTAAAAAGCTTTGGGCGTAATCCTGATAGCTGTTAAGGATCTCTGCTTCACTGTAGGTGAACTCGGGGTTGTAAATTTGCTGTTCCAGCTGACTCAAAAATGTAGGGTTATGATAGGCAGCACGGCCAATCATTACGCCATCTGCCCACTCTAAGAGTTCTTCAGTTTGCTCGAGGTTGGTGATACCTCCGTTAACAATAAGCTCTAAGTTTGGGTACAGCTCCTTAATAGTTCGAGCCTTGTTCATAGTCAGCGGTGGAATCTCTCGGTTCTGGGCCGGGGAGAGGCCGCCTAAGACGGCGACTCTGGCATGTAGGTAAACCCGTTCGCAGCCAGCATCAACAATGTGCCCAATGAATTTTTGCAAAAATCCCATGGTGGCGAACTCGTTATTGTCGCCCTTGGCTTGAATGCCAGTTCTACATTTAACGGTCACGGGGATTGAGCACTGACCCTGCATAGCTTTGACACATTCGGCCACTAACGCTGGTTCTTGCATCAAGCATGCGCCAAAGGTGCCTTTCTGCACCCGTTCCGAGGGGCAGCCAACATTGATATTAACCTCATCAAAGCCGCGCTCTTCTGCCATAGCCGCACATTCGGCCAATGCGGCGGGATCATTACCGCCTAACTGCATTGCCACCGGGTGTTCGCGATGATCGTGGTCTAATAGATGAGTTTGCTTGCCGTAAAGTAGGGCCCCCGTAGTGACCATTTCAGTAAACAACAGCGCAGAAGGTGTGTATTGCCGATGCAAAAAGCGGCAATGCTTATCAGTCCACGCCATCATCGGCGCGACACAAACTAACTTAGTGCTTTTCAAAGACAAAATTCCATGACGTGTGCTTAGGTCCTGTTGGTATTTGCGAGTTTGGGCCGTAGTCTAATGCTATGTCACTAGATCTGCCAATTTTCGCGCATTAATAACTCAGTAAAAATTCTACAGATATTCTCCAGATTAAAAGAGCTATAACGAGCGATAGCGGAGTAGTAGCAGAGCATTTTAAGGCCAGCCGCGGCCGAAGAAAGCACTTACAGCGGACTAGCGTCAGATGCATAGGAGGGGCTACCTAGCCTTATGTGCAATTAGACTCAATATTTACGGGCTTTGTAGCCAATAAATGGAGCTTGCTTACATTTTGTAACGTTTCCCCGGTATCTGAAACTCATTTAGCTAATGCTGAAACAATTTATTTCACTTTTATCCATTTTTATCTTCATCTTTCCTTCATATTCTTCGGGTCCCGCTGTAGAATAGGGGTCTAGTTTTAATGCTTGGTCTGAGAAAATATAGTTTCTCAGCACGCAGGATAACTCAGCGAAATTTTAGGAATTCTATGTTCAGACAACGAACAATAAAAACCTCGGTGCATGCAATAGGTATTGGTGTTCATTCTGGCGCGAAGGTTCGCATGAGTCTTCGTCCAGCCAAGGCTGGCTCTGGTATTCAATTTGTTCGTTCTGATTTAGATGGTGCTAATAGTGTCTTCGCTTGTGCTGAAAGCGTCTCAGATACCGCGTTGTCTACAACCATTTCGCAAGGTCCCATGAACGTCGCGACGGTAGAGCATTTGATGTCTGCTCTGTGGGGGCTAGGCATAGATAACCTAGTTATAGAACTGTCTGCGGAAGAAGTGCCGATTATGGACGGTAGCTCTGCACCTTTCATTGATATGATCAATAGCGTGGGCATTCTAGAGTTAGCCCAAGCCAAACAATTTATAAGAATTAACCGAGAAATATCGGTAAGCCAAGGGGAGGCGACTGCGTCGTTGAAGCCGTATGCTGGCTTTAAAGCCGGCTACACATTTGTTGCCAACCACGCCGTATTCAATCGTTACCCAAAATATGCAGAGTTGGACTTCAGTACTACTTCCTACGAGACGGCTGTTAGCGGTGCGCGATCATTTGGCCTACTTAAAGAACTGCCTCAAGCTCAAGCTATTAATAAGTGTTTGGGCTCTAGTTTAGACAACGCTGTGGGTATTGATGACGATGCCGTAGTTAATGAAGGTGGGCTGCGCTATCACGATGAGTTTGTTAAACACAAATTACTCGACGCAATAGGCGACCTCTACTTGTTAGGGCGGCCAATATTGGGTGCTTTCGACGGCTATATGTCAGGCCATGCACTAAACAACAAGTTAGCGAGAGCTTTGCTGCGCTGTGAAGAAGCATGGGATGTTGTGAGCTACAACTTGGATGATCAAGCCAACCCGCAAGAGGTCTTGGTTAGACGCGCTGCAGCTGCGGAATAGTTGTTAACTTTTAGTGCTCTTAAATCACTGAGCTAGAATTATTCTAGTAGGGAGTAGTCGAAAACAAGCGACTCGCTCTCTTTTTAATTTTTTCTTCCCCCGATCAATTTTAGAGTGCCGAGGAATTCCCTAAGTTGATCACGCTCTAAGTGGTGACTTTAAGTGGCCCCCTTGCGCCGAATCTGGGCGACTTAGGCAAAAAATACCAAAAAACGCTAATAATTGTTCCTTAAGGGAATAAGATCATTGGCAATAAAACCCCAGATCCTTATAATTCCGGATGCCTCGTTTGCGCGCACTTTTTGTGTGTAGAAATCTTCCTAGGATAGCTGCCCTGCAGCCGTGTCCTACAGTCCAATCGATGCTTCTACATTGTGTAGAAACTTCTACCTAGGGTAGAAATTAAATAGTTCTTAAAGCGTTATCTTCGCAAATGGTCAATCGCTCATTTGGCTTCGGATAATGGCGAGGCGTGAAATAGCGCGTGAAAATAGGTGCTCATGATTAAGATAAAAAAAGGCTTGGACTTGCCAATTTCCGGCGAGCCAGCGCAGGTTTTTGAAGAGGGTCGGGGAGTTCGTTCGATAGCAGTGCTCGGAGACGACTTTCCAGGTATGAAACCCACCATGAAAGTTGTCATCGGAGACCAGGTCAGAAAAGGGCAACCGTTATTTTCTGACAAAAAGACGGACGGCGTTGTTTTTACTTCTCCTACAGCGGGCACCGTCACCGGCATTAATAGAGGCGCAAAGCGAGCTTTTATCAGCGTTGTGGTTGATGTTGCTGAAGGTGGGGAAGAGACTTTTCCCTCTTATTCCCAAGATGAGATTGTATCTTTGCAGCGCAAAGATATCGTAGACCAGCTGCTCACCAGCGGCAGTTGGCCCGGCCTTAGAACCAGACCATATTCTCGAGTGCCAGCGCCGAATACAACGCCAAACTCTATTTTTGTTACCGCTATTGATACTAATCCGCTAGCCGCAGACCCTAAAGTTGCTATTGCTGCCAATGAAGCGGCTTTTTCAGCTGGTCTTTCGGTGTTAAGCAAGCTAACAGACGGCCCTGTGCACCTTTGCCAAGACGATAGCCAAGCATTGGCTGCGTCAAATGAAAGCGCTGTTACCAACCACATCTTCGCAGGTATCCACCCAGCTGGTTTGCCAGGTACACATATACACTTCATTGATCCGGTAGGGCCGAATAAGACTGTTTGGTTTGTCGGCTATCAAGATGTAATCGCTTTTGGTCATTTGTTTTTAACCGGTCGGATATACACAGATCGCATTATCTCCATCGCAGGACCAGGGGCTGTTAATCCGCGTTTGGTCAAAACTGTGATGGGCGCAAACTTAGACGAACTCACCGCAGGTGAGGTTATCGACGGCGAGCAGCGAGTTATATCTGGTTCTGTTTTGGCAGGTCGCACGGCTAAGGGCTTAGTTAGTTTTCTTGGCCGCTACCATAACCAAATATCTATACTGCCCGAAGATCGTGAGCGTCGTTTGATAGGTTATTTACGTCCAGGCGCCAATAAGCACTCGGTTTTTCCAGCCTTTTTATCTAAATGGATTGGCGAAAGGAGTGTTGCTTTTAACACCAGTACGAATGGCAGTTCGCGCGGCATGGTTCCCATCGGTACTTATGATTCAGTAATGCCTTTGGATATTCTCGCTACTCAGCTAATGCGCAGCTTGTTGGTTGGTGACATTGAGAAAGCCATTGAATTGGGCTGCTTAGAGCTAGACGAAGACGACATTGCGTTATGCACATATGCATGTCCTGGTAAATACGAGTTTGGCCCTGTGTTAAGAGGCTTGCTCTCACAAATAGAAAAGGAGGGTTAGCCCTTATGAGTTTAAGATCCTTTCTAGATAATTTGGCACCTACCTTTGAAAAAGGCGGGCGCTTGGAGGCGCTGTATCCGGCTTATGAAGCCATTGATACCGCACTTTATACACCAGGTAAAATTACCGCTGGTGCCTCACATATTCGCGATTCGCTAGACTTAAAACGCATCATGATCACAGTTTGGTTGTGTGCATTCATTCCAGTATTTGTAGGTAGTTACTTTGTTGGCCTGAACGCTAATGAAGCGATGCAGGCATTGGGTCTAACCGAAGTGACTAACTGGCGCGGCATTTTACTTAATGGCCTAGTTGGTTTCGACCCGAACAGTGTGTTTGACTGCCTCGTGCATGGCCTCGCCTACTTTATGCCGCTCTACATAACGGTGTTTGTTGCAGGTATCATTTTTGAAATATGGTTTGCTTCAAAGCGGGGCCATGAAGTTAACGAAGGTTATTTCGTTACCTCTATACTGTTTACCTTAACCTTACCGCCGTCAATCCCACTGTGGATGGCGGCAATTGGCGTTATCTTTGGCGTTGTCATTGGTAAAGAGGTTTTCGGCGGTACAGGTAAGAACTTCCTGAACCCCGCATTAACTGGTAGAGCGTTTTTGTACTTTGCTTACCCAGCGCAGATGTCTGGCGACGCAGTATGGGTTGCCGTTGACGGTTGGACCCAAGCAACGCCACTTGGCAGCTGGGTGTTGGACGGCGAGGCAGGTGTTGGTGTCGAGTGGTGGAACGCGTTTATTGGTTACATGCCTGGGTCTATGGGCGAAACTTCGACTCTGGCTATTTTGATTGCCGGCGTGCTCCTTTGCGCGACTCGTATTGCTTCATGGAGAGTAATGGCAGGTGTGTTCCTGGGGGCTTTTTTAACAGCGTCACTGTTCAACTCCATTGATTCTACAAACCCCATGTTCACAATGCCTTTCGAGTGGCACCTAGTTTTGGGTGGTTTGGCATTCGGCGCGGTGTTTATGGCAACAGACCCCGTTTCCTCATCTATGACTAATGATGGTCGTTGGTTCTACGGGATCCTTATTGGCTTTATGTGCGTCCTGATCCGCGTGGTCAATCCAGCGTTCCCAGAAGGCATGATGTTGGCGGTTTTGTTCGGTAATCTATTCGCACCTTTGATAGACCATTTTGTGGTGCAGGCGAATATTAAGAGGAGACTGGCACGTGGCTAAATTAGATAAAGACAGCCTAGGCAATACGTTTTTTATAGCGATATTCCTATGCTTAGTTTGCTCAGTGATCGTTTCTGGAATGGCGGTAGCGTTAAAGCCAATCCAAAAGCTCAATAAAGAGTTAGACCAAAAGAAAAACATTTTGCGTGCGGCGGGGCTGTTGGCCTCAAACGCCACCGAGTCGGAAGATGGGAAAACCATTGAGCAATTGTTTGCTGAGTTTAGGGTTCGCGCAGTGAACCTAGAGACCGGCGAATATGTAGATGGTGTTGATCTGCAAGCCTACGACCCAATCAAAGCTGCCCGCGATGCTGCTCGATCTATCTCATTAAGCTCTGTCGAAGACATTGCGACATTGCGTAGAAGAGAGAACGTATCTTTGGTTTATATTAAAGCCAATGGTGCGGGCGTAGAGAAATTGGTTATTCCAGTTCGTGGCTACGGGCTGTGGGGCACCCTGTATGGTTACTTGGCTTTAGACGGCGATTTGAGCACCATTTCTGGTCTTGGATTTTACTCGCATAAAGAAACGCCAGGACTTGGCGGCGAAGTAGATAATCCCAAGTGGAAAAAACGTTGGCAGGGTGTTCGTCTCTATGATGATCTTGGTGATCCTAGTGTGCGCTTAGTCAAGCAACGTTCTCCTACCAACAGTACTGCAGCGAGCTATGAAGTAGACGCACTTTCTGGTGCGACCTTTACAACGCGTGGCGTTGAAAACCTAGTTAACTTCTGGAGTGGTGAGTTGGGCTTTGGTCCGTACATCCAGAAACTCAAAATTAACGGCGTGGCACAGGGATAAATCATGGCATCGCAAAAAGAAGTCTTAATAGACCCAATTTTTAACAATAATCCCATTGCACTGCAGGTTCTTGGAATTTGTTCTGCTTTGGCGGTGACAATTAACATGTCTACCACCTTGGTTATGTGTAATGCGGTTATATTTGTTACTACAATGTCTAACCTTGCGGTTTCGCTTGTGCGGAATCGTGTGCCGACTAATATTCGCATCATCGTGCAGATGACGATTATTTCTTCGCTGGTTATTGTTGTCGACCAAGTGCTCCAAGCCGTTGCCTACGACATCTCTAAGAGCCTGTCGGTGTTCGTCGGTTTGATTATTACCAACTGTATCGTCATGGGCCGCGCTGAAGCGTTTGCCATGCAAAATGGTCCTTGGCTATCAGCGCTCGACGGTTTTGGTAACGCGGTTGGCTACAGTGTCATTTTGATTGGTGTTGCACTGATTAGAGAACCGCTAGGTTCTGGCACATTGATGGGCTTTGAAATCATTCCTACCGCTGCTAACGGTGGTTGGTATGTACCTAATGGTCTGCTGTTACTTGCGCCAAGCGCGTTCTTTATTATTGGTTTGTTTATTTGGGCCATCCGCGCCTGGAAGACTGATCAAGTAGAAGCTCCTGAGTATGAAATTGCGCCCAACGCGCAATATAAGGAGGCCATTTAGTCATGGAACATTATTTAGGCATATTTGTTCGAGCCGTATTTGTTGAAAACATGGCCTTGGCGTTCTTTCTTGGCATGTGTACGTTCATCGCAATCTCAAAGAAAATTTCTACTGCATTAGGTCTTGGCATAGCAGTAGTTGCTGTTTTAGCCATTACCGTGCCGGTTAACAATTTGATCTTTAATCTGCTTTTACGCGATGGCGCGCTGGCTTGGGCAGGGTTCCCAGATGTCGATTTAAGCTTCTTGGGCTTAATTTCCTACATTGGCGTTATCGCTGCGATCGTACAAATTCTGGAAATGGTGTTAGACCGCTATGTCCCAGCTTTGTATAACGCTTTAGGTGTGTTTCTGCCTCTAATTACAGTGAATTGTGCTATTTTGGGCGCCTCTTTGATGATGATTGACCAAGACCAAACCTTCGGCGAAAGCGTTGTATTCGGACTTGGTGCAGGAGTCGGTTGGGCATTGGCTATCACCGCGTTGGCTGGTGTTAGAGAAAAGCTGAAGTACAGTGACGTGCCAGATGGTTTGCGCGGGCTCGGTATTACATTCATTTCCGTTGGACTGATAAGCATGTGCTTTATGTCCTTCGGCGGCATCGACATCTAGGAGTTAGTTATGCTGGATACAACGATCTTACTTGGTGTCTTAATGTTTACCGTTATGGTTTTAGCATTAGTAGGCATGATTTTGTTCGCTCGCTCGCAGTTAGTGAGCTCAGGCAATGTAACGATTTTTATTAATGACGACCCATCAAAATCTGTAGAAGTCCCCGCTGGCGGTAAGTTGTTAAGCACGTTAGCAGACAAGGGCATATTCCTTGCCAGTGCGTGCGGCGGTGGTGGTACTTGTGCCCAATGTCGCTGCAGAGTGACTGAAGGCGGCGGTAGCATCCTTGCTACAGAAGAAGGCCATTTTAACCGTGGTGAAATCAGTGACGATTGGCGTTTGTCTTGTCAGGTTGCTGTCAAACAAGATCTGAAAATTGAAGTACCTGACGATGCATTGGGGGTTCAGCGTTGGGAGTGTGAAGTCACCTCTAACCCTAACGTCGCTTCTATGATTAAAGAGTTGAATTTGAAGCTACCTGAAGGTGCAGACGTTGCCTTTAGAGCGGGTGGTTACGTGCAGTTAGAAGTACCTCCTTACAAAATGGATTGGACCAGTATTGATGTTCAGGAGGAATATCGTGAAGACTGGGATAAATTCAATTTTTGGGGTTTGAAGTCAGAAGTGAAAGACACGACCATCCGTGCTTACTCCATGGCGAACTATCCTGAAGAGCGCGGCATATTGAAGTTCAATATTCGTGTTTCGCCACCACCACCGAGAATGGATCACCTGCCTCCTGGTGCTATGACATCCTATGTGGCGAACCTTAAAGAAGGAGATAAGCTCACAGTGTTTGGTCCATATGGCGATTTCTTTGTTAAAGATACGCCTGCTGAAAAGATTTGGATTGGCGGCGGTGCGGGTATGGCACCTCTCAGGTCACATATTTTTGATGAACTGAAGCGCAAGGGCACTACTACCAAGATGAGCTACTGGTATGGCGCGCGTTCTCTTAAGGAAATGTTTTATAAAGACGAATTCGATCAGCTTGCTGAACAGAATGAGAATTTCAAATGGCAGATTGCGCTGTCTGATCCTATCGAAGAGGATAACTGGGACGGCTACACAGGCTTTATCCATAACGTGGTTTTTGAGAATTATTTGAAAGACCACCCGAACCCCGAAGATTGCGAATTCTATATATGCGGACCGCCGATGATGGCTCAAGCAGTGCAGAATATGCTTGAAGATTTAGGCGTAGAGCCTGAAAGCATCGCCTTCGATGACTTTGGTGGCTAATATTATCCTTGTTCTAGAGTTGGCTAGGAATTCCTAGCCGGTTTTGATTGTAGCGCTCCACTTGGCCCTCTCCCTCCTTTCTGTCCTAGTTTTTTTCTTCCCTAAACATTGCGCCGTACTCTTACTTTTCTTGCACACTTTTATCGCTTCCTTTTGCTGATTTACTTGGCTTAAGAACACTTTGCTTTATGTCGTTGGACAAAAAATCTTTCTCTACAAGCGAGTTCGGTTGACCTACTATTGATGACGAGAGCCTGGCAATACTGTTGCTTGGGAATTAACAGGGCGGGGGAAATAAAGTGGAGTTAACAGAACGACAACTGCAGCAATATGCGCTGGATGGCTATTTGTTGTTGCCAAAGTTGATCGAGCAAGCATCGCTAGATACCTACAATCAACGTTTTCTTGGAATTGTAGAGGGGCAGGCGGCTCTGTCTGGCGCGATGAAAGTCATGCGCGACGTGATGGTTGTAAAGGGGGCGGTAGAGCCTGAAACCAAGTTACATGGCGTTAATAAGCTATTTTGCCTAGAAGATGATCCAACTTTGTTCGATTATGCAAAACACCCAGAATTGCTCAGCGCGATTCAAAGTTTAATTGGTCCGTCCATCTATACGCTCACCAGCAATGTGTTCAATAAACCACCTCAAGTCGATGGGCGACACCCGCTGCATCAGGACTTACGTTATTTCAAACTACGTCCAGAGAACAAAATTATCGCGGCTTGGACTGCGATTTTATCTGCGACTCGAGAATCCGGCTGCCTGTGTGTGATCCCCGGATCTCACAAAAATGGCCTGCTATCTCATGACACACCAGATTGGAAATTTCTAAACAGTGGTTTTTTTGGGACCTCTGATGTGGACATAGATCAGCGCCAGCATGTGGAAATGCAGCCTGGAGATACGTTGTTGTTTCACCCTTTGTTAGTGCATGGATCTGGGCGTAACAAAAGTACGGGATTTAGGCGCTCAATATCTGTACATTTCGCGTCTGGCGAGTGTGTGTCGCCCCGAGCTGACTGGCAAACAACGGGTCACACCCGCCGTATCAGCTAATTTCACTATTTTCTTGTAAGGTCGCTGAGCGCAAATGCAGCTCAGTGTTCGGCTATTCACTTTTAAATTATTGAGTTTTTTATGAGCAAAGTTGCTATCGCAAATTTATTGCTACTTATAACAGCAGCCATTTGGGGCTTTGGCTTTGTAGCTCAAGTGATGGGTATGAGTTATTTGGGACCCTATGCTTTTATTGGGCTACGATTTTTATTGGGTGCTGCCAGCCTAGTGCCAGTAATATATTTTATGCACAAGCGAACACCTTTCGATGTATCAGATCGCCGTTCGCTTTGGCTAGGCTGTGGTGTTCTTGGCGTCATACTTTTTACCGCAGGTTCGCTGCAACAAGTTGGTCTTTTATATACCACTGCGTCGAACGCTGGTTTTATTACCGGTACTTATATGGTGATTGTGCCTATTCTGGGGTTGATCCTTAAATATCAAACGGGCTTGAACACATGGTTAGGTTGTTTTTTGGCGGCGTTGGGGTTGTATCTGCTCAGCGTGAAAGAAGGCTTGAGTATGGGTTATGGCGACGGCCTGCAGTTACTGGGTGCGGTGTTTTGGGCAGCCCATATATTGGCTATTGATCATTTTATTAAGCGTGCGCCCGCGCTACTGCTGGCATTTGGGCAGTTTCTTATTTGTGGTGTTCTAGCACTTTGCGTCTCCTCAGTTATAGAGGTGACGACTTTTAATGCTGTCTTGGATGCCATGAATGTACTCGTTTATGCCGGCATAATTACGGTTGGCGTTGCCTACACTTTGCAGGTCATCGCGCAGAAGAATGCTAAACCCTCTCATGCGGCCATTATTCTTAGTTTGGAGGCTGTATTTGGCGCAATCGGAGGCGCGCTCTTGCTAGACGAAGTGCTTTCTCAAAGAGAGTTATGGGGTTGCGGTTTAATGCTTTGCGGCATGGTCATCTCGCAGGTTTCTTGGAGCGACCTAACCGGCTCAAAAGGCAAGACTGAAGGGCAGAGCGTAGCCTAGTTTATTGCTAGCTTTAAACGGAAGCCTACGCAGAAAAAATCGAGGTAAATAGACCTCTCGGTAAAAGCCCAAATGTTGATTGGGCTCAGCGCAAAACATTACTGATCATTGGTTAGGAATACGCAGCTAGGGCAATCTGGATCAGCAATACGTTCATCTTCTGGGAATTGATATTGAGGAGATGGGGTGCGCGCTAAGCGGTCATCTCCTGCATCGGGGTTGTCTGCAGTTTTTGGCTGCATTACGCCGTCTTTCCAAGAATCGTCTTCAGACCACTGTAAGTCTAGGTCTGTTATTGAGCCGGGCACGGTCATGTCTTGCAGTGCCAAAAGCGCCCGTTGCATCACGTATCTTTGTTCACCTAAATCTCCTTCACGGCCAGCAGTTTGGCCTAAGGGATAATCTAGATAAATCGCTCTTGGCGGGTTCACGGCTTGGGTAATTGACCGTGCACTACTCAAAGTAACCGTTGCGATTCCAATCTCTTCTAGCTGTCTAGCGATCAGTCCTACGGACTGATGACAGACCGGTCAGACCGGTACTAGCACAGCGACGTCCACTTCATCTTTGAGTACTCGATTGGCAAGCTCTGGCGCCAGTTGTGTGCTGACCTTGCGGCTGGAATAAATACCACCCATAAATGTGTAGGCCTTTTTTGCGAGCTCGCCAATTGCACCGTCTTCAGCTAACGCCCGTAATCCTTGCGTTGGGAAAACCACATTTGGATCCCTGCGTGCAGCTGCCATGTCGTAGGCAAAATGGGTGATCCGCAGATCACTTTTCGCTGTGTCAGAATCAATAATTCTAAAACTGGTGTCGTCTTCATAGTGAAAGGCGATTTGCCCTTTCATATAAATGCCACCAGAACAAATCAATGCCACCTTGCACTGGCTCAGAGGTTTCGTTAGCGGGCTCCATGGCGGCGTAGCAGAATTTTCAACCCATTTGTAGGCAGGGTAGTTAAGGGCAGCGTACTGCTCTTTAGTGCGCTGTATATAATCAATTGGTTTAGATTTGTGCATGACTCCACGTTAATAGATGCAGCCCTGTTCAGCAATGACGGATGGACCACTTCTAGAGATCTTAGACAGACAAATAGATACATACATAGGTAGATAGACAGACAGCAGACAGGTGGTCATCGCTATTGCCAGTTAAACGGATAAGCGGAAAGAAAAATATGAAATGAAAATCATGTAAGGCAAAAGGGTAGGCGCTGCAGCTAAAGGAATGGGTAAGCAAGGGTGCCAACAATTAAATCTTAGCTAATAAAAAAACTTTGAAGTGGGGGAGGCCTAGTTGCACAGGCCCAGACACGTAAATTAGGCAGCGTATACCAAGGTCGCAATGTCATTAGCATGCAGAGGGTGGCTGCGTCCAACAGCGGTTTCCAACAGCGTGTTGGCGATGATCGCTTCCGCAGTCTGTCTGCATGTGCCGCAAGCAGTGCTGACCATCAGTACTGCCTGGACATCTTCAATATCACGAGCGCCAGCTCTAACTGCTTCGGCTATTTGATGATCTGATATCGCGTTGCAAATGCATACAAACATAAGGAAATCCAATGGTTGATCTTGAGGCACCATTCTAAGTGGTAATCATTCTCGTTTGCAATACGTTTTTTAATAGAGATCCTGTTACGACATAAGAATGTTTCACTAATGCGATTGATTATCGTTATAAATCAATAACTTAAGAAATATTTTGTTGATTTCATCTAAAGGTTGGTGCACGCTAGCTGCTCATTACCATAAGAGACTTGAGACATGAAAACTCTTGATCCAAAATCAATCGTTCTGCTCAACAACGTCCTGAAAAACGAGCTAACCGCCATTAATCAATACTTTTTGCATTCAAAAATGCTTGATGACTGGGGCCTAAAGCGTTTGGCTAAGTATGAAATGGGTGAGTCTATCGACGAGATGAAGCATGCGGACATGCTTATGGAGCGAATTCTGTTTTTAGACGGTCTGCCCAACTTACAAGAGCTTGGCAAATTAATGATTGGCCAGACAGTAAAAGAAATGTTGGAATGCGATTTAGCCCTAGAAATGGTGGCGTTGCCCGATTTGCGCGCCGGCGTTGCTCACAGCGAGAGCTGCGGTGACTATGTCTCTCGACAGTTATTTAAAGACATCCTCGAGTCTGAAGAAGAGCATGTGGATTATTTAGAAACTCAGCTCGGATTGATTGAAAAAACTGGCATAGAAAATTATATTCAGTCGCAAATCGGTACAGAGTGAAATAACTGAATGAAATTGCGTATACTCGGCGATAGCCTTCGACTTCGACTCTCAATGAGCGAAACGCAGATGATTGGTGAAGGACAGAGTGTTATTGAATGCACCACTTTCCCTGACGGCTCAGTAATGAGTTATGTACTGTCTGTGGACGGCAATCGAGTAAGTGCAGGTATGGCCCTGCATCAGGGCCAGCACCAACTGTTAATAAAAGTACCCCTGAAGCTTGCCGAACATTGGAGCCACTCAACTGATGTGGGTCTTGGCGGCGAGGAACCTCTCAATGTTGACGGGCTGCAGATACTCATAGAAAAAGACTTTGACTGTGTCTCGCCCCGTTCCGGGGACGAAGCCATAGACACGTTTCCTAATCCATCGTTGACTAATTGTTGAAGGCGTTCAGCGGCTCAAGCGCGGCTGTCGTGCAATTCTGCGAGCGTATTAATGTTTAAAAATTGTCCTGTGTTATTATGGCTAACGATGGCGCAATGAAGCGTCGCCAGCCATCTATGTACGCTAACCCCGCCCGCCTGGAGATAGACCTGCAAACTTTCTGCACACGATGTACGCACTAGGCAGAGCAGTGGTTGTAGACGCGTGCCATCGTGAACGACAGCGCTGTCTAGTTGTCTAGTTTTTTTTCCACCTTGTTCTCCAGTTTGTTCATTACCCTGTACAGGATCTTTCCTAGGGTTTTGTTTAACAGCTTGACGAATGGGCTCATGCCAACCTTGTTCTAAGAAGGGCATATCTCCGGGACATACAAGTAGCCATTCGGTTTGCGCATGTTTCAGGCCTGCTAATATGCCCAGTAATGGGCCGGAACCTACCTCTGGCCCGTCAGTGATCACCGGACCACGTCGCTGGTATTTCGCAATACTGCGGTTGGCGCTAATGATCAGGGGGGAATGGGTGGATAAGGTGGCTATTACATGATCTAGCATTGTTAACGTCACGCCGGCTTTTGCAATCAGCTGTAGCGGTTTATCTACTCCGCCCATGCGTGTGGCAGCACCCCCGCACAAAACCAAGACCGTAATATCTGTTTCCTCTAGCACCCAATTTCTCCGGAGTTGAGTCAGCCAATTTTACCCTTGGCATCGAATTGAATAGTAGCCTAGCATCAGTTGGATTCAGTTGGTTTAATGAGTCTACAAGGTTGTGCAACATTCAGTTCAGGAGAGGCTTTTAGATGAGTTATCGTCAAAAGGTTAGCGGTTACGATGTTTTGATTATCGGCGCAGGTAGCAGCGGTTGCGCCATTGCTGCGAGGGTTTCTGAAGATCCGAATTTACACGTGGTATTAGTTGAAGCCGGTCCGGACTACGAGCTGCTGCAAGATACGCCAGATGATCTAGTAAATTCCCACAACAATTCCTATTCCGATCATGACTGGGGTCTAGTTTATGAGCCCACGAACGGCCGTAAAGATCGTTTTCCACGGGGCCGTGTTGTCGGCGGTTCATCCGCGGTAAACACTGCCATCGCGTTAAGAGGTATGCCTGAAGACTATGATGAATGGGCAGCCCAAGGTAATCCGGGATGGGGGTGGTCAGATGTATTGTCAAGCTTTAAGCGGCTAGAACGTGATCTGGATTTTCCTCATGCCGCGTACCATGGTGACAGCGGCCCAGTTAGTATTCGCAGATACCCGCCAGAAGAAATGGTTAAACAACAGCAAGCCTTTTTAGATTCTGCTGAATCCTTGGGTTACCCCTATTGCGCCGATGCTAACGACCCTGATGGTTACGGAGCAGGCCCGCATCCAATGAATAAGCTAGGCAGACTGCGTATTTCAGCGGCAGTAGGTTATCTTGCTTCAGCTAGAATTCGTCCTAATTTAGATGTGCTTGCAGATACCCTAACTCGCCGCCTAATTATTGAGAATGGCCGCTGTTGTGGCGTAGAGGTTGAAAATGCAGCGGGTGAAATACAGATAATTAGAGCCAATCTTGTTGTGCTATCGGCTGGAGCGCTGATGTCTCCTGCGATACTTATTCGTTCAGGTGTAGGTGCAAAAGCATCGGTAGAAAGTTTGGGTATAGAGTCCGTGGCGGATATGCCCGGGGTTGGCGAGAATCTATCTGATCACCCAGCGCTCGGTGTTATTTGTGAAGTTAACGATGCTTCCCTAATTGATTTTGACCAACCGATTATTCAAACTATTTTGCGTTATACCGCTCAAGACGGAAAAAAGCGTAATGATTTGCAGATTGAGCAAATCAGTTTTGCTGGTCGCCCCGGCAGCGCACCAATGTTTATGTTGGCGCCGGTATTGGAGTATCAATATGGGAGGGGGCGATTAACGTTTAGTTCAGCGGACCCCAAGCAAGCCCCCAGTATTGAAAACCATTTTTGTGAAGATCCGCGGGATGCCAGTCGACTGGCAGAATGTGTGCGGGACACATTGGCGTTTACCCAAACGGGTGCTTTGGCAGAGATGATTAAGGTAGTCACTTTCCCAGACTTAAGCCGCGGTGTTGCGCAAGAAGACTTGGAAAAGCTATGTCGTAAGTTTTCTGGGTCTGGATACCACCCTTGCGGTACCGCAAAGATGGGGCCAGTGGGAGACCCTATGGCGGTAGTCGACCACAAAGGTCGGTGTCACAAAGTGGCCCAGTTAGTGGTGGCAGATGCCTCAATTATGCCGAGTGTGCCCAGGGCTAATACCAATCTCACTTGCTTCATGATTGGTGAACAAATAGGCGAGTGGATAAGAACCAATAAAAGTGATTATGGTCTTTGAATATTACTAGGTCGCAAAAGCAGCAGAAAGAGCAAAACTCACAGAACTGATAGAAAAAGATTATAGGTACAGACAATGAACGATCTAATTTTCCGTAACGTTAGTATTTTAGATGGCACCGGTGCACCCGCATTTGCTGGCGATGTCAGTGTCAGTGATGGGCGCATTAATGAAGTGGGAAATATTGCTGAAGGGTTGGCCCCGGGTGGTCGAGAAATTGACGCAGGTGGCGCAACGCTAGCGCCAGGACTCATCGATACCCACGCTCATGATGATGGTGCTTTTTTTCGTCATCCCGGTATGGAATTTAAGCTCGCCCAAGGGGTGACAACTGTTGTCAGCGGTAACTGCGGCTTTTCAGCTATTCCAGCAGATCCGACTCAAGATTCTGTTGCGGCAAGTGGAGGTATTCTTGCTGGTTTAGAAGGGCAGTTTACTGACCTTGACGGCTACTTTGCCGCAGCCTTGGAGCGCCAGCCGGCCATTAACAACATGATGCTGGTGGGTCACAACACTGTGCGCTCATTGGTTATGGGCGGAGCAAAACGTGCGCCAACGGATACTGAAATTACTCTGATGCAAGCGCATGTAAGTCATGCCTTAGAGCAGGGGGCATGTGGTTTTTCCAGTGGCCTTATTTACCGTCCCGGTCGCTATAGTGAAATGGCTGAGGTTATTGAGTTGGCCAAAATGGCTGCGCCGTTCGATGCGCTTTACACCACTCATATGCGCAATGAGGGGGATAAATTGATAGAGGCCGTTGAAGAAAGCCTAGCAATTGCTAAGGCTAGCGATGTACACCTGCACATATCCCACCACAAATCTGCGGGCAAGCCCAACTGGGGCAAGGTGAAGGCGTCCCTTGCTCGAGTAGACGAGGCGATATCCCAAGGGCAGCGAGTGACCTTAGATGTTTATCCCTACACGGCGGGTAGTGGGCGAATGATTGAGTACTTTGATTTGCAGCGGGTTAACGAGGACTTTGCTGAGGTTGTACGCATTGCCAACTGTAAAGCCTTTCGGCAGTACGAGGGACGGATGCTAATTGATATAGCGAAAGAGGAAGCAATCAGCTTAACAGAGTTGGTGAAGAAAATTTTGACTGCGCCTAACGGTGACCGCACGCTATGTATTCATTTCATTATCGACGAGAACGATGTGGAAACTAACCTCGCTCATGCTGACATGATGGTAGGCAGCGACGGTATTCCAGACCTCCGCGGTAAGCCTCATCCTAGGTTGTTTGGTACATTTCCACGGGTGTTAGGGCACTACGTGCGTGAGCGCGGTGTGCTTAGTTTGCCTGAGGCAGTGAGGCGTATGACTTCATTGTCTGCACGCACATTTGGTATGTTGGATAGAGGTGAAATTAAATCTGGTTACCACGCAGATCTGGTTTTGTTTCAACCTGACATCGTCATTGATCGCGCCACTTATGATGAGCCAATGGAAGCGCCTGCCGGAATAGATATGGTGGTAGTGAATGGTCAGATTGCGCTAGAAGGTGATCAGCACAGCGGTCTAGGCACAGGGCAGATGCTACGCTATAGACGCGCTAGATTTGCCTAATCAGGTTTGTAGTTTGATAGGGCCAATAGATAATCTGTTGATTGGCCGTTGCATCTGTTTCGGTACTTCTAAAGAAAGCTTAGATGTATTGAGGTGAATGCTAAATAGCCTGCTATCCATCAGCTGGTAAAGAAAAATAAAGCAACACAATACCCACAAAAAAAATCAGCGTTTGACTGCCGTGCAGTATATAAGCGGAGTGCGGTTCAATTTCACCTTGCCAGGCAGTTGCATGCCGCCTGTCGTCCAGCGCAAAAAGCGCAGCGATCCAAAACGGCAGTACAACAATGGAGCCCAAAGCTGCGACTAGTATCCACTGCTGGAAATTCATCGGTTGGTAGAGCGGAAAAATCGCCAGCGCTGACATAACAGATCCAAAAATTATCTCGCGGACAAAATGATTCTTCAGTTATCGACTATCTTTGAGCTGCCTAGCGCGGTCGGTGTGAATTTGAATAGGCAAAAAATAGCAAGCCTAGGGCGATGGTGATGAGTATTTGTGCTGTCAGTAACATAGTTGGCAATCCTTGTGCTGATTTTAGCTTTAACTTTAACCTTGATTTCGTGTTTTCGGAGGTGTTTTATCTAACAAGTAAAATACGCCGTCTTCACGAAGCACGCGCATGCCCAAGCGCTGGCTAGAGACGCCAGAAATTAGAACGTAGTCGAAACGCAGCTTCCCCTCGCTTTCGTCGGCTTCAAAATATCGGCAATCTATCCGCTCAGTCATCGTTAGTTCACCGCTCAATTCGATTAAGTGCGACGAAAACATAAATAGATAATCTTGCTTGGTAGAAAATCGCTCCAGAATTGCTAATGAGGCACCTAGTGCATCTTTACGTTTGTGCGTTTGAAAGGCTCCTCTAGCAGGGCGATGACTCGATTACCGCCGGCAATAGCTTGAGCGACGGCTTTTGCCCGAAGTGCCTCGGCGCGAAAGTAACTCACACCGTTATGTAAATCGTTGCTCAATGAAATGGAGCTGAACAAATTTTGTGCAGGTGTGAACTTAAAGCTGCTCGCTGGCACGGCCATGCCTAGGTGGGCAAAATACAACGCAGTTGCAATGGCGCGTAGGTAAGTTGTCTTTCCAGTCATGTTTGGGCTCGTCAAAAATAGCACGCGCTGGTTTTGGTCTAGCGCCACACCATTTGCTACAGGGGAGGGTACGAAGGGATGTACCAAGCCCTCAGCGTGAACAGTCGAGGGACCTTCTTGAAGGTCCGGCATTGCAAATTTGTTTTTGCTTGTCACATCTGCTTTGGCTATTAAGGCATCTATCTCAAAGATAAGTTTTAGAATTCTGTTGATGGATACTTTTTCATCTAGGCGAAAAGTTTGATCTAGTCTGAGGATTTTACAAAACTAACCGCCAACATCGGCATCAACCAATTTCTTTAAGCGTGGGCGATTTAATATTTCACGCATTTCATTGATGTAGGTGGCTATTTCCCCGGCAGCTGAAGCTAACGTTGGTTGATTAACGAAGACTTTGACCCTACGAATGAGGCCATTTGTGATCTGTACGCCAGTGATGATTTTGTAATAGTAGCGGTCGTGGTTCGAGCGCAGCGATATCGCACTAAAGCCAAATTCCATTGGGTTGCGATCCATGATCACGGGCATTACTTCGTGTAGATATGCGTGGGCGTGATTCATAGCGTAAGCGGATGGAATTTTAGAGAAGCATGCGCGCTGTTGCATGACAAAGGATATGGTAGCTTGGCCGTCCTTTATGTGCGCTACGCTGGACCATGGTTTTTGCATGCGCTGGTAGAGTACCTTTGCGCCGCCATCGCTGTGGGTCAAATCGCAAAATTTGAACAGCAAGGTTTCGGTTGAGTTAGAACCAAAAATTTTCAGATCTTTGAGTGGATGGTTATCAAGTACCAAAATATCAGTGTCCAAGTGAGCACTCCTTTCTCATATTGGATACGCGGGTAACGCCGAACGTCGTAATCATTTGCCCTTGCCAACGCAATTCGTTGACGCGCGTTGTTAAGTCACTGTGCGTAAAATGCTCTCTTAGTTTTTTAGAGAGTTTTTATATCTTGCGAATTCTCACGTGCGAATTGATCTAACGCTCTTGTGCGTTTTTTCAAAATATTTGCAGAGTTACAAAAAGTGACCGGCATTGGGTGGGATATCAGATATTGCGAGGGGATGTCTTCAGCCTTGCCTTCAACGGTACAAAAAAGCAGACTTCGCGCTGACAAAATTTTCGCCAGTATTTTCTGGCCGCTAAGACCTATGGAGTAGTTATGACCTTTCTGACAAGAAATCTAAGCAATCACGTATTGACACTTACTATGTCCAGTCCAGACACGCGCAACGCGTTGACAGGACCGGAACAGTTTGAGGATTTTGAGCGCACCTGTGACGAGATTAACGACAATAAGACAATCCGCGCGGTGGTCTTAACTGGTGAAGGCTCAGCTTTCTGTGCCGGTGGTAATGTTAAAGATATGCGTGATCGTACCGGTCTCTTCAGTGGTGACCCCTATGATCAAGCAGATTCTTATAGACGCGGTATTCAGCGTATTCCTCGCGCAATTTATGCGTTGAATGTACCCATTATTGCAGCGGTCAACGGTCCAGCGGTAGGTGCCGGCTGTGATTTGGCAACGATGTGCGATATTCGTATTGCCAGTGAAAAGGCTATGTTTGCAGAAAGCTTTGTTAAGCTTGGCATTATTCCTGGTGATGGCGGCGCTTGGTTTCTACCAAGAGCAGTAGGCTATTCCAATGCTTGCTTGATGGCTTTTTCTGGAGAACCTGTGAAAGCCGACGCAGCGTTACGCATGGGTTTGGTATCTGAAGTTGTGGCAGCAGAAGAGCTGGTTGCTCGGGCGCAAAAGATTGCCGCCGGTATTGCGGCTAATCCACCTCACGCGGTACGTCTGACTAAGCAGTTAATGCGGGCTAGCCAAAACGCTACATTGGATGAGCTGCTAGATAAGTCTGCTGCGTTTCAGGCTGTTTGTCATGCCGAACCTGATCATATGGAAGCGGTTAACGCCTTTTTTGAAAAGCGCCCTGGCAACTACCGCGAACAGTAAGTCTGTAAAACGCGCGGTGAAACGAAATATTCGACCAATAGAGAGCTAAGTTCATTGGTCGTTTTGCTAATTTAGCCACTTAATGGCACGAATTAGTTCGTTATCAAAACCATGGCTGGTATACAGGCTTTTGGCACGCTGGTTTTTATTGAACACATGTAGCGACAGCGAGTGGGCGCCGCGCTTTTTAACGGCGTCCTCTGTATGTTGCAACAGTGTTCGCCCCAGTCCCAAACCACGAGCTTCAGGTGACACTACTATGGCTTCCAAATGCGCACTTGGCGCATGGCTGAGCAGCTCTTCGCGCATGCTGATTAGGGCTAAGCCCAAAATATAGTCTTCGTCGTTTACCGCAACGTCTAAGAACGCCTGATCTGCATCACCGGCTAAAACGGCTTTTAGCAGTGGCACGTCGCCCAACCAAAGATCTTTCGGTTTACGCGCTTCAGGAATGTCAAAATCGGCGAGGAGGGGCAGCAACTCAAGTAGTCTTGCTTGATCCTCAGCGGTGGCCTGGCGAATTTTGGTTTTGCTCATATACGTATCTATTAGTTGGGGTGTGAGTAGGTTGGTTAAGCCGCTATTCTATGCGCCGGAATTAGCGTTGTCAGTTCTCTCACAAAGGTTTTTAAATGGCTCAATCTTCGGATTTTTTCTCCACCCGCACGGCTATTACTTTGGTTGTCGCTAATATGATTGGCACTGGGGTTTTTACCAGTTTGGGGTTCCAGTTGTTGGACATACGTTCCGTGCCGATCATTTTGGCTTTGTGGTTCATTGGTGGCATCGTCGCCCTATGCGGTGCGTTGTGTTACGCCGAATTAGGTGCCGCGCTGCCTAGATCTGGAGGCGAATACAATTTTCTTAGCCGCATTTATCATCCTAGTGCGGGCTTTGTATCTGGTTGGGTTTCTGTAACGGTAGGCTTCTCTGCGCCCACCGCCGCCGCAGCTATTACCGCCGCTACTTATTTCAAATCTGTTTTCCCCGAGGCTCCAGTGATGCCCATTGGCCTTTGTTTAGTTGCCATTATCGGTTGCCTGCATTTTGGTAGTCGCCGCAATAGTGCCAATTTCCAGCAACTCTTTACTTCAATCAAAATTTTGCTCATTTTAGTTTTTATTGGCGTCGCCTGGTGGCAGGTCGATCAGTTGCAAGCAGTGCAGTGGGTACCCGCAGTGCAAGATTTTTCTCTAGTGGGTACGGGGGCTTTCGCTGTAGCGCTGATTTATGTGAACTACGCTTACACAGGCTGGAATGCGGCTACCTATTTGAGCGGTGAGGTAAAAAATCCAGCCCAGGCGTTGCCGCGAATTTTAATCATTGGTACTGCCTTGGTGACCGTTCTTTATTTGCTCCTGCATGCAATGTTTTTGTCTGTTGCACCCATGTCCGCCATGGTGGGTAAGGCCGACATCGGTTTTGTAGTGGCGGGTTTTGCCTTTGGTGAGACTGGGGCGAAGGTAGTGGGGGTGATGCTGAGTATCTTGCTCATTTCCACCGTCAGCGCCATGTTACTGGCAGGGCCTCGAGCGCTGCAGGTTATGGGGCAAGATTTTCGCCTTTTTGCATGGCTTGCTCGCGAGACTAAAAGCGGTGTGCCGGCCAATGCAGTTGGGCTGCAAGTGGCTATTACCTTGCTGCTCATCGCCACCTCCAGTTTTGAAAGTATCATTATTTTTTCTGGCACTATCCTTGCGCTTAATAGCTTGTTAACGGTTTTGGGGCTTTTAGTGCTGCGTATACGCGAACCCGAATTGGTCAGGCCTTTCCGTATTCCTTGGTATCCGCTGCCGTTAGTGGTTTACGCAGTTATTGTCAGTTGGACTCTGGTCTATTTGGTCATTGAGAGGCCTGTTGAAGTGCTTTGGGCGGTTGGTCTGATTGGATTGGGATTAGTGTTCTATGTTGTTTCCACTAAATTAGAGCCGAGCGCGGAGCAATAAAACGCCTCGGCTCCTCGTATTTGAGCTCGGGTGCAAGGTTACCTCTAACGCCAATTTGCTCGCCATCTGGCACAGATTTATTTGCCTTTTTAAGGCGAGGACCGACGAAATTTTGCTGGTTTTCAGCTAAGGTTTCATATTGATTTTAATCGCAGTTTTGACCACAGTTTTAGTGAAAAAGGATAAGTAATGAGCCAGACACCCCATTTAGCCGAATCTATTGTAGACGGCGTAGCGACGTTGACCATGAATCGGCCTGAAGCGCGTAACGCCATGAGTGGCGAAATGATTCAGGGCTTGATGGAGGCGCTGCCTCGGCTGGCCATGGACGCTAATGTGCGTTGTATAGTGTTGACTGGGGCGGGCAGTGCATTTTGTGCTGGCGGCGATGTAAAAGGTTTTGCTGCGGCTGGCGATGGGTCAGGTTCTTCGGCGCCGACAACGGTAGAGCAGCGCGCCCAGCTACTGCGTCCAGGCTTTGAGGTGTCTCGCATGTTGCATGAAATGCCTAAGCCTACGTTAGCTGCGATTCCAGGCGCAGCGGCCGGTGCAGGATGCTCACTTGCCTTAGCTTGCGACCTGCGCATTGCCTTAGACAGCGCAAAGATCACTACCGCATTTTCTAAAGTAGGCTTGTCTGGTGACTACGGCATGTCCTACTTTTTGCCTTTGTTGGTAGGGCATACAAAGGCTCGTGAGCTGATGTTCACCGCTCAAGTAATTACTGGCGAGCAAGCTCTGGCCCTTGGCATGATCAATCAGTCGGTAACTGCCAAACAATTCCCTGAAGCAGTTCAGACCATGGCGGCGCAGTTGGCGGCTCTGCCTACGGTTGCTTTGGGCTACATGAAGAAAAATTTGAACGCGAGTAATACGCAGTCTTTGAGTCAAATTTTGGACAGTGAGGCTATGTCTATGGCTCGTTGCTTTACCACTGACGATCACAAAGGGGCGGTTCAGGCATTTGTAGAAAAGCGCGCGCCGGAGTTTAAGGGGCGATAACCATGAGTACTAGCGCCGGATCTACGGCTTGGGGTTCAACAGGCGGGTTTTTGATGGCCTCCATCGGCTTTGCCGTGGGGCTGGGCAACATCTGGCGCTTTCCCTACGTCACCGGCGAAAACGGTGGCTCGGCATTTGTCGTTGTTTATTTGGGCTGCGCCTTCTTAATCGGTGTACCTATTTTAATGGCCGAGATCATGTTGGGTCGCAGGGGCGGGTTTAGTCCATCGGCCTCCATCAATGTTGTAGCAAGCGATTCAGGCCTCAGTCGCCACTGGTCCTGGGTGGGCGTACTTAACGTCACAACTGCATTCCTCATTCAAATGGCATATGCAGTGGTCGCGGGTTGGGTACTTTATTATTTCTATTTGGCCTTAACTGGGCAGATGCCCGGTGCAGATAGCCTCACCGCGAAGGCGACCTTTGACAATTTATTGCTCAACGTACCTATCTCCATTTTTTGGACCGTTCTGGCATTGGTTACAGCCGGCGCTATTATTTGCGCCGGTGTGCAGCAAGGCATTGAACGCGCCGTAAAAATACTCATGCCTACGCTATTTGCATTGCTATTAGTGTTGTTTGTGTTCAACCTTTTCGCAGGCGGTGTGCCAGAAACCTTGGCCTATTTGTTTTTGCCAGATTTTTCTAAGATCAGTGCAGACACCTTCCTCGCTGCTTTAAGTCAGGCATTTTTCTCTATTGGCGTAGCTATGGGTGGCATGATGATGTTCGGCGCCTATTTGCCAAAGTCTATTTCCGTTGCCAAATGTGCCTTGATCATTGTCGCCGCTGATACCGGTGTGGCCTTGCTGGCAGGACTGGTAATCTTTCCAATGGTGTTCAATAACGGTATGGCCCCGGATGCAGGCACTGGACTGATTTTTCTCACTCTACCTCTGGCATTTCATCAAATGTGGGGCGGTGATGTGGTCGCAATACTGTTCTTCTTGCTGCTTTCCGTTGCAGCGGTGACTTCCATGGTCGGGCTTGCAGAACCCATAACCGGCTCAGTCATGCAGTGGTTTAAAATTTCTCGAATCAAAGCCACATTGTTAGCAACTGGGGCGTTATTGCCATTCAGTATTATGAGCGTGCTCACCTACAACCACTGGGCCGAGGTTGCGCTTTTTGGTAACACAATTGGTGCGTTAGTTGACTATATTCCCAACCAAGTTTTCTTACCGTTAGGTGGCCTGCTCATAGCGTTGTTAGTTGCGTGGTTTTTGCCCAAGCACATTTCAGCCGACGAGCTAGCTATAGAAAATCCGCGCTATTTTAATATTTGGTACCATTTAATGCGCTTTGTTGTAGTGCCAGCGATATTTGTCATTTTAGTGACTACCATTTGAAGCATTAACCAATCCGTTGACGGATATTTTACCCGGGTTTTAGGCATAGAATTAAGGATTGAGCAGTGGAGTTGAGCTACCGAGGCAGTGTGAATAGCTGGGAGTGTGATGAAAATAATCACCTCAATGTACGATTTTGCGAACAAAAGTTATGGCAAACGCTGTCGGCGGGGTTGATTGGTAGCGGCCTGTTGCGTGTAGAGGAAGTAGACTCCCTGATGTCGCGGACTATACGGCAGCACTCGCGTTTTCAAAATGAATCAAGGCTGGCAGCGCCGCTAAGCGGCTATTTCGGTTTTCTCCAGCACGATGAGTTTAATGTGATAGCCGAATTGCGTAACGACGCAACAGGCGAAGTGGCTTGCTCGGCGTTGTATCAGATAGCAGATTTATCCCTACGCGGCAGTCTAGCGCTAGAGTCCTCGCAATCTTTAACCCATGCACTACCGCGGGGTATTGCCGAGGATCTGTCCTTTGCACAACTTTCAATGCCTCAAGCATTAGCGAAACAATTTCGGCCAATAGGCCAAGGTATTATTCAGTCTGATGAATGCTCAGGATCAGGCCTGTTAATGCTGCACAACTATATGGGCCGCATCTCTGACTCTATGCCACATTTGTGGAGCGGCTTTGCAGACAACGCTGAACCAGACCCCGATGAAGGCGGGGCGGTTTTGGAGTTTCGTAAACGTTTTTATAATCCGCTGACCGTGTCTGACCGCTATGTTGTAGTTTCAGGCATGATCGATGTTGCACCCAAGGTTCAGCAGTTTGGCCACCTGATGTTTAATGTTGAAACAGAGCAATGCTGCCTGTCGGCCCATGCTGTTGCAGTACGTATGGATCTGATAGCGAGAAAGGCCAAAACTCTGAGCATAGAAGATCAGACCCGGCTAAGCGCGCTGTGCATTCAAAGCTTTGAATGCATATAGAGCCTCCAAAATATTTAGAGAATTGGCCCGGCCAATTAAAATGAATGGAACTCTTTAGCCCGTGTCGGCGTCGGAGTTTGTCAACCCGAGCTCAGTTCAATATAGGCGGTACTCGGTACAAGTCCGTCTCCATATCGGGATTACTCAACTTTCGGTGCCACTGGTAGTTACAACATTCATCACCCCTAATTAACAATACAATTTGCGCACGGTAATTCGATAACAATGAACATATACGACCAAGATCTAGACGCTAACTCGGCTAATTTTACGGCCCTATCGCCCATATCAATGATGCGCAGGGCGGCATCCATTTATCCGGACAAGACCGCAGTGGTTTATGGCCAGCGCAGCGTCGCTTGGGGCGAAATTTATGTACGTTGCTCCAGCGTTGCCGCAGCCTTAACCCGGCGTGGATTGGGTCGTGGCGATACAGTGGCAGTACTCAGTGCCAATCTGCCTGAAATGTTTGAAGCACACTTTGCTGTGCCCATGTGCGGCGCAGTGCTAAATGCCGTTAATATGCGCCTAGATGCAGCCACAGTGGCCTTTATCTTGGAACATGGTGAAGCCAAATTGCTACTGGTAGACAAAGAGTTCGGCCCCCTCGCTGAAGAGGCTCTGGCCCTTATGTCTGCGCCTCCGCCAGTGATCCATATTGACGATGCAACTTACCCTGAGGGTAAATTGATTGGTGACGAGAGCTACGAAGATCTCGTGCGCCAAGGTGCGGACTCACCCCTGACGCAAATTTCCGCCGATGCCATTGAATTCTTACCCTATGATGAGTGGGATGCTATAGCACTGAATTACACTTCTGGTACGACCGGAAACCCCAAAGGCGTGGTGACCCATCATCGTGGCGCCTACCTCAATGCGGTGTCTAATGCGTTAACGTGGAGTATGGGTGATCACCCAGTTTACTTGTGGACTCTGCCCATGTTTCATTGCAACGGCTGGTGTTTTCCTTGGACTTTGGCTGCCAATGCCGGCACCTCGGTGTGTTTGCGGCAGGTCCGCGATGACGCAATTTATCATGCCATTGCAGATTACGGGGTGACACACTTTTGCGGTGCGCCCGTGGTACTCAATACGCTTTTGTCCGCCGCTGATGAGCTGAAAAATTTGGTTAAACATGAAGTCAAAGTGATGACGGCTGGCGCGCCACCGCCTGCGGCAATTATCCAAGGCATGCAAGCCCAGGGAATGGATGTGACCCACGTGTATGGTCTAACCGAAACTTATGGTCCCGTTACGCTATGCGCGTGGCGTGAAGATCTTTGGGGTGCTCTTGGTGAGGAAGAAAAAGCCGTGCTGAAATCTCGCCAAGGTGTTGGCGGACAGATGCTAGAGGGTCTGATGGTGGCAGATCCAGAGACCATGCAGCCAGTACCTAAAGATGGTCAAACTATTGGTGAAGTCATGATGCGCGGTAACAATGTTATGAAGGGGTATTTAAAAAACTCAAGCGCTACAGAAGAAGCTTTCGCCGGTGGCTGGTTCCACTCTGGAGATTTAGCAGTTTGGGCCGAAGACGGTTACATACAAATCAAGGACCGCTCCAAAGACATTATTATTTCCGGCGGCGAAAACATTTCTAGCATTGAGATTGAAGACCTGTTGTTTAAGCACCCAGATATTTTGGAAGCAGCTGTTGTTTCAAAAAGCAATGAGAAGTGGGGCGAGACGCCTTGTGCATTTGTCACACTGCGCGACGCTAATAAGCCGCTGAACCAAGACCAAGTGATCGAATACTGTCGAGATAACTTGGCGCGTTTTAAGGTGCCCAAAAATGTCATATTTATCGATTTACCTAAAACCTCTACAGGCAAAGTGCAAAAGTTCGTGCTACGCGAATTGGCTGAGGGGCTCTAGTGAATAAAATACTTATATTTACAGTCGCCTTAGCAGTTTTGGCGGCGGCCGCAGCAACTTTGCCAGTTGTTGAATGGCTGACCGAGTTTTTTGCTTGGATTGAAAACAATAGACAAATTTCTTGGTTAGTCTTTAGCGCGTTTTACATCGCGGCAGTGGTCTTGCTGCTGCCCGGTAGCATACTCACGTTGGGCGCCGGTTTTCTATTCGGTCTAGGTTACGGGTTTGCCATTGTTTCATTCTCCAGCACCGTTGGCGCAGCCTGTGCTTTTTTGGTGGGGCGCTTTTTTGCTCGTGATTGGGTAGCGGATAAACTTGCGCTTATGCCGCGTTTTGCAGCGCTTGATAAAGCCATTGAAGGGCGGGGCGCCTTAGTAGTGTTTTTATGCCGGCTTTCGCCAGTGTTTCCATTTAACCTCCTTAACTATGCCATGGGTTTAACCGGCGTTAAGTTTAGGACCTATGTTTTTGTCTCGTGGCTGGGCATGATGCCGGGCACTTTGCTATTTGTTTACATCGGATCGATTGCGGAAAATATAACCGGCATCTTGTCTGGCCAAATAGAGTCGCTGCCGGCCAGTAATTGGTTATTTTATGGTGGTCTGTTTGCCACGCTGGTTTTAACCATTGTGATTACTCGTATATCCACCAAAACCTTGAACGAGCATTTAGAGCAAGCCCAGTCCAACTCTAACCAATAGTGAGAATAGTTTATGAGTTACCCAGGGGAACATTTTGACACTGCGAGCTGGCAGTTGCTGTGCCCAACAGATTACGTAAACCCGACGCCGAAAACTAAATATCATTTAGTGGTAGTAGGGGCCGGTCCTGCGGGTCTGATCAGTGCTATTGGCGCTGCGGGCTTGGGTGCGAATGTGGCGCTTATAGAACGCCACCGTATGGGTGGAGACTGTTTGAACGTCGGCTGCATGCCGTCAAAATCGCTGCTGTCTTACACCCAAGAAAACCCTAACGCAGATTTTGATGATGCTTTTTCTTGGCTTCGAGAGGTGCGTGCGGGTATAGCGCCACATGACTCAGTTGAGCGCTACAGCGAAATGGGCGTTGATGTATTTCAAGGCGAGGCCAGCTTCAATGCCCAAGGGATTTTGCAGCTTGGTGACATTACATTTAATGCCCGGCGCATTGCGTTATGCACAGGGGCTCGGGCTGCGCTGCCGCCCATTCCTGGTCTTGATCCAGCTTTCGTCCTGACCAATGAAAACGTTTTTGATTTAACCACTCAGCCAGAATCGATTGCAATTTTGGGCGGCGGGGCAATTGGCTGCGAGTTGGCGCAAGCGTTTTCTTGTTTGGGTACTCGCGTAGAACTATTTGAACAAGCCCCTCGCTTACTGCCGTTAGAGATTCCACGGGCGGGCGAAACCTTGGCGCAAGCATTAACGGACAGCGGTGTGCGTCTGCATCTTGGCGAAGCGGTTACCGCGATTGAGGGACCGGGGACCATTCATACCCAAAATGGCACAGTGGTCTGTGAAAAAATCATGGTAGCTGCCGGTCGTAGGCCCAATACTGAAAATCTTAATCTGGCAGCAGCTGGAGTAAACTTGGATGGTCGAGGATTTGTCGTTGTCGATGAAAAGCTGCGCACAACTAAAAACCACATCTATGCGGCAGGGGATTGTGCAACAACATTGCAGTTCACCCACCATGCAGATGCTCAGGCCCGTGCGATAGTTCAAAATGCTTTGTTTTTCTCCACGGCCAAGGTCTCTGGACTGGCCATTCCACATTGCACTTATACTTCTCCGGAGATTGCTTCCATTGGACCTTCGTTAGAAGTCTTGGAACAGACCGGTGTTGCCTATGACCGCTACGAATTTGATCTGACTGAACTGGACCGTGTGAAAGCAAAACCTTTTGCAAGTTCTGCCAAAGCCAAAGCCCAGGGCGGTTATGCCTTAGTGATCACCAAGAAAGGCACAGATCAAATTTTAGCTGCGACAATAATTGGCGCAGATGCAGGGGAGCTGCTGGCGCCCATTTGTTTGATGATGTCGAATAATTTGGGCTTATCCGCTGCGCAAAAGACCATATTTAGCTACCCCACACGCAGTGAGTTTTTGAAACGCTTGGGCGATGCATACAATAAAAGTCGCATGACACCAAGAATTGCTTCGCTGTTTAAGTGGTGGCTCAAGCGTACACTTTAGCCTTCTACTCGCTGCTTCTTGAGTGCGGTTTGTTGTTGAAAATTAGGATGTCTATATGCGTTGGATAAAAACAAGTTTTGTAGGATTGGTTAGTCTTTGTCTTGGACTCGTTGGATGTAGCCAACAATCGGAGCAAGCACGCATTCAACCCACTGCAACGGGTAGTACCTATCAGTTAATGACTGAATATTTGGAGCCCGCAGCGGACAAAGTTTGGGCTTCCGCTGGTGCAATTATCACCATTGAGGGCGAGCAAGACCTGCAGCCGACAACCGATGAGGGCTGGGCTGCTGTCGTACATAGCGCATCAGTAGTCGCTGAAGGCGGCAATTTGTTAATGCTAAGAGGCTACGCCGCAGATCAAGGTGATTGGGTTGAATACGCCCAAGGTATGACGCACGCCGCCCTGAAGGCTCGACAAGCGGCAATTGATCAAGATGACGAAGCGCTGTTTAACGCAGGCGGTGAAATCTATAACGTCTGTCGCGCCTGCCATAACAAATACATTGTTGAAGCTGGGGGGGTTTAGCATGAGTGAGGCGACACCGGATAAATTAGGTTTGATCTCGCTAGGCTCTCTAGGTGCCGCTGCGTTAGCCTTAGTGCTTTTTGTGCTGCCTGCTGAATACGATATCGATCCAACCGGTGCGGGTGAGTTGATGGGCATTAAGGGCATGGCCGGATACAGTGTCGCTGCGCTGTCAAAACAGTCGGGCATTTACCACAGGGACAGCGTGACCTTTCCGCTGGCGCCTTTTGAATCTGTGGAATACAAATACGCCCTAGAGCAGGGTCAGAGTATGGTTTTTACTTGGCAAGGGATGAGCGCCTCAAATGATCCACAGACAGAACTCATATTTGATATGCACAGTGAAGAAAAGGGTACAGATCCAAAAGATTCAGTGACCTTTGATATTGGACGTGCAGGCAGTGCTCACGGTTCCTTCGTTGCCCCCTTTGACGGTATCCATGGCTGGTATTGGGAAAATAGAACCGGTGAGGACATTGTGGTTGAACTGGTAACGACTGGTTTCTATAGCAAGGCTACAACTTATGGTCCCAACGGCGCGTTTAGCAAAACTTTTCCACAAAGCCCTGAGCAATAGATAAAAGCTACGCGAGAGCAGCCAGCTAAAGGATTTAGCCATAAGGGTAAGCTGTCAGGAGGCGTTGCCGCTTGTTGCTCTCTTTTTGGTCGCTTGCTTCGGTTGTGTTTGGCCGGGTCAGGGCTATTAATCAGGCGCTACCCATTGGCTGTGTACTTCATCCAAAGTGGCTCTTGGTCGCTCGGGTGGTTTTTCTGCAGCGGATCCTATGTAGATGAATCCGGCTACGCGCTCGTCCTGTTCAAGCCCTAAAGCTCGATCCACTCCCTGATCATAGGCGTACCATTCGGTGAGCCACTGGGCGACAAAACCTACTAAGTTTGCTGCGACCAAAAGATTTTGACAGGCGGCACCCGCCGACAGTGTCTGTTCCCAAACTGGGATTTTGTGCTCGTGTTTCACTCGGCTGATGACTGCGACCACCCTGGGTGCACGTAAAAACCGAGCAGCTTCATGAGCAATCTGTGCCTCTGTAGCCTCTGGTTTTTGCGCTTGATAACAGCGCCCTAACACTTCACCAAATGCCACTCTCGCATCACCGTTAAACTCAATAAACCGCCAAGGCGCTAGTTTGCCGTGATCGGGTACCCGTATGGCCGCGCTGAGTATCTTATGCATTTGCGCATCGCTAGGTCCTGGCTCGAGCATGTGTATGACTTTCACGGTTCGCCGCTCAATCAAACGCTGCACTGCCTCTTCTATGGAATTTTCTGGATACACGTTTGTCGCCTGATAAATCAATCCGCAATTGTAGCGAAGTTGGCCGGCGTTGAGGATTAATCCAAGCAGATTTTATAAATAGCTGCGCGCAATAGATGACTTCTCAATTGTGGTCTGCTGAAATAGCCCCTCAATTATTGGGAGAGCACAATGGAAGTCAAAGGGAAGAAAGCGCTGGTATTTGGGGGTACTTCAGGTATCGGTCTAGCAACGGTTATGCAGCTTCAGGCCGCTGGCGCAGAGGTTGTGGCTATCAGTCGAGACCCAAGCAAAGCCGGCGATATCCCGGGTGTTACTCTGCGCGGATGTGATGTGCGAGACGCCGACGCGTTAACTGCATTATTTCAAGCGGAAGGACCTTTCGACATACTCATTTCTGCTGCCACAGGGGGTAGTAGGGCTGCAGGACCATTCCTTACAATGGACATGGCCGGATTCCAAGGGTCATTTGACAAGCTCTGGGGCTATACCAATGTTGTGCGTTTTGGTGCAGAGCACCTTTCTGAGCATGGCAGCATTGTTCTGGTCAGTGGCGCGCCAGCGCGTCGCGCTAAGCCAGGTCAGGCAGCTATCGCCGCTGTTGGCGGTGCCGTTGAGCAGTTTTCACGCGCAATCGCTTCAGAGTTAGCGCCTCGGCGCATAAACGTCGTCAGCCCTGGTGTAATTGATACGCCGATGTTCGGAAATGATGCTGAAGCACGAGGCAAAATGTTGGTTGGGGCAACAGGCAAAAACTTGATTCCTCGGGCTGGCACGCCAGATGAAGTGGCCAAAGCCATTGTTTTTGCCGTTGAAAACGACTTTGTTACCGGCACCACGATTGAAGTTGATGGTGGTTGGATACTGAGCTAAATAATTGAATACGTGTCTCAAGGGCAATGTGCTCTTGAGACAGCTTGAGCAAATAGCTTTGGCAAAAGGTCCGAACCAACAATTTTAGTTGCAACGGCAGCGGTCGCTATTGAATTCTGCTGCCAAATTTACAGCGTCGCTGTATTACTCTCCACACCCAAATACAAACGCCCAGTCAGCTCGAGTGTACTGGGCGCCACCATGATGTGCTGAGTGGTCATGTGCACGTCACGAAAGTGCTGCTGTAGCTTGGAATTGTGATAAACAGCGCTGCCTGCGCCTAAGGTATACATGGCGTCTACCACCTTAACGCTCGATTCCACAGCATGGGTAGTTGCCAAACGAATGTCTCGTCGCATGGCTAAGGTCACTTTATCGCCTGCGATG
>CAUZON010000036.1:0-34977 GCA_963581445.1 Gammaproteobacteria bacterium | reverse complement strand
GACGGCATTGATAACATGAATAAAAGTTCCGAGAAGGAAGCCGCTAGACTCGAAGCATTGGGCTTTTTTACCAGCGCCCTACCTAATCAGGTCACCGCTATTTTTAATGCAGGGGACCGCACCGAAAGGGTTAAACAAATTAACCTGCCTACCCTAGTGCTGCATGGCGCAGATGACCTCTTACTGCCGCTGGCCCACGGCGAATTCACCGCGGAGAATATTGCCAACGCCACCTTCAAGGTTTATCAAGGTATGGCCCACAACATGCCTGATGAGGTAATTCCAACAATGGTCATCGACATGCTACTTCACCTAAACGCGGTAGAAAACGAATAACGGTGGTTTGCGCTTGCAAGAAATAGCCGGAAGAGCGCTAAGTAATTAGCGCCCACTGGGCTTGAGCATGCCATCCGGGGCGCAACACAATGACGTCAAAACCAGCCCCGCAAAAATTTTCGAGTATTTGCCCTGTATGTTTCGCAACTTTGCACGCCGCTGCCTCGCTGTTACTTTTTTGGACCTAAGCGCGCCAGTGAAAATGATTCAGCGATTTCACGCCAGCAAACCTCAACCACCAAAAAAAAATCTCCACAAACATTTTTCTGGCTGCTGTTTTCTCAACAGCTTTCGCTCGGGCTCCGAACATCACGAACAAAGATCTTTCGCTACAAATTGACACAGGCCAGCGTTAGCATCAGTACTCAAGATATCGGAGAGGCAAGCTATGGACGTCAGAACACTCATGCGGCGCGCAGCGCAACACTACAGCAGCCGCGTGGCCATCGTGCACAACGACACTCGCCTGACTTTTGCCCAAGCTTGGGAACGTGGGGTTAGGCTGGCTAACGGCTTGCGCGCAATGGGCTTGCAACCTGGTGACCGTGTCGGCGTGCTAGAGGACAACTCGGTGGAGGCCGCTGATTTATTTCAAGCCGCAGCCATTGCAAATTTGGTACGTGTGCCTCTTTATCCGCGCAATGGCCGCCCTGCCCATACCCACATGCTGGGCCACACAAACTGCCGCGCCCTACTGGTTAGCGAGCAACATGCCCATGAAGTGGCCGATCTAGATACCGAACTGCCTGATCTCGAGCATATTTTTATACGCGACAAAGGCTATGAGGCGTGGCTGGCAACACAGTCAACGCAAGACCCCAATGTACCCATTAACCCTGAAGACTATTTCATTATTCGACATACCGGCGGCACCACAGGCTTGTCCAAAGGCGTGGCTTATACCCACAAAGCTTGGTTGGCAGCGGGCCGCGACTGGTTTTATACCTTTCCGCCCGTAGAACCAGGTGACAAATGTTTACACCTTGGACCTATCTCACACGGTTCTGGTTACCAATACTTACCCATGTGGCTGGCCGGTGGCTGCAATGTCATGGTCAATCATTTTGACACCACTGAGACCTTGGACCTGATTGAACGCGAGCAGATAAATTTTGGTTTCATGGTGCCGACCATGGTCAATGCAGTGGTCCACGACAGCAAGTCACGCGGGCGCGATTTCTCTTCAATTAAATGTTTGCTGATTACCGCCGCGCCCATTCAAGACGCCACCTCGCTGGCTGCCCGCGAAGTATTTGGTGATGTGCTTTACCAAGGTTATGGACAAACCGAGGTACTGCCCATATCTATGATGAATTCCGCACAATGGTTTAGCGACGTCGACGGTTCTAATCCTCTGCGCGCCTGTGGCCTTGCACTGCCGTTTTCCGAGGTAGAGATATGGGACGAAGAAAATAATGTTTTGCCTGCCAACGAGGTGGGCGAAATTGTCGCGCGCTCAGACGGTATGATGACGGAGTTCTGGAATAACCCAGAAGCTACCGCTCAGCGCATGGTGAACGGTTGGATAAAGACCGGTGACCTGGGCAAGATTGACAGCAACGGCTACCTTTACGTGGTCGACCGCGCCGACGACATGATCATTTCTGGTGGGTTTAACATTTGGCCTGCGGAGATTGAAAACGTATTGGCCGGTCATCCCAATATTTTGGAAGTCGCCGTGTTTGGCATTCCACACGAGCGCTGGGGTGAAACACCTCATGCCCATTGCGTCATTGCGCAAGGCACAAGCGTCAACGAGGAAGAGCTGATGCAAATGGTCATAGACGACCTGGGCTCTTACAAGAAACCAGGCGGCATAACCATCACAACCGACCCGCTACCGAAAAGTCCAGTGGGCAAAATCAAACGCAAAGATTTACGCGAACCTTACTGGGTGGGCATAGACCGAAGGGTCTCGGGCAGCTGACCGCCCGAGGTCAAACCAATGCTAAATCATCCCCGGCGGGACAGAAAAAGGAATGCCCTTAGCTAATCAAAAAATTGGTCAAAAAACACCTTTAGCTGAAACACAATACCAATAACTGCCACTGCAAGATCACTGGGCCGGCCCTCTAAGTACTGCTCAAAACTCTGCAGGTACTGGGGGTTACCAGGCACCACCACATGGGTTTTAGCATAGTTAAACCCTAGCTTATGGGCGTTACCCATAGAAACGTCTTCAGACTGCGCGTGATCTAACGCCACCAACTGAAACCGTTCTAAGGTGGCATGGCGGTTTTTGGCATCGTCATAGGCCAGTTGCAGCTGGGCTTTAACCGCATCGTCGCCATTGCGATAAAGATTTGCGACGGCCCAAGCAAAGTGCCAAACAGCATGATTCCAATCGATAAGAGTTACAGTTTTGGCTGTATACAAACTATCAATGTAAGCCACATACAAAGCGGCTATGGCGCCGGCAACTTGAGGAGTAACCACCTGATCGCGCAGCGCCCAAATAGTCAGCGGTGCAGTGGCTAAGTTGCGCTGCAGCTCTGCCTCAGCAACTTTTAAGGTCTCAGCAAAATCAATACCTTCTACTCTGACCGCATTTTGGTCGTTGATATACAAATAGGGTAAGACGTTCTCCGTACACCGAGGGTTGGGTCGGCCCGGAGAAGCAACATTGTCGTCACCGTAAAGATAATCCAGGGATAAAATCGGCAAACCGGTATAGCACCAACTGATGTCTCCAGCGGTGGCACTTGCATCCAGTGCCCCGGGCGCCAATTGCCACCCCCGCGATTGCGTTGCTGCGCCTGGGCGATAACTTTCGTAGCTCATCGTATCAATCACCACGCCATTACAGCTAAGACTCACCGTATCCGGGCCACCTGTCAGCTCAAATTCGGCAGAGCGGTATTGATAAGCAACCTCTCCTGCAACCAAGGAGAGTAATGCCAAATTACTTACATCACTGGCAAAAACCCTGTAAGTACCTGCTGAAATAAGCAAAGGTTCTTGAAAAACAAATTGCTCTTCATCGCCACTCGATAAAGTGCAGCCGTTCAAGTCAACATCATGATCGGTGGTATTAAATAGCTCAAACCAACTTCCATCGTTGCCCTCTATCTTTGCCATCAACTCGGTAATACGCACGTCGCCGGCTTGCACTGACTGGCCATTAACAATGGCGCTGGCATTCGCGCTCAAATTGAACCCGGTGCTAAGGAAAAAGATTAGCGTGCTGAATAGAGGCAATATGGGCCTCAACAGAGTTGAGCGGAGTAACTTCATTCAGTTTACGCCATAAATAAAGAGGCCAAAGTATAACAAAAATTGGGATCCAACTGATTAACCAAAGTGGATCGCCGAATCGAATACCCCTAGCATTTAAGCAAACTCTCCCAAATTGCTCGTTATAAAATCTACAAATAACTACTTACAACTGCTCTGAGCGCATTCAATCTGCGACGATTTCGCTGTAACGTTAGGTCGACAAATATGGCGCTTAACCCGTGCAGTAGTGATACAAGCGGCAGCAAACAGACAGTCAGAATACGATTAAGATGGAACCCAAATACGACAATGAGAGACCTTAATGAGCGATACCAACGACTTCAAAAAAGGCATGATCGAGACCAATGGCATAGAACTGCACTATGTTGAGCATGGCGAAGGGCCGCTGGTGATTTTTTGTCACGGCTGGCCAGAGTCTTGGTATTCGTGGCGTCACCAAATCCGCGCGATAGGCGACCAAGGTTACAGAGCCGTAGCCCTACATATGCGTGGTTACGGCGACAGTAGTAAACCCGCAAACATTGACGCTTACACCATTAGCCACCTAATTGGCGACGTTGTAGGTAGTGTTGCGGGATTGGGCGAGTCTAAAGCTGTAGTGATTGGACATGACTGGGGCGGCCCAGTGGCTTGGTACAGCGCATTAATGCGGCCAGATCTATTTCGCGCGGTGGCGGTACTCTCGGTACCCTTTATGCCGCCTTTTGCCCTGCCCGCAGACGTCTCAATGAACGACCTTATGCGAGCAAACGCTGGCGATCAGGAATACTACCGATTATTTTTCCAAGAGCCTGGCGTCGCTGAAGCTGATTTCGACAAAGATGTAAGGCGCAGTATGCTTGGGGTTTTATATTCCATGAGCGGCGACGTTATCAAAGGCGGCTTCCACAGCACGGGTTGGGACGGTCACTTTCCGCAAGACCAAACAATGACCGAGCAATTTGTTATTCCAGATGCACTACCCGAATGGTTGAGCGAAGAAGATCTAGATTTCTACGTGCGAGAACATTCCGTGTCGGGCTTTACTGGCGGCTTCAATTGGTACAGGAATATAAATCGCCTGCCGGGCATTGTGGCGCCCTTCATTGGCAAATCAATTGATCAACCTGCCGTGTATCTGTATGGAGAACACGACCTAGTTGCCGGTAACACTGCGGATGCAATAGAGTCGATGAAAACTGGCCTTACAGACTTACGCGGATGTGTTGAATTTCCAGGCGCGGGACATTGGTTACAACAAGAGCGCGCCGAAGGTGTTAACGCGGAGTTAGTGAAATTTTTGCAGGGCTTATAACAGCTCGCGCTAAAGGCAACTAAACCTGTAACCAGAGCAATACAGTCCAATAAACTGGACCTATAGTCTAAGGGCTAGTTCTAGAGTTAGCATTAGCCGCCAGCAAGGTTAACCGTATGACCCATTTCTTCGAGCAGCACTTTGACTCGGTCGCGGTTGGCAGTTTGCAGTTCAATTACCCCAGCTTTTATAGAACCGCCCACGCCAAAGGCATTTTTTAACTTCTTTGCCAATTGACTGAGGTCGTCCTCTGCAAGGATTAGCCCTTTTACTAGAGTCACACCCTTACCCTTACGCCCCTTGGTTTCGCGGTGCAGGCGCACAATACCATCGCCCTGATCCGTCAACGTAGCATGCTGACTTTTACACACACAGGCGGCTTGCGGACGCAGGCAACCGGGGCAAATACGCTCGTCAGTGCTGAACACTAGGTTCGACTTGCCAGATTTATCTTTTTTAATTCGCATATTTAGTCCGCATAAGCGTCGAGTATAACGAGGTTGGGCGGTTTGTGTTGGAACAACCAGAAAATCGCGCAAAGACGAACTAGCCCTACTTACGTTGGGCAATAGCTAAGTCAAATCAAGCGCACAATTTATGCATCAGTGTTAGGCGTCTAAAAACTGCAGGATTGTTGCTTGTTTCCAGGAAGTTGCGTCGATATTAAAAGGATAAGTTAACGATATGCTCGCCCAGCTAGATTGTCGGCAATTGTCTTTTTACGACAAGCTACGCTGCTTAAACACGCAGCGAAGAGTAACGCCGCGACTCAAAGTCGCGGCACTTTGCACTCTACATCCTTGGTTTACCTGCCAGCAGCTGCGCTTACCTGTCGAGCCTCTTCTTTATCAATGTTAGCTCGTGAGATAATGTACTGACGAATATTTTCAGTGTCTTGAACTGACACGACATCTGCAAAGCTCGCCATACCAACCGCTGCAAGTACGCCACCACGGACAATCTCTGCAAAGATTTGGTGCTTACCATCACCCATCATACGAAGGTCAGGTAGGATGCCCGCAGACCGAGCATTAGCGCCGTGACAACCGCCACACACTAGGTTGTACTGCTGTTCACCGCGCAACAACTGCTCCGCTGATGCCATCATGACCGGCTGCTCGGGTATCGAACGGTCGAGAATTCGTGGTTCCTCAAGGGCCAGGTTACCGCCCAACTTGAAGACCAACAATTTACCAAAGTTTCCGTATTTAACCGCAGCGGTCTCAGTCGTCACCAACCCAACGAAATTCTCCACTGCGCCGGTACCCGCCAGAATAGCGACATATTGCACACCATCCACTTGGTAAGTAATCGGAGGTGCGAGCATTGATATATAGGTATTAAAGCTCCACATTTTTTCGCCTGTGTCAGCGTCAAATGCACTCAAATAGCCAAGACCATCGCCTTGAAATACCAGCCCGCCAGCGGACGCCAGCACGCCACCGTTCCAATAATGCACGTGATCTACCGACCAAAGCTCTTCACCGGTTAATGGATTAAATGCTTTCAGATAACCCTTTGCCTCAGGTGCCTCAGCCGCCATTTCCTCGGCCAAAATAGAGCTATTCTCGACATCTATGCCTAGGTTAGTGGTACCAGGATTACGCTTAAAATAGCCGGTTTCTTTGAACTCAGCGTTCAGCGAATAGATAAACGGAAAATCTTGAGCCGGCATGTAAACGATGCCTTTAGATTCGTCAAAGGCCATAGCTTGCCAGTCGTGGCCGCCCAACGGCCCAGGTAAAACCCACTTCGCTTCCTCACTAAAATCTGTTTCAGGATTTTCTACGGGCCGCCCTGTTTCCATATCTACGTGGGTTGCCCAAGTGGTTTTTACATATGGGTGGGCCCGAAGTAATTCGCCATCTTCGCGATCAAGGACATAGAAAAATCCGTTCTTTGGCGCCTGCATAATCACTTTGCGCTGCTTACCGTCAACTTTCATTTCGGCCAAAGTCATGTCTTGTACCGCAGTGTAGTCCCAGTTATCGCCCGGCGTTGTTTGGTAATACCAGTTCATGGAGCCGGTATCGGCATCCACTGCAACAATGCTAGAAAGGAATAAATTGTCGCCACCACCCGGCGAGCGAATCACTCTGGTCCAAGGCGCGCCATTACCCACACCCAAATAGACTTGGTCAAACTCTGGGTCATATACGATTGAGTTCCAGACGGTGCCGCCGCCACCCACTTCCCACCAACTGCCACCTTTCCAAGTCGTCGCAGCCAGTTCTAATTCTGGATGCTCAAAAGGTAGAGAAGGGTCACCTGGCACTGTAAAGAATCGCCAAATCTGCTCTCCTGTCGCTGAGTCATAGGCAGTCACGTAACCGCGCACACCAAATTCTGCGCCGCCATTACCAATAAAAACCTTACCTTTTGCCGTTCTCGGCGCACCGGTGATGGTGTAGTACCTATCTCTGTCGATCACAGTATCTACTTCCCAAACCTTTGCCCCACTGCCTGCATCCATTGCAACCAGGCGGCCGTCTAATGTGGCCACATAGACATTGCCCTCGTAAACCGAAACACCACGATTAATGGGCCCACAGCAAGCTTTACGCACAAAGTCTCTTGGCACTTGAGGATCGTATCGCCACAACTCTTCACCAGTTGACGCGTTCACTGCGTGGACAATGGAATAAGCTGAAGTAAAGAATAAGGTGTTGTCGACCATGATGGGGGTCGCTTCCAGCGCTTTATTTGTACCTACATCAAGTTCAAAGGCTAAGCCTAAGTTCTTTACTGTATTGCGGTTGATTTGCGTTAGCGGCGAGAAGCGCTGCTCTTTGTAGTCCAAACCATGGGCTAACCAGCTTCCCGGTTCACTCGCAGCGTTATTAATACGTTGATCATTGATTTTGCCTTGAGGCGTTACCGCGCTGGCAGTAGGGGTAGTCATTTTAGATTGTTTTTCGTCGTTCTTAGCTGGTGAACACCCCATTACCAGCGCAACTACAAACAGCGAAAGTCCACATTGTCGAATCAGTGAATTTATTTTCATTATTATCTCCCTCTCCACCTTTAGACTATTGAAAAAAAAGCGTACTCGCCAGTGTCTTTTTAGACGGCTAATACCAGCAATTTAACTAGTGAATTGATCTGAAGCTTGACCACACAGAGCACTCACTGCGCCTCTGATATCGACACAGATGTAGAGACAGATACAGATACTCACGGCACCTCATGAAAAACTTTTTAGCCGCCTAGGGCTTAGGCAGCTTTCTTAAAGCTGACAACAAAAGTGTGTAGAGAAGTGAACAAAGAGGTGACTTTTGCACAGACGTTGATAACGCAGACAGGCTGACCTGTATCAAGTACCATCATAACAGTCGAAAAAAAGGAGAACCCAATGGCAAAAGCCTTTATGGCCTACCCAGAGCTTCGAAGCCCATTTGAAGCCAAAGAAATACATCCCGAAGGCAGCGCAACCGTGCTGTATCAGGGTAAAACAGTCACCCTTACCGAAACTGGTAAAGGCGACGGACTATTGATTAATCCCAAGGACCTTGGGCAAATCAACGGTTTTGAAATCAAGCCCGAAGGCGCATGTTTCAAAGACCTGTGCATCCCTTTGAATGATCAGTTATTGGTTGAGCAAGATGGCAAACAATGGTTTAACTTAACAGCCTTTGCTAATTTGTTAGACCAACCCTACGTTGCAGACCATGCGGCAGGCGTTTGGAGCTTTGCGGAAATTCCTGCAAAGCGTGCGAGCATGATGGTGGACGCCATGGCACCGGACATTGAGCTCACCGACCGTAAAGGTCAAGTGGTCCGTCTGGCTGACTTAAAAGGTAAAAAGGCGCTTATTGTTACTTGGTCTTCGTGGTGAGGATGCTTTCTTGACGTGCCCGTGTGGCAACGTATTTACGAGGAAATAAACGATCCGGACTTTGTCATTATTTGTGCGGCCCAAGACACCGGCGGTGAAGCGGCAGCAGGATCCATTTTTGATGCAGCGAATCCAACCTACATACAAGTAGTGGATGAAGACCATCTGGTCAGCAGTGCATTCAATTTTGTCAACGTGCCCTCAGCGGCGTGGATTGATGAAGAGGGTCGAATTGTCAGAATTGACGAAGGTACTTATTCCAAGGTGCACGAACTGGGCGTAGGTGATCAATCTATTTCGTTTGGCACCAATGTGTATGAACCCGCACTCAAAGATTGGGTGGCAAATGGCGCGCAGAGCAAGCATGTGCAGTCTGCTGCAACAGTGGCTGGCAACATTCGCCAGCATACTGCGGACCAACAGAAAGCTGATGCAGCATTTTGCTTAGGTAACTTGTTTCGCAAGCACGCCATGAACAATAAGGCCGATGAGTACTGGAATATGGCCAGCGCTTTGAATCCAGACAGCGTGAACTTTATTCGTCAAAATTTAACTTTGTCGGAAGAAGGTTCCGCAGGTGAGCAATTCAGAGCGATGCGGGATAACTTTGAAGCTACGGGAACCGATTACTATCGACCCATTGATATAGAGAACTAGCGCTCGTACTAACAAAAAGCACAAGCAAAAGCGCTAAAAATAGGTATGACGGCGGGTGTTCTGCCCGCCGTTGTTCTTTCTCTTTTGAGTATTGCTGATCTTTTCTCAGCCAGTTTCTGACGACCTCTGACCACCTCGAGCCCGGCGTCTAAAACTCAATCACCATACGACCACGCGTACCACCCTGCTCTAATCGCGTGTGGGCGACACTGGCGTTTTCTGGGGTCACCGAGTCCGCAACACGTAAGGTCAAAACACCCGCCTCAACCTGCTGTCTGAGCACATCTAGCTTTTCGTATTCACCATCGTAGCCAGTTACCCAAGTGGCGGTGAATTTAATGTCTCTTTGTTCTTCACCCTTAAAGCCGCGAATGGCGGTAAAGCTACCACCGTCTTTCACTGCATCAATGGCAAGCTCATTGAGTAATGCACCATCAGCAAGGCCATCTACGCCTTGCGGAAAGTGCTCACGAATTTTCTCTGCATAACCGTCGCCGCGCCCGATAAGAATATCTGCGCCAAGAGATTTGAGCAGTACTTTATCTGAGTCAGCGCAATCTGCGATGACCTGCAATCCGTCCGCTTTCGCCAACTGTATAACGTAGCCGCCGTAAGCACCGGGACCGCCGGTAACAGCAAGCACCTGACCTGGCTTAAGATCCAGGAGGTCCAATGACATTCTTGCGGTGAGCGCATTCATCGGCAAGGTGCAGGCTTCCACATGAGTTGTACCCGCAGGCGCCGGCACAACAGCCATTTGATCTAATACAATCTGCTCGCGATAAGCGCCGTGGGTAGCATTAGGCACCACCATGGCCATAACCCGATCGCCCACTTCGACCCCCGTGGTTACGCCTTCACCCACTTGGTCCACAATGCCCGCAGCATCCATGCCCGGCACATAAGGTGGCGGATCTTTCTTCTGCAAAGCCGCGCGCATGCCGTTTCTGCCCACAACGTCCGTGGGGTTCACTGCGGCAGCATAATTGCGTATGCGAACCTGTCCCGGACCCGCCTGCACTTCAGGCACATCCACCACCTGTAAAACTTCAGGACCGCCGTGCACCATTAACCCTACTGCTCGCATCGTTTTCTCCGCATGTTAAATATTCAAAACAATATTGCAGTGTTTCTATACGGCGAACAAGACTAGACAAACCTGCAACAGCGGGTGAACTATTAATCTGGTTCAGCGATCTGAGTTAGCAGTCTAGGAAAACTTACCCGGATAAGCAGAGGCGCTATTTAGCCACTACCCAGATAAGCATCTGAAACTAAGAGACGGTCATTTTTTAGGATGATGAGCATGACATAACACCCGGGCCGTGTTCGGCTTACACAAACCCTAACCAGAGTTAGACTTGAGCAAGTAAAGGGCTAGTACTTAGCTAGAACAAGACTGATCGCGCATTTTATTGCTATTGTAGGAACTATTGCTTATTAAACGAACTAAAATCAACGCGCTGAATATTGATTTAAGCGTTTCTTAGTTCTTAGTCAGAGGCTAGTTACCCACTAACCTGCCCAAAACACTTTGGCCTAAATTGCAGACTGACTTACCAACTGCATGAAATCCTCATAGTCAGCCATTGTGCGTGTGTCATTGCGCTGCCCCGTACGAGCGAGAATGAGTTCATCTGCTACACCAGCGTACTCTTCAATTCTCCTAGCACATTGCTCTACATTACCGGTGATGGTCATACGGTCGACCACTTCGTCTGGCACTAAGGCCATAGCCTCACGCAACTTTCCAGCAGGCATCAGCTGGGTGGCCTGGTCCGCAAATTCAGTAAAGCCCATTTGCCGCAGTTGCGAGTCGTAATACGGATGCGGAATTGGGTGATAGAGCTTACATATTGCCGCTTGGCTTGCTTTGCGCGCAGCTTCAACGTCTTTGTTCACGCTCACCGTTGCAGCAGTGGGAAAGAGTAATGCCTCAGGGTCACGACCCGCCGCTACTGCGCCGGCCTGAGCGTTCGGCCTTATAACATCTCGCACAAACTCAACCGAAGACATAATACCAACACCAACGCCGTCCGAAACTTCACCCGCTAGACGCACCATATTTGGACCGGACGCAGCCATGTAGACAGGTAGCGTTGGGGTAACCGGATCCCAAGTGGCGCGCCAACGAATTTTATGTACATCGCCTTGATAGCGCACTCTTTCGGCAGCGTGACCACTGACTACCATGCGCACAATCTGCATAAAATCGCGCATTTTGGCCTTTGCTCTATATGAGTCAATGCCCATATATAGGTCATTGAAGTGCAGGTTGCCTGTGCCAACGCCAAGAATAAAGCGACCATCGCTTATTTCGTTAAGATCTCTTGCTTCTAACCCCGTCATCCAGGGTTCGCGCGCGTAAGCATTTACAATATATGTACCTACCTGTGCCTTACTAGTGGCATTAATAACTGCCGCCGCGGTGATGGTTGCACTTCTTCCTGCGTCTACCGTGTACAGCGAATTGATTCCTGCGTCCTCTGCTTCCCGCGCAATTGTGGTCATAGTTTTTATGGAACTCTCAAAACCCAACATCATGCCTATCTGCATATCTCTCCCCTTTTTCTTAGGATAAGTAATAGCCAATAAAATCCCAGGCTGCAAACAAAATAAACGCGCTAAAAATAATTAGACATAGGGTCGCGCCCGAATTTTGGCTGCACTAGACATTTATGCGCCTCTATTTGCTAGAGAGCCTCAACAGCCCTACATGGCAAATTTTGCGCGAAAGGTAAGCGGGTTGCGGACTAAGACTAGCGGCTAGTTTCGTCGTCTTGAGTAATCCAGTGCGCGAAGAATTTCCAAATTTCGTTGCTGGCATCTATGTCTTGGTTCTTACCAAAGCCCATACCATATAGCGCCACGTAACGTGTGGGTGACCACCATGAGTCGAACTTGGCACCAGGCCAGTCGTGTCCGCCGCTGTCTACCCGATAAAACCAAATCTCAGATCTACCGTTACCGTTGGAATAGCGTTGCAACTGAACTTTACTGTTACCTATCATTAGTGGCTGATGAGTGTCAGTAAGTTCAAATATGACTGTATCAACAAGACCATGCTTTGCAATCCAAAAATCTTTAGTCGCCTCTTGCCCAATATAAGCGCCCCACCCGCCACTATTTTGCAGATCTCCAGCGTAAAGGGTTACTGGGTCATCGGTGCCACTAATTGCCATAATTGGCAGAGTTCGAGCTGGCGCACACTGCTCGACCATCGCTTGCATCATGGAGCCAGCAACTGGCGCAACCGCGCGGAAATTTTTACTTGAACGACAGGCAAGCAAGTAGCTCATGTCACCACCATTAGACATACCTGTGGCAAAAACCTTCGCTAAATCCACCCCACGCTCTACCGCAACATCTGCAACAAGCGCCTCGATAAAGGCAACGTCATCCACCCCAGAGGCTTGATGGAATTCATAGCCAACGTTAAAAAACGCATTGCCTTCACTGTCTATCGTGCCCTGCGGGTAGGCAACAATGAAGCCATGATTGTCAGCAACATCATTCATTCCGGAATAGCTCATTATTGCTCGGGCATCTCCAGAATAACCGTGCATTACAACCACCAACGCGGGATTTTCTGGGAGGTCCTTTGGCGTATATAGCCAATATTTCCTTTCAAGCTCTGCACCGCTAACGCTTTGTTTGAGAGAATTATGTTCAATCAAACCCTGACTAAATGCCCAATTTGGGGCAATAAGCATTATTAGCAAAATGAGTTTAGTCATTAAACTAATTCACACCTCTGTCTGTTGCGGCCCAAAATGGCGCGCGCAGTTCGCGTTTTAAAACTTTGCCCGGCCCTGACTTGGGCAACGGCTCCAGCTGAATGTCGATCCCCTTGGGCACCTTATAGCCGCCAATATGTTCACGGCAAAATGCGATAAGCGCTTCAGGCGTAACATCTGCGGCGTCAGGTCGAGGCACTACTACCGCATATACAGCTTCACCCCATTTTTCGTCCGGCACCCCGAATACCGCGGCTTCTAACACTCCGGGGTATTTGTACAAAATATCTTCAACCTCGGTGGAGTAGACGTTTTCTCCACCGCTGACAATCATATCTTTGGAGCGATCAACCAAAAACAAATAGCCTTCAGCGTCTAAATAACCCAAGTCACCGGTCCAATAACCGCCCTCTTTAATAACGGCTGCGGTTTGCTCAGCCTTATTCCAGTAGCCCTGCATAATGTTGGCTCCAGCTACAACCACCTCTCCAATCTCGCCCGCTGTCAGCGTATGGCCCGCCGGAGCGCAGATAGTTATTGAGCAACCCACTACAGAGCGACCACAGGAGCGCGCCTTAGGGTCACCAATAAGTTGTTCTTCATTACCCAGCAAAGTTGCCAGTGGTGATGTTTCAGTAGACCCATACACCTCAACCATTTGCGCTGCCGGAAATGCTTGGCTCGAACGCTTAATCACCTCGGTGGCTATTGGCGAACCCCCGTGGGCCAAAATTTTCAAACTTGAAACGTCTTTAGGATTCGCATGCTGCTCTTCCGCAATCGCCGCGAGCATGGAGGGCACACCTAGAGTGATATTGATTTTGTGTTTTTCAATCAACTGCAAGACAGTCTTGGGCTCAAATGCACCCAGCGCGACCTGGCATGAACCCTGCCAAATAGCGGCTAAAATACCGTTGGAGCCGGCTGCATGAAACATTGGCGCCATCACTAACGACCGATCATTTGGACTCTGGGCAACAGCAGATAGCCAATTGAATGCGTTAGCAATTAAGTTTCGATGCGTCAGCATCACTCCCTTACTGGCACCAGTTGTGCCGCCGGTATAAAACAGTCCAGCTAAATCCTTTTCATCGCACTCTTCTCCCAGTGGCGCCTGCACTGCATTACCCAGAATCTCTTCGTAGTCTGAATTTAAGCCAATAACATGATCAACAATGCCTTGCAGCGGGCCTATGTCTTCGCGGTCGGTTAAAAGTATTTTGGCGCCTGAGTCTTCAAGCGCATAGATTAGCTCAGGTAAAGCATGACGAGTATTGAGCGGCACAATGACCATGCCACCAGAGGGTATACCAACATAGGCTTCAAAATACTGGTGATTGTTATTGGAGAGAATGGCAATACGATCGCCATTTACCGCACCTAAGTTTTGCAGAGCGCCAACAAGCCTAGAACAACGTTCCCACAACTCTGCGTAGGTGAACGTTTTCTCGCCGTCGATCACAGCTACTTCATTGGGCCTAATTTGCAATGCTCTTTTTAGCGGGTCTACGAGTGTGTGCATGTCTTGCCACCTTTATTCTTAGTGTCGGAATTGCTCAAATTTAACGATTTCAGAACATCATTGGAAGCGGACAGCTTGCTCCTGCTTCCTCGTCTCTGACTGGCTCTAAATAGCTTTAGCAGCCGTCGAAATATATTTGGATGAAAATTAAAATTCTATCCTTTTCATTAACACCGATTGATCTCCTCTGTGTACCGGCGAAAAAATGCCCGTTCGGTCATTGAATAAGTCATCCACAGATGGCGGTAACTGCGTACTAATATCCATAAGATACCCCCGCTTTGGCGCATCGGCAGTTTTAAATGTCACTCTCAAATCTACAACCTTGTCGTAGATGCCATTTAGATAGATCGCGTAGTAGCCCTTGTATAGGCCCCACTTACTTAGAATAGGTTTGACTTCCAACTCCCCAAGAGAGAAAGAGGCTAACCCAGAATCTTCTGGTAGGAGCAGAACCAACCGGCTTGCTGATCTGTTGCTTTTTAACTTAAGGCTTACCGTTTTATCACTGTCGCTCTTTGCATAAGACTTCAGCGAAGGCCCCGCCCATCCGCTGGAATCAGCTTTAGCCCAGTTAGTAGAAATGATCTCTCTATTAAAGGGCAATAACGATTGAGGCTGCGCAGCGGCCACGTAGATTGATAAAGGTTCTATGAAAGGTTCAGAAAATATAGCCTTATAATCGCCAGCCAATTCAACATGTGCTCGGCCCAAATCCAAATCTTCATAGAAAAGAATATTCACATGCTGAGGTCGATCCTCAGTATAAAGGTGGGTATTACTCGCCATAAGTATAGAAACCCCAGCCACTATAAAGAGCAACCCAAAGGAGAATTTCTTATTTAGGTCATACAAGAAAGGCGTAATTATTATGGCAAAAAGACCGATAAAGGGCAGTAATGCCCAAACCAACTTATAGCCTTGGCTTTGCTCGAGAGAAAATAACAGCCCGAGGGTAAATGGTATTGTCATAACCAGTACCAACGACAGAAATGGGACCCTGTACTTTTCCTTGATGAGGTTTGACAACACGATCAATAAGCTCGCGCCCATTATTGGCAGGACGAAACTATTAGCAGCATCCGGCAGGTAAATAGATGTCGCAAAGGCAATTAGGAGCCAAAAAAACCAAGCACCAAAGATCATATCAATCTGATCGACAAACCTTTTGTTAAGCATAGTCGCCGTCAATAAACCGATACCAGTGGCACCGAGGAGCAAAAGACGATACGGCCAATCTATGCCCGGCCAGCTTATAATTGTGCCTGACATAATGGACAACAAATAGAACCCTAACGCACCTGATAAGACTGTAATGACTAAAGTGAGCGGCGAGAAAACAACACCGAGAGCAATGCCTTTAAGGCTGGCATTGGACTTAACCAAAGCGGCCAACAGTAAAAGCAAACTTACTAGCAGAATAATTATGCTGTTTGATGATTCCCATTGAGTCCAGACTCCATATATCTTGCCTGCGTAAACATATTCATCTCCCATTTCATTCCATTCAACAGAGGCCAGCTCTCTTGACAAGGGCAAAATATTTTCGCCGTGATGTTGGATGGTTCTAAGATCAATGTTCTCTAAGTTGTCATTAGGAGTGTGGTAGTGGTTTCTTTCTCCAGCAAAAACAAAATCTATCCCTGAAATTTGGGCTCTTTCAACAACGCTAAAATCAGTATCGTTTGGCATTCTTTTAAAGATTTCTTTTACAAAAGAATATCCATAGGGCTCGACATTTTCAGCAGAGTAACTTTTCATTAGCAGTTCATTATTTTTTGAAGTCCTCAGCACCATACTGCTGCCAGAAGAGCCACTACCTTCAACATTCAGAACAATGCCTACTTTTTTTGCCAAAGGGTGTTGCTCGAAAAAAGCTTCGGCACCTACTAGACCAATTTCTTCTGCATCAGTAAAAATCAACGCAATTGGATGCTGGAAAGGCGCTTCTAGTTTAAGTGCTCTGGCGGTTTCTATAATTGCCACCACCCCAGACCCATCGTCCCCTGCGCCCGGAGACATGGGCACTGAATCGTAATGCGCCATTAAGGCCAAGTAGGACGAATCGGTTTTTCCTGGGATTATCGCTATGAGGTTCTCTACCTCAGCACAGCTTCCAAACCTTGACGCACAGGCCCATGTTTTTTGTTCTTCGTACTCTATCGCTAGTTTATCTAGCTCATTTTTAATTCTATTTTTGACTACTTGGTTCATTTTTGAACCTACAGGGTGTGGTTTATTTTCCTTTAGTAGAACTTCTAAGATCTTGTAGGCTCTTGCAGCTGAAAATTGATCTTGAGGAGCGTCCGCGGCCTTTACACCGGGCGGTTGGGTAGCTAGGTGCTGCAAAAAAAATAGCAAAAAGCTCAGCAGGACCACAAAAATTGGTAATAAATTTCTACTCTGCATAACCCCCCCCCAGGAACTTGTATCTTCGATTATTTTTTTGCGAAAAGAGCCACTGGATCACAACCCTACAGTTCCATTACCGCTTAGGCTTGACCATAGACTGACTCAAATTGGCGTTAAATTGCAGGTGCTTTTACTTCTTCTTGCTCTTCCAAGTGCCGCCGTATGTATAGGTCGCCTCGTGCTCGTTTTTGACAAGGAAAAGACACGTCTCGCACAGGAAGAGCCAATCAAAATCAGCATGCCTGCATCTAAACAGGACATCTCTAGATTGATGACACTTTGCGCAATTTTTCACTCTCGCTCTCAAACGACAGTACTCATCCGTAACAACTGCACCCCTATAACAGTGCGTCTCATTGTATCTTGAAATTTGCAAAAAGTGCGGGGTGGTCGCTTAACGGTTTACCTTCGCTGGTGAACGCGACATCCTCGCCAGAACTCTTCAAACTTAGATTGGTTTTCTTGCTACTGCGATAATAAATATAATCTAGCGTGTGCCAACTGCTTGATGCGTCGCCGCCTTTTTGCGCAGCGACAAGATTTAAGCGCTGAACGAAGTTTTGCAGTAACTCTTTATCCGAAGGGGTTTCCCAATGAAGATTTAGATCACCTGCCAGAAGTATTGCCGAACTGCCCGCTTCCTTCTCTAGAGTAAGCGCAATCTGATTTAGCTGTGCCGCTCTCGCTTCTCGGTCAAGTTCACTGCGCCCAGCATCAAGGTGCGTATTCACCATAAAAATCTGATGCCCAAGCGTGTTTTCCAAAGTAATCAACTGAAAACCCTTTTGCGCAAAACAGTCGTTTAACCCACTGACCCAGCCGGAACAGGTATCGAAGGGCTTGAAGGAAGAGCGAACCTGCCAAACGGATTTCTGCAAGTTTGAGATAAGCGTCAACCCAGATCCAGAACAGACCATGCACTTAGGAATGAGCGCATCGCTGCCTTGCACTGCGTCTGTTGGACGCCTCACATATTGCAACAGCAGGTCGTGGTGGGCGAAGTCTTCTTGCAACAGGGATAAATCATAGCCCTTGGTCAATTGCCCTATCTTTGGGAATCGCTCTCTTGGTTTATCGCCGGCAATAAGCTCGGGCAAGCCATGGGTGTTATATACAAGTAGGCTTAACTCAGCAGTCTTCGGGGACTCAGTCTTTGGCCCAGCACCAGACCAACCAATGGTACTCACCAACAGCAAAAGTAACCCTGCAACTAACTTTCTCATCTAACTGACAATCCTCTTAATTCTTATCAATACATTCTTTAACTAGATGCGAGGGCGACACCAGCTATGCCGGCTTGCACCGCACATTGCGTAGGTCAGGAGAGCGCTCTTCGTCTTCTCCAAAGCAACGCGCGCACAATACGTCGGTGCATGAGTTCATCTAGCGGGTATAGGGTGATCACGGCAACAGAACAAAGAGAGCACACAGCAGGTATCAAAAAAGCGGCCAAGCGAATGCCTTGCAGTGTTTCTTCGCTCTGCATCTCATTTGCACTGTAACCGATGAAACTGAGTAACAAACCAATCATGCCAACACCTAAGCCGGAACCTGCTTTACTGATAAATTGGCAAAGGCCAAACAAAATACCGTCATCGCGCGCACCGCTACGCAATTCGCCAAACTCCACAGTGTCAGGAAGCATAGACCAAAACATGACTGCAATGGAGCCGCCGCAAATGCCGCTAAAAATGGCGAGTGCCGATAAAGAGGCAACATCCGTAATTTCCAAACCCAAAAGGACAAAGTTGCCAATGGCGGCACCGCAACCACCCATTATCCAAACAGCGCGTTTGGAGAACCTATGCGCTACCAAGGTCCACAGGGGAATGCCAATACACGCCCCCAATATCCCCAGAGGCAGAATGGTAGAAACCGCTTCGGGTTGATCTGCGTAATAACTGATGTAATACACCAGCGCTTTGCCACCCATAGTTGAGCCAATGATACCGACGAAGGACGCAGCGCATAACACCCAGAACGCGGTATTGGACTTTACGAAGGCCAGGGTTTGCGCCGTGGTGAGTTGCACCTGATCTGCAACAATGGGTTTTTCGGCAGTAGTGTAAAAAACAACTGACATTACGACTGTTGCGATCAGTGCATAGAGCAGCCCCGCCATTATAAACCCTTCGCGAAAGTTCCCGCCGCCAAAATAGCTAGCAAGCTCTAACATGGTTGCCGCAGTAGCAACCCCGCCAGCCATTGCGCTCATTATTCTCACTGCTGCCATAATGCCGCGCTCTTGACTGTCGTAAGTTATTGCAGCCGCAAGGGATGAATAAGGTACCGAAGCCACTGTGTACATAGTGCGGAACACAATGTGGGAAATTAGGCTTGCCGCCACAACCTGATCGGGAAACCAAACGGGCGCAGCAAACATACCAACAAAGCTTAACCCCACAAATGGCGCACCAAACAGAATATATGGGCGGAATTTTCCAAGCCGGGTACGCGTGCGAGTAGCTACCCAACCCATCAAAGGGTCAGAGATACCGTCCCAGATCACCGGAATCATAAAGATAAGACCAGCCACAGCCGGGCCTATGCCAAGCACGTCCGTATAATAGTAAAGAAGGTAAAGATTGAGGCCGGTAGCGTAAAGGTTGAAACCAAAGTCACCGAAACCGTAACCAACAACGGTTCGCCGACTGACCTTGTCAAAAGGTTTGCCGATTCGGTCACTAGATTGAGGCGTAAGTGAGCTCACTGGTAATTTCCACTAATAGTGACACATTTTCTTTCTCTCACAATCGGTGAGTATTCCCCTTTTAACAAAAAGCTAAAGTCTTACCTAAAAACACAGTACTTGCCTTTAGGCGCAACAAAGAAAAACAGAACCGAATGACAATCACTCGTTCACATTTTTTTCGCGAGCCCTGCCGAGGCCCAATTGCGCAACGCAGTCAATTAGCGCCAGCCACAGCCAAGCTCTAAACGTACCCTAAGTGCGTGTTTGTGCAATAGAAATGTGGAGGCGTGGAATCTTAAATATATGCGAGCAAACTTTTAGGTCTGAGTCTAAAGTTTCGCGCCCGACGTTCTGAGCTTAAAGTTCTGAACCAAAAGTTCTGAACCTAAAGGGCCACATATTTTGCAAGCTTTTGGTGCTCGCGGGCCACATGCAGTAGCATGCGCGAAGACACTTCATTAATTTATAGGATAGACAATGCCTAAGGTCCTGATTTCCGGAGCAAGCGGATTTATCGCCAGTCACTGCATTATTGAGATGCTTAATAATGGCTACTATGTGCGCGGCACGCTGCGCGATGCAGCACGTGGCGAAACGATCAAAGCAACACTGGCGGGCCATACCGATCGTATAGACGCCCTTGAGTTCGCTTCAGCCGACCTAATGGATGAGGCAAGTTGGGTAGAAGCTGCCCGAGGTTGCGACAGCATTCTGCATGTGGCCTCCCCGGTGCCGGTAGTACAGCCCAACGATGAGAACGAAGTTATTGTTCCAGCGAAGACTGGCACGCTTAACGTGCTCAAAGCTGCTAGTGCCCATGGCATCAAACGTGTGGTTCTGACCTCGTCTGTGGCCGCAGTCATGTCTGGCAGCAGGGACAGCGGCACATTCACCGACCAAGACTGGACAGACCTGTCTCGCACTGATCTGTCACCCTACGTAAAGAGCAAAACCGTCGCGGAAAAAGCCGCCTGGGAATATGCCAATGAGAACGATCTAGAGCTGGTAGCGATAAATCCTGCTCTCGTACTGGGCCCCGCTCTTGAAGCAGACTATGGCAGTTCGCTAGAAGCACTCTATCTTCTCATGACAGGTGCCTACCCTATACTGCCGAAACTTGGCTTTGAGATCGTCGATGTGCGAGATGTAGCGACTCTCCAAAGGCTAGCCTTGGAAACGCCAGAAGCGGCCGGCAACCGCTATATGTGCGCCAACGGCTTCCGTTGGTTTGTGGATATGGCCAAGACCGTGAAGGCTGAGCATCCGAAGCTAAAAATTCCAACCTCAGAAATGCCTAACTTCGTGGCAAAACTTGCCGGGATTTTTTTGCAGGAAATTAAACAATTTTTGCCTGATTTAGGGCGCGTCAAGGCGATTGATAATTCACCGGCATTGGCCATTGGCTGGCAACCAAGGGACGCGGACACCGCCATCAGAGACGGCGCCCAAAGCCTAGTTGATCTTAAGATCGTGTTAGAGAGTGAAGCGTGACAGAGCGCACACATCGCTCTTTACAACTTATCTACATAACTCATCAGCCCGCAAGGCTCGCCTCGCCGCGTGGTCAACCAGGCTAAACCGTTGCGCTATAAGATTGCGTTCGCGAGAGGGCTGATGGCCTTTCACCTTTACTAAGTTGAATCTCATCTGATCCATTAAACTGTAGAACGTTCGATACAGCTGATGATTCTTCAGCTGTTTTTTGTTGCTAGAGAAATAGTTGTCACGCTCGAGGCGCTCACGCCGCTTCGGCAGATCAATAATATTTTGCGAGTCTGTATAAATCGTTAGTTCAATTGAGTTCATGTTGGCTAACGCTAAGCGCTCATTCACAGACCATACTAGCGTTTGTAATTCCAACCTAGTTGAACTTGTCTGTTCGAACCGTTTGGTCTTAACAGCGTCTTTAAGCGAGTCGGCTGCGTCGGTAAATTCTCGCAGCCAGAGACACGCCCCAAAACCCACCTTGGATTGAGTATTCACGCTGCCGTCGGTAAATAGGTGCCAGTGAGTTTTCATTTAGCGGCTTCTTTCTCTTTTTATCTTTTTTAGTCGGCTTTTGTTGATAAGACTTTATGCCGCCAGAGGGATTCGTCTGATTACAATTTTATTTTTTAAAATTGTGGGAGAGGTAAGACTATAAAGGAAGACAATATGCCGCGGAGATATCAAGGGGGTAATAAATACCCCCTAACTTTACTTCTTACTATGTTCCCGCAATGTAAAACGGGTAACTAAGGTAGAAACGAAACGCAGAACAGTCCATTACCCGGTCGACCGCAGCGTCTGCCTTAGAAAGATCGCCATTCTAATATGCCATTGCTGACTCCCCCCAAGCTTCAGCGCTTGGAAACCATCGCGTGACTAGGAATGAATCTTCAATTGATGGTGCCGCTCCACGTCCAGGATTCCAAAAATAAGTTCCACCCTGTCAACCTCCAGCTTTGAGTTTTTCCGACGTAATAACCAACGCTACTTTGGCACTGTCCATGGTTTGCTTAGCTTTTAACTTACACTTTCTAAACAGTACCACTCCGGTATCTTTTGGCAGGCCCGCTCCACTGCGAAAAACGGCTTCACCACCCATCAGTGTGGTGACTACATTAGTTCTTACCGCACCAAAATCTGGGCCAATGGCATCTCCATTTTTTAGGTAGTAACTAAACGTATTGGCGTAATCACCTGTATTGGGAGAGAATCCTACCCATACCCCATCTCAATCTTGGCTATCTGGTAATGAAGCCTTACTCACCGCCCAAGGTACTAGGACAATCGAACTAAACTTAATTTCACCTAATTATGCGAACTTAGAAAATTTTGCTCTGATGGACAAGAAATCCTGGAGTTCCTTGCCAGTTTTAAACTTCATTTGAGTCGTCTCAAACAGGAATCTATCCGGGTCGTCGACTTGCTCCGCAAAGGCCGCACTTGCAACAAACAGACTCAATACAACGGATAAGAGTTTATTTATTTTCATTATTATTCCCCTCTTTTATTTTTGGCTGGCATAGTCAGTATTGACCATTGTCAACTATACGCTTACAACATCTCGCAAAAAGGATCAACCAACAAACCCGCTCAACGCGAAGGCTTCGATTCGGTTAAAACCCAAAATATGCGTCATAACACTCGGTTTGTCGGAGGATAGCACTGATGCCTTAATCTCAAATTAGACAGCTTTCTAAATAGCTATTGGGCGTGAGCCTTGGGATAGAGGCCGCAAACGAAAAAGTGCGGATTTTTCACCAACAAAAAGATTCACTAAATTAGAGCGCTTGTGGTTTCACCCCTGCTAGCATTGCCAATGTACTTATTTGATAAAAACACTGAGACCGCCAATGAACGAAATCAACTGCCCACATTGCGAGAAGGCTTTCAAAATTGACGAAGCAGGATATGCAGACATTTTGAAGCAGGTTCGCGACAGCGAATTTGACCAGCAGTTGCACGACCGGCTTGCACTTGCCGAAAAAGACAAGCAAGGCGCTGTTGAGCTTGCAATGAGCAAAGTAGCCGCTGAAATGCAGCATTCTGCAGCGACCAAGGACAGCCAAATTCAAGAACTCAAAGCAAAACTTGATGCAGGTGAAGTAGCTCAAACCCTCGCCGTAACTGTTGCAGTGAGCAAGGTCGAAAAAGAAAGGGATGGCCTTAAGAACACCTTAGAGCGTGCAGAACTAGAAAAAGAGCTAGCCACAAAATCCCTAGAAGACAAGTACCTCACTCAGATCAAGGACAGAGACGATGCCATTGAGCGCTTGCGCGACATGAAGGCGCGGCTGTCTACCAAAATGGTCGGAGAAACACTTGAGCTGCACTGCGAGACCGAGTTCGACCGCATACGCGCCACCGCATTCCCCAAAGCCTATTTTGAGAAGGACAACAATGCAAAAAGCGGCAGTAAAGGCGACTACCTGTTTCGCGATGCGGATGAAAATGGCACTGAAATCGTTTCAATAATGTTTGAGATGAAAAACGAGAGTGACGCCACTGCATCAAAGAAAAAGAATGAGGACTTTCTGAAAGAACTGGATAAAGATCGCAGTGAGAAAGGCTGTGAGTATGCAGTGCTGGTGTCACTGCTAGAATCCGACAGTGAGCTGTACAACACTGGAATTGTTGATGTGTCTCACCGCTATCCGAACATGTATGTTATTCGGCCTCAGTTCTTTATACCAATCATTACCCTGCTAAGAAACGCAGCCATGCGCGCGCTTGTATATAAGACCGAGTTGGCAGAAGTCAAAGTTCAGACCGTCGACATTACGCACTTCGAGAGCGATCTAGAAAATTTCAAGACAGCGTTTTCCAAAAATTACGACCTGGCCTCTAAGAAGTTTCAAACTGCGATAGCAGAGATAGATAAATCGATTGATCACCTGCAAAAAACAAGGGATGCCCTACTCGGCACAGACCGCAACCTTCGCCTTGCGAACGATAAAGCTCAAGACGTCACCATTAAAAAACTAACCCGGGGCAACCCAACCATGGCGGCAAAATTTGCTGATCTAGATAAGTAACTCAGTCCTCAGCGCGGGCCATCGGTGCAACCAAATATCTAAACGTCACCGGCGGCTTGGACCATGCTTTCTACCGTATAAATATCTGGCTTGAAGCAGCACTCTCAACCGATAATTGTTAGCCGCTATTTGAGTTCGTGATGTTCGTTAAAACTTGTGTAGGCGCAGCAAGAAGATACTTGCACAAGGTTTGACGACGAGCAGTAGATTAGGAATCTGCAACATGAGCTCTAAAGCTTTTGATTTGGGCTTGTATTTTGCTTTTCTTTGAAAAAATAGTGGCGTCTGCTTTATCAATCAATTGGTCTTAATCAACCGATCCTAACTCCCTGTCTCCCATCACATTTTCTTTGTTATCAGTTCTTGATCACATGCCTTTTTACTAGGTGCCTAGTCATACCGGCTAGCTGTCGTTAGTCGGCTCTTTGTGTCTCTGGAGTAAGACACCATATTGCCGGAATCCACCAGCCCCAGCTCGAGACCCACGGTAAAAAAACTGGTCACTGAAAATACAGAAATATCTTTGGATGTATGCGCAATAGTAATGCCTTGGCACAGCTTTGAGCAGGCGGCTTTAGTGACTTCCTGCAGTAGCGCAAAATCACGAAAATAATTTTTGAGCAGTGGATTGCCTTGGGCCGCTCGATGATCGTTCTTGCGCTGCAACTGCGCTTCAATCGCCGCTTCAATTCTGCCTATAGACCCCGGTAGATTGCTATTCAGTTGATCCACCACCTCGGAGTACTTGAGGGCAAAAATCATCTCGTGGTGATCTGCATTGGGCCAGTGGTAATCAGCAATGTGTTCATCAAGATAGACCATAGCCCGCGGAACGCCTAAGTGCTGGGCCACACGCGGGGTAATTGCAGAGATGCCGTTTGCCTCAAGCGGGTCGCCTTGGGTCAGGATCAGCAGCGGCTTAATGGGCGGCTTACGCGCCCAGTGTTGTGCAAGGCGCTCAGCAACCTGCGTGGCAACTTGCACTGGGTCACGCGGGTCGTACCCGCCCATGCCCTCAATAACAACTGGATGATAATCTGTGAGTTTCAAACAATAACCTCTAAGCTGCATCGAAATATCGCGTAAATTATACGTATCTCTGTCAGGTGCTGACTTTACTGAACCGACACCTACCAGCCCCCCCGTATATTTCCGCAGCTTCAGTTATCCGCAGCCTACCCATATGGCTAGCCCGCCTGCACCGAGCATAACCAAGGAGCCCCCGCTACAGCGACCTAACATATGTCAGCCAACGGATACCCATCTGCAGTATCTAGAATGCCATCGTTGTCACCGTCTAGATCTTCGGTCATACCCAAAGTGGTAGATACACCATCGCATGTGTCAGGCCGACCATCCCTATTAATGTCTGTTAGCGTACCTAGAGAAATTGATGGAAAGGCATAATTTAAGTCTGCAATACCATCGCTACCTGCATCCACGGCAGCCAAAGTTTCGGCTGCGAAATCTACGCTCGACGTTGCACCAGAGACAACGCTCTTAACGGCATCTTGCAACGAGTATTGCGATACAGTGGCCCTAGAGTAGCTCGCTGCGGTTTCTATTTCTGCAAGCATACCTGCAGAAAATGTTGTATTCGTAGAGACCGGTGTAATGACGCCATTGAGAATGGTTGAAATTGTCGCATGAGAGGTCAAATCGAACCTACCATTGGCTTTACTCAGAGCTGCAATATGGCCAACCACAGCATTGTAGATAGTGGCGGATAAACTGTCGTCATTGACCACAAGTCACTTAATTGGATAATAAAATCCAAAGCAAGGGATTTATAGTGACTTTGAGTCAATAGTTTACTGATCTATGGCCAAGCAAGAGGGTGGAGGGTAACGATAGAACGCGCGTTTCCTGCTAGGCACATAGTCAATAGAGTCGGTGATACCCATAAAACAGCTAAAGGCTGTGTACGATGCTGCACAACTGGGTTGCCAATCTATTCTTAACTAATGCCATCAGGCAAGCTGCACGTTAAGCAAGATCCTCTGTCTAAATTGGGCCTGATGTATGCCAAGCAAGAAGGCGTTATTCAAAACAATCTTTACTCGCGCATGTGGTGGAACATTTCTGCTGCTAACAAAGATAAATTAGGTAAGCACAACAAAGATCTAACAGCGAAAAAAATGACACCTCAAGACACATCCAACACTCAAGATCTCGCGAGCGAATGTGTGAAGAAGAATTATAAGGAGTGTTAGCTACATGAAGGTGAAATGCATCATTACAGGTTTGCTTTTGTTGCTGGTTAGTTCCTTTGGCTGGACCGATAACGCCAGGCTTAATCCAGATGAGTTGAGAACGCTGCTTATAGACAGTACCGTGACTGGCAAGATCAAATGGGGTTTCTTCAAATATGACTTCAAAGAATATTATTCCCAGGACAACAAGATTGAAGGACAGGACGAAGACGGCTATTACACAGGCAGCTTTCAAAAAAAGAACCAAGGTTGCATTGAAGTGAAATACGACCACGAAAATACAAGCGCAAATGGTTGCTATTACTATCAAATCAAAGGTGGTACTTACTAATTCTCCCAACCGGGGATGAAATTTTTATTGAAGTAATCAACGGCAAACATCTAGATTAAGAAGAAGTCTATTCTTCAAGTTTACCTCTAATGTATCCAACTACCAATATCGGTGTAGAGCTACAGATGCCCAAGGGTTGCTTTAACTGAGCCGCCTTTGGTTATTTGCTAACGCGACGCAGACATTGCCTCCACGAACCCATCATCTTTCAGCGATTAGCATGATGATCCATAAAAAAGGAAATAAATTGTGAAAAAACTCAAACTCGTTTTCATGACTGCAGTAGCGGCTTGCAGCACATTAGCTTTTAGTATGGCGGCATTTGCTGGCCATCACGAAGAAGGTGAAAAAATGCCGGCAACTGTTATTGATATAGCTGTAGCTGCCGAAGCAACTTCCACACTGGTAGCAGCGGTAAAAGCTGCAGGATTGGTTGACGTTCTTTCCGGCAAAGGACCTTTTACAGTTTTAGCGCCTACAAATGAAGCTTTCGCTAAGCTACCAGAAGGCGCGTTAGAAGGATTGTTAGCCGACCCCGAAGCTTTGGCTGGTATTTTAAAAGCCCACGTCGTTGCAGGTAAAGTTATGGCTTCAGCCGTCTTGACCGCAGAAAAAGTTGAAACTCTAAATGGAACCTATGCTGTTGTAGTGGCGGACGGACAAGTTTCTATTGCTGGCGCTAACGTGATAGCTACTGATTTAATGGCAACAAATGGCGTTGTCCACCTAATAGATACGGTGATACTGCCAGAGTAAATCAAAGAGATTTTCCAGCTAGTAATTAGCCCTACTTGAGCAATCAATTGGGGCTTTTTTCTGAACCAAGCACCCTGGCTAAACCACTTAAACCTCCAAATTAAACCCTAGCTACTCTACTAATCTTCTCCTGCGCTAGTGAATGGGCTGCTGACTTTGACAAAGGTTTAGCTGCTACAACCAGCCCATCTTAAACACCAAGCTTGCCGTATTGATATCTTTCTTTAAAAAAACAGCTGAATTAATTGACTATCTTTTTTTTAAAAAACTAAGTGTCGATGCAGCAGATATAACTGCATAAAAAGAAGCAGAGAAAAGCACCGTTGAAGTGAGGCTGTTTGCGTAGAAAGGCAACCCCATGATGTAACTGGCTGTCAAACCTTCTACGGACTGACTGTAAAATTCAGAACCTAGCCATACCCCAAAATTGGTAATTAAGAAAAATACCGAGGGTGAAAGTATCGAAAGTATAAAAATACTAGTGGGCTTAAATTTGAAGTAATTAAAGGAAAGCAGGCCTATCATTAGAAAGGCGCCATAAGTCCAGATCATCAATCCATGGAAGCCCAAGAAGATATCTGCCACGAACATAGTAACAACTGGTAGTAACATAACTAATCTTTTATCTTGAAATAAATAAGGTAAGAAGATTGCACCTGAGATTAGAGGGGTGAAGTTAGGTGGGTGAGGGATTATTCTGCTCAAAGCAAACAGGGTGGTAAAAAAAATTAATCCTTTCAACAAATTCATGTAATACCTTGTCATCTTTGGCCGGCGATCTAAACTTACTCAAGTGCATGCAAATGGTAATCTAATTTCTAATTATAAAAAAGCAAAAGTATTTATGTGCCATCCGTAGAAAAGAAGAATCAAAAGAGCGACAAGGTAAATTAATTAGCCTGTCTATAGATCATTGTCATAAAACTCGATCAGAAAGGGGTTTGCTCAGTCGAAGGTGTAATGTAGCGCTTGGCTTAGCCAAAGACGATTCTGATATTTTGATTAAAGCTGCTAAATATTTAACGAAGAGAAAGAGGCTCTGATAATCTGCACTGTAAATCCTTCCATCATCAACGTAGACAAAGTTTTCAGGAGGCAGAATCAAAAGGAAAAAGGAAAGAGCTAGATGAAATACATCATCACAGGTTTGCTTCTGTTAAACGTTAGTTTTGCTAGCTGGGCTGAAGATAATTTAGCTGAAGAATTAAATCTAAGTCTTAATATTTTAAATTTAGAAAAACCAGGAGATCTGCATTTAACCATATGCAAAAATGCAGCAGGATTTGAAAGTTCAGTTGAGAACGAATCTGAAGAAGAGTCATGCCTTAATGGTGCAGTGGAAATAGACCAAAATTTAAAAGGTATAGACGAAATGTTGCTGCATGGTGAATATGCTATAGCAGTCTTTGTTGATTTAAGTGGGAATGAAAAAATGGATAAAAACTTTCTTGGAATCCCAAAAGAACAATATGGATTTTCTAATAATGTTATGGGAAGGATCGCCGCTCCATCTTTTGAACAGGCTAAGTTTGAAATGAAAGGGCCTACTACTCAAAACATAATACTCAAAACAGGGATTCCTAAATAAGATTGAAACTTAATACTAGAAGTGCTTTGGCATTTTCCCCATAAAGTCTTTGTAGTATTTTTTTAAATGCGCAATATCTCTTTGATAAGCTAGTCTGTAGAAGGCTTCGTACTCGGAAGCCCCGCCTAACTGTTCAGATGTGGATTTATTTTTGAAAATCTTATGCCTGTGTATCTTTTCAGCTACTAGAGTCTTCACCAGCACCACAACATCCTGCCCATGGCACCCTAAACCCTACTTCTTTCAAATCCACCTCTAACGTATACCACTGGCAACTAATATCATTTGTGTAGGGCTATAGATGCCCCCAGTATGTCTTTAGATGGGCCGCCCCTGCCAATAATTAATCTACAGGTAACGGTCACCAGATATTGGTGGGTTAAATCTAGGGGATAAAAAGATAGTGATATGGGTTAACTAAGACCCTAGGAGCTACGCTCTGATAGGCGTTAATTGAAATGGCGGAGCGGGCGGGATTCGATTCTACTTTTAACCTAGTGATTTATATAAATAAAATATTTAATTTCTAACTTAACGCCCCCATTTATGCCCCCTCAAACCAGTGCTTGAGGGAGTAAAATTTTACGAAGTAGACTTAGTTTCTGCTTGTAGACTCCAAGTGAAGCAACAACTCCCCTTCGACAAATTGAAATACATTACCCCAATCACCATTCGATGAACGATCAAAAATACCTACAACGGACTGGGCATAAGCGTTGAAGGGGCAGATGCTCTTGACCAACCTTTTCCACTGCCAGTAAACGCCCCGTAATAAGCGACGCACGAAATACAGAAATATATTCCTGCGCCTTTCCACTCTAGGTAGTAATACTCTATGCCACTTATTCCTTTCGCATCATCTGGGCAGCCCCAATAAACCCCAGCTTTTAGGCCATTACGTCGTCGTGGATCGACAGGTGCCAACGTATTCCTGTTCAGCAAGCATCTGTTTGGGCTCGCGCAGTTCACCTGCGAGAATTTCGTTGTGACTCATGATAGGTTCCTCGTTCGATATCTTGATTAGTTGCCAGGCTTAGTCGCTCGCTTGCGCTTCCTCGGATCGGGAGAGCACGCCTGCCGCGTAGAGTTCCTCGACGACACTGTCTTCATAACCGAGCCAGCCTTTGAGTACCGAGCTATTGTGTTCGCCACGATGTGGCGCTGGGCCGCGCACACCGGAGGACGCCGAGGAGAAGCGATAGGGCGATTGAGTAACCGGTCGAGTTCCACCCTGCCGATCATCAATGTCTACGATGGCTCCACGGTGGGCGATGGTTGGCTGTTCACGGATCGAGTCCGCGGTGCGAACTTGCCCCCAAGGCAGACTCATCTTATTCATGACTTCGTCAAACTGCTTCTTCGTTTCGAGGGTTTGCAGAAAGTCGGAGATGACCTGCTGACGTGCTGCGACCTTTGCGTCCACGTCCATTTCTGGGGTGCAGGGATCAGCTAAGCCATGGTTGTTGCTGAGCAACTCACATAGCCGGCGGATGTCGGTCGATATCAGAATTGGACCGATTGGCGAGTCCCAGACCTGATTGGGTTCCGCGCCAGTGTGTTCGGATCCTTCCAGGTCGAACTGCATCTGATCGTCGGTGGCTACGGTAGCATCGATCATGGCGATTTCGATGTGCTGACCCGTGCCCGTACGCTCCCGCATGATCACCGCAGACAGGATGCCAACCAGCCCGTGCAAAGAGGCATTGGTGTCAGAGATCGAAACCGGCAGGTCCCGAGGTGGCAGATTACCGCGGCGTGCGGCGCGATCGATGAGTCCCGCTTCGGCGTGGATAATTGGCGCATAGGCGGGTCGCCAGGATTCCGGACCATTGGAACCGAAACCAGAGATCGACAGCATGATGAGGCGGGGATTGATCTCGCGTAAGGTCTCATAGTCGAGACCCAGACGCCCCATCACATCTGGACGGTAATTTTCCACTAGAATATCTGCGTTCCTGACCAGATCGAAGACGAATTCCTTCGCATTCGTCGCCCGCAGATCGACGCTGATATTGCGCTTCCCAGCATTCTGCTGGTGATAGTAGCCGGGAATACCGGCTATGACTTTGCCCCATAGCCGGGTGACGTCGTTGCCTGGCGGTTCCACTTTAACCACGTCGGCCCCCAGGTCGGACATCATCCGGCCGGCGAAAGGACCCGACAAGACGCGGGAAAAATCCAGTACTTTCAGGCCGTAAAGGGGATAGGTAGAATCACTCATAGGGCCCTCTCAGTAGTTTCTGACCGTTCTCTAGAATATGCGGTTTATTTACCTTATTCTCGTTACCCGCGTTGTTCACCAGGATGTCCACGGTGCCGAATGCTGTGCCTGGGTCATGTCGGTGACGATATCCTCCTGCTCAAGCAGGGACTCAAGCGTGGCATCAACCCCTAGTTCAACACCTTCATTTCTGAACACGCCAACGTAGCCAAACCGGCCATTGCCCGCCATGATGATTTTACCGGTTGGTGCGTCTTCGCGGCACATGTATAAAACTGCCGGTGTCACCAGCGACGGCGCACGTGCTGGATCAGGATGGTCCAGGTCTTCATCAAGCCCGGGTACAGTATTCGTCAAGCGGGTTGCTGCCGCAGGGGCCAGCGTGTTAACCCTGACGTTATGCGACGCGCCTTCCCTTTCGAGCACATTCATCAATCCAACCATAGCCATCTTTGCGGCACCATAATTCGCCTGGCCAAAGTTGCCGAAGATGCCGGAGGTCGAGCTGGTAAAGACAATGCGACCCCAGTTTTTGGCATACATTATTGGCCAGGCGGCATGTGTTACATAGGCCGATCCGTTGATATGGACATTCATCACGATATCCCAGTGATCCAGGGTCATATTCTTAAAAGACTTGTCTCGAAGGATGCCCGCGTTATTCACCAGGATGTCCACGGTACCGAATTCTGCCACCGCATCGTCCACGATACTCTTTGCTCCGGCCCTGACAGATACCGAGGCTTTATTGGCAATGGCAATGCCCCCCCCAGCTTTGATTTCATCTACTACCTGGTCAGCCATATCGCTGGCACCTTCACCAGCAGCACTACCGCCCAGGTCGTTAACGACAACCTTTGCCCCTCTTTTCGCAAACTCCAGCGCATGAGCCCTACCGATACCACCACCGGCGCCCGTGATGATGACTACCTTGTCTTTAAAATCATCCATTCAAGTCTCCCCTGATCAATTTATGAAACTTTGCTTGAGTGGTAACTCGCCCTACGCAAGACGTGCTCGAATCGCCGTGCGGGAAGCAGGGCTGACTCACCTTATTCTCCTGCGGTTTAGGCGACTGCTTTAGCCGTCTCATTGCTGGGGAACCATCTTGAGAAAAGGCTATATGAGGATATGAAAAGTTGACTGCCTCTCCCAGCCCATACAAACGCGAGCGACTAGCAATCCAAGCATTCCAAATAACGCGGCCCAGGGAGTGACGATAGTAAAAAACGACCAAAGCAGGATCCCCAGACCTAAGACTATTTTTCCGCCGAAACAATCGGACAAAAATCCACGCATTACCTGCATAAGCAAATAACCAACATAATAAGACAAAAGTACTGTGCCTTAGGTTTGAAGATCCCAGTTGTATTGTTCGGCCATTGCGATTGTCGCGACCGAAATGTTGACCCTGTCGATATACCACATAAAAGTTGCAGCACATCAATATGACTGTAAACCGAACCTTCCAATCCCAATTCTTTGTTTTGCAGAGACATGACAGCCTTTTTTTCATAATGTGACTCAATTAACTCTCTGTAAGGAAACGCAGAGTTCCATGAAGGCATTTCGCCTGAATTGACTGATGCGACACTCAGGCCTAGCAGTTCAACAGTTTTACCAAGTGTCGATGAATGGTCTCTTTTTCCCTGTTCTCGTAGGTGCTTGGGGGATAGCGTTTAGCCCCGCGACAATCCAGTCGCGAGAAATTGCCGGGTCAATCACATCCTCGATGCCATAAAACTCAGCCGAATTAACCGCTCTCGCTCGATCATAAGCTTTATCTACCTGTTCTTTGAAAACCCTTATGCGCTCTTCGGCGCTATCCATCTCTTGGAATTCACTCCTGTAAGCTAACTTAACGCTGCCTTCGATCGCCATGCCGGCGAATTCTGCCGTCGGCCATGCAGCTGTAAAGAAGGGGACCTTTGAGCTTCCCCCGCACATGGCCTGCACTCCTAAGCCGTAGGCCTTTCGTATAATGAGACCAAACATAGGCACGGATAAATTAGCTCCCGTGTTAAACATGCGTGCGCAATGTCGCACCAGGGCCGTTTTTTCGACTTCCGGACCAACCATAACCCCAGGACAATCCATGATTGAGACTATAGGTAGATCAAAAGCGTCACACAATTGTAAGAAACGGGCGCCCTTATCTGCGCCGTCTGAATCAATCGCGCCGCCAATGTGAAGTGGATTGTTTGCAATCAATCCCATGGGCTTACCTTCTACTCTAATCAGAGAAGTGATAATTCCAATGCCGAAGTTTTTACGAATCTCTAAGATTGAATCTTTGTCTGCTAACGTTTCGATGACATCGCGAACGTTATAGATTTCTTTTCTATTCTCAGGAACAATTTTGCGCATTTTTCGTTGATCTGGCGCCTCCCAAGTGTCTATTGCGCCTTGGAAATAAGAAATATATTGTTTGGCCACCTTGGTGGCTTCGACTTCGTCCTCAACTAAAACATCGATTACACCGTTTGTTACTTGAGAATCCGTGGGTGCTACTTCGTCCGGTGCGAAGATACCCAGACCTCCTGCTTCTATCATCGCCGGGCCGCCCATGCCTATGATGGAATTTTTAGTCGCAATGATGACGTCGCAACAAGCTAGTAGGGCTGTATTACCAGCAAAACAATAGCGTGAATTGATGCCTACTAAGGGCACTAAACCTGAAAGTCTAGACCACTGAGTAAAGGTTTCTGTCTCCATGCCCAAACCACCCGCGCCATCGGTATCTCCAGGTCTGCCGCCTCCGCCTTCTGAATAAAGAATTACCGGTAGTTGAAATCTTTCGGCTAGCTGAAATATACGATCTTGTTTATTGTGGTTCCATAAGCCTTGAGTACCAGCGAGCACGGTATAGTCGTAGTGCACAACAGCGCAACGCGATTCTGTTTTTTGAAAAAGAGCGCCATTAACATGCCCTACACCCATTATTAGACCATCTGCAGGCGTATTCTCTCTCAGCCATTCAACGGTTCTTCTTGTGCGCTGAGCTGCTAGAACCATTGATCCGTACTCAATAAATGTGTCGGCATCACACAAGTCAGCAATATTTTCTCTAGCTGTGCGCTGATTATGCTGTCGTCGACGTTCTACAGCCTTTGGGCGATTTTCGTCGTATAAATGAGCGTGACGATCGAAATTTTCCTGCAGATCTGGGCGAATTTCATCGAGATCAATTTGATCATGGGCTTCATAGTTTAAGTCGCCGACATCTCCTTCTTCGATAAATACTAGTGGATGTCCTTCGATTATGATTTCACCCTCTGAGACGGAGAGTGAATGAATAATTCCATTTCGATCGGCCCTGATTTGGTGTTCCATTTTCATGGCCTCCATTACAATCAGCGGCATTCCGGTAGCTACTTTGTCTCCTGGTTTAATCTGAATTGCCAAGATAGTGCCTTGGATAGGTGCAGGGACTCCAATAGATCCGTTCGGGCCTGACAAATCGAAGTTTTGTTTGACCTTCTTTTTACTCTTACGGTCAGAGCCTTTATCGTAGGCAAACACTGCTAGTGGGTCAGAGCTATCGACTTGAGCGCCGGCTAAGCCTGAGGCTAATTGGTTTTTATATTCGCTGGCGATATGCCGCACATCAAACTCGCTCATCTCTA
>CAUZON010000035.1:0-35867 GCA_963581445.1 Gammaproteobacteria bacterium | reverse complement strand
GCAAAAAAGCGTACTTATGTCTTTCTTTGAAATAGAGAAATGGTGATTAAGTGATCGGCTCCAAATTCTGGAAAGGACTTGGGTTGATAGAAGAGCAAACACAGAGCAAATGACGCACGACAGCGTTGATTAAGAGTTGACCTACAAGGTCAGCGCTGAGCAAAAGAGGCACACAATGAAAACGACAGTGAGTATGCGCGAGCAGGACGTTGAAAGATCCTGGTGGATTATAGACGCCGAAGACCAAACCCTTGGTCGGATCGCAACCGAGATAGCCAGCCGGCTACGCGGCAAGCACAAGCCAGAATTTACCCCCCACGTTGACACTGGAGATTTCATTGTCGTTGTAAACGCAGAGAAAGTGCGCGTTACGGGTAATAAAGAAAAAGGCAAACTGTACTGGCGGCACACCGGTTACCCAGGTGGTATTCGCAGCACTGACGTTTCTAGCATGCGAGCAGAACACCCCGAGCGAATGATTGAAATCGCGGTTAGAGGCATGTTGCCTAAAAACCCGTTAGGTCGCGCGATGTTCCGCAAGTTAAAAGTTTATGCAGGCGGTGAACATCCGCATGCTGCTCAGCAACCTCAGGCTCTGGAGCTACGCAGATGACAGATTATAATTATGGTACGGGTCGTAGAAAGACTTCGGCAGCAAGAGTATTCCTTTCCAGCGGTACTGGAAAAATTACGGTAAATGCTCAGTCATTAGAAGAGTTTTTTGGTCGAGAGACTTCGCGCATGGTTGTTCGCCAGCCTCTAGACGTGGCTGAAATGAGTGACAAGCTTGATATCAAAATCACCGTTCGCGGTGGCGGTAACTCTGGTCAAGCTGGTGCGATCCGACACGGTATCGCTCGCGCATTGGTAGATTTTGATGAGAATTTCCGCGGGCCAATGCGCCAAGCCGGATTCTTAACACGAGATGCTCGTGCTGTAGAGAGAAAGAAAGTCGGTCTGCGAAAAGCGCGCAAGCGTCCACAGTTCTCGAAACGATAAGACAGCGTTTTTTCTCGCTAAAAGTTCACCAAGCGGCTGCCCCGCTTGGTTATGTGCTAAGCTCCTATCGTTCGAGGAAACCGCACCTTTTAGGAGGTGTGGTTACCGATAGCGCGAGACTTTCGTTCTCCGCACTAATCATGACCTAGGTAACCGGGTCTAAGATGTTGATTCTTTTGTAGGATTCAGGGTTTTAAAAAATCTTGGCTACGGGACGCGAACAGCGTCACTTCGGTCGAGGACAAATCATCAGATTATGGGAGCTAACTGCCGTGAGCGATGGCGATGTGGCTATAGATTCAGCCAAAGACGACAATACAGACGCAACATCAGGTGGCGTTAATTCAAATAGAAGATACTTTCTAATTCAAGCAACATCGGCTGTAGCAGCGGTGGGTGTGATTGGAGCAGCTTGGCCTTTTGTCAAGTACTGGACTCCAAGCGCCAAGGCTCGCGCAGCTGGTGCCCCAGTTAAGATCGATTTCTCTAGGTTAGCTCCGGGCGAAATGTTAAGCCCAATCGTTGCCTGGAGAGGAAAGCCGATTTTTGTCGTTTCTCGAGACAATCAAACCATCGACTCTCTTAAATCAGATACATCTGATCTTGCGGATCCAGATTCACAAAACCCAGAGCAACAACCAGAGTTTGCAGTCAACGCATGGAGATCTGCGAAGCCTGAGGTTGGCGTTTATTTGGGTATTTGTACTCACTTGGGTTGTTCGCCTAAGTACGTAGTTACAGATAATTTCGAAGCATCAGGTCAGGGTGGCTTCTTTTGCCCATGCCATGGTTCGAAATTTGATCTAGCTGGCCGGGTGGTAAAAGGCGTTCCGGCACCGGATAATTTACAGGTGCCCCCTTATCGGTTTGTAACCGACACGGTGATAGTAATTGGCGAAGAAGGTGTTGCTTAATGGATAAGACGAAATCTGAAACTGGGCCTACCAAACTGCAAGCAGTGATGGGATGGGTAGATAAGCGCTTTCCAGCGACTGAGACATTTGAGTACCACATGTCTAAGTACTACGCGCCTAAGAATTTTAACTTCTGGTACTACTTTGGTTTTTTAGCCATGTTTGTACTGGTTAACCAGCTGGTTACCGGCGTTTGGTTAACCATGAATTATGTGCCCAGCGGCGAAGGCGCTTTTGCCTCCGTAGAATATATTATGCGTGACGTTGAATACGGATGGCTTTTACGCTACTTGCATTCCACCGGTGCATCTTTCTTCTTTATCGTAATTTATTTACACATGTACCGCGCTTTGCGTTACGGCTCATATCGCGGCCCACGTGAACTGCTTTGGCTGATTGGCATGGCGATCTTTATCGCACTGATGGCCGAAGGTTTCTTTGGCTACCTCCTACCTTGGGGCAACATGTCCTATTGGGGTGCCCAGGTAATTGTGTCCCTGTTTGGTGCAATTCCATTTATTGGACCTGAGTTGATGGAATGGATCCGTGGTGACTTCTTGATGTCAGAAACTACGCTGAATCGATTCTTTGCCCTGCACGTTGTAGCGCTGCCACTTGTACTGTGCATTTTGATCTTTGTTCACCTGGTTGCATTGCACCACGTCGGATCAAATAACCCAGACGGCATTGACATCAAGAAGAATAAAGATGCCAATGGCATACCGTTAGATGGTATTCCATTCCACCCTTACTACACCGTGCATGATATTCATGCCATGGTGGTGTTCTTGTTTATCTTCTGTGCTGTCGTTTTCTTTGCGCCAGAGATGGGAGGCTACTTCTTGGAAAAGCCGAACTTCGATATGGCGGATCCGCTGAAAACACCGGATCACATTGCACCGGTTTGGTATTACACTCCGTTTTACGCAATGCTTCGCGCAGCGACCTATCCGTTATTCGGTATGTCGGCCAAGTTCTGGGGATTTGTGGTAATGGCAGGTGCCATTGTGATTCCAGCGGTACTACCTTGGTTGGATCGCAGCCCTGTTAGATCAATGCGCTATAAAGGCCTTTGGTCAAGAACGATGCTTTCATTGTTTGTTATCAGCTTCTTTATACTCGGCTATTTGGGTACACAAGCGCCTTCTAAACTAGGCACAATTATGGCGCAGGTTTGCACCACGATTTACTTCGCTTACTTTATTCTGATGCCTTGGTACACCATGATAGAAAAAACGAAGCCTGAACCGGAGAGGGTAACCGGATAATGAAGAAGTTATTACTATCAGTTCTAATATTACTGCCTGTAACAGCATGGTCCGCCAGTACTAACAACTGGCCCATGGAAGGGTTCGAGGGCGATCTCGAAAACTTGCCCAGTTTGCAAAATGGCTTTCAGTTGTACACCAACTATTGCTTGGGTTGCCACACTCTGCAGTTCCAGCGCTATGAGCGCACCGCAGATGATTTGGGTATTCCCCATGACATCGCTATGGAGAACTTGGTATTTACCGGACAAAAGATTGGATCGCTGATTACCAACGCTATGCCCAAGGAAGAATCCAAAGGTTGGTTCGGTGCGTCACCTCCAGATTTGACATTGGTTACCCGGGTTCGATCGCCAGAGTGGGTGTATAACTATTTAAAGACTTTTTATGCGGATGCTGATCGTCCAATGGGTGCAAACAATAAGGTCTATCCGAATGTTGGTATGCCCAATGTTTTGTTAGATCTGCAAGGTTTACAACGCCAAGTTTGTAGGGACGATAACTGCGATCAATTAGTGTTAGACCCAGGCACCGGCAAGATGTCAGCGGAAGAATTTGACACCGCAATTTATGACCTGACGAATTTTCTTTATTACACAGGTGAGCCAACGCGACTCCAGCGTCAGCGTACAGGTATCTACGTTTTATTGTTCCTGATCTTCTTAGGATGCTTTACGTACTTGCTTAATCGTGAATATTGGAAAGACATCGACGGTCACTAAAGATTGCTTGTGCAGTATCCAACTTAGGATGCTGCTTCGAGGTCGGACTGGTTAGAATTTTAGAAAGCGAGAAGCGAATGAGTATTGTTACAAAAAGATCGTCAATGACACTTTTTTCTGACCCTAGAGATCACTATTCCCATCGGGTACGCATGGTGTTGGCTGAAAAAGGCGTGACCGCTGAAATCGTTGATGTGGTTGCTGGCAAAGAGCCGGAAGATCTCGCTGAGATAAACCCATACAATACCCTGCCAACACTGGCGGACCGAGATTTGGCGCTTTATGAAGCCAATGTCATTATGGAGTACCTTGACGAAAGGTTCCCTCATCCGCCTTTGCTACCTGTTTATCCAGTTCAGCGTGCATTATCGCGCCTGTGGATTACTCGTGTAGAAAAAGAGTGGAGTAGTCGGCTAGACATCCTCATGGCCGGTAAAGGCAGAGAAACTATTCTAAGTAAGGCTCGTAAAGAGTTGCGCGAAAGCATTATTGCAATTGCGCCGATTTTTGCTGAAAAGCCTTATTTCATGAACGACGAATTTTCCTTAGTGGACTGCTGTGTTGCTCCTATTCTGTGGCGTCTTAAAGAAGTGGATATCACGCTTCCGGAAAAATCTACTCGTCCTTTGCACAAGTACATGCAAAAGATATTTGAGCGTGATGCATTCAGAGCAAGTCTTACTGAGACAGAAACGGAGATGCGTGAGTGAAAGCCCGCCGCCCTTATTTATTGAGGGCTCTTTACGATTGGATTCTTGATAGCGACGAAGTGCCCAATATCCTTGTGGATACTGAGAGCGAAGACGTTGTCGTGCCCAGAGAATTTGTCAAAGATGGACAGATTGTCCTAAACATTTCGCCGGAAGCCGTGCGCGGTTTGTCTATAACCGATGATTATCTTATGTGCGAAGGTCGATTCTCAGGGCGCAGCTTTGAAGTAATTCTTCCAATGGAAAGCATTTGCGCCATTTATTGTCGCGGCAGTGGCCAAGGCCTAGCATTCGACGACGAAGATTATCCAAGGGAAGTCGGTAGCGGAGATGTCCCACCGATTCGGCCAATTGGTCCAAGTGACTTGGATGATGATGAGCCGCCGCCGCCCAAAGGCGCAGGCACGCCTTCTCTTCGCCTAGTTTAGAGCCAAATCGCCAACGGACAGTCAACTGCAGAGCGAACGTTAGAAGAATGAGCTTACCTGCCTACCGCACTTGCTAGAAAACGGCACAAGAGCTGCGGTTACCCAATACAAAAGATCTTAGCGAACTAGGTTGTGAGGGGTAGCACGTTTTTATCTTGCCTTTCTCCAATTTCCGCCCAGTTATCCACGAGCTGGCCCTAAAGCTACATTCTCGTTTTTTCTACGTAAGTACATTCGCGCTTATATTTAACCTAGTTTTCACTCTGACCTTTCCGGCCCAAGTTAACTGTATGGATTCATCTGCTATGTTAGTTAGTCAACGCTTTGCACGTAGTCGAACACCTTGACAATTTTTCTCACGCCAAAAGATTTTTGCGTTGCTGCAACGGCGGCATCTCCCTGCTCTTCGGTAATTTTTCCTAACAAATAAATCACGCCATCCTCGGTCTTCACCTTAATCTTTGTTCCGGGTACGGCTTTTTCAGCCAGCAGGCGAGTCTTCACCTTGCTACTTAAGTAGCTATCATTGGTTCTGGCAAGAAACGAGATGGGTCCTTCCTCCGTTAAGTGGTTATGCACGCTGCCGACCTCAACTTTGCTCAAGGCTTCAGTTGTCTGCGTAGCTAAGTCTCTGAGTTCCTCGCTTGGCACTTGTCCCACAAGCAGCACCAACCCGTCATACACAGTGACAACCACGTGCGCACCTTTATAACCCTCGTCGGAGGCTCTTATGGCTCTCTCTATAACAACTTCAAGGACATTGTCGTCAATGATAGTGCCTGCCGATCTTTGCTTTTCTGGATTACTTGTACATGCAATGAGGCCTAGCGACAGAAGCAGAACAGTGCTGATTAATATTTTGTTAGTCATCGAAATGCGTCTCTTATCCACAAAGTTTTAGGCTTACAGTTTCGCTGGGTTACCGCAACGACGTCAAACCTAACTGGTAAATTAGTATATTCGGTATGTCTGGCTAAATACGCATTTGCCGTGCGTAATATTTTGGCTTGTTTGCGTTAGTCGATGCTTTCCGCCGGGCTGCCATATCTGTCATTACGTTGGTATCGTACCTCCACAAAAACTAGAATTGCATTTCCTCGGGAGGTTTTGCCATGTGAACCCAGCTTATTGCGGAAGGTCTTGGTATCACCGTCGGTGCTGTGTTCTTTTTTAAGCATGACAAGGTCAATTTCACCCCAGCGCGAATGGAAATTTTTTTCTATGCACTACAAGCCATGACCAAAGAGATACCAAGCTGCCAATTTCTCTGCCCAGCTTCCACGTAAAGCGCTCGTTATAGAGACTTCTTTATCTCTTGAAGGCGACCACGTCGATCTATATTGACCAAATCAAGTGTTCGCTGGAAACGCCCATTAGGACTGAGTTGAATAATCCCAGTTGCCATTGAAAGCCGTAGCGTACGTTGTGTAGAAGTTTTCTCGCTTTGATTCAAAAGGTGTATCCAAGTCGCCAGTTGATACGCGTCGTAGCCTAAGGCATACAGCTCCACTAGAGGGGAGCTGGTCAGCGCATAAGTGCTCACCAAGTTACGCATGTTCAGGCTTGGGTTGGCGAGAATTGGTAATTCCGTCACCGTAAATCCGGCGAGCTCGCGGATATTACTGCCACCTCTGATACTTTGGGAGGTCGCGTAAACCGGTAGATTATTGGCAAAATGAAAGCGCAGGGCAGGTACTAAAGCCCGCGACTCAACGTTGGATGTAAGCGCAACAACTGCATCTAAATCCTGCCTGGCTCTTGGCAAAAATTGCATTTCTTGGTCGAACAATTGTGTGAGCTCGGTTTTTCTCGCAACGCTATCGGCAACGCCCATCGACCCACCGACGGCACTTGTGACCTGTTTAATCTCATCGAACCGTGCGATGGTGATCGGGAACGGCCAGAGGTTTTGAAATTCTGCCAATGCTCGCTGCGACCACGACTGACCGCTATGAACCACAAGGATCCGTTGATGATCACTGCCTAGTAACGACGCTACGAGGGTAGCAGCCTCATTTTCAATAGCGGTGCCTAACTGATAAATTTCCGCTTTTTCACTGGCCAATGATGATGTTCCGGTATTTGCCTCAATGTAATTAAGCAACAAGGTTGGAATATTCGCTTGGGCGGCAAGTTCGGACATGCGTCTTGCTTTGTCCTTGCGCAGGGGGCCAATAATTAAATCTGCGCCATCAGCTTTAGCCAGAGCTACTAAGGCACTCAGTGGGGCACTTGCTGAGTCGTATAAAGTGAACGACCTGCGACTTATCCTAGATTGATCTATGCGGCCGCTTGCTGCTTGCAAAAGATCAATATTTTGCGTGCTTATTGGCTTAATCTCGAGGGACTCGGTCTGCGTATCACGTTGTGAATGCGAGCTGCTGTCGGCAAAGTAACCGCCCAAAAAACCGTCACGAACCGCATCGCCTACATTACTTAATCGCCCAGTTAGTGGCAGTATCAGTGCGGTTTTTGGTGGCTTATAACTTTGTAGTTTATCTAACATGCTGGGCAACTGATGGGCGGCGGTGTGATTTGGGTTGCGCCTGGTCCACTGTGCAAGTGCTAGCCTTGCTCGTTCTACCGACCCGGAGTTCACTATGCTGTCCCGTAGCGACCACCAGCCCGGCTCTAGTGGGCTGCTGAATGGTAGCTCTGGTGCGTCTGCTAACATTAAGGCGGCCCATATTGCGTCTTGGCTTTTCTGTTGGTTAAAGGTGCTTGATGTCAGTGCGCCGTGCTCTTGGTGTAGACGAATTAGATTGCGCGCGCTGCACGCATAGTTCTGTAAGCCACTGCATAGTTGAACTAAAAGTTCCAAGTCTTGCCGGCTTGGTGCAGATACCAAATTCATTAGTAAAAGCGCCTGGTCTTTATTGTCAAGTTGACTATAGGCCATTGCGGATAGTCGCTGATATTGATCGTTCAGGGGCCCGGGTAAATTCTCCGTGACTAGGTCTTTGAGAATATCTAGTGCGTCTAGACTTTGCCTCGCATTAATTCGGCCGAGCGCCTTATTCAAAATTTTGCTCACCGATCGATACTGGCTAGCGGAATATTTTTCTGTGTTTTTGCTAGTCGAACTAACATCTCCACGGTCGCGTGGAACTTTATTTTGCACTTCTGCAGATTCTGGCGTGCTTTGACAGCCATTCATGGTCAGAATGATCAAACAAAGAACTATCGAGCGATTGGGCATGTCAGGAATACTCTATGTGGTCGCCACACCTATTGGACACCTTGGGGACTTTACTACGCGAGGGGCAGAAGTCCTTAACCAGGTGCAGATTATAGCCGCTGAGGATACCAGACGTACGCGCGTGCTGTTAACGCATATTGGTCATAAAGGCTGCGATCTGTTGAGTTTGCACGAACATAACGAAGACCGGATCAGTGAAAATTTGGTGCGCCGGCTAAAAGCTGGCGACAGTGTGGCACTGGTATCTGATGCCGGTACGCCTTTGATTAACGACCCAGGCTTTCAATTACTCCAATTGGCCTGGCGGGAAAACATTCGTGTCGTGCCTATCCCTGGCGCCTGCTCTATCACTACTGCGTTGAGCGTATGCCCAATACCGTGCCAGCCGTTTCGTTTTGTGGGGTTTTTGTCATCTAAAGCAAAAGTCCGCCAACAAGCGCTTAGTCAGTGGTTGTTGATGCCTGAAGCTCTGGTGTTTTTGGAATCACCCCACCGTATTAGGGCTACCCTGGCGGATATTGCGGGCTTGAGTAATAAGCGAATGTTGGTTGGGCGAGAAATGACCAAGCAATTTGAAACTTTTATTGTTGGCCCAGCAGAGCAATTGCTCGATGAATTAGCCGAACAACCGAAAGGCGAATTTGTTTGTATTGTTGAGGCGGGTGAGCAGGTCACAGAGGGTTTTGAAATTGCGCATGTACTCCAGGCGTTGTTGAAGGAATTGCCGCCTAGCCAAGCGTCGCGAATTGCGGCGAGCATTTGTGGTCTACGCAAAAAAGACGTCTATCAAATTGCATTACAAATGAACTCCAAAGACTCAGCAAAAGACATTGAGAAAAACACCGATTAGGGTCGTCTCGTCGTAGCCGGACCTCCTGCCAATTGCGCCTCTGGACCTTCCTCAATAGTTAGCGCTTACTATAGCGCGCGATTGTCATTCTGGATCTCTACAGCAGTTATAAAAACCTTGTATCGCAGGGGCTGAGTACTTACTCTGGCGCCGAGAGTCAGCTGGGCAGTCGCCGGTAATTTGCCTTGTGTAAATTGCGGGAGGAAAGTCCGGGCTCCATAGGGCAGGGTGCCAGGTAACTCCTGGGGGGCGTGAGCCTACGGAAAGTGCAGCAGAGAGTAGACCGCCAGCGGTAGCTTCGGCTGCAGTTGGTAAGGGTGAAAGGGTGCGGTAAGAGCGCACCGCGCGAGTGGCAACACATCGTGGCAAGGTAAACCCCACTCGGAGCAAGGCCAAATAGAGATCTGTCGACGCGGCCCGCGTTGGATCTGGGTAGGCCGCTTGAGGCTGTTGGTGACGACAGCCCTAGATGAATGACTGTTCAAGACAAAACCCGGCTTATAGGCTGGCTCTCAATTTTTTTGCGTGGTGGGCTGTGGCAAAGACCCTACTTCACTTGCTGTTAAAAGCGCCAATGTCTTCATGTATGCCGAGCAATATCGATACAACTTAATGTTTTTTCGAGGTTGTGCGTCCACGCACTTGTTTTACATAACTTATTTTCTGAGCGTGCTTATTTCAAAGAAAAAACTTCTTATTTTTCCGCAGCTTATAGGCTTTATCTGTATTTTATTTCCTTGACTCTCGCTAAGCGCCTATATAGTGTCGCAATGTGGATAAAAGTGGAGAAAAGTGGGAAGCATTCCTGAGATCGGCAAAAAAACTTTAAGTAGAGCTCATTTCTCTACTTTTTGCTCAAGCCAGCGGTAGATGATCGGTAGAATTATTTCTTCACCGGATCGTGATTTTTACGCAGCTTGAGTACTGATGTACACATCAGAGAAGCCGCATTCTTTTTGTTTTGGAACGGTTACCCTCAGCTAAAGAAATGTTTCGTGGTATCAACAGCGCAACGCTTGATGGGAAAGGTCGAATGGCCCTGCCCACTCGTACCCGTGAGACTCTTTCTGCGCTGAGCGAAAATAAAGTCGTTGTCACCATAGATATGCGTGAACCCTGTCTTCTCCTATACCCGTTGTCAGAATGGGAAATAGTGCAACGCAAATTGGAAGGCTTGTCGAATATTAATCCCCAAGCTCGATTATTGCAGAGACTCTTGATAGGTCACGCCACGGATATGGACTTAGATGCAGCAGGGCGTCTGCTTTTGCCGGGGATGTTGCGGGATTATTCCCAGCTAGAAAAAAAACTAGTGCTTGTGGGTCAAGGCAACAAAATAGAGATTTGGTCTGAACAAAATTGGCAGCAACGTATGGGTGTTTGGCTCGAAGAGGGCGCTCATGCATTGGTTGAAAATGCTGACATGTTTGAAGGGCTGTCAGTTTGAGAGTTTTTGCGCAACCATCATTCGTTATAGCTCATCAAGGGCGCAAGTCTGGGTTTGATGTGCTGGATTCTCTTGCCCAAAATATTGCATCTGAAGAAGTGAATTTTGGTGGCGGCGCTGCTAAAGCCGCATCTGAAGAGCACATCCCAGTGCTCTTGCGCGAGGTTGTGCATTCGCTGATTCAGGCTGATTCTGGCATCTACGTAGATGGCACCTATGGGCGCGGCGGGCATTGTCGTTCTATGCTCGCTAGGTTAGCGCCAGATGCCAAAATGATTGGTCTAGACCGTGACCCTGAAGCAGTATCCGCGGCGCAAGTACTTGTGCAAACAGACCCCCGTTTCAGTATTTTTCACGCGCGCTTTTCTCAGTTGGCAGATGTGCTTGACCAAGCCGGAGTCGTGGGCGGTGCTCAAGGAATTCTCTTAGATATTGGTGTTTCGTCTCCTCAGATCGACGACGCCAGTCGTGGCTTTAGTTTTAATGCCGATGGGCCTTTAGACATGCGTATGGATCCTACTGAGGGTGTGAGTGCTGCCGAATGGCTTAACACAGCAAATGAAGAAGACATTGCCAAAGTGCTCTTTGTTCATGGAGAGGAACGTAATTCTCGTCGTATCGCCAAAAATATTGTTGCCGCTCGCCCATTAAGTACAACTTTGCAGCTGGCAGATATTGTCGAAGCCTGTGTGCCGCGCAGCCGCAATAATATGAGCAAGCACCCGGCAACTAAAACATTCCAGGCTGTCCGCATATTTATAAATGCAGAGGACCGCGAGCTTCGCGAAGGCCTCCAGCATGCCTTTGCGGCCTTGGCCATTGGCGGCAGGCTAGCGGTGATCTCTTTTCATTCGTTGGAAGATCGACAGGTGAAACATGTGTTTCGCGGTTTAAGTCGCCCACCGAGTATGCCGCGTCGACTGCCGGTGCGTTACAGTGAGCAAGGTATCAGTGCTCGCCTTATTGGCAAAAGCATTAAGGCCCAATCTGATGAGTTAGCGACCAATCCAAGAGCGCGTAGCGCCACTCTACGGGTCATAGAGAGGATTTATTAGGTGGCTTTGAGCGAGGTCAAGGGCCTGAAGCCCAAGCCGCTAGTCAGGAAAAATACGGCCAAAGTAGTGGCTGCATCAAAACAGCGCAAAACTGTTCCTGCGCAATGGGTTGCTGGTGTGGTTATTTTACTCTTGGGTATTTTTTATGGTGGTCTGCGGTTGGTTGAATCTGCAGACGAGATGCGTTTTTTGTACCGCTCTATGGACGAGCTACAAACTAATCAAAATGTTCTGCTGGCGAACTATAGCAGACTTTTGTTAGAGCGCAGTACCTTAGCTAGCATGCAAACCGTAGAAGTTGTGGCTAAGAGCGAACTGCAGATGTTTTTTCCCGAAAATATTGTGCAGGTCAATAATTGAAGGCCTGGAGGCATTATGTAGTCCTCGTCGCCTTCTTGCTTTTGGGCGTGGGTTTGTCCGTCAGAGTTTTATATTTGGGTGTCACTGAGCGCGACTTCTTGCAACAAGAAGGCGATGAGCGCTCTGTACACGAAGAGGTTATTCCCGGTATGCGGGGCATGATCTACGACAGAAACGGCGAACCCTTAGCGGTAAGTACGCCAGTTTTTGCGGTATCTACAAATCCTAGATTAGCTAAGTTTAAAGATTCCGAGTTACAACAAATCGCAGATGCATTGGGTTACACTAAGGATGCGGTGCGTAAAAGGGTCGAAAATAATCGAGAAAAAGGCTTCTTGTATCTGAAGCGGCGGCTGAGTTGGGCCAAAAGCAATGCGCTCAAAGAGTTAAAAATAAGCCACCTTAAACTGGAACCCGAATACCAACGTTACTATCCAGCTGGAGAAATAGCCGCCCACATTGTCGGCATTACCGACATCGACGGATCAGGTATTGAAGGCCTAGAATCCAATTTTGAAGCAAGTCTGCGCGGTCATTCAGGGGCCAAAACTGTCTTGAGAGATCGCAAGAAAAATTCGATTCGTGACCTCGATTATCTTAGCTCGCCAAAATATGGCGAAGACCTAAATCTAACAATTGATTTGCGCCTGCAATTTATTGCCTATCGTGAATTAAAATCTGCGGTAAATAGTCACCAAGCGGCAAGCGGCTCACTGATCATGTTGGACGCGAAGACAGGCGAGGTTCTGGCCATGGTTAATCAACCCTCCTTCAATCCTAATAGCCGGGGGCGATTGCAAAATAAGATGCGTAATCGTGCAGTGGTAGATGTCTATGAGCCAGGTTCAACCATCAAACCGTTTACCGCTCTTGCAGCATTAGAAACAGGGCGTTATACACCCGAAACGATGATTGATACCGCGCCAGGTTACTTTTGGATTGGTAACAAACTGATCGAGGATCCAATAAACAGAAAGAGCTTGTCGCTGGGCCAGTCTATTCAGAAATCTAGTCAGGTCGCTTTTGCTAAGTTAGCGCTAGATTTAGAGCAAGACGCCGTATTTGATGTATTAGTTAGGGCTGGCTTGGGCACCTACGTAGGCGTTGAACTGCCTGGTGAAGCATATGGAAAATTATCCAGTGCCCAGCTTAGATATCCAGTTGAACGCGCTACCTTGGCGTATGGATACGGGCTAAATGTCTCGCCAATTCAGCTAGCGCAAGCCTATTTAACTTTAGCCAGTCATGGCCTCAGACTACCTGTCAGCATTGTCAAAAGTGCTGCGGCGAAGGTTGGCGAGCGAGTGTTTGAGGAGCAAGCGACTAAAGATGTTCTTGCGATGATGGAGACGGTGACGGCACCCGAAGGCACCGCCTATCAGGCGGCTGTAACTGGCTATCGAGTCGCAGGTAAAACTGGTACCGCGCGCATGATTGGTGCCAATGGCTACGACGACGAAAGACATATTGCTTGGTTTGCCGGTGTGGCACCTGTGTCAGATCCCAAGGTCGTTATGATTATTGTTATTAACGAAGCCAAAGCGGGTCGCTCTGGTGGCGGTAAAGTTGCCGCGCCGGTTTTTGCACGGGTCGCGGAGCGTAGTTTGCGCTTGTTGGGCGTAAGCCCAGACAAAGTAGCTCCTGCGTTGTCTGGGACTGCTGTGTCCTCGGCGAAGGTTGGCGTTGTTCCAACCGGATTTGGCGGTCGCGGATGATGATCAATGTCGACAACGTGTTAAAAGATGTGCTGAGCGACTCTGCCTTTATTGGCGATGTCGGAATCTTTGGGCTTTGCGAAAATTCCACCATGGTGTTGGCCAACGATATATTTATTGCCAGTGCGATTGACTCAAACCAACGCGAGGAGCATATCAAGCAAGCGGTGTCGGCAGGTGCTGTTGCCGTTCTTTATGATCAAGGCAGCACTGCTCCGGTGCAAAGAGGCGTGCCCATGTTAGGGGTGGAAAACTTGGCCGCCCGTAAAAGCGCGCTTGCAGTCAAATTCTACGCAGCGCCCAGCGCAAACATACAATGTATTGGCGTTACTGGCACTAACGGTAAGACGTCTATTGGTTTTCACGTGGCTAACTTTAGCGACATACTCGGCGTGCCCTGTGGTTACTGCGGGACTTTGGGTTGGGGGCGGGTAGAACGATTATCTGAAGCTGCGTTAACAACCCCCAATGCAGTAGAAATGCAACGGCGAATCGCCAGTCTTTATGCTAATAACATTCCTCGATTGGCGTTAGAAGTCAGCTCTCATGCTCTGGCTCAAGGGCGTATCGATGACGTAAAAATTGATGTCGCGGTTTTTTCCAATCTCACTCGCGACCATTTAGATTTTCATAAGACCATGGATGACTATGGCCGAGCAAAAGCCCGGCTCTTCACTCAATGGCCACTGAAACTTGCTGTTATAAATAGCGACGATGCTTTTGGTAGAAGTTTGGCGGTGACCAATCGCGCTCAGGAAGTTATTAGTTATGGTAAAGGTGGCGATGTTAGTTGGCGTGCATCACCGGTCAGCAAAGGTATGGATGTGAAGTTCGCCACCCCTTGGGGCAAAGTAAGTTGTTTGTTGCCCGTGGTAGCAGACTTTGCCATTGCCAACATCGCAGCATCGTTGGCGGTCATGATGGGTATGGGACATAGGCTGTCGGATGCCTCTAATGCCCTACAAAATATGAGCGTAGTGCCCGGGCGTATGCAAGTTTTAGCCGGTGGCCCAAAGAGCCCCAAAGTTGTAGTGGACTACGCGCACACACCTGATTCAGTGCATAAAGTGTTGGCCGCAATTAGACCTCAGTGTCGAGGTAAGGTCATATGTGTGGTGGGTTGTGGCGGTGATCGTGATCTCGGCAAACGGCCGGAAATGGCAAAACTGGCTTGTGCCGGAAGCGACATAGTCTGGCTGACGTCGGACAATCCTCGTAGTGAAAATCCAGAAAGTATTATCCAAGACATGCTTGTTGGCGTGGCGTCTGATGTAACGAACAAAGTACATATACAGGTCGACAGAGCGAAATGCATTCAGGCGGCTATTGAATCCGCCGGTTCTGATGATGTAGTCCTGATCGCCGGTAAAGGGCATGAAAATACGCAAGAAATACTTGGTCAGCACAATCACTTTAGCGACGTTGAGTTTGCTGAAAAAATATTAAGGAGTACGGGTTAATGCTGCTGTGGTTAACGGATTATCTTTCTGCATATGTGGGCGGCTTTGTTGTCTTCAAGTATTTAACCCTACGCACTATGGTCAGTGTCATGACGGCACTGGCGATGTCTTTGCTAATTGGACCCTGGATGATTGCAAGGCTAGGTCGGGCGCAAATTGGACAGGTCGTTAGAGACGATGGCCCTGCCTCGCATTTTAGTAAGGCGGGTACGCCTACTATGGGCGGAGCGCTGATTCTCGTCATCATTTTGGTTACCACCTCTCTATGGGGCGACCTAACTAATCGCTATATTTGGTTGGTGCTGGGTGTGACCATGGCTTTTGGCGTTATTGGTTGGGTAGACGATTATCTAAAGATTTCGAAGAAAAACAGTAGAGGTCTGTCCGGCAAACTGAAATATTTTTGGCAGTCAGTATTCGGCTTGGCGGCGGCAATCTACTTATATCAATCGGCAGAGTTTCCGGCCCAAACTATGCTTTATGTGCCGTTTTTTAAGGATGTGGCTATTCCCCTTGGCGTGAGCTTCATAGCGCTAAGCTACCTAATGATAGTGGGTATGAGTAATGCGGTTAACCTAACCGATGGGCTAGACGGCTTGGCCATTTTGCCCTCGGTGATGGTTGGCGCTGCTTTGGGTCTGATTGCCTACCTTGTTGGAAATGCCGAGTTTTCTAATTACCTGCAGATTCCTTACATTCCCGGGGCAGGCGAATTAGCGGTTTTTTGTGGCGCGTTAATCGGTGCTGGATTGGGTTTTCTTTGGTTCAACACTTATCCTGCGCAAATTTTTATGGGCGATGTAGGTGCTTTAGCGCTCGGCGCCGCCCTTGGCCTAGTTGCCATTATTGTCCGCCATGAAATAGTGCTGCTCATTATGGGCGGGTTATTTGTGTTAGAGACCGCCAGCGTTATTATTCAGGTGATCTCCTTTCGCCTGACTGGGCGACGGATCTTTCGTATGGCGCCTATTCATCATCACTTCGAATTAAAGGGCTGGCCTGAGCCGAAAGTTATCGTGCGATTTTGGATCATCACGCTAGTGCTGGTGATTATTGGTCTTTCCACTTTGAAGCTGAGGTAGCCCCAACCATTATGACTGCGCGCAATGCAATTTTAGGTTTTGGTATAACTGGCCAGTCCGTGGCTAGGTATCTGCTTGCGCGGGGTGAGAATCCAGTGGTGTTAGATACACGCCCAGAAAGACCAGTTCACGCAGATTTTGCAAGCCTGGAAATTCATTGGCAATGCGAGGCTTGGCCGGAGCAGATTTTGTTGGACGCTCCGGCAGCAATTGTTAGTCCTGGATTACCTTTAAGCAATCGTTTGTTAGCGCAAGCCAGAGCCTCCAAGCTATCGCTGGTCAGCGATATAGATCTATTTTTTAGCAATGTAACCGCGCCAGTAATAGGTGTTACGGGGACTAATGGTAAAAGTACTGTTGTGTCCTTAGTGGGGCATATTCTGCATAGCGCAGGTTACCGTTGTGCGATTGGCGGTAATCTTGGTGAGGCGGCGCTGGACCTGCTTGATGAACACATGGATTTTTTTGTTTTAGAGCTTTCTAGTTTTCAACTTGAGCACAGCAAAAATTTGCCCCTGGCCCAATCCGTTATTCTTAACATCACAGAAGACCATTTAGATCATCATGGATCATTGCATAATTATATTGCGGCCAAGAAAAAAATCTTAGCTGATGCAAAAAGCTGGATTTACAGCCGAGAGGATACAAGTACGCAAGGTGCAAATTTGGCTGGTATTGCTAGCTTTGGATTTACTAAGCCAAACTCGCAAGACGCCTGGGGTCTTGAGAGTCACAAGCAACAAGAATGGATTTTTAGGGGCGAATTACCTATTTGTCCTAGCGTCAGCTTGCCGTTAAAAGGTCGTCATAATACGCTCAATTGTATGGCTGCAATGGCTCTGGTTGAACCTTGGATAGCGCCAAGTGTTGTTGCAAATTATATGAGTGATTTTCAGGGGCTTAAGCACAGGTTTGAAACGGTCACTGAGATTGCCGGTGTCACTTTTGTGAACGATTCAAAGGCGACTAATGTTGGCTCAACCATAGCTGCGCTAGATGGGTTAGCGCGGGCGGATAATGTCGTTTTGATAGCGGGTGGCGATGCTAAGGGGGCAGATTTAGGACCTTTGGCTGACGCTTTAATAGGTCGGGTTAAGCAGTTAATTGCTTTAGGCAAAAATGGCCCCGGTGTTGCGGCGGTAGCTGATCAATGTGGTATTCCTCATATCTTCGCCGCTTCTATGCAAGATGCGGTGGCTGCTGCTGTAAAGGGTGCCGCCACTGGAGACTTGGTGCTCCTCTCGCCGGCATGCGCGAGCTTAGACATGTACGACAATTTTCAGCAGCGCGGAGATGTTTTTGCCGATGCTGTGCGCGGCTTAGCCGCCGCTGATTTACCGGCGGTGCATGCATGATGTTAACCACAATGCGCAACTTACCTATTGGCCGCGACAGCATGGAACTACTCATTCCATGGTTTGTGCTTTTGGTCTTTGGTAGTATTATGGTCGCTTCAGCAGCGGTTGCACTTAATGGCAACTATTTGACCAAACATCTTTTGTTTCTAACACTTTCATTGGCCCTTTTTCTGGCGGTGGCGCTTGTCCCAATTTCTATTTGGTCACGCTTTTATCTTCTGGGGTGGGTGGCAGCAGTGGTCATTGCTGTGCTCGTGTTGATCCCCGGTATTGGTCGAGAGGTGAATGGTGCTTCGCGTTGGTTGCCAGTAGCAGGGTTTACCATACAAGCATCTGAGGTTGCCAAATTTGGTTTAGTTCTCTATCTGGCGGGATATATACAGCGCTATTCAAATTCTGTGATTGAGTCACCGTTGCAATTTTTGATCCCTTTGATGATGTCCACATTTGTGGCGGGCCTACTCATTGTCGAACCTGATTTAGGTTCTGCTGTAGTGATTATGGCGGCGGTATGCACACTGTTTTTTTTGGCGGGCACTAAACTGCGTTATGTTTTGCTGCTGCTTTTGGTGGCTTGTCTTTTGTTGGCGCTGCTCATATGGATCGAACCCTATCGCATGCGCAGGTTCAATTCCTTTTCTAACCCCTGGGCTGTGCCGTTCGATGGCGGCTATCAATTGGTCCAAGCACTGATCGCTTTTGGTCGCGGAGAACTATTTGGCTTAGGATTAGGTGAAGGTATACAAAAACTCTACTACTTACCCGAAGCCCATAACGATTTCATTTTTGCAGTCATTGCCGAAGAGCTTGGCGGGGTGGGTGCAATATTTTTAGTTGTAGTATTTAGTTTTCTTGTGCTGAAAATTTTTACGGTTGCGCGACGCTGTGTTGATGGCGGTCATTTGTTTGCCGGCTACGCATGTTATTTTGTTGGCTTAATTTTTGCTTTTCAATTACTCATTAATTTGGGTGTTAATACCGGCGTTTTACCTACCAAAGGTTTGACCCTTCCTTTTATTAGTTATGGCGGCAGTAGCTTAATGACTTCGTGCGCTTTATTTGGTCTGGTTTTTCGTAGCTCATTATTGGAGGGTAAGGCGCGTGTCTGAATCCAATGACTACAAAGTTCCAGAAATGGGGCGTATCCGCTGCGTTCATTTTGTCGGCATCGGTGGCGCGGGTATGTGTGGCATTGCAGAGGTTCTAATTAATCAGGGCTATCAGGTGACTGGCTCTGACATTCGGGCATCTGCTACTACAAATAGGCTGCAACGAAAGGGCGCAAAGATTCATATTGGGCACAGTGCTCTGTGGGTAAAAGGTGCAGATGTTGTAGTAGTTTCCTCGGCCATTGATACAACCAACCCCGAGGTAATGGCCGCTAAAGATTCACGCGTGCCCATAGTGCCCCGGGCAGAAATGCTGGGAGAGCTTATGCGTTACAGACACGGCATTGCTGTTGCAGGCACTCACGGTAAAACGACCACGACTAGTTTGATAACAGAAATTTTTCGCTGCGCAAATTTGTCGCCTACATTTGTTATTGGCGGTCTGTTAAATAGTGTCGGCACTAACGCAGAGTTAGGTCTTGGCCGTTATCTGATTGCTGAGGCGGATGAAAGTGATGCCTCGTTTTTACGGTTGCAGCCCATGACCGCTGTAATTACAAATATTGATCAAGATCACATGGCGACCTACGACCACGACTTTGAAAAGTTGAAATCGTCTTTTGTGGAGTTTGCGCACCGCCTGCCTTTTTATGGCAGCGTAGTTTTGTGCATAGATGACGCTGAGGCACGAAATTTAATTACTTCACTCTCTAGGCCAGTATTGACCTATGGATGTGCTGAAGATGCGCAATTTCGCGCAACTAATATCCAAGCTAATGGGCAGCATTGGACATTTTCTGTAGAGCGACCTGGCTGGGGCAAAGATCTCAATGTCCGGTTGTCTATTCCAGGTCAACATAACGTAATGAATGCGTTGGCCGCTATTGCAGTTGCATCTGAAGAAGGTATCAAGGATGAGGCGATTTTGGCTGGCTTGGACGGTTTTGCTGGGGTAGATCGGCGCTTCCAAGTTACTGGCGATGTTTCCTTGGGTGGCTCACAAGTCACTCTTGTTGATGACTACGGCCATCACCCCACTGAAGTTGAGGCTGTGATTAAAACCGCCCGCAGAGTGTGGCCTGGAGAAAAAATAGCGATGGTTTATCAACCTCACAGATATTCGCGCACCAGAGACCTGTTTGATGACTTTGTGCGTGTATTGTCAGGGGTCGACACTTTGATACTGCTAGAAGTGTATTCGGCAGGCGAAGCGCCCATTTCTGGCGCTGACAGCAAGGCGTTGGCCCAAGCAATACGGCAACGAGGTCAGGTAAGTCCAGTTTATGCTCAAGATCCTGAGGAAGCTTTGGTGCTTCTGCCCTCATTGCTAAAAGAAGGCGAAGTGCTTTTAGTGCAAGGTGCCGGCAACGTCAACGTAATTTCTAACAGTCTACGAGGTGCCGATGCTTAGAAAAGCTATGAAAACCTTTGGCTTAATCGTTGTATTTGCCGCCAGTTGGCAGCTTTGGGCCATATTAGATAAACCCATTGATACCCTAGTTGTTGAAGGTGATATGACGCCTGCGGAGCGTACAAGAATTCGAGGTGCCTTAATTGAAGTAAATGTTGAAGGTATTTTAAGCACCGACCTCGCGGATTTTGAGGACACACTGAAATCTATGGGTTGGGCTCGAGGTGTGGAGATTCGCCGGAAGTGGCCAAATAAATTGATTGTTAATATCCGTAAAGAAAGCCCCGTCGCAAAATGGGGTACGGACGACTACTTAACGGCAGATGGCAGCCTATTGCAGTTGCCAGACCAATATCCAAACTTGCCCACCCTGCGCTCATCGGTGAGCAATCCTCAGCAAAGTATGGAAGTTTATCGACTGTTGCAGCAATTTGCTTCGAGGCAGGCACTGCGCATTATGGATTTATCAGAATCTGCTGAAGGTGAGTGGGTCGTTGAGTTTGCTAACGGACTGGCCCTGCATTTAGGCAGCAGCGAAATTAATGCGCGTATGAATAGGTTTCTTCGTGCATATAGCAGTGTATTACGCGAAAAGGTTGAGATAATAGATTACGTAGATGCACGCTATCCGAGCGGCATTGCTGTAAAATTTATTCAAGAACAAAACGACCCAGTGGCAGATTTGTCGCGCTTGAGCGCAATTGAATTTACTCTGAATATAAATCAAAGCTCTTTATCTGGAATTTAGCTATGGCGACTGAATTACAAATGAACAAAATTGTTGCACTAGATATAGGCACAAATAAAGTCGCCGCGATCATTGCGAATGTAAATGAACGCGAAGAACTCGAAATTATTGGCATTGGTACCCACCAATCCAGAGGGTTAAAAAAAGGCGTTGTGGTCAATATCGACTCCACCGTGCAATCTATTCAGCGGGCCATTGAAGAAGCTCAACTGATGGCGGGTTGTTCAGTTGAATCAGTTTATGCAGGCATAGCGGGAAGTCATATACGCAGCTTGAATTCTCACGGCATTGTCGCGATCCGTGATCGCGAAGTATTTGCCCAGGATGTAGAGCGGGTTATAGACGCAGCAAAGGCCATGGCGATACCCGCTGACCAAAAGATTTTGCACGTGCTACCGCAGGAATTCATTATTGATACCCAAGAAGGCGTTAAAGAGCCTCTGGGTATGTCCGGCGTGCGCTTAGAAGCTAAGGTTCATATGGTCACTTGCGCGGTGAACGCGGCGCAAAACATAGAAAAGTGTATTGAGCGATGCGGCCTGGGTGTTAATGGCGTGGTTTTGGAGCAGTTAGCGTCCAGCTATTCAGTGCTCTCCGATGATGAGCGCGATCTTGGTGTGTGTATTGTTGATATCGGTGGGGGTACAACCGATATAGCTATATTTACTAACGGTGCAATACGGCATACTGCTGTCATACCAATTGCCGGCGATCAGGTTACAAATGATATCGCCATGGCACTCAGAACGCCGACGCAAAATGCTGAGGACATAAAAATTCGCTATGCCTGTGCACTGACACAGCTTGCAAAAGCTGATGAAGTGATTAAGGTTCCAGGGGTAGGCGAAAAACCAGAACGAGAATTGTCTCGGCAGACCCTTGCCGAGGTGGTTGAGCCTAGATACGACGAATTGTTTCGGCTTATCCAGGCGGAGCTGCGACGCAGTGGCTTCGAAGATTTGATTGCATCAGGTATCGTGCTCACCGGAGGCGGTGCCAAGATGGAAGGTTTGATTGAGCTTGCTGAAGAAATATTTCACATGCCAGTCAGTTTGGGGGCGCCACGTAATGTGGCGGGTTTGAAGGACATCGTAAGGAACCCCGTTTTTGCAACCAGTGTTGGGCTGTTGCAGTACGGGTTAGACCAAGAGAAGGAACGACCGAGCAAACGAAGCAGCCGTAAGAGCAGTATGTTTGCCAGAGTTAAAAGTTTCTTCACTGAAAACTTCTAGCAGGAGAAGACGATGTTTGAATTAGTAGATAGTGCACCACAGAGGGCAGTGATCAAAGTTATAGGGGTCGGCGGCGGCGGCGGTAACGCTGTGCAGCATATGCTGACCCAAGAGGTAGGTGGCGTTGATTTCATATGCGCCAATACGGATGCTCAGGCATTAGCAGGTTTAACTGCGCCGACTACATTGCAAATTGGTAGTGGTATTACCAAGGGACTTGGCGCTGGAGCTAACCCGCAAATAGGTAGGGAAGCAGCACTGGAAGACCGCGACCGCATAGCTGAGTTGTTGATCGGCTCGGATATGGTGTTCATTACCGCCGGTATGGGTGGTGGCACAGGTACCGGCGCAGCACCCGTTGTTGCGGAAGTTGCCCGTGAAATGGGTATCTTGACCGTTGCTGTTGTGACAAAACCATTTGGTTTTGAGCGCCGTGATGCAAAAGCAGATAAAGGCATTGAAGAGCTTTCTCAGCACGTAGACTCGTTGATTACCATTCCTAATGAAAAGTTAGTAGACGTGCTTGGCGCGGATACTTCGTTTTTGGACGCATTTGGTAGCGCCAACGATGTTCTGCTTGGTGCTGTTAAAGGTATTGCAGATCTTATTATCCGACCAGGTTTGATTAATGTCGACTTTGCTGATGTACGCACTGTTATGTCCGAAATGGGCACAGCAATGATGGGTACAGGTATGGCATCTGGCCCAGGACGGGCACGCTCTGCGGCTGAAGCTGCAATACGTTCACCATTACTTGAAGATGTTGACCTGAATGGCGCTCGCGGCATTTTGGTCAATGTATCTGGTGGTTCTAGCCTAAGCATTGGCGAGTTCAGCGAAGTAGGTAATTCAATAGAAGAGTTCGCCTCTCCTACTGCTACCGTCGTGATCGGCATGGTTATTGACGAGTCCCTCGGTGACGAGATTATGGTGACAGTAGTGGCTACTGGATTGGGCGGCGTTGCCGGACCGACCATGGCGGTAGACAACAGTAATGGTATTGTTGGAGGTAAGTACCCTGGGTATCTCAATATAAACGATTTGGATGTGCCAACTTATAAGCGCAACCAGCCTTCGGAAGCGAAAGGGATCGATGAGATAGATCTTCAAGGTAAAGATCTTGATTATTTAGATGTGCCAGCGTTTTTAAGGCGTCAGGCAGACTAAAGTTCAAATAACTAACGCATCCTGCTAGACGCGTGCAGGGGGAGGAGATCTCCCCCTTTTCTAGTTGATGTAAAGTCGTTTGAGTTGTCCCCTGATCTATCCAGTTTTATCGGGCTATTTGTTTGTTGCAGTAGCTGCAAAATGATAGTCGCAATATTGAGTTTTGCTTATGAATGGTTCTATTAACCAACAGACGCTGAAGAATTCTGTCCGTGCTACTGGGTCAGCCCTGCATACGGGCAAGCAAGTTAATTTAATTCTTGGTCCGGGCCCTGTCGACAGCGGCATCGTATTTCGTCGTACTGATCTGAATGAGGAAATGAGCGTCCATGCTCATGCTCTAAATGTGGGCAGTACGCATATGGCCACCTCACTGAGTAACGGCCGATATGAAATTTCGACTATTGAACACTTAATGTCCGCGTTCTCAGGGCTTGGCATAGACAATGCGACCGTTGAAGTGAATGCCGCTGAATTACCCATAATGGACGGTAGCGCTGCGCCATTCGTCTTTCTTATTCAGGCCGCCGGAATATTAGAACAAGATGTGCCGAAGAAATTTTTGCGCGTATTGAAAACAATAAAACACGAAGAAAGCGACTTCTCGGTTGAGCTGCGTCCGTACGAAGGGTTTAAACTCAGCTATACATTGGAGTATGACCACCCCGTTTTTGCCGCCCATGAACATACAGCCACAGTTGATTTTTCCTCGATGAGTTTTTTAAAGGAAGTATGTCGAGCAAGAACATTTGGCTTTTTGGCTGATATAGAGAAACTCCAAGATATGGATTTGGCTAAGGGCGGTAGTTTAGACAATGCCATTGTTGTTGATGACTCAAAAATTCTAAACGAAGATGGCTTACGGGTTAGAGACGAGTTTGTAAAACATAAAGTCTTAGACGCAATTGGTGATCTGTACCTCTTGGGTTGTAGCCTAATAGGTAGTTTTCATGGGCATAAGTCAGGCCATGGTCCCAATAATGCGTTACTCCGTAAGTTGCTCGCCACACCTGATGCCTATGAGATAGTCACCTTTGCCAGCGATGAAGAGGTGCCATTGGCTTATAGAAGAGCTGAACCTTTATTGGACTAAGATTTAGCGCTTGTTGATCTGGGATCGAATTATTTAGCCAAGTGTGGGTTAAAGGTGGGTTAAAGAGTGAGCTTAAGATTTAAGGCCAGCGACACTTTTAGTTTGGCTTACCTCCACCATCGTCCGCCACCCTTAAACTCAGAGATAGAACTCGGCTGAAGCTGGCCAATTGATTGAGTAAGGGTAAAATTTCTGGCGCTTTAAAACGCATTCTTGTTGCTGCTGAAGCGCTTCTGCAAAGTATATGGGCAACAGGTCCCTGAATTTTTGTGACCTCCACATTATATTTTAGCGGCTCATCTAACACTGCACGAAATTCAGCGGTCCATGCTTTTTGATTGGCAGATAAATGTAAAAGCTTCTGTAACGGTGAGTACCTGCTTCTATCCTCACTGAGTATGTTGTCTATTTTTTTCGTTGGCAAAGCTACTTTCCTATGAGCGCGCGCAAATTGTGGCGTAAGTGCACATGCGCTGCATACGCACAGCAGTTCTCGTGGGTAACACTTTACCCTTAGATTCAATTCGGGTCAGTTCGAATGTTAAGGAACCGAAATCGGCTATTAACTACTCAACGATAACTTTATCCGTATGCCAAATTTTATTTTGGCTAAAGCACCGCCAACTCCAGGCAGCCCATTTAAATAGAGCAAATACCAGCCAAAGCGACCAAAGCAGCATGCTTAACCGATATACCCATACTGATACGCTGATTACATAACCTTGTGGCAGGATGTCGACAGCTCGATCTTGGAACCAGTGATATTAGTAGTTGCTAAAACCATTGCCGACTACCTGTATGTCTGGGGCGGACAGCAGGCTTGCGGGTATGGTTGAAAATAGGCTGATCATTGCTATCAAGCTTAAGACCACTAGCCCCATCTGCTGTAAGTTGAAGCCAGTTCTTCCGTTCAGTTTTAGTCTAGATCTGGCTTCCATAGCAAAAAACCATAAAACCACGGGGACGATCCCTAATATGTTGATGGAACTCATGCCTAGAGCCAGCAAAACCCATTGAGTGGTATTCACGGGAATGGTCAGATTTTGCCGTCTGACAACATAGCCAAGGCCAATTGTTAAGCCGAGAATAACAATGAGCACGCCCCAGAAAAGCATGGCAGGACCAAAGTTTGGACCGTCTACAAATAGCGGCCAGCGGGATTGTGGTAGATTTAGAGTCAAGCTAATGCTGTTAGGATTTAGCGGCAGCACTAGACCTAGCGTTGATGTTCTAAAGGTAACCCCTTCATCAACCATCTATTCTCGTTGCGCGGATTGCAATCCTGGATGTAGGGGCAGAGTGATTTGCGCATTTTCTTCTTCCACTGTTGCGGCTTGACCGCCTACAAACACATTTTGTAGCGTTGCGTTCGGTGGTTCAGGTATAACAATATCGCCGCCTACACTTGAGAGCAATTGAAGCGACACCGTGACCTTTGAAGACCGTTCGCCCGGGTTGTTGTTCACCTCCACGCGCTCAATAGTTATGGAAGGGCCCCTTGGCGGCAAGCGGCTTAGTTAGGTAAATTGACACCTGCTCTTGCGGCCAAGGATGCCAAGTAGTTTTGGCGAATCCAAGGGATGCCGCCTTAGCATGCGTTAAACCACTTAACGTCGCGTACCAGCGGGGGGTGTTACCGTAAGCCATGGATAACTTGAAGCCACCATATTGGTGGTTTTGGAAGGCTCAAATATTGAGTTCCGTGTAAACGCCGACTGACCATGCTTAGACCCTACGGAGATGTAACGCTCGTTATTTTCTTCAATAACCTCTATATCCTCGGAGAAAACGATTTCGTTCTCTATCAATGAGATTTTGGCGGTAAATCCGCCGTCTTTAGGGGCAACTAGTCATACATGAGTTGTAAGTTGCCAGTCGAGATCTATTTCCAGGTTTCTTCTGAAAGTAACAAAAGGCGCTACGGGCGCCGCTACCAGTAGTTCACTTTGCACAGTCTTTGCTCGTTTTTGTAGCTCAAATTTTCTGTTGGGTCGGGTGTAATTTTGCAGTCCAAAAGCCTCCCAGCCGGGGGCTTTGAGCGCAATATTGTGAGGGTTGAGGGGGACTGATAAGTTCACCGTGTCGCCGAGGATTAATGCTTGAATTTGCATCTCGTTTTTGACTTTTGGAATATTGAGCCAAATTTGTTCGTCCACTAGAGCAAATTGCTGGCTGACTTTATTGTCTACCAGTGCGCTCTGGAGTTGCCAAGATTCATCTCGATCTATTGGCAGACTAAGGTGACTGCCACTGCTGGTAAGCATGGTAATTGTCAGCCGGTAGCCTATAACCTGCACCCTCGTGTTGTCGATGGAAACACAGTCGGGCAGGCATTCTGGGCTCTCCAACAAACGTTGCTGCCAAGTGTTCATTGGATACTCTGGCGGGAATCCTGTGCTGGCCACGGCATCTGTAGGAAGTGCTGCGTAAGCAGAAAGTCCGAATAACAATACATTGATGCTGTTAGTGGTGGCGCGTCCCCACATGCTGCCGCCTGGCCCCCAGTTTTTTTGGATGTTTTTATTAGCGCTAAGGCGAAACCTAAGCCAAGTAAAACCACCACGGTGGTCTGGAGTATGAGCAAGACGCTGGTACTCAATGGGCCAGTTAGATAAAGCGTCAAGGGCGCGTCTTAAGTGACAGGGCCGGACCAATTGAGATTGACCGTGTTCCATTGCCAGATCGCTTGCCCTTGTCCTGTCTGTATATAGGAGTCAGGTTCGTAGCGCCGAAATTCTGCGGCTATCGACCGGCTCTTAGAAGCCGTCACAATGACTTCCTCAACATTTTCATCGCCGCTAAGCGCTTGGGAATTTTTGGAAACGTTAGCGCGAACTGGGGCATCCATCGTACCCCCTAGTTCCTGATCTCTCTAACCTACGACCGCTGTCGCATTTTGATGCTCCAACTGTGGGTAAAGACCTATTCTGATCTGTTTTACGGCAAATACTAAGGTGCTCAAAGTGAGAGCGAACAATGTTAAATAGGCGACTACATTGGTGCCCAAGCGAATTCTGCCTGCAGGCAATACGCGTAAAAGTGGTAGAGCCAATATTAAAACAAGCCAGCTGATGAGGGCCACGTTGTTTTCGTGGTAGTACAGTGCAAAAGTGGCAATAGATAAAATGGCCCAGCGCACACCCATGAGTTTAAAAATCGTGCCAGAAATTAGCAGGCACAAAAATATGTCCCAAAGGGTCCAGCGACTAAGCCTCGAGGCTTGTGCGTTGTCTGGCCCCAACGCGTGCCAAAGCCGCCATCTGGCTGGCAGTGCTAAAGCTACCGAAAGACTAGCAATATTCTGTTGCCAATCTGTGGCTGTGAGTTGTTGGAGGTCCTCTAAACGGTTAACGGTTTTCAGGTTGAGGTTAGTGTCGCGAATTTCTACACTCTTACCGCTCTCGTTCTCTAGTTGAGTGATCAACGCGGGCTCGCCACGTAGTGATGCTCTGCCAAGATCTAGAGCGGGTTGCGTAAATAGTCGTGGTGTTCTACCTATACTGCCAGTCAGGCGGTCGCTGATAGTGGTGCCAGCGCCGTCGAAATCGAGGAATATGCCGCGCTGTAGACTAATTTGATTAGAGCTATTGGAGGTGTCGCCTCGATATTGTTCTTCTATCTCAAAGGTACTGTCGCCAGTGACAAGGTAGGTGGGCAAATCGTACCATGGTCTAGGTAGGTCAATTTGGCTGGGGTCGAGTGTTTTCACCCCGCTATTTTTGCCCCCGCTCAATGCATTAGCAGATTTTAAACTCCAGGTTTCCTGTTCGGGCCAATTTTCCGTAGATCGGTTCATGCGCAAAGAGGCTGGGTTGCTCTCATTACGAGCGCGTTGCAGCCAAAGCATGCCCGCATCGTTAAAGTCTGGTCGCGCCACCCGACGGCCATCGATTTCCAGTTGAACGATGGCGCTATCACTTGGAATAGGTATTGACTGAGGTTGGTCGCGCCACCGCAGGCGGCCGGCAACTTCATATTTGCCAGGCACCAACAGTATTCTCGGGCGCCCGTTTTTCGAGAGCACGGCCACTGAGTCTTGTGATTTGTTGTCCCGGTAAACACTTACCTCCGCGCGCCATAGCTGTTCATTACCCACTAAAGTTATCTAGCTCTCTTCAAAGACCGTCCAAGTTTGATAGAATATTGCACCGCTACCGTTGACCTTTAACTTTAGGGTTCCTGGCCAGACGCATTTTTTAGAATTTGCGAATTCGCCAAAATAGGGGCATCGGTATTCAGGGAAACCGGCTGCTAACCAGTCCTTCCATTGAGCCATTTCTTCGGGCGGCTCAGTAATCACCGTTGCCAAGGCGACATTTTTTAGCAGGAGTAATATGATCAGAACTAGTCGCATCATTTTGATAGCCTTATGGTTGGATTTGGACGGTAACGTTTTGCGCTCGCCTCGAGCGAATCAAAGCGGAGCATTGGCATCTTCCAATGGCTTTTTTTATAAATGGATGAAAAATATGGATTAACGGCGGATTTTTGATTTGAAATCTGAGCTAAAATCGCCAGTATGTGATTCGCTATAAGCGTCGTTGATTCTCTAGGGGGCAGCGCCACCCGGTGAATTATGTGGTGTAGGGTTCACCAGTATTGCCATCGAGTGTGACTTTGATGGGTTTTTTATTCATTTCATTGAGTTTGTAATGCTAAAGGTAATGTATTGCTAGCCGACTTTTTGTTATGTTCGTTACTACATTTGATGGTGAAAATTAGCTCTGCATGAAAATTGTTCTGATTGATAAATTAGGTGAGCCCAAAAGCTTGTCCATTAGTCCCTGGGGTGGTAAAGCTATAGCCCTATTTTTTACGGTTCTTTGCGCAGGGATTTTCACTTCTGGTGTGGCGCTGGTGCAGCGAGACTTTGTAGACTCTGACGTCATAAGTAGCTGGCGCGGCCAATTAGCCGAACAAAAGGGCTTAGTTGCCGACTTGCAGGGTAAGTCTGAAGCTCAAAGCCAAGCCGTGGGGCGTCAACTTGCGGAAATGCAAGGCAGGCTTTGGCGCATGGAGGCGCTCGCATCCTATATGCACAAGTCCACAGGCTTGCCGCAGGATGAATTTAGTTTTGACGAAATTCCTGCGCAGGGCGGTCCAGTGGATGCTAGTCAAAAAGTTATGGCTTGGGCCGATCTCGAGAGTGACTTATCTTCGTTATCAACACGTCTTGAGCGTCGCGAAAAAGAGTTAGGTATTCTCGATGATGTGTTGCTTGGCTATTACAGTGATGCTGGTGCCCAGCCCACTGGCAGACCTATTTCGCAAGGGTGGATGTCTTCACCCTTTGGTAAGCGCGTAGATCCAATTAATGGCAAGCAGGCTTGGCATGCGGGTATGGACTTTGCCGGGCGTCATGGCTCCGATGTTATCGCCGTAGCAAATGGCGTAGTCACCTATGCAGGTAGACGCGACGGTTACGGAATGATGGTGGAAGTAAACCATGGCAACGATATAAGTACTCGCTACGGCCATCACGACTCCTTGCTAGTCGCGCCAGGGCAGACCGTCAAAAGAGGCGACGTTATTGGCTATATGGGTAGTAGTGGCAGATCTACTGGTCCCCACGTGCACTTTGAAGTTTTGCGCAAAGGCAAAGCCATCAATCCAGCGAAATTTGTTAATCGAGGATAATTTTCCTCTTTGAATTGTACTTCGACAATTTGCCCCAATTAAACGCTCTAAGGATGAATTTGTCGGTATAGAAATCGTCATTCAACCGCTACAATGCCCCACCTCATTTTTGCGCATGCATATTTAGACCATGGCCAACTTTTTAACGAGACTTTTTGGAACGAAGAATTCACGAGAACTTGCTCGCATGCAAACAATCGTGGATCAGGTTAACAACCAAGAAGCAAATTTCGATTCCAATACAGACCTGATTCAATTTACCGCAGACCTGCGTTCGAGAATTGATGCCGGCGAATCTTTAGATCAGTTGTTGCCTGAGGCGTTCGCTGCCGTGCGAGAAGCGGCAAAACGGACTAAGGGCATGCGCCATTTTGACGTTCAGTTGGTTGGCGGTATTACTTTGCACGAAGGGCGTATTGCAGAAATGCGTACCGGTGAAGGTAAGACCTTGATGGCCACTTTGCCATGCTATCTGAATGCGCTGTCAGGAAAAGGCGTACACGTTGTAACTGTCAATGACTATCTGGCAAAGCGTGATGCCGAATGGATGGCGCCTATCTATGAAGCTTTGGGTTTAAGCGTCGGCATTATTCAGTCTAATCAGCCTACCCCGGAGAAATTGGTAGCCTATAGATCTGATATCACATACGGCACCAACAACGAATTTGGTTTCGATTATCTTCGCACTAATATGGCTTTCACCGTAGAAGATAGAATTCAGCGCGAGCTGAACTTTGCAGTTATTGACGAAGTTGACTCAATTCTTATTGATGAAGCGCGAACGCCATTGATTATTTCCGGGGCCGCTGAAGAAAGCACCCGGCTTTATCAAGTGCTGAACAAAGTAGCACCCACTCTGATTGAGCAGCCCTTTGACGACACTCCACGAGTATTTGGCGACGAAGTGCCAGAGCCCACGGCTGACTACACGGTGGATGAAAAAAATAGGCAAATTGAACTCACTGAGCTAGGACATCAGAAAGTTGAAGATGCGCTTATCGAGTTAGAATTATTGACAGAGGGCGACAGTCTTTATTCTTCAAGTAACCTCAACTTACTGCACCACGTGCTGGCCGCGTTAAAGGCGCACTCATTATTCAAGCGTGATGTTGACTATATGATCACCGACTCTGAGGTGGTGATAGTAGACGAACATACGGGTCGAGCTATGCCCGGCCGACGTTGGTCTGATGGTATCCACCAGGCGATTGAGGCGAAGGAAGGGTTACCTATTCAAAACGAAAGCCAGACGTTGGCTTCCACCACCTTCCAAAACTACTTCCGTTTGTATAACAAACTGTCGGGTATGACAGGTACCGCAGATACTGAAGCGTTTGAATTCAAACAAATATACGGCCTAGATGTGGTGGTGGTACCCACCCACCGGCCAATGGTGCGTAAGGATGAAAACGACCTCATGTATCTATCATTGGCAGAGAAATATGATGCCATTGTTGAAGACATAGGACAGTGCATAAAGAAAGGCCAGCCGGTTTTGGTTGGTACTGCTTCAATTGAAAGTTCGGAGCTTCTTTCTGCGGAACTCAATCGCAGAAAGGTTGAGCACAACGTATTGAACGCCAAGCAGCACGAACGTGAGGCGGATATCATCGCCGACGCAGGTCGTGCTGGATCTATTACCATTGCCACAAATATGGCTGGCCGTGGTACAGATATTGTTTTGGGCGGTAGCTTAGAGGCCGAACTCAGTAAGTTAGACAACCCGGGTGAAGAAGAAAAAAATCAGGTCCAAGCTGCATGGCAAGTTAGGCACAACTCCGTACTTGAATCGGGTGGCCTGCATATTATTGGTACTGAGCGCCATGAATCACGTCGAATAGATAACCAATTACGAGGCCGTTCTGGTCGTCAAGGTGACCCGGGATCTACTCGCTTCTATTTGTCGTTAGATGACAACTTAATGCGTATTTTTGTCACCGAAGGGGTGCGCAATATGATGCTGAGGCTCGGTTCTGGAGAGGGCGAGGCAATTGAAGCCAAGATGATTAATCGATCTATTGAAAACGCGCAACGCAAGGTAGAAGGGCACAACTTCGATAGCCGTAAAAACTTGCTTGAATACGATGACGTCTCTAACGACCAGCGCCAGGTGATATACCAGCAACGTCGTGAGCTTATGGAAGCGCAGGACATCAGTGCGACTATTGAAGGTCTTCGCGAAGAAGTTATATTTGATTTCATAGGACAGTATATTCCGCCTGAAAGTTTGGTTGAGCAGTGGGATGTGATTGGTTTGGAGGCTGCTTTAGCGTCGGAATTCAATAGCACCCAGCCAATTGCCAGGTGGCTGAACCAAGACGATGCGCTAGACGAAGAAAAGCTCTGCGAGCGTATTCTGAGCCAACTTGAAACCGAGTATGTGCAGAAGGAAGGTGAGTGGTCTGCAGCTGATATTAATATGCGATTGGTAGAAAAGCAGGTGATGCTGCAAATCCTCGACCAAAAATGGAAAGAGCACTTGGCTTCTATGGACCACTTGCGCCAAGGCATTCATTTGCGTGCCTACGCGCAAAAGCAGCCCAAACAAGAGTTTAAGCGCGAGTCTTTTGAGCTATTCCAAAACCTCTTATTCGACATTAAGTTCGAATTGATTCGCATGCTTTCACGTATGCAAATTGAAAGTCCGGAAGAAGTTGAAGCTCAAGAAAGACAGCGCCGCGCAGAGGCTGCAAAACGCATGAACTTTGAGCACAGCAAGGCCCAAGGTATGGGCGCCGAAAATATGCCAGCGCGATCAGCTGATCCAAAAGGTGAAACATTTGTACGCAACCAACCCAAAGTGGGGCGTAATGAACCTTGCCCTTGCGGGTCTGGACGCAAATTTAAACAATGTCACGGCACCGTATAAAATAGCTAGTGCCCTCGGAGTCTATTTGTTTGGAGCGCATTTATAGCGAGCACTGTTAGAGTGCACTCATAGTAGTGTTTTTAATTCGTGCGGCTTGGAGAGAAAGATGGCAGTTAATTTAGCGATGCCCGGCACCCTGCTTGCAGTCCCTGGTGTACAGATGGGCACAGCTAGAACAGGGCTTAAATCTGCGGATCGAGACGATGTAGCCGTATTTTCCTTCGCACCAAGCACTACTACCGCCGGTGTTTATACCCAATCTTCTTTCATCGCGCCCCCCGTGCAACTGGCAAAAGCAAGGCAAGAACATTGCCGTGCATGGGTAATCAACAGTGGTAATGCTAACGCTGCCACCGGTGAGCTAGGGCATCGAGATGCAGACGCTGTTTGCAACCATGTGGCCGAGCATCTCAATACAGATTCAAACACAGTTTTACCATTCTCCACCGGGGTTATTGGTGAAAGGCTAAATGTGCCCTCTTTGCAAAAGGCAGCAACGGCCGCAGTTGCGGACCTTGGTCCTGACGCTTGGCTAAAAGCTGCTGCCGCTATTATGACAACAGACACCGTAGCCAAAGCCTGCAGTCAGCAGGTATTTGTTGGTGGCGAAGTGGTCACAATTACCGGTATTGCCAAAGGCTCTGGCATGATCAAACCCAATATGGCCACTATGCTCGGTTTTGTTGCTTGCGATGCTAAAATTTCCCAAGCGCTGTTGGCGGTAATGGTGAAAGAAATTGCCGACGAAAGTTTCAATCGTATTACCGTAGATGGTGACACTTCAACCAACGACTGCTTTATGGTGTCGGCCACCGCGCAAAGCAAAGCTGCTGCAATAGATTCGCAAGCTGAGCAGGCCTATCACCAGTTGCGTCAGGGTTTGACTGAAGTCGCACGGCAATTAGCGCAAGCCATTGTCAGAGACGGTGAAGGTGCAACTAAGTTTGTGACGGTTCAAGTCACCGGCGGAGCGACCGCGCAAGAGTGTTTAGAGGTTGCCTACACCGTTGCTGAATCGCCGTTGGTGAAGACTGCGCTCTTTGCTGGTGACGCCAATTGGGGGCGATTTTGTATGGCCATTGGCCGTGCCGAGATTGTAGAGCTCGATGTCTCTAACGTTGCACTTTGGTTAAATGAAGTTGAAGTGGCAAGTGGTGGCTTAATGTCATCTACTTACACTGAGGCCGCCGGCGCTGGCGTGCTGGCTCAAGATGAATTCAGCGTTCTCATCGATTTGGGGCGCGGCGACGCCAGTGAAACTATTTGGACCACTGACCTTTCCTACGAATACATACGTATTAACGCCGAGTACCGTTCATAAGTACATCTAGATACTAGGTACACCTAAATAGGTGAGGAGCATCTAGCTGTACCCAGGTATTTTTAGGTACGTCGCGCTGCTCCAGTCTTTGTGCTAGTGGTCTTCGCTAAATTCTGGTTCGCTATCGGCAGGAATTCTGTGGTCTTCGCCTGCCCAAGCGCCCAAGTCAATCAGCCTACAGCGCTCGGAGCAAAACGGCCGGTTAGGATTGCTGGGTGTCCACTTCACACTCTGCTTGCAGGTCGGACATTGAATTATGTGGGCTGTTTCTGTCATAGATCTACTAGCTCTCGGTGGATGTTCTCGACGTTGTTCTTCAACTCATTAATGCCTTGGTCATTAAGCAGTACGAAGTCGGCAGCGGACAAACGATCTTCCCGACTCATTTGTGCGTTAACAATAGATTGAACCTGCTCACGGTTATTGTCATCTCGAGCCATGGTGCGTTGAATTTGCGTTTCTACAGGGGTGTCTACCACGATGATTTTTTTACACCATTGCGATTGGCCAGACTCTAGCAGCAAAGGGTTAACCAGAAGACAGTAGGTAGACGCGCTTGCTTGGATCTGCTGCGCCAGGTATTCACTGATCAGTGGGTGTAATAGGCGCTGCAACCATTTGCGTTCTGACTCTTCAGCAAACACAAGTTTACGCAATTGAGCGCGGTTTAGTCCGCCATCTGCGGCAATAATGGATTCGCCAAAATGTTCAGCTATAGACTCTAGAGCCGGCTGCCCTGGCTCCACTACCGCTCTACTGGCAAGGTCAGCATCGACTACATCAATGCCTAAAGATTCAAAATGATTGGCGGCTGCGGTCTTGCCGCTACCAATACCACCAGTGAGACCGATCAACATAGTTATCCCTAGTACAAAACGCGCCTGTGACGCTCAACAGTGCTGCAGAGGATAATCTAAGGGGCGGGCTAAAAGCCACAATCGATGGGAATTGGTTAACCGCCAAGCACAGTGCCTATTTAAAAAAACGGGCAGGTCTATGGCGGTGATAAGGCCGCCGATGACAAGTCCCAAGAGGGCCATCATAGCCGGCTCGAGCACAGGTAATATTTTGTCGATGGCGTTTTCAACCCCACACTCGTAATGTGCCGCACCTTTCTCGAGCATGGTGTCTAAAACTCCAGCTTGCTATTCAATAGCAATCATTTTGATCATCAAGTTCGGGAAACAGTCGGCCTGAGAAATTGCCTCATGGAGTGATTCTCCATGCGCTACCGCATATTGTATTTGCGTCATGGCATGCTGATAGACCAGGTTACCATTGACCGGGCCAGCAAAAGCTAACGCGGATGATGGCATTACTTATGAGATCAGGGAGAGCGATGGATCGTTTTATCAGGTGGTCGCTATAAATCCTGACGGCACCTCAATATGTTTACAAATGCCCAGCAGACAACAATGTGGACAATGACGTCGCTAAAAACTGTTGAGTTCTTTTTGCCCTTATCCTTTTTCCGCGAAGGCGAAAAAGATCTGAAGATATTTTTAGCAACGCCCGAACAAGATTCCAAATTCTTCACAAGTCGCAAGTCGCAAACAAGAGATCACAGAGCTCTGGGCCTAACTGTGTGTGGAATATATGATAGAGGCCAAATTTACCTTGAGTAATATTTCATGTGCAGCTTACCCATGCCAATATACCTAGCTCGTTCGTTGTTTCGGTTGACCTGTTTAGTGCTTAGCTGCGCTACGATAT
>CAUZON010000034.1:0-37745 GCA_963581445.1 Gammaproteobacteria bacterium | reverse complement strand
TGTTCCTAACCCACTTCGCTTGGTATCGTGGCCGCTAAATCTTTTTTGGTTGAAAACCTAAGGCTGACAATGAAACTATATACCGTACCTGCTGCGCCAAATCCCACTAAAGTAATGCTCTATATCGCCGAGCGCGAAGCTGCCGGCACTGATATGGGTATTGAACAAGTACGAGTTAATACGCTAAAAAGTGAACAAAATGCGCCCGAACATTTGCTCCGTAATCCGTTTGGCGCGCTGCCGGTTTTGGAGCTTGAGGATAGCCGCTATTTGACCGAGTCGCTCAGCATCATTCATTTCCTCGACGAAAAATTCGACCAAAACAGCATGCTCTCTAATGACCTAGTAGAGCGCAGTTTTGCTCGTGATTTGGAGCGAATTGTTGAGCTACGTATTGCGACACTTATTGCCCGTTATGTGCATGTGACCAATTCACCTTTCGGCTTGCCTGCGGACCCCAAGGTAGCGGCGGAAATTGAAGTCAGTCTGCCAAAGGCGCTGGCTTATATAGAGAAAATGCTTAGCGACGGGCGTAGTCTTTTGAGCGGTGATAGTGTTTCTATCGCTGACTGTACGTTGCAAAGCGGACTGCAATTTGCCCGCTTCGGCAAGGCAGAGGTCATAGGTGACTATCCGAACATTCAAGCCTGGGACCAAGCCTATCGCGCTCGGCCCGCAGCGCTAGCTGTGCTTAAGTTCTAATACTATCGACTATGTATAAGCCTGCTTTTGCGGCCTGGGTAATTATTTTGCAGGCCAGTATTGGTCTTTGAGCAGGCGTTTATACAGTTTGCCAGTGGGCAATCGAGGCAACTCGTCCAGAAAATCTACTGATCTAGGTATCTTATATGCGGCCAAGTTATCCTTGGCGTAGGCTATAAGATCCTCGGCTAGGCGGTCATTGCCTTCAATACCCGGCATAGGCTGCACAACAGCTTTTACCTCTTCGCCAAAATCTTCATTGGGTATGCCAAAAACTGCAACGTCTTGCACAGCCTCGTGCATGATCAGAGCATCTTCAATTTCTCGTGGGTAAATGTTTACGCCGCCAGAAATGATCATATACGCCTTTCTATCCGTCAGAAATAGGAAGCCATTTTCATTGAGATAACCAACGTCGCCCAGTGAGGTCCAGTTGTTATGCACTGGGTGAGTGGCGCTGGCTGTTTTATCTGGCGCGTTATGATATTCAAAATTTCTTTCCGGCAGCTCAAAATAAATTAAGCCTTCGCCGCCTGGGGCTTGTTCAACACCCGCTTCGTCGCAAATGTGCACAACGCATAGGTGTGCTTTGCCCACTGAGCCAGGGTTAGCCAACCATTCTTGGGGACCAATTATGGTGAAGCCATTGCGTTCAGTACCAGAGTAGTACTCCCACAAAATGGGTCCCCACCAATCCATCATTTGATGTTTTATTTGTGCCGGGCAGGGCGCAGCTGCATGAATAGCACATTGGTGACTGTTCAAGTTGTACTTCGATAGAGTTTGTTCATCTAACTTAAGCATGCGGATAAACATGGTAGGCACCCACTGGGAGTGGGTGATTTGGTATTGCTCAATGTATTTGAGCGAAAGTTCTGGGTCGAAACGCTCCATCATTACCACGCTGCCACCTAAGGCCAGCGTGCGCATGCAGTAACCAAAAGGTGCTGCGTGATAGAGCGGCGCTGGTGATAAGTAGACGGTGTCTGCGTCGAGGCCGTAGGGGTTGTTGGGTTCAACGCCTGGGATACCCTCGCTGACATGTTTTCCTGACAGAGCGCGTTTAATGCCCTTAGGTCGGCCCGTCGTGCCTGAACTATAGAGCATAGAGTCGCCAGCAGGTTGTTCAGCCAGTGGCGCGATGTCTTGCTCGGCTACAGCGGCTAGGTAGTCCTCAAAGCCGCCGAGGTTGCCGTCGCTGTCACCACGAATAAACCGGTGTGGACAATTAGGGATTAAATCCAAAAGCTCAGCAGTGATGTCCAAGTCTCTAGAGGTGAACAGCACCTGGGTGCCTGAATCCTCAATAATATAGGCCGCTTCCTCTGCCGTTAAATAGCGGTTGATACAAGTGATATACAAGCCAGAGCGATATGCACCCCAAGCAATCTCAAAAAACGACAGGTGATTTTCCATCAAAATTGAAACGTGATCGCCGGGTTTTAAGCCGCGTGCCTGAAGAAGGTTAGCTACTCGATTGGAACGCTGGTCTAATTCTAGCCATGAAACTTCTTCGCCAGTGCCTGCGTGTATTAATGCTGGGGTGTTTGGCTTGACCTGCGACCAATGTCCTGGGTACATAAAAATCCTTAGTTTTACGGTTGCGCTGGGCAACTCAATAAAATTATTTGGGTAGCCGGTGTGCCCAGCTCAGAAGGATAGCGCGGTATTTTAGAGTACTTCGCCTGCAATGACTTCTAACGCCTCGGGCTGCCGACAGCCTAGTAGCATTGCCGCTACGCGGCCACGATTGCCAGCAGTCTTCCAGCGCTGTAAGCGCTCTTTAATGCGCTCCGCAGGGCCTACCAAATGACATGCATCAATGAGTTCTGCGGGCACAGCGGCGGCAGCTTCGTCTTTGCGTCCAGCCAAAAACAGATCTTGTATTTTGACCGCGGCATCCTCAAAACCTAATGCCTTGGCATAATTGTTGTAGAAGTTTTTATCTCGAGCGCCCATGCCACCAATGTATAACGCCATGTTAGCGCGGATAGGCATCATGCATTGCTCAACATCATCACCCATAGCCACAGTGACGAAAGGCGACACTTCAAATTGCGTCATGTCTTTGTCACCGGCTTTGGCAAAGCCTTCTTGGATAGGCGCTGCAAATACCTCGTGCTTTTCTGGATCCATCCAGATGGGGAAGAAACCGTCACAAACCTCTGCTGCAGCGGCAACGCCCTTGGGCGTGATGTTTGCAGCAAAAATTGGAATGTCTTCTTCACAGTGCAAAATACTTTTCAACGGTTTGCCCAAGCCTGTGGCACCGGGGCCAGTATAGGGTAGTTGATATAATTCACCTTCAAAGCTCAGCAGCCCTTCACGCTTAAATATCTCTTTCATGATATGCACATATTCTTTCAGTCGCGTAACGGGTTTGCCGTAGGGGACGCCGTGCCAGCCCTCCACAACTTGGGGGCCGGATGCGCCTAAGCCGACAATAAAACGACCACCAGAAAGTTCAGCCAGACTCATTGCGGTCATGGCTGACATAGCTGGCGAGCGAGCGGGCATTTGCATAATTGCAGTACCTACTTTGATTTTGCTGGTATGGGCAAGCATCCAAGTTGCTGGAGTGACTGCGTCGCCACCCCATGCCTCTGCCGTCCAGACAGAATCAAAGCCTAATGCTTCGGCATGTTTAACCACGTCTAAGTTCACTTTGACTCGTGGGCCAATGTTTCCTGCTAGTAGGCCTAATTTCATATTCTTTCCCTCTAGTACTCGCTGGTACGCTCTGTTCTCTTAGTTTTTACGCGACTTTTGTATTCGTCAATAACTCAAATTTTCCCAAGACGAGACTTATGCCGCGTCACCTTGAGTTAACAATTTTTCGTTCATTTCTTGGGTGTCGGCCAAATCGCCGCGCATAGTGCGCGCGCCAATAAAGTAGTGAAAAGCTGCCCATACGTTAACTAGTACCGCTGCGCACATGGCGTAGCGTATTGAGTAAATACCAAAGTCTGGCCTCAGTAGGTCACTCAAAACGCCGACTAGATACGGGCCAAGGCCCATGCCGATAAGGTTAAGAACAAAGAGTAATATGGCAGAGGCAACTGCTCGCATGCGGAGTGAGACTAATGCTTGGGTCATTGCGAAAGACGGCCCTAGATAGGCATTACCTAAGATGGCGACCATCATGAGCGAAGCTACGACGGCCCACACGCCTCCGTATAGGTAAGCTACCAGTTGGAATGGCACCATAACCAGTGTGGCTATGCCCGGAACCCAAAAGTACCAGCGTTTGTCGTCCGTGCGGTCTGAAAGTTTGTCGGAAATGTAACCGCCAAAGAACGTGCCGATAGCACCAATACCTGCAATCAGCGCCAAAACGCTGCCGATGTCAGTTAACGACATCTCATGAATTCGGATAAAAAATGGCGCGTTCCAGGTGCCGGCACCGTAGCTGACGAAGGCGTGTAGGCCGGCGGCAAAGGAGAGGTGTCTAAACGAGGTCTTGCTCCACAATAGTTTGAGCACTGTTTTCACTGGTGGAGGTGGGGCGGTGTTAATTGGCGCCGCAGGGGGTTGGCTGAGTTTTATGTCAGACATGCCTCTGGGTGGTTCACGTAAAGTGAACCAAACGATAAACGCAAAGATGATGCCCGGTACACCGACCAAGAAAAAGGTATAACGCCATCCTATAGCGTCGGCGCCCCAGCCGCCCACAAAACTACCTATCATGGTGCCAAGAGGAATGCCCAGTGCGTAAATTGACAGAGCGGTGGCGCGAGTTTCGATGGGGAAATAGTCAGAGATCAATGAGTGACTAGGTGGACTTGCGCCGGCCTCACCAATGCCCACGCCAATTCTTGCGAGCAATAGCGTTAAGAAATTATTCGCAAGACCGCAAGCGGCCGTCATTGCGCTCCATATAACCATAGATACAGCGAGGATCTTTACCCGGCTTCTGCGGTCGGCCAAGGCCGCGATGGGAATACCTAAAAACGTATAAAATACGGCAAAGGCTAGGCCGCCAAGGAAGCCTAACTGAGAGTCGCTTAGCACCAATTCCATTTTAATCGGTTCAAGTAGCAGCGACAGAATAGACCTGTCGACGAAATTAATAATGTACCCAACGAGAAGTATCCCCAGTGCGTATTTCCTATAGTTTGGTCCAATATTTACTGCTTTAGACAAAACGATCCCCTCGTTTAGTTTATTGTTTTTTGTCGGCGCGCTGGCCTGTGACTGCTCAAATTATGGTTGTCTGTTCGACAACCACCATTGCATAGTTTGTGAAACCAATTTAGCAGCATCTTGCTGCACAAAGTGCCCTGCGTCAGGTGCGGTAACGATGGTGACATCGTTATCTACCCAATCCCACGTGTTGTTCAAACCATCTGAGTGTAGAGCCGTATCCTTGAGGCCGTGAAAAATCAGCACTGGCATTGGCAGGCGCGGCGAAGCGCCTGCCAATGCCACTGGGCTGTTATTGTCAGGGGATGGATAATTGGCCTTATAAAAGTTCAACATGCCGGAGAAGCTACTGCGTTTGAAAGCCTCCGTGTAGAGTTTCCGTTCCTCTTTATCGCGTACCCATCCAGACAATGTCTCGGCTGTCATCGGTCCGCCAAACATAATGTCTGGGTCAGTGGAAGAGCCCGCAATGAACTTTCGTGCGTAGCCGCTATTTTTTTGCTGCTCTACATTTGTAGCCATTTCTCGGGCCATACCACTGGGGTGTGGAAGGTTTAGAATAATCAAATTGTCGACCATTTGTGGCAGATTAAAAGCAACCTGCCATGCCACAGCGCCGCCCCAGTCGTGACCTACTACCGTCGCGCTTGATGCACCCTGGTGTTTGATTACAGCAGCAACGTCGCTGACTAAATGGGGCATTGCATATTCTGCTAAGCCCTTTGGTTGATCGCTGAGGTTGTAGCCCCGTTGGTCCATGGCCACAACTGTGAAGTTTTCTTTGAGGGCATTTATTTGCTGCCGCCAGGTGTACCAGTAATCAGGAAAGCCATGAATCATTACCACCAATGGGCCTTGGCCTGTTTTTACATAGTGGATCTTTACGCCATTATTGTCGGCGTAGCCGTGGGTTACTTCATTAAGCAGATCTGCGTTGAGTATTGGACTGAATACCGCCGCGATCAGTAAAAGTAGTTTTCTCATGTGGTCCTGCATAGTGCCGCACTCCAAAGTATTGAAATTTTAGGCCATTTGTTTCAAGCATTTGAGGCTGGTGATGTAGTCGCTCGCAAAGATAAGTGACTAATCGGTAGAAGTCGTTTAATCATTTTTTTGCAATCCCTCGGGGTAACACTACCACTGGTTTGGAAGCCTTAAAAGTAGTCGAGGAAGCGGTGGGCTGGTATAGAAGGCAATTGTTTGGTGCACTTGTTGAAATGTCCGCTGCATGCGCATAGGAAGGCAGATTTTTGCGTTTGCAGGTGGGCTGACGGTGTCGTTAGCGACGTACTCTGCGCTTGAGTCGGTCGAGTTTTTCCTTCCACATTTGAAAGGCTTCGGGATCACCGCCTCGGTCAGGGTGGAGTTTTTGGCACATGCGCCTTGCTTCTTGGATCTCAGCCACCGGAATGACCAGCTCAAGTCCTAACTCTTTAATTTCTGAAGGGCTCAAGGTCTTCACTGGGCTCGCTGACTCAGGGGGTGAAAAAAAGCCGTGCCAATTCCCCGCGCCTTTAGTGGCATAGGACACTGGACCGGACAAGCCTAATTTCCATGGGTGATTTTTTGCAGGCTTTTTCATATTGGCATTCTAATTTTGTAGGTTAATAGCCTAAAATTTTGGTTAATTTGTGACAAGCATAAAGAAGGCATAATAGCTATTAACACCCGGCATTAAGCTGAGCGTGCTGCCTCTTCTCTAGCAGCTCGAACTTTGTCGTTGTTCTGATTAAAGAGAATATTTTGTCGTGCTTTGGCTTCTTCTTCTGTGAGTTCTTTTTTGCCTAAGTTTTCACCCGCCTTGCGGCCTGTTTGTACCGCAGGTCTTGAGGCAACAAGATCAACCCAGCGCTTGAGATGGGGGAAGGTTTGCCAGACATTTTCGTCAATCATGCGGCCAAGCAAAAAAGCCCAAGGCCACGCGGCCATGTCGGCGATTGAATATTCTTCGCCGGCCAGATAAGTGTTGGCAGAAAGCTGTGCATCCATAACGCCACTGAGTCGATCTACTTCGCCGATAAACCGTTTTACCCCATATTCCAACTGGCTAGCATCGTCTGCGATATTACGGGCGTAATTTTTGAAATGATTGGCATTACCCATCATTGGTCCTAGGTTGGCCATTTGCCAGTGTACCCACTGCAATACCTTATAGCGCTCAGGCCCTTGCTCACTGGTAAGGGCGGGGAGAAATTTCCCCGTTTTGTCAGCCAGATATTCCAGAATGGCGCCAGATTCAAACAAGCCGATGGCCTCGCCACCGCCTCTTGGCGCGTGGTCGACGATCGCTGGCATGCGGTTATTTGGGCTAATGCGCAAAAAATCGGCTTTGAATTGATCACCGCCACCAATATCTATGGGCACCAAATTATAATCTAGACCGCATTCCTCGAGCATAATGGTGATTTTCCAGCCGTTTGGTGTAGGCCAATAGTGACAATCAATCATTTCTTTGCTCCCAAATAAAATTGCGCTGTGCGGCAACTAAAACCCAGCAAAAGCCATCCTCGCAGCAAGCTAGGTTAATGCAATTACATTCAATTTGTTGAGAAACTTGGCGTATTGGAGTATTCCTTCTTCGCGCATATGCGCGTTGAATAACGCTCAACAGGTTACGTCAAAGGGAAGGGGAATTCATGAAGCAGAAAAATACAGATCAAATTTCAACACGCTTGAATGGTAGAACTGCAGTAGTTACTGGCGGTGCCAGTGGTATGGGGCGCTCCACGGCGTTACGTTTTTTGGCAGAAGGGGCAAACGTAGTTGTCGCTGATTTCAACCAAGCAACTGGTGCCGTGCTTGTTCGAGAAGCGGAGGATTTAGGTTTTGCTGGACGTATTGCATTTATTCCTACTGACGTGGCGGTAGAGGATGATGTGCAGGCTGCGCTAGTTTTGGCGGTAGATACCTTTGGTCGGCTGGATATTGTTTTTAATAACGCAGGGGTAGGTGGCGCTATCGGTCCATTGACGCAAACCACAACCGAGTCCTGGGATTACACTATGGATGTTTTAGCTAAAGGCGTTTTTCTGGGCATCAAGCATGCCGCGCGGATTATGCGCAGCCAGGGTGTTGGCGGTTCAATTATTAATACCGCATCAATTGCGGCATTGAGTGGCGACGCTGGGCCGCTGGTCTATTCTGCTGCTAAGGCCGCGGTTGTAAGTATGACGAAGTCTGCGGCAGTAGAACTGGCGCCAGAGCGTATTCGGGTCAACGCCATTTGTCCGGGCTTTATTGCAACGCCTTTAGCCGATGGCGGGAAGCCGGAAAAAACGCGAGAAAACTTTAGTCGGGCACAACCTTGGCCTGAATATGGTCAGGGTGATCACATCGCTGGCGCCGCTTTGTTTTTTGCTAGTGATGATTCTATTTTTGTGACTGGCGATGCACTGGTGGTTGATGGTGGGTTAACTGCCGCTGGTCCAGAGTTATCGCGTAAGTTTCCCCGTACCTCTGGTCGCAATTCTAGGGTAGCTGGAGTGACAAAGGGTAGTACTGGTGAAAAGCCTGAGCTGAAATCTCTCTGATAGATACCTAGTTGCACCGCGCCGCGCCGTTTAAATTATCAAAAGGTCTAGTATGAGTTTTACAGAAAGTAGTAGTGATGCCTTATCCAGGCCGTTATCAATAGCCGGCACGCCAGCCGCGTCGCCCTTGGGCTATTACAGCTGGACCTTTGGCCAGTGTGCTCGTGATCCTTTTTACATCGCGGTGGTGATCTATATTTTTTTCCCTTACTTCAGCAACGTAGTTGTGGGTGATCCTGTTAAAGGACAGGCTTTGATTGGTTATTTAAATGCCGCAGCCGGTGCGATTATGGCGCTAACGATTCCTTTTCTTGGCGCAATTGCAGACAAAGGCGGGCGGCAAAAGCCCTGGCTTGCGGCCACTGTTGTGCTGATAGGTCTTGGGGCCATTGGCTTGTGGTGGGTTAAACCCGCTGGCGCAGGCTTAAGTGTGATGCAAAGCTTGGCCGTGTTACTGGTTATCTTAGTCGTATTTGCTTATTCCGAAGTATTTCACAACGCCATGCTGCCCAGAGTAGCGCCGGTTGAGAAAACTGGGCTTATTTCTGGTATTGCCTATTCACTGGGTAACTTAGGCGGCTTGTCATTGATGCTCTTTGTGCTATTCGCCTTTGCCCTGCCTGGTACCCAAGACTGGTCGTTCCTGCCGGCACAACCACTGTTTGGCCTCGACCAAGCCACCCATGAACATGATCGTATTGTTGGACCTATTACCGGTGTCTGGGTGCTGCTGTTTTCACTGCCAGTACTGCTCTTCACGCCAGACGGCAAGGCATCTAACTTAGGTCTAAATCAGGTGGTTAGGTCGGGCTTAAGCGACGTAGTTGAAACCGTTAAGCAACTGAAGCATTACGCCAACATTGCGCGTTACCTTTTGGCCCGCATGTTCTACAACGACGGTATGATCGGCGTATTGGTGTTCGGCGGTATTTATGCGTCCGGCACTTTTAGTTGGGCCTCGACTACACTTTTGATTTTTGGCCTGTGTACTAGCTTGTCTGCCATGGTGGGTGCGTACCTTGGCGGCTTGCTGGACGATAGGCTTGGATCGATAAAAACGCTAAAAATTGCAGTAGGTATGAGTTCCTTAATACTCTTGACGTTGGTGTCTATTCAACCAGGAGCTATTTTCTTTGTAATTCCTGTATCTGTTGACGCGGTTTGGAGTTTTCCTTATTTCAGCACAGTTGCCGAAATTGCTTATTTTTGCACTAACCAACTGTTCGCCCTGTTTTTTGTCACAGGCTTGTCCGCATCGCGTACTTTAATGGCGCGCATTTCGCCGCCGCAAATGGCTGCGCAATTTTTTGGTTTGTATGGATTGAGTGGCTCGGTGACGGCCTTCCTTGCGCCGCTTTTGGTTGCTACCACAACGACTTACTTTCAGTCTCAGCGAGCAGGTTTTGCCTCTCTTATCATACTTATGATCATTGGCGGGGTTATGTTGCTCTGGGTTAAAGAAACACAGTCCACAGTCGCACCCGGCCGGCAGAGTAGTTAACAAATACTAATTGTTAGTATTTTTAGTCTCTGGGTCTTTGGCCGGTGACCACTTCGCTGGCTTGCCACCCATAGCGCACTGATTTTGCTTCTATTGAGTGCTAAGAAGCGTCTGTTGACGCTTTTGTCGCAATCGGGTCTGTGTAAAGTTGCCAGGGGCTTTCACCGTTTAGACGATAGCCAATACTTGCGCCAATGGGGCTGGTGAGAATAGCGTAATTGCTGTTAAAGCCATTGTTGCCAATTTTATAAGCTGTAAGTATTTTGCGAGTATTTTTTCTCCATGACTATTTGTCAGCGGTCACAGGCTATAGATAGAGCGCCGACAGCAGATAACTCAGTGTAAGCCACATAATCAGTGTTAATGGCAGTCCCACTTTGACAAAATCCCCGAAGGTATAGTTGCCAGCACTCATCACCAGTAAGTTGGTTTTATAAGCCATGGGTGTGGCGTAGCTCATATTTGCGCCAAATAAGACGGCTAGTACAAAGGGTTCTGGAGGGAGCTGCAGATAATTGGCTATACCAATTGCGATGGGTGTGCCGATGACGGCTGCTGCATTGTTCGAAACCACATTGGTCAGAATTGCAAGCAGCAACATCAACGCAGACAAAATTACTGTGGGGCTTGCGCCCTGGGTGACAAATAGAAAAACTTCTGTTAGATAAATAGTCGCGCCGGTTTTTTCTAGCGCCATGCCCAGCGCCAGGCTAGCGGCAACTACGAAGTAGACAGAGGGGCTGACCGCACGTATTGCAGCGCCAGTGCTTAGGCAGCGAGTCAGCAGCATGGCGGCTGTGCCGGTTAGTGCTGCGACAGCTATGGGTAACAAGCCGCTGCCCGCTAAAACCACGACGCTGATAATAATGGCTAGGGCAATGGGCGCTTTTGCAGTTTTTGGTAGTGTAACGCTGCCATCTAATACCAAAAATTCTGTAGAACTTTTGAGTTGGCTGACTTGGCTTTTTGCACCCTGAAGGAGTAGTACGTCGCCAGGTCTGAGAATGACTTGCTGTATTTCTTGGTTTGCCTGCCAAATGTCTTTGCCTGCCCTGTGCAGGGCTAATACCACTAACTGATGTTGTTGAATGAAGTGGGTCTCGCCGAGGTTGGTATCATCTAGGTTGGAGCCTTGGACTACTGCTACTTCCACCAGTGTTTGATCGTCGGCAGTGAGGGGATGCTCATCTGAAACAGGTGTTCCTGCAGATATAGAGCCGTTTGTGGAGGCATCTTTAGCAGCAACGGTTTGGTTTTTTTCTGTTTCGGAAAACAGTACGCCTTCTAAGGCTTCTTCATATTGTTTGAGATTTTGCGGGGTGTCGCGTATCCGCAGGCGATCCCCCTGAGTAAGTATCAGATCAGGCAGAGGCATAACTACCGTGTCGTCGCGCAGAATTCGCTGCACTTGCATAGTTGGGCCTGCAGCGGTTCTTGCTTCGGCAAAGGTCTTGCCAATCATGTGACTGTCTGCGCTGATTTGTAGGCGCGCTTCAAACAGTCTGGGCGAATGGTCGCTGAGTGCTGAGCTGCGATCAGGTAATAATTTGGGCGCTATAAGCCACAGGTAGAGGATTGCGACGCCACTGGACAATAGTGCAGGCAGCGCGAAATCGAACATACCAAATTCTTTTAGGCCTTGATCTTGGGCAAGGCTGACCACCAGCAAGTTGGTAGAAGTACCAATTGTGGTTGCCATACCGCCAACTAAAGTGGCGAAACCCATTGGCATAAGGACTTTCGATGGCGACTTATTGGTGCGTAGGCATACGGAAATGAGTATGGGTAAGAGTAATACAACAATGGGCGTATTGTTGACGAAAGCGGACAGCACGCCGCCCACAATGAGCGTCAGCAGCAGTGAAAAAATCGGCGCTTTACCCCAGAGGCCTGATAGCAAACGTCCAACTGGCTCTAGTGCGCCGGTTTGCACCAAACCCCGGCCCAACACCATAAGGGCGCACACGCTGATGAGTGCCTCATGGGCTAAACCCGCAAAAAAGTCTGTGGCCGTTACCTCTTCGAAGGGCGCAATGGCAAACCCTAAAACAATGATGCCGAGTAGACACAGCGCAGTTATTTCAAGTTTGAGTTCTTCTCTACTAAACAGCACCAGGGCGACCACCGTTAACGCCATCATGGCTACCGCATGGGGGTTGGGTAAATCTGGCATATCAATCATGTGGCATCCTATTTGCTTAAACCGGTTTAGTTGAGCTAAAGCTAACTTTGTTCAGCCTACTGCTGTTACCCATTTAGATCCACGCCAGTGCTCTTGGCTACTATCCAGTACACTGCGACAGCCTTATTATGGGCAGGTCGACCAGCGATGCTGAATTTTGGCACAAAGGCGGATATTTGGGTTATCAATCCCTCTGGGTGATAAAGTGCGCAGAGTGTAGGTTGCAGATATCGGTTGCGGTTGGTTGGCCGCCCGGTAGTTCAAATTTTAATAAAAGATACGTCCAAGTAGCAGAAGAAAAGGGAAAGTAGGTTCATGTCAGAAGCTCATGTTGAAGAAATCGAAAAAGACGATCTCTATAAAGTTCGTCACAGTTTAGCTCACGTCTTAGCTCAGGCTGTTTTAGAAATTCGTCCCGGTAGTACGCTGGGTTTTGGCCCGCCTATTAGTGATGGATTCTATTATGACTTTATTTTGTCTGAGCCGCTTACGGAAGAAGATTTCCCCACGCTGATGCAAAAGATGAAGAAGATCATGAAGAAGGGGCAGCGTTTTGATCGCGAAGACCTCTCGGCAGAAGATGCGCTTGCGCGCATTAGTGAAATGGGCGAACCCTACAAAATGGAATACGGCGCTGAGCTGGTAGAGAAGAATAACCTTGAAGGCCTGTCTTTTTATCGCAATGGGCCATTCTTGGATATGTGTGAAGGGCCGCATGTTCACACCACCAAAGACATTCCTCGGGACGCGTTTAAGTTGAGAAGTGTGGCCGGTGCATACTGGCGCGGTAATTCTGACAACGTCATGATGACGCGAATTTATGCTTGGGCATTTCTTGATAAAGAAACTCTAGATACTCATGTCACAGCCTATGAAGAGGCTCAGGCCAGGGATCATAAAAAGCTCGGTAAAGAATTGGGTATTTTCACTATTGATAACGATATTGGTAAAGGTCTGCCTTTATGGTTGCCCAACGGCACCATAATTCGCGATGAGTTAGAAAACCTTGCCAAGGAGCTGGAGTTCAAAGGGGGTTATTCCAGGGTGGCAACACCGCACCTAGCTAAAGAATCTTTGTACCACACCACAGGCCATCTGCCGTATTACGCTGAAGACATGTATCCACCCATGGAGCTGCTTGAGTCTGCATTAGAGGGTGAAGCAGGTGAAGGTGGCGAGCGGGTTGTAAAAGAATCTTATCGTCTGCGCCCGATGAATTGCCCTCATCACCATAAAGTATTTTCTGCCGAACCGCGCAGTTACAGAGACCTGCCTTTGCGTTTGGCCGAATATGGTCAGGTTTATCGCTTTGAAGACTCTGGCGCTGTCAGTGGTTTGGTTCGAGTACGCGGTATGTGTATGAATGATGCGCATATTTACTGCACCAAAGAACAGATTAAGGACGAGTTCAAATCTGTTATGGCCATGTACCAAGACGCTTACCGAATTCTTGGCTTGGACAATTTTCATGTGCGTTTGTCGAAGTGGGATCCGGAAGATCCTAAGGGCAAGGAAAAGTTTGTCGATAACCCGCAAGCGTGGCGCGACTCTGAGCAAGTGCTTGAAGAGGTGCTGAATGAATTGGCAATTGATTATAAAATTGGTCTAGGCGAGGGTGCCTTTTACGGTCCCAAGATAGACATTCAGTTCAGCACCGTTACTGGTCGGGAAGAATCTGTTTCCACCGTGCAGTTAGATTTTGCGGTACCTGAACGCATGGGCTTGAAGTATGTGGGTTCAGATGGTGAAGAGCACACACCGTTTTGTATTCACCGAGCGCCGTTCAGTACCCATGAACGCATGGTTGCGTTTTTGATTGAGCATTTTGCAGGTGCATTTCCTACTTGGCTTGCGCCAATTCAAGTTCAGTTGCTGACGGTTTCGGAACAGTACGACGACTATGCCAACGAAATAGTGGCGCGTTTGCGCAACCAAATGGTGCGCGCAGAATTGGCGCCGTCGAATGACACACTGCCAAAGAAAATTCGTCAGGGCGCAACGCGTAAAATTCCTAATCTATTGATTATTGGTGAGCGCGAAGTGGCAGACGGCACAGTGACACTGCGTAGATATGGCCATCAGCAACAGCAAACCTTTGCGGTAGCTGATTTTGAAAGTCTACTGATTGATGCTATTAAGCAGCGCTTGCCTGAAGTCGACATAGCAAGTGCAGACAGTGCTTAGTGAGGGTGGAAGTAGCCTGTGGCGCTAAGGGCACCCTTGCGAGCCAAGGGTGCGGTTTGCGGAGAGAGTCTAACTATCGTCTAAACTTACAAAAGGTCTTGGGACCCCTCGGCTAGAGCCCGCTGCAACGGTGGGCGCCGCTGAGTTGGGTCGTTGTTCTTCAACCAAATCAGCCAAGACGCGCCCAGCTTCTCGCATCAGTGGATCCTCGCCGACTTCTTCAATGACGTCTTTTACGACTTTAGCATCTGGCACTGTATCCGCAGCATCGGTTGCACTGAGTTGCTGCTTTGCGTGATCTGCTTCGCCCGCCTCAGTTAAAGCGCTAGCCGCTGCTTCCTTGGCCTCATTTTCTGCTTTTTGTAATTCTTCCAGTGCATCTAATGTTTCTGCTGTGGCCTTGCCTGTGGCTATGCGTAGTGTGTTCTCGAGGTCTAGACGCCACAAGTCATCTTGAGCTCTTTCCTCGCGTCGCGCTATTTCATTCAAGGACAATATTTTTATGGCTGATTTTTCTTGGCCGCGCTGACTCAAAGCACGGTAGTACATAAAGTGCGGATCATTTGCGGCGCGGTCGTTGTGCCGTTGTTGCAGTCTTGGGACTATGCTCTTGAGGCTGCCAATAGGTCGGTAGTTGGCGGGTCTTATTTTGTCCCAAGGCATTGCGTCTTCGAGCGTGCTTTCACCAATCAGATCGTTGTCCACTAAAGCTGGGAAGCGGATATCAGGTATCACCCCCTGGTGCTGAGTACTGTCGCCAGAAATTCTATAAAATTTTGCCGCAGTGAGCTTTAGTTGGCCTCTATTAAGGGGGATCAATGTTTGTACGGTGCCCTTGCCAAATGTTTGATTGCCAACTATTAGGGCGCGGCCATAGTCTTGCAGGGCGCCGGCAAAAATTTCTGAAGCGGATGCTGACAGGCGGTTGACCATCACAACCATTGGACCATCCCAGGCTAATTCTAAGTTGTTGTCGCTGAGTATATTTGCGCGACGCCTAGCGGATTTCACCTGAACAGTTGGGCCAGAGCGGATGAATAGTCCGGTCATGGTGTCGGCTTCTTGTAGAGAGCCACCACCGTTGCTGCGTAAGTCAATGATTAAGCCTTCTACACCCTCTTTTTTCAGGGCTTCTACTAAGCGGCGCACGTCTCTAGTGGTGCTGCGGTAGTTTGGGTCACCTTGTTGTTGCGCAGCAAAATCCGCGTAAAAAGTGGGTATCTCAATAACCCCAATCAGTCGTGGGTCATCTTTATCTAGCGTGATAGTTTTCGCCTTTGCCGCTTGCTCTTCGAGCTTTATCTTGTTGCGTATAATAACGATATTTCTGCTTTCTGCGTCTTGACCATCGGCGGGCAAAATACTTAAACGCACCGTTGAGTCTTTTGGTCCTCTGATGAGTTCCACTACGTCATCGAGGCGCCAGCCCACAACATCTATCAGAGGGCCGTTAGCACCTTGTCCCACTGCAGTGATTTTATCTGCGGGTTTGAGTTCTCCGCCTTTGTCGGCAGGTCCAGCAGGCACTAAGCGCACCACTTCAACATTATTGTCCTCACTTTTGAGTACCGCGCCTATGCCTTCGAGTGACAGAGACATATTTATGTTGAAGTTCTCAGAGGTGCGCGGAGAGAAATACTCTGTATGTGGATCGTAGGTATGCGCAAATGCGTTAATATAGGCCTGAAAGGCGTCTTCGCTTTTGTTACGCACCGAAATTTTTAGCTGGTTTCTATAGCGCTTGCGCAGTTGTTCAGCGATTTCTTCCATTGGTTTATCACTGAGTTTCATGGCCAGCACTTGGGCTTTTAGGCGCCTGCGCCAAAGGTCATCGTGGGCTGCTTCATCTATCGACCATTCGGCCTTTTCGCGACTTACCAAAATCGATTCTTCTCGGCTGAAGTCCAAATTTTCCAAACCGCTGTCTATGAGGCCTACAAGATAATTTAACCTGTTCACTATGCGCTGTTGGTAGCGATTAAAGATAATGAAGGCAGGGTCCAAGTCGCCTTTCTTTAAAGCGTCATCTATGCCAAAGCGATATTGTTCAAATTCTGCTATGTCGCCAGCGATAAAGTAATAGTGACCGGGGTCTAATACGGTCAGGTACTTGTCGAAAATATGTCCCGATAACTCATCGTTAACAGTTTTTTTGAGGTAGTGGTTGCGGCGCAGTTGCTCCACAACGATTAGGCTGGTTCTAGGATGTATGTCCAGCGGCGACAAAACCGGCGCTGTAAGTATTATTTCCTCTGATTCCCGGGCGCCAATACTGTTACTTTCTGCAGCGGAAGAGGCTTTGGAAGAGGGCTCAGATGCAGATTCGACCTGGGCTGTGGTGAGGGCGTCAACTGCGAAAGTTTGCGCTGGTGCAACTAGGCTGAAAATACTAACTAAAACGAGTTTTTGCCAAATACCGAATGCGTGTGAGCGTTGCAGCCGATTATGGGGGGTAAAAATTTTGCTCATAATTTCCAATATCCTCGTGCTTTAAAAGGTGCTTTAAAAGGTGCTTTAAACGTCTTATTCGTTCACAAAAGTGTCGTTAGCTCTATTTTTTTTAAGCTATCTAATGTTGTACCTCTAATAACACATAAGTAATGTGAAATTTCCGACCTGAAGTGCACATTGAGGGGTCAAAGGCGGTATCATTCTCTCGAATGTAACCCGCTGCTAACGTGGGGAGCAACCCATCGTTTAATTGAGATGAAACTAATGAATACAAGACTGGTTTTGATGTTGTGGATAGCCTCAACACTATTAATGGCCGGCTGCCAGCCTGCCGCACAAACTGAGCAAGAAGAAAAGTTCACCCCAACCTCTGACCTTGCCAGCGCGAGCTATATTATTGGCTATACTCAGGCGAAAAACATCTTTGATCAGAGCAATAATTTGGTAGAAATGAGCGCCTTTATGCAGGGTGTGAAAGACGCAGTTGCAGGAGCGGATTCTCAAGTGCCTATGGAGCAACAAGAGCAATATATGGCGGCGCTTTCTGAAGCCCTGTTGGCGAATAAAAACGTTTCAGGTGACAATTTCCGCACAGAAAACTCAGCCAGACCCGAAGTGACTACTTTAGAATCTGGCCTTCAGTATGAAGTGTTAGTCGAAGGTAGCGGGCCTAAGCCCAGTGCAGAAGATACTGTAGTGACTCACTATCATGGCACTCTAACCGACGGCACGGTTTTTGATAGTTCTGTAGAGCGCGGCTCGCCTGCCAGTTTCCCAGTTAATAGAGTAATTCCAGGGTGGACTGAAGCACTGCAGCTAATGGGTGTGGGATCTAAGTGGCGTTTGGTTATTCCACCCGAACTAGCGTACGGCGAACGTGGTGCTGGTGGCGCAATTCCGCCAAATTCTACTTTGGTATTTGAAGTTGAATTACTAGAAATTGCCGCTCAGTAAGCAGCAGTTTGTTACTGTTTGCCTTGTTCCGGGCTTACCACGTATTTTTGGTAGGTCAAGGGCGAGGCAGATCGTCAGCGCTCTATCCCCTCGATGTCCTTCGTATCACGTTTAATTATTCCTCTTCTAAGTTAAGCCGCAGCGTATCTACCAAAGCCGGTAATTGGTTGTAGTAAAGCCGCACACCTTCTAGATCTAAGCTCTTTAAGTCTAAGTTGTTGAAGCTTGCACCGCGCAAGTCCGCGCCCTTGAGTTTGCAATTTCGTGCAGACACATTAAACAATTCACTGTCACTTAAATCCGCGTCGCTAAGATCGGCAAAATCTAACAAACATTCGTTGAGGCGATTGTTGGACAGCTTGCAACCCACTAGAAAAGTATTGGACAAATTGCCATACGAAAAATTGCAGTCGCTCATTGTCAGCGTAGCTAAATCCAGATTACCTACGGGCATTTTGAAATCGCCGAGGGATAAATCTGCGCCCTGCATCTGACAGTCTTTAAAGCTCAAGTCGTAACCTTGGCAATGATTGAACGCCACCATATTCAGTTCGCATTGACTAAATGCGGCCTCTCGTAAATTTGCCCAGGCGAAGCTTGCGGGATCGTCAGGATCGCTGTTGTTAAACTGGCAGCGATCAAACTGGCAATTAGTCAGATTAGCGCCACGAAATATGCTGCCTGCGAATTGGCATTGACTAAAAGTGCAGTCGGTTAAATCCTGCCCGCTAAAGTCCTTATTGCGTAAATCTAAGTTGGAATAGCCTTCACCAATTTTTATATCCATTGCTTGTCCCATCTCGTTGCTCATCCCTCGTTATCGCTGGCGTTTTATTTATTGGTTGATATCAGTTCTATACATCTACTGTATCCCTATTCACACGGTAATTGGCTTTATCTTGCGCCCAGCGGTATTAGAGGCGATGCTGTTGGCGGGGTAAGGGGACAGCTTTGGCGCAATCACAATCAATTTGGCAAAATCCGGGGTTTAGAGCCTATTTAGGTTCCACGGGTTTTTCCGGCATGGCCCTTGCTATGCAACAACTGCTTTTGAGTTGGATGCTCATTGGTATTTTGCAGTTGCCCGCAGATCAAGTAGGGCTGATACAGGCCATTATTGGTATTCCTGGCGTAGTGCTGATGTTGATGGGTGGCGCCAGCGCCGACCGCAGTGACCCGCGCAGCATGCTTATAAAAGTCTATTTTGTTGCCCCCATTTTGCCAATATTCTTAATCTTTATGGAAATGTACCAGTGGCTGGGTGTCGCCACTGTAACGCTTTGGGGTTTAGGGATGAGTGTGGTCCAGTCGTATTCCATGCCGGGCCAGCAAGCAATTTTAAATCGACTCACTAGCTCCTCAGTGCAGCAGGGCGTCACTGCTGCTACGGCAATAGGGTTTGTGGTTCAAGTAGCGGGCCTAATCCTTGCCGGTCAAATTGACACTTTAGGTATATCTCCTGTACTTAGCCTTCAGGCGGTTGGACTTGTGCTGGCGGGTTTTATGATGATGCGCATTGCGCCATTGCAGCCGACGTCTGCGCCTGCTACTGGCGCCTCATCGGTGCAGGTAATTCGCGATGGCTTGGTGGCAACTTACCGCAGCCCGATTATTTTCCACACGCTGCTGATTACTTTTAGTTCCAGTATTTTTAACGCTGGTTCTTTTATTACAGTTTTCCCCTTCATCGTAAAACGTATTTACGATGGTGATGCTTGGTTGTTGGCAGTGCTGATGGCGGTGTTTTTTGCCGGCGCTACGTTGTCGAACCTTATTTTACTGCGTTACATGCCGCTAAAAGCTCCGGGGCGGCTGTTTTTGATTATGCAGTTGTCACGGATTTTGGTTATCTACCTGATGTGGATAGAGCCAGCTTTTTGGTTCATGGTTGTTGCCACCATAGGCTGGGGTTTGAACATGGGTGTGACCACCAACCTAGCCCGGGCCATTGTTCAGGAGTCAGCGCCCAATGAATATCTGGGGCGGATAATGTCGGTGTTCAGTATTGGCATGGTGGGTAGTGCGCCAATAGGCGCCATTGTGCTGGGTTGGATGATAGAGCGATTTGGTACGCTGAATGCGCTAATCCCTGCCATGGCACTCTCGCTGATACTTTTTCTTTATGGCGCATTTATGTCGCCCGTATGGGGTTATCGCAGCGCCCAGCCTGAGGCGGATAGTTCCGTTGGCTAGTTCCCTTGGCTAGTTCTGTTAATGAAGTAGCAGATAAACTCATAGGCAAATAGCCAGGTAGATGTTCTCTAAATGGAACAAAGCGCTATCAAGGAACCATCGCATAGTTATCTTATAGCGAGCAAAGATCTTTCCAATATTTGGGTGGCTTAAGCACTGGCGCAACAGGCTGAACCCTATTAGGCTAGCAAAAACTCTATGTCACTAGAACGCCAAAAATGACCGATCCAATTCGTGATGTTCGTCGAGAATATAAATACGCTACGCTGAGTCGAACCGAGGTTGCAAAAAATCCCTTGGATCAATTTCGGCGTTGGATTGGTGAAGCTGAAACGGCTGAGATTCAAGATGTCACGGCAATGGCTTTGGCTACATCGGACGCTCAAGGTCAGCCGTCGGTGCGCATTGTGCTGCTCAAAGGCTTCGATAAAGATGGCTTTAGTTGGTTTACTGACGGAGGTAGCGAGAAGGGTCAAGCTTTGGCTGCTAACCCTAGGGCTGAATTGCTTTTTCATTGGCGTGAGCTAGATCGGCAAATTCGTATCCGTGGCAGCGTTGTGGCTTTGAGTGCTGGAGAGGCTGATAGCTACTTTTACTCGCGCCCATTGGCCAGTCAGTTGGCGGCGGCGACTTCTCAGCAAAGCCGTCCCGTGGATAGTCGTGATGATTTAGAGCAGCGCTACAAAGATTTGGCAGCCCAGCATGCGGATTGTGCGCCGAGGCCTCAGGCCTGGGGCGGATTTAAGTTGCAGCCGCAAGCTTATGAATTTTGGCAAGGGCGTGAGGGCCGGCTGCATGACCGATTGCAGTTTAAGCGTGATGCTGACCAACAATGGCAGGTGCAAAGACTGCAGCCCTGAGGCTGCATTACTCTGGTAACTGCGTGAGCGGGGCGGTTAGTCTGGCAAGCCCAGCACGCGTTTGGCGATTATATTAAGTTGGACCTCTTTGGTGCCGCCTGCAATGGTTAGAGATTTTTGCTTCAGCCAATCTCTAGTGGCGCCTAGCTCTTCTGCTTGAAAGCCTGTCGCTCCCCAGCCAATACCTTGTGTGCCCATGGCCGCTATCAATATTTCATCGCCTTCCTGAGTAATCAGGGCATTGGACAATTTCACCGCAGAAGAAGCGAATCCCGGTGCGCTGGCTGCAGTTTCTTCAATGACACGTTTCTGGGTTAGACGCTGAGCAGTAAACGCTATTTGATGGTTAAGCAGGCGTCGGCGCAAACTGACGTCTATAAGCTGACCACCCACCACTGGGCTGTATTGTTGTACTTGCTTAGGCAGTGGGCTGTCACTTGAACGACCGCCTTGAGAACCTGAGGTATTGATACCCGCGTGAGTGGAGCGTTCGAACTGTAGTAAACGTTTGCCCGCCGTCCAGCCGTTATCTACACCACCAATTACGTCATTCGCCGGTGCTATGGCATTTTCAAAATTAGTTTCATTGAAGGGTGATGCCCCACTTAGGAGGCGCACAGGGGTGACTTCCACGCCCTGCTGAGACATATCTACCAGAATTAGACTAATACCTAGATGTTGGGGTGCGGTTGGATTGGTTCGTGCAAGGACAAAAATATAGTCACAATCCATGGCATCCGATGTCCATACTTTACGTCCATTCAAAATGTAATGATCGCCCTTGAGCTCTGCTTTACAGGCTAAGCTGGCGAGGTCTGAACCAGCGCCTGGTTCTGAGTAGCCCATGGCCCAGCCACCCTCACCTCGTGCGATACCTGGCAGCCAACGTCTTTTCTGTTCGTCAGTGCCCATTTCTAAGATGGTGGGTCCAATATAGTTAACGCCGCGCCCGGTCAGCGGTGTTCTGGCATTTATACGTTTCAGTTCGTCAATCAAAATTGGGTAGAGGTCTTTGTCTAACCCAGCGCCACCATATTCAACCGGCCATGTAGGCACGGTCCAGCCTCGCTCAGCCATTCGCTCTAACCAAAGCTTACTGTCTGCATTGAGCTCTATTTTGCTGCTGCCCCAGGGTGTTTGCCCATCGCCACGGGCGCCTGGAGGACAATTTTCTTCTAACCATGCTCTGGTTTCGTTTCTAAAAGTTTCTGTTTTATTCATGTTCTACTCAATTTATTTGGCTCAGCTTAGAGTTGAGGGCCAGCCAGGGCTAACCTAATTGCACACTAATCACATAGAGGTGCTATGCGTTTGCCTACCAATGCAAGGCAAAAAATTTCCGGGCATTGCTGGGCTCGTGAAGCCATATCTGTGGCGCTTATATCCTGCGGGTGGACGGGCTTGCCCACCAATTTACTGCTAGAAACCGATGCATCTGTACACATAACAAATTGATAAAGTGCCGGTTGGCGCTGCACAATTTCTGCGTATATAGCCTCTAACTCTGATTGCTTGTCCTCTAACACTCGCTCGTTGTCATCATCACTAGTGTTTTCGGCGCGCTTTGTAAGCGTTGTGAACAGCGCATCCGAGCGATACCAGTACAGTCTAAAGACGCCGTCATCGCGCTTTAACACCGCGCCTTCTTGGATAGGGTTACCTCTAGTGTCCATAGAGTTTAGCCATATTTCGACAAATTCTCCGCATAGCTCCTGAGCACCTTGACCAAAACATTTAAGCAATTGACTGCTGGTTATTGTGCGGCTCTCGGGCTTTATTTTTGCGGCGTGTTGATACATATCCGCACAGCTTGCGTCGTAGAATTTAACTAAGCCAAAAGCGTGACAGCTAGGTGGGTTTTCTGTGGCACTAGCCAAAAACCAATCATTCAAGGCTTTGATGCCCTGGGTTTTTATGGCTTCATTGTCTTCGCTGCATCCGCCCAGAGCTAACACTAGGCTTAGAGGGAAGAAAATCCTGCGATGGGCGTGACGAAATTTTTGCCAGTTAAAACTGGTGCTGGTGTCTGGTGTAATGCTGGGTGCTAAGTGCCTCGGAACCAGGCCAAAAACCTGATTCAACAGCAAATCCCGAAATTTCAGTCGGGGTAGTGTCCCTTGTTGGCAATGCCTAAAATTAATTAGACGCGCTCAATTATAATGGCTGGTGCCATACCGCCACCTGTGCACATGGTGATTAGGCCAGTGTTGAGGTCTCGGCGTTCTAACTCATCCAGCATGGTCGCAATGAGGATTGAACCTGTCGCCGCGATAGGGTGACCTAGCGCCATTGCGCCGCCGTTAACATTCACTTTGGCTGGATCTAGTCCCAAGTCGCGGATGAACTTTGCAGCAACCACAGAGAAGGCTTCGTTGATTTCGAACAAGTCGATATCGTCTACGGTCATGCCTACTCGCGCTAAGGCTTTTCTTGCTGCGGGTACAGGCTCGTTAAGCATGAGTGTTGGATCGCCTCCCACCGTGGCCATTGAGATAATGCGCGCACGTGGCGTCCAGCCCACTTTGTCTGCATAGGCCTTGCTACTTAAAATCAATGCCGCAGCGCCGTCTACAACACCCGAGCTATTGCCTGCGTGGTGTACGTGATTAATGTCTAAATCTGGGTACTTGCGAGCGACTAACTGCCGGAAGGTTTCGCCGCCGTTATCTACTGGCGCATCCATAAACTGAGAAAAAACCGTAGGCAGTGCTGCCAAAGTTTCCATAGTTGTGCCAGGGCGTGGGAACTCTTCGCGATCTAAGGCAAGGGTGCCGTCGTCGTTGAATACGGGAATAATGCTCTTATCAAAGTAGCCATTGGCGACGGCGTGCTGCGCGCGAGTTTGACTTTCAACGGCTAGGGCATCCAGCTCTTCTCTGCTGAAGTTGTCTAGTGTTGCGATCATATCCGCGCACACACCCTGGTGCGGCTGTGGGTGCAGGTCACGCAAATGTAAGTTGCCGCCGTCTACTGTTCTGTTGCCGTATTCTGGTGTCAGTGTGGCTGTGTAGGACATCATCTCAACGCCGCCGGCAACACATAAGTCATCCATGCCGCTCATGATATTGGCTGCTGCTAAGTTCACTGATGTAATGCCTGAACCGCAGAAGCGATCTAAGGTAACCGCCGATGCTGAGGTGTCCCAGCCTGCATCTAATGCAGCCATACGGCCAACGCATGAGCCTTGCTTACCCACTTGCGAGCTACAACCTACAACCACGTCGTCGATGTCTACGGTGTTTAGATCGTTGCGACTTTGGATGCCTTCAAACACTTTGGCTAGTAAGCGGCTTGGGTGGAATTCAGATAGTGAGCCCTTACCTGCTTTGCCTATGCCTCGAGGTGTTCTAGCTGCGTCTATAATGTATGCGTCTGTCATGTTATTTCCCCTAACAAAAATTGGATAAGTATTAGTGATTGTTAATGTTCGTCTGGTTCGCCATAAATAGGTGTTTATTGGCCTTTAAAATCTGCGTCCCTTTTTTCCATAAACGACGCCATGCCCTCCTTGAAGTCGTCAGATTGGAACAGTGGCAATAGTTGCAAAAATACGTGGTGAACGTGATCGTTAAAGGTTTCGTTCATGCTCATACGCATCATGCGCTTAGACGACTGAACTGCGAGCGGCGCCATAGCGGCTATTTGCTTAGCCATTTCTAATGCTCGTGCGCCCACCTCATTGCTGTTCACCACTTGGGATACAAGACCCATTTCCTTACATTCTTCAGCGACCAAAGTTTTGCCAGTAAAGATAATTTCGCTGGCTTTTGACCAACCAATGAGTCTTGGCAAAATCCAAGTGCCACCAGATTCTGGCACTATGCCTCGTGCAGTAAATGCTGCGGCCAGTTTCGCCGTGTCGGCCATTATTCTAATGTCACAACCTAATGCCATGTCCATGCCATAACCTGCAGCAGAACCGTTCAGTGCGGCGATGGTAGGGGTGTCAATGTTATGCAATACCGTTGGCGGTGTGTTGCGCAGATCTAGTGTGGTTGGACTCCTGCGCTTTTTGTCCGCTAGGTTTTTGCTAATGTCGCTGCCGCGCAGATCTAACCCAGCGCAAAAGAATTTGCCCGTGCCGATGACAATTATGGCGCGCACATCAACGTCGTGGTCAGCTGCTAGCAGTAATTCGCTAAACTTATGCAGCATAGCGCCAGAAATAGTGTTCTGTTGGTCTGGTCGGTTGAAGGTAATGGTGGCTACATGATCTTCCACTTTATACAGCATGGCGTCATCTTCAGCGCTTATTGCAGTGTTGTGGTCTGTGGATGTGCTGGTCATAGTTCGCTCCAGTTGGAATGTGGTGAATAGATTGGCAGAGCACTAATGCCTTTGCACTAATGTCTCTGCATTAATGCCTTGGCGCTGACGCGCAGCCCGCGATGTTGTTTTATTTGGCCTTGCGTTCGGGCATTTTTTCTTCGCTGATGGCATAGCCCGCTTCAGTGGGTATACATAGGTAATTACCGTCTTCGCGTTTTTCTGTCCAAGGCAATACCGGTACCACCGTGCTATTCAACGTTTGGCTAATGGCTTCTTCCGGGCTGTGCCAAGTTGCCAGTTTTTCCAAATTACGCAAGGTTGGGAAAATAATTGTGCGTTTGCCTTGAGCCTCCTCCTTCACCGCGTCCGCCGGTGCAATCCAGACAGAATCTACAGACTCGTAGCCGTCGTGCACTGCTAAATGATTAGCTGGTGCGAGGGCAAGGTAAAAGTGGGTGTCGAAGCGCTTGGGCATCATTGGTGGTGTAATCCAATGGGCAAAATGGGTTAACTCGTCGCAAGCTAAAACAAGGTTTTGTTCCTGCAAAAAGCCGACGAGTGAAACTTCACCCTTGTTCATAGGTTCGCGAAATTCCTGCAACGAGGCAAGCCGCTCGCCAGTGATGATGCTGTTGGAACCTTTTTCTCGTGCTAACAAAATGCCGCATTCTTCAAATGCTTCGCGAATGGCGCTGACTTGGGCCGCCCGCATGTCTGCGTCTGTATTTGCTCCGTCTAAGTAGGGGATCAAATCTTCGGCAAAATCTTGGGGGTCTGCTTTACCGCCGGGAAAAACCAATGCCCCTGAGGCAAAGTCTATTTGATGGTGGCGTACCACCATGAAAACTTCTAGATCGCTGGCACCTTGTCTGAGTAGCAAGATGGTTGCGGCTGGTTTTGGCGCCGTTGCGGCTGCAGATACATCGGACATTTGATTCCCCGTTAAAGTAGTCGGCTAGGCGTGTGTACAGTTTCCTAGTCAAAATATGCTGAACTCGGCATTTATAGTAATTTTCTAGTTCGTTAACAGTTCTCCTACTGAACCTATATAGTTCATCTTTGCTGTTTTTGCTTTGCCACCCCACGTGTTGGCCGGGTTCAATATAGTCGACGTTAATAAACTATCGCCGTTTGGCTGCTGCGAAACTCAGCCAAATATCGCCAAGCTGGCACCGGTCGCCAAATATAAATGCGATGACGGATGTTCGCTTATGTTCGGGCCTATGGCAAACTTAACTGCTGTCTCGACCACGTCAGTGGGTCTGATTTCGAAGGGAATGAACCACCGACTTTGTGGCTAGTGGGCAGCCTGAATCTAGACCAATATTTGAATCAATAGCCTATGCCTCTTATTCTAACGATCTTAGTTACTCTTATTGTCATCATTTATGTGCGTTCAAATAAGCGGGCTAAGCAGCAGTGGCTGACCACGATAGATTTGCCTGGGCGCTGGGTTATGCAAACCGCTGAGGGTTACCTGCAACTCCAAGGTGGACTTGGTGAAGGTACCTTCACTATGCAGTCTGAGGAGGATCAGCAGCAAGTGCGCTCCGGTAATTGGCATTTCTCAGGGAATTTTTTGGTGTTATCCACTCAGACCGGACAGCGCAGCTTTAAGGTCAATTTTTTTCGCGCCGGAGTTTTGAGTCTAGAAGACCCAGATGGTACGGCAATGCTCTATCATAAGTCTGCAACCAACGTTGTACCTATTGGCACTAGCTAATCTGTTTTAATCAAACACCTGTAGTAAGTGCCTGCAATAAGCACCTAAAACAAGTGCCTAAATTAGGTAAATAGGTGCGAAAACAAACGATGTTAGATGCGCACGCTAACACACTAATAAAGGGGGAAGGGTGTGAAGACCACCACTGATCAAGCTGCTGGAAAAGATCTAATGCACGAAGTTTTGAGTCGTATTTTAAGGGTACTCCCAGTCATGCCTGCCATTGATTGGACCGTCAGTACGGCTGCGGTATGGCAGCGGGGGCGATGGCAGTCAGATTTTGTTGGGTTCCCTGAAACTCCGACTCAAGCGCTAGATGACTTGCTCCACATTGACGCTCAGAAACAATCCTTACAGCTGAATACGGCGCAGTTTGTTGTCGGCCTGCCAGCTAACAATGCTTTGCTTTGGGGTGCTCGTGGTGCGGGAAAGTCATCACTGATACATGGCTTGTTACAGCAATATGCGAAAGACGGCCTGCGCTTGGTGGAGCTGCGTAAAGACGAGTTGCAGGAGTTATCAGAGATTGTCGCGCGTCTGAGCGCTGAGCCTTATCGATTTATTGTTTTCTGCGATGACCTGTCATTTGAAGAAGACGATGCTTCATACAAAATGCTTAAGAGTGCGTTAGAGGGCTCTGTGTTTAAAGGTGCCGCAAACGTTATTTTTTATGCCACTTCAAATAGACGCCACTTGTTGCCAGAGCGCGGCAGCGACAATAGTAAAAGCGGTTTAGTTGATGGCGAGTTACATCATGGTGAAGCGGTTGAAGAAAAGATCTCGTTATCCGATAGATTTGGTCTGTGGTTGTCATTTTACCCCTTTCGCCAAGAGGCTTATTTGGATATGGCGGAAGTTTGGGTACATAGATTGGTCGCCGACTATGACCCCAGTCAAATTGACACGGAGGAATTTCGACGCGAAACGTTTCGCCAAGATGCACTGCGTTGGGCGCTAGCCCGGGGTGTGCGTAGTGGTCGCACGGCGTCACACTTTGCTCGGCATTGGGTAGGTCAGAAGTTGCTTGATGGAAAAATAGAACGATAGAAAAATGCAAAAAAGACGCCAGCGACGCCAAATGAGCCGCAGTCTTTCTCCGCTAATTTGCGCAAAGAAGAAATCAGCAGCAGCAAAGGTCGAAATAGGCGTCCGTGTGAATAAACCTCAGTAGGAATAAATAAATGAATCGCTATCTCTTTGTGCTTGCCGTCAGCATGATTTTTTACAGCTTTGCTCATGGGGACACTGTGGTTGTTGAAAACGGCGATATCTTAACCGGTAAGGTGGACAGCATTGCTGGTGGTAGGCTGGTTTTAGCAACCACCTACGCGGGCAGCGTGGTCATCGACATGACTGCAGTTCGCGAATTAGAAACTGAAAGTACCTATAACTTACGACTGCGTGACAAGCGCCTTACGGGCCGTTTGTCGGTGGTTGATGGCGCGCTTGTGGTGGTAACCAAAACAGCCGATATACCCTATGAAATCAGCGATTTACGTGTTGCAAGCCAAAGTAAGCTGGCGCTAGCTTCTTTAGTGGGCGAATGGAATTCTCGGGTAGACTTAGCGCTGGCGTTATCTTCTGGAAACTCCACGGCGGAGAGCTTCAATACTCTGGTCGAGTCAGATTTTAAACAAGACAGAACCGCCCACCAGATTACTTTGCTGGTCAATACTGAAGACAGCGAAGGCCTCAAAACCAAAGACCAGGTGGATTTCGACTATGGTTTTAAGCTGTTTTTCGCCGATCAATGGTTCAGCGCCGCCCATGCTGAATATTTTAGTGACCCTATAAAGGATGTAGATCAGCGTATTACCGTTGGTATTGGTGCTGGTTATCAGTTCGCTGACAACAGCTTTGGGGCACTGTCCACGGAACTGGGTTTCAGTGCGGTACAAGAACAGTTAGATGGCGTCGATGAGGTGAACCCGGCTATCAGGTGGGGTATAGATTATAATCGCTATTTCCTAGCCAAGCGCTTTGAGCTTTTTCATCGCCAGAGTTTGCTGGTTATTCCGGATGCGGACCGTGGTCAAGTTTTGTCCAGCTCTACAGGCCTGCGCTTTGAACTAAATCACCGAATTGATACTGCGTTTCGTGTGGATCTCAATTACGAAACGGACCCCATTCCCGGAAATGAAAAGGCGGATACCACCTATACTTTGGGATTAGGCATCCGTTTTTAGAGAAAAAGCGCTGTAATTTCGGGTTCAAGTAAAATAGATACAGCGATTACTTGACGTGCGCCGGTCTGGTTCATAGAATTCGCGCCTTCTTCAGAATGCGGAAATGCGAAGTATCTGAAAAAGACTAGTCCCCATCGTCTAGAGGCCTAGGACTCCGGGTTTTCATCCCGGCAACAGGGGTTCGACTCCCCTTGGGGACGCCATATTGAGAAGCCCTCTAAGACTTATTTCTTGGAGGGCTTTTTCATTTCTGGGTCCGTATTATTTACCACTCGAATGAGGCGAATGCTCTCGCTTACGCAGCCCATGTAATGTCCATTGAGATTATTCTTCGCTGCCGTTGCGAATGATCTGAATATAACCTCTTACGCCCTTGGCAAAATTCGCCACGGATATTTTTTCATTGGTGCCATGAAAACCGGTGAGATCGTCTGATGCCAAAACAAAGGGATTAAAGCGGTAGGCGTTATCTGCGACCTGTCCATAGTGTTTGCTATCAGACCCCGCAATCATTAGTCCTGGCGCCACCGCAATATCACCGTAAATCTCGCGCATGCTCTTAGCGATGTCGGCGTAACCCTTCGCGTTCCAATCCGATACCGTCGAGGCATTAATGCCGCCTCGAGCACGCACACTTATAGTGTCGCTGGCTACAAGCGCTGTCACGTAGTCCTCAATGCTCTGCTTATTATCTCTTGGGTGAATTCTAAAGTTCACAGTGGCAATGGCTTCTATAGGCAGGACATTCGTCTTGACGCTACCAGACAACATGGTCGGTGCAGTGGTTGTGCGTAGCATGGCATTGGTGGTGACCGAGGCACTAAGTTGTTTGTCTATTATGGGGCCGAATAACCATTGATTGGCAAACAAGCCGCGCATTGTGAACAGCATATAGCGGCTAACATTGTCGAACATCTCAGTGCTCAGACCGCCCAGTCCGCCGGGTAGCGGATTGTCTTGTAGTTTGGTAATGGCTTTAGCTAAGTCGCTAACAGCATTGTTCTGAGGTGGCATCGAGGAATGGCCGCCGGGTGCCGTGGCGACAATATCGAGAGTAATACTGCCTTTCTCTGCCAAATTAATAGACGCCATTAAGGCCTGGGAAAATGCCGTCGAAAACAAAGGAACCCTCGTCCAGAGACCAAGCTAATTGGACGCCTTGTTCCTTAAGCAGGGCGTTTTGGCCCCGGCGCCGTTGCGACCACCGATTTCTTCATCGTGACCAAAGCTCAAGTAAACCGTGCGCTGTGGTTGAAAACCTTGCCCCAGTAAGTAGGTGGCGGCTTGCAAAATACCCACTACGCCACTTTTGTCATCTAATGCACCTCGACCCCAAATAACGCCATCTACGATGTTGCCGGAGAAGGGCGGCTGCTGCCATTTTGTTTCGGAGCCGGGAATGACCGGTACAACGTCATAATGGCCTGTAATCAAAATAGGTTTTGAGGCGTCATCAGAACCTTGCTATTTGTAAAGCATTGATTGATTTACAAGCTCAAGTTGTAAGGCCTTATTGACTAGCGGGTAGGTGGTCACGACCCAATCTATAAAGCCACTGAACTCTTGGTTTTGCTTACCTTTGGATGCTTGGTAGGAAACGGTTTTGAAGCGTATGGCGGCGGCAAGATTGGCTGCCAGCTTTGCCTCATCTAACTGGATATTTACTTCAGCGATGCCAGTAAAAGGAGGCGGCAGATGATTTAAAGTTCGCATGATAACGATTGCACCGATGGCAATGATCACAGCCACCAGGGCAGCCGTTGTGGTTTGTATAAGTTTTTTCATGGTTATAGTCCTCTTCCGATCCCTCTTAGATACTTTCCTATTGGCCTTTTTTGAAAAAGTACTTTGCAAAGACACCTTTGCCTAGTGCCACGTTGCTCCCAGCCTGCGCCGGTTACAACACCTGGGTTGTTTGTAGATTTAGTTATTGGTTGCAGCACATTCGATATACTTGGTTTGTCAGATTTAGATAATCTAACATTAGGTAAGACCTAGGTTTGTTAGTGCCTACTTTCAGCTAGGAGTAATGTTCGCAGGAAGTTTCATTGAGAGTTAAGCATGTCTGAAGAAACAAGCATTGAGCAAACTGGTCGCGTTTCCAGCGCGTCAACGCCAATACTCGAACCCACTTTGGGGCGGGATCCCGTCCGCATACCCTTCAAATTTCATGGTGAAGGAGGCGAATTTTTTCGCATATGGATTGTCAATATTGTCCTGTCTATCTTGACTCTAGGCATTTATTCCGCGTGGGCAAAGGTGCGCACAAAACGCTATTTTTACGGCAATACTGAATTAGACGGCGATCGCTTTGACTATTTGGGCGATCCTTTAGCTATTTTGGTAGGCCGGATACTCGCTATTGTGCTGTTGGTGTTTTATCAAGCCTTGCTTGGCTTTGCGCCGTCATTTTTCAGTGGGCTTATTGGTCTGCTTTTTCTTGCCGCATTACCATGGGTCATTTATCGGGCGCTGCGCTTCAATGCGCAAATGAGTAGTTGGCGTGGTGTTCGATTTGGTTTCGATGGCGGCTGGGCTGGCGCGGCTAAGGCCTACCTACTATGGCCTTTATTTGGCGTTGTGACGCTAGGGTTTGGTATGCCATACGCGTGGTTCAAGCAAAACCAATATCTGCTTTCTAACTACCGGTTTGGCGTCTCTACAAGCACCTCCACTACTGAGCCAACTGATTTTTATTTGGTGGCGTTAGCGGTATTTGGTTTTGCCAGCTTTGGCGGTTTAGTGCTTTTTGGGTTCACATCTTCGTTTGGCTTTGCTGGTTTGTCATCTGACGGTGAATTTGATTTTAACTCACTTCTTGCACTAGGTGGTTTGGTCGCTGGTGCGCTCTATTTCGTTTTTTACGTCATGGTTTTCGCGGTGTATGAGGCTCGGTATTTTTCTACTGTTTACAACAATATCGAGATTTCTGGAAACTATTTGGGTACTAGTGTGTCAATTTTTGGGTTGGGTAAGATTGTTGTTGGCAATACAGTTTTAATGCTTGTAACCCTAGGCATTTATTACCCTTGGGCGCGGGTGCGAATGACACAATATTTGCAAGATAACCTCTGGATAGATGCAATTGATTTGGATTCATTTGTAGCCAAGTCCGGCGATGGTAATGATCCTCTTGGTGAAGAAATTGGTGAAGTCTTTGACATTGGGATAGGTATATGAATCTTCTCCACGGCACTTATTATGATGGTGAGAGTAGTCGTGGAGATGCAGCGACGCTGCAGGTGTCTCGTTTGCAGGTTGTATTGGCCTATGCGGATCAGAGCATCCAAATAGATCCAAATAGTATAGATATTGAAGCTGCACTGGGCCGCATGCCACGTAAAATAACTTGGCAGGGCAACGACTTTTTTGCCGCGGATGCCTCCATTGAATTAGATCAGTTGGTCGGGTCTTTAGGTAAAAGTTCAATGATGGACTGGGTGGCAGGGCTAGAAAAGCGCGTAGGCGTAATTATTGCCGCAACGCTTGGAACCTTTTTTTTCATCCTTGGATTTGGTATTTATGGCGTGCCCAAAATAGCGGAAGCTGCGGCCTATATTTTACCGCAAGGTGTCAGCGCGCAACTTGCCACGTCGACGTTAGAAAAGTTGGATTTTGCGTTGGATGAATCTGCTTTGTCTGGTGAGCGCCAAGCGCAGTTGCGAGCCTACTTTCTCTCAAAGGGTACTGTAGATGAGCTGCACTTTCGTCATGCTCAACGCATGGGCGCAAGCGCTTTTACTCTGAGTCAAACTACTGTGGTTTTCACAGATGACCTTGTGCAACTTACCGATGACGATGATGAGCTGTTGGCCGTGTACTTCCACGAGCTAGGCCACGCCAGATTGTTGCATATTGAGCGGTCAATTTTGCAGAGTGTGGCTTGGGCCGCGGTATTAACAATGATTACCGGAGATGTAGGCGGAGTAAGTGAGCTAGTGTTGGCGTTGCCATTGACCTTGGGTCAGGCCGCTTATTCGCGCAAGCACGAGCGTGAAGCAGATGAATTTGCCATTGCTGAGCTCAAGGCTCTAGGTATATCGCCATTGAAATTAGCTTCTATCTTGGACCTGATAGAAGCCAGTCATAGCGCTTCTCATGCGGATGATCTTGCGAGTTCTTTGGGCCTAGATGCCCCCGAATTAGAGTATCGTGACTCATCAGATGCTCAAGACACTAGCGCCACAAATGCCGGGGATAATCTGGATTTGGCGAAAAACGAAAATGGTGAAATCGATGAGAGCCACAGCTTTTCTAGACGCTTACTCGAATTACTGTCTTCTCATCCCATTAACTCTGAGCGTAAGGCCTTTATTCGAGCCGCAGCCAAGGACAACTAGCCCTTTAGCTGGGCGTATTTAACCTCAGCGTCGAATCAGAGATGAACTTCTAAGATATCCTGACGCTAGTAACCATTAAAGGGTAACCGTAAACTGTGGCTAAGTTGAAACGTTAATGATCCATTTTTATATTGGGACATTGAACTGGAGAGAGGACACGCCGCTGTGTGTTGGTAGATATAGCTAGAACAAGGGGATTAAGTTGAACAGTCAAATAGAGCCTACTCGGGTAGATGTTGTTGTAGTTGGTGCGGGTTTTTCTGGGATGTACATGTTGCATCGACTGCGCCAATTGGGCTTGAGTGTTCAAGTCTTAGAGGCTGGCAGCGATGTAGGCGGTACTTGGTATTGGAACCGCTACCCCGGCGCGCGTTGTGACGTGCCGAGCATGGAATATTCCTACAGCTTTTCTGAAGAGTTGCAACAAGAGTGGAAGTGGAGTGAGATTATGGCCGCTCAGCCAGAAATTTTGCAGTATGCCAACCACGTAGCCGAACGCTTTGATCTGCGCTCAGATATTCAATTTGATACTCGGGTAGCCAGTGCAGTGTTTGCAGAAGATAGTAAACGTTGGGATGTGAATACCAAAGCCGGTGACAATTATAGTGCGCGTTTTTGCATTATGGCAACGGGCTGTTTGTCCGTGCCAAATACGCCAACTATTGCAGGTGCAGAGGATTTCGCTGGTGCCATTTATCACACCGGTAACTGGCCGCAAGAGGGCGTAGATTTTTCTGGTTTATCAGTAGGTATTATTGGCACCGGTTCGTCTGGTATCCAATCTATTCCAGTGATTGCTGAGCAGGCCAAACACTTAACCGTATTCCAGCGCACACCCAACTACACGATGCCTGCCCATAATGGACCTTTGAGTGAAGCGTTTCAGATGGAGGCGAAGAAAAACTACCCTGAAATTCGTGATGAACAGCGGGCCTCTCAGGTTGGCATTATTGGTTATGGATTTGGCTTTGGTGGCGCTGAAAATGTTGAACCAACAGATGAAATTCTTGCCACCACGGAAGCCCAGCGCATGGCCTTGGTAGAAGAGGAAGGTTTTGTCGCCATTCGCCGCTTTGCGGATGTGGCTATTGACCCGGACGCCAACGAGTTGGCCTGTGAGATGTATCGTCAGCAAATTAAACGCGTGATTAAAGATGACGCAACCGCTGAGTCGCTGATGCCGAGAGATTATCCAATTGGCTGTAAACGTCCGGTCATTGATACCGACTACTACGCAACCTTTAACCGCGAAAACGTTATTTTGGTTGACCTGCGCAAAGGCGGTATTGAACACATTCAAGCGAATGGCGTTAAAACAGGCCAGGGCGACTACAGCTTTGACGTGCTGGTTTATGCCACCGGTTTTGACGCCATGACCGGCGCGCTGGGTAAGATAGATATTCGTGGCAGAAATAATACTGCGCTGACAGAGCATTGGGATGCAGGCCCTCGAACTTATTTAGGCTTGCAGGCCAGCGGCTTCCCCAACTTATTCACAATTACCGGCCCGGGTTCGCCGTCAGTGCTGAGCAATATGATTGTTTCAATTGAGCAACATGTAGATTGGATCAGCGACTGCATTGCCTATATGGATAAGTCAGAGCTGGCCACCATAGAGCCAACCTTAGATGCAGAAGATATGTGGATTGCCCATGTTAATGAGGCGGCTGAAGGCACCATGTTCACAGCAGCTTCCTGCAATTCTTGGTATTTAGGTGCCAATATTCCAGGCAAGCCGCGAATATTTATGCCTTATGTAGGCGGCGTGGGTACCTATCGTGAAACCTGCGATAGAGTGGCGTCTAACGACTACGAAGGCTTTGTACTCAGTGCGTCTTAGCTGGGTTTATGGCTTTTATCTGCTGGCGTTGTGAGCGCTAAGTCTTTAAAAAGCGCAGGTTTCATTCTGGGCTTCTGATTCTTTGCCGATCTAGCGGTGTACACCGCTAGAGAATGGCAATCTAGTTCGGCTTATAAATTCTTCGCTTAGGGGTGACGTGACTAAATCTAGAAATGGCTATTTGTTAGCGATCTCCTCTTGGTATGCGGCTTTTGGCATGCAGTCTGTGTTGTTTGCTTGGCTGGTAACTATAGTTTTACGTGAGAGCGCGGAGCGGGTTGGCTTGGCGCAGATGTCGGTGTTGCTGCCGGGTCTGTTTTTAATTCTCATCGCCGGTGTTTTAGCTGACCGTATAGGACAAAAACGTCAGGCTATATGGTCCCAGTTGTTCGCCGGAGTACTGCCACTGCTGTTGATCTGCGCGTTGTTGTTTGACGCGTTATCGTATCCAGTGATGATTGTTTATGCCTTACTCATGGGCATAGCCCAAGCTTTTTTGACACCAGCGAGGGACGGGTTGTTGAACTTGGTTGCCGGACAAAATGTTCAGCGCATGGTGATGCTGACCAGCCTTTGCCAGTTCGGTTTTCAAATTCTTGGTTACACCTTGGCCGGCTTTGCTGACACAGTAGGTCCAATATATATTCTTAGTTTTCAGTCAGTTATCTTGCTCTTAGGTACCTGGGGGTTCTTTCGCTTGGGTGCAATTGGTCGGCCGGCGGTAGTGGCAAAAAAAGATCGCGAGACAGTGCTGAAAGGTTTGTGGGAGGGGGCGTCTACTGTGTTGGGTAATCCAGTGATGCGAGCGGTGTTGATTCAGAACATTGCTATGGGTTTCTTTTTTATGGGCAGCTTTATCGTCGCTTTCCCGTTGGCTATACGAGAAGTATTTGCGGGTTCTTCAGCGGATCTTGCAGCTCTCAACGCACTGAATTCTCTTGGCTTAGTTTTAACCATCTTAGTGTTGCTGCGAGTAGGCTATGTTTCCCGGGCTGGTCGCGCATTGATCCTAGCTCAAGCTATCGGCTCATTGGTGCTTATGAGTGCAGGTTTTGTCGCCAATCAAATAATATTTACTGGTTTAGTTTTTGTTTGGGGCATTTGCGGCGGGCTGGCTATGCCTATGTCGCGAACGCTGTTGCAGCAACTGGCGCCGGCCAACCAACGTGGTCGGGTAATGAGTTTTTATGCGTTTTCTTTCATGGGTGCTGGGCCATTTGGGGCGCTGCTAAATGGCTACGTGTCTAACTTGTATGGCCCACAGCAAGCTATTATTTTCTCTGGACTTGGCATGATTATCGTTTTGATCGTGGTGACCTCGGTCAGCCCGCTGTGGCGCAATGTGATTGTTGCAGATGAGGCCAAGCCTTCATAACACCCAGCGCAAACCCACGTAGGACTTTGTAGGATATCGAAGGATGCTCAGGCGAGAGTTTTTGCGCAGTAGTGGTTTGCTTTTGGGCGGCTCATTAACCACTGGACTAATTGGCTGCGCTAGCGAGCCATCGGTAAACACGGGCCCGGTGCTGACATTGCAGTCTGGCCAAGCCCAGGGGCAAGTGGTAGGTGGTAGATGGTGTGCATCGTTTTCTGCGCATTCCCTACGCCGATATGCCTTTTGGCGACAATCGTCTTCGCGCACCTGTAGCCAGAGCATCATGGACGAGGATTTTTCCAGCAGATAGCTACGGTTTTGCTTGCCCCCAAGCTGAGTTGGTTCAACCGGGTACTCCGGAGTTAGGCGAAGACTGCCTTAATCTGAATCTATGGACGCCAGATCCAGCCGCAGAGGGGTTGCCGGTCATGGTTTGGGCGCATGGTGGAGATCAAGACACTGACACTGGCTCTGGTTCTCTGCCACTTTACGATGGTAGCCACTTCGCACGCGACGGTGTGGTACTTGTGACCTGTAATCGGCGTTTGGGTGCGGAAGGCTTTCTGTATTTGGAAGAATTGATGAGTGATGGGGTTGGTCATGGCATTCTCGATCAGATCGAAGTGCTGCGATGGGTGCAGGAGAATATTACTCAATTTGGCGGCGACCCCAACAATGTCACCTTGTTTGGCCAAGCGAGTGGTGGCGCTGTGGTACAGGCAGTGGTCGCAACCCCCGCCGCAAAGGGTCTCTTTCACCGAGTAATTGCACAAAGTGCCAGTCACGCTGCCCAGCGCCCAGAAAGTGCCAATGAGATAGGCCGCTATGTACTCGACCGCCTGCAAGTAAAGCCCGGGGATATCGAGTCCCTGAAAGAAGTGCCGTGGAAGAATTTTACGAAGTTATCCAAGGACATAAATCAATTGGGCCTAGGCCATCCCCAAGCCTATCTACCGGTCTTAGGTGAGGCAATGCCGGTGCATCGCGCTGACGCTGCGCATTCAGGATTTGGCTTGGGGATAGACTACGTAACCGGCACCTGCGCAGATGAGGTTGCATCGTTCAATGCGTCATCCGGAGATCTAAAAGGTGGCCTAGTATCCAAGCAAATAGAACAAGTGCTAGCAATAAAGGGCGTTTCTTGGTCGACATTGGTAGAGGCTTATGGTGCCTCGCGCCCAAGTCTGACCGACCATGACCATGACCTAGATCTGGTAATTATTGGTGATATATATTTTCGTACTGCAACAATGCGCGTTGCCCAAGGACACGCGCTGCGCAGCAATAAGCGTACTTACACATACCGATTCGA
>CAUZON010000033.1:0-38249 GCA_963581445.1 Gammaproteobacteria bacterium | reverse complement strand
TCCCATGATCATCCTTAATCCGAACTAATTGTTCTTCTATTACCGGTACCATCGTCCGCGCATCATTGATGCTGGAGCCGGCCTCGCGTCGCTGGTACGCGTGCGGTGGCCTCAGGCGCAAAGCCGATCATTATCCATTGGCCGGGCTTACTTGTATAGGTTGCGCAGACTTGTTCAGTGGGCTAGGGCATGGTTTCCTATGGACGGGCAATCATTGTTGCGCAGTCTGCTTGCAAAAAAACTGTAGCCCAGTCTTTCTCTGACAAGAGAAGTGCTAAAAAGTGATAAAACCAAACACAAAAAACGATGAAGGGCGGCAGCTGACATTTCAGCCACCCAAATGCCCGGCAGCAAAAGGTAAGGCGTTGGAAAATACACGGATAACTAGATAGGTCTCGGTATGGATAACAGCGAAATGAGGCAAAAGCTGCTGCAAATGCGCGAGCAGCTGCAAAGCACGGCCATTACTCGGGACGGATCTGCCCAAGTGGTGGAATTAGACCAGTCTAAAGTAGGCAGGTTGTCGCGCATGGATGCCCTGCAAGCCCAGGAAATGGCAAAAGCTTCCGTTGTACGCAGTCAACGGGCACTTATGCAGATCAGTGCGGCACTAGAGCGTATTGAGAATAACAAATTCGGTGTTTGCCAGTATTGCGACCAAACTATTGCCCCTCTGCGCCTGCAAGTCGATCCAACGGCATTGCTATGCATTAGCTGCGCCAGTGCCGAAGAAGACAAAATCTAAATAGCAGCGCCTTGAAAAAATAGCTAACCCGAGATTATTGCAGCGGCGTTAAGCAATGCTGTTGAGCTATTTCTGCCGCAGCTGTGTAATTTTTTCTGCAACTTCCTCTATTAAGCAAAGCTCACTGTCCACCGTGTACTGCGCATACTTTTCATATAAAGGTATACGCTCCTCGAGCAACTGCTCCAACGAAGCGTTGGCGGCCGCCGCAATCCCCCTTTGCATAAAGTCGCCCAGGCGTTCACTGAGTTGTTTAGGGCTCACATTTAGATAAATAATTGCGCCTAAGCGTTGTAAATTCTGCATCGCATCATCGTTGTAAACCGCGCTGCCGCCTGTTGCGATGACGCTATTTTGCACATCCAACTGTTGAATAATTTGGCCTTCAATGGCCCGTAGCGCCAGGTAGCCTTGCCGTTCAATAATTTGCTTTAGGGTGGCTTGCTCGCGGACCTGAAGCAAAATATCCGTATCAATAAATTGCATACCCATTTGTTTAGCGACGACAACACCCACGGTGCTCTTACCTGCGCCGGGCATGCCAACAAGCGATATGTTAATAATGCTTCTCCTATTATTTAGAAAAATTTGCAGAACTATTTGCAAAGCCGTTTCGTAGAGCCATTATGCAGAGTGATATTTAAGTTGCCAGCTTTAAGCTCGTGCATCCTAAACGCTTGTACTACTGTTAGTATGCCTCGCACAGCGAAAAAATAGAGGGGAACAAATTTGAAATTTTACGATTATCCAGGAGCACCGAATCCACGCAAAGTCAAAATATTCGCCGCGGAAAAGGGCATTGAGCTAGAAGTTGTCATGACCGACATGGCAAAGCGCGAGCACAAGAGTCCAGAGTTCATGAAGAAAAACCCCAGTGGCAAGATTCCTGTTTTGGAACTGGACGATGGCACCTGTATTGGTGAATCTGTGGCCATTTGTCGCTACTTGGAATCTGTTCAACCGGAGCCGAATTTGTTTGGCGTGGACCCCGTAGAGACTGCGGTTATTGAAATGCATCACCGGCATATTGAGCTAGAGCTGCTGTCGCCAATTGGCGCTGCTTGGGTGAATGGACCTATCGTTGCAAAAATGGGCTTGGTCGAGCCGATTGAAGCGGCGAAAGAGCGCGGTGATTTAATGACTAAAAGCTTTTACAAGCGTCTTAATCTTGCATTGGGCGAGCATCCGTATATTGCCGGAGAGCGCTACACGGTGGCGGATATAACCGCTATCTGCACAATAGACTTCGCTACAAGATTAGTCGGTTTGCGCCCAGCGGATGAGCACAAAAACATATGGGCGTGGCATGAGCGCGTTACTGCCCGAGCAGCTGTTACTGATTAGGCCGCTGGCTGGCTAGCTGAAAATCCAATAGATAGTCAGCTGTAGGCCTATAAGCACCATGGCCCAGATACGCAGGTCGCGCCAGCGATCTGTCTCTGGTTGGTCTGCGAGGATTGCTTTCTTCGGCACAATCCAAACTAAGCAGCCGAGGAATATAAAGATACCCATTGAGATGTAATTGGCCCAGGCCACGGGTAAGTCGATCATGTTCGGCTCCAGGGTCGGTAGGTTAGGGTTGCAAGTTTTTCGTCACTGAGCTTTTCAGTAAAGCCGCTAACGGTCCATAGGGCGACCATGGAGTAGAAGAAGCTGACAAATGCTACGTAGAGCAAATTCCATTCCAGCACGATCAGCAATACCGCCGATATTAATACACCACTAACCAAGGTCCACAAGCCGGCCATTGGCGTGGCTCTCTGGGTCATTGCGCCCAGTAGCAGCAATGCCAGCATTGGTCCTTGGAACAGTGACAGTATGGTTTGTAGGAAGGTAAAAATACCGCCCAAGTCGCCAATAAACGGCGCAATGCACATTGAAAATAACAGTAGTACTAAGGTTAAGTAGCGTCCGACCTTGAGGTCATTTGCAGGGTTGTGGTTCTTCATTAGCACGTGGCGTATGTCGCGAGTGATCATAAGCGAAGTTGAGTTCACGCCGGAGTCAATGGAGGACTGTAGGGCTGCAATAATGGCCACAAACATCAGTCCGGAAATTCCGGGGGGCAAGACGTTTTTAATCACCCAAGGTAAAGCCATGTCTGGGTATTCAATATCCGCTTTCATGACCAAGGCCAAGATGCCAGGGAACACAACCAGCAACGGTATAAAGGTTTTGGCTAAGGCAGCAAACATCATAGAGGCGCTGGCATCCCACTGGGTGCGCGCGCCCAGGGTTCTTTGTAAAATCGCCTGGCTGCCAATCCAGTAGGCCGGAGAAAGTACAAAGCCAAGTCCTAGAATGACCCCTGGCCAAGGAAAGCTTTCGTCGTCTGCGGGTAAATAGGCTTGTAAGTGGGTGGGGTTATCTTGTGTCAGGGTCGTGGCAAATGCGCTGAATCCGCCAGCGTCAGAAATACCAATGCCGACAATTAAAATTCCGCAAAGGAACATAATGCTGACTTGAATAGAGTCGGTTATGGCAACCGCTGCCAAACCGCCGGCAATACTGTAAAGACCGACTACTGTGCCGGAAACTAAAATCCCCACCCAAATTGGCCAGCCAAGGTAGGTTTCTAGAGTGAGGGCTAAAGCCCACATGGCGACCCCTAAGGCGAATACGGCGAAAATACTGGCTATTAATGCCGCCACTACGCGAACGCCTTGGTTGTATCGCAGTCCTAAGTATTCGGGAATGGAATAAACCCCGGCGCGCCAATACAAAGGAATAAAGATAAGTGAGGCGATAATCATGGCGGGAATTGCGCCAATCCATTCAAAGTTAGCTTGTGCTATACCCACGCTGTAGGCATTGCCCGACGCCCCAACGTAGCTATTGGTGTCGATATTGGTGCCGATAATGGACAAGCCAATTACCCACCAAGCTAAGGATCTGCCAGCAAGGAAAAAGTCGTGAGCATTCTTTACTCTGCTGCTGAGTTTGATACCGACAAATGTAATCAGCCCGAGATAACCAATAATCACAGCAAGGTCTAATGGGTGCACTAAATTTTTTCCATCCTTGAATTACCCGGGATACTTACATAACTGGCTCTAGAAGGAAAATTTACGGTTTTTTTGCAAAGTGTCGGCTGGTCGATATAACCGTTGGGCGAGTTGGAGCTACCATTAGCGCTTGGAAGTTTTTTGTCTTTTAGGTCTCTTCAATATATGGCTTCAACTCCCCTCCCCAAAAAAATATAGTTTTATTGTCCGCTCGAGAGCCCTTCGCTGCTGGTGATCATCGTCTTTGTTACAACCATCCGGACGATCAAAGCTTGTGCATTAAAGTTAATCGGCAGGGCAAGGCTGAAACGCAGAAAGCCAATTCGCCTTTTTATAAAAAGCTTAGGTCAGTAGCTAGCTTTGATGATAATCAAATTGAGTACCGGGCATTTCAGCAACTGGTTATTGCGCGCAATACCCCCGAAATTTGGCGACATATCCCGCGTTGCCATGGGTGGGTAAAAACCGACATTGGGCCGGGTTTAGTCACGGACTTTTACGCCGCGAATAATCGTGACACGCCAGCGATAACGCTAGAGCAATACCTTTAGCAGTTTGGCAAAACACTAACTTTATCCATAGCTTTAGCAGAGTTTGCCGAGTTTTTACTTCGCTACCTGCTGCTCACTAAGAATCTAATGCCCCACAACATACTGGTGCTAAAAAATCAAAATCAACAACAAAGAAAAAGCGAGCTGCGTCTGGTGTTGGTGGATGGCTTTGGCTTATCAACAATTTTACCGTTGGCTAGGCATGTGCCCGCTCTGGGTAGGCGGCATGTGGAAAAACGCTTGAACTGGTTGGATTTCAGGATTGCTTGGGAAGTGAGCGATAAACAACTCTCTTGGCTAAAAGCGGAAAAAATCTATGCCAAAGGTGGGGACAATATTTATGTCTAATCAAATGTTGCGGATAAAGAACAGTATTCGAGCACCGTTGTTTAAGGCGTTGAACGGGCGCAAGGGGAAATTTGTTTGTCCAGTGTGTGATTACGTTGGGCCCTTCGTTGATAAGCATCCAAAGAAAAAGATCCGTTCTCGTTTGAATGCCAAGTGTCCCTCTTGTAGTGCTACGGAGCGGCATCGATTTCATTGGTTTATCTTGCAGAAAATTTTGACCGGAGTCGACCTTGGCACATTAAGCGTACTCCATTTCGCTCTCGAACCCTGTTTAGAAGAACGGCTGCGCGCTCAATGTGGCTGCTACGTTTCTACAGATCTACTGCGCACAACGGTAGATAGCCAGTTTGATGTGATAGTCATTCCTTTTGCCGACGAGAGTTTTGACCTAGTGCTAAAGTCTCATGTGTTGCACTACTACCGGTGCCTTTGTTACACCAAAAGACGGTTGTGATGGATGTCACTGATCCAATTTTTGGTATGTATCACGAACCGGGCCCAGCCTATTACCAGCGCTGCGAGGCCTTTTTGCGCGAGTAAATTTACATCATTCCTCCGCAGAAAGTGATTCACACCACTCCTACCTCGAATTACTCAGCGATGCAGATTTCCCTCTGAAGCTGGGTGAAATGAAATATGGCGACATAATTCCCGTATGCTACAAAGATTGAATTCGTAGTGCGCCAATAGCGCTCTGATGAGGTTGGCATTTAGAGAAAAGTACATGTTGCATGGTGATGGTAAAAAAATACTTTGGTGGGGCAGGATAGGCAATTACGGCCCGGATTACCCTCGCAACAGAACTGTCATTGAATGCCTACAATCTATTGGCTTTGAAGTGGTTGCATTTCAACCAAGCCTGTCGGTTATTTCAGATTTACAAGCACAGCTGAGGAAGTTCAAAGACATTAGGGCCGTGTGGGTGCCGTGCTTTCGGCAACGAGATTTGGCCGGTGCGGCGCGGTGGTGTCGGCGCAATAATGTACCTTTGATATTTGATCCCCTTATTAGTGCCTTTGATAAGCGCGTTAATGAACGACAAAAATATTCGGCTGAATCTTGGCGTGGCCAAAATTTACTTGCTTGGGAGCAAAAGCTCTTTGCTATGACCGATCATATTATTGCCGACACGCAATGCCATAAGTCCTATTTTTCTGAATGTTTAAATTATCCCCTTGAGCAGATTTCGGTCATTCCGGTATCCGCAGAAGAAGGTCTATTTTTTCCGCAAGAGTTTCCTGTTAATCCGCTGCCGGAAGCACTTTTCTTTGGCACATTTATTGGGCTTCAAGGCGCTCAGTTTATTGCTCAATCTTTACGACATTATACCGGCCCTGCCTTTCAGCTGAGTTTTCTCGGTCAAGGCCCAGACCGTGCTGCGTGCGAGGAGATTTGCCTTGAGCATAAGAACGACCAGGTCTCAGTGGTATTTGAAGATTGGATTCCCTTTCAAGACCTGCCCAAGAGAATTTGTCAGGCTGACCTGTGTTTAGGTGTTTTTGGTACGGGTGCAAAAGCTGGGCGGGTCATTCCGAATAAGGTTTATCAGGGGTTGGCCTGTGGTAAAACAGTGTTGACTATGATTGGTGAGGCCTACCCAGTAGAGGTTCTGGAAAATAGTGCGGGTATTGCTTGGGTTCAGCCAGGCTCGCCGAAGGCTATTGCTGCGGCTATAGGTAACATGTTTGCGCCAGCAAACTTGGCCCACACCCGCTCGCAAACGTTACCCCACCAAACGTATACCCAATATTTTTCTAATGAAAGTATTCGCCAAACTTTGAGTGCACTGCTTAACGATACTGCATAAAGAATCAGGTTGATTGAGTGATTGGCTACTGGATAAGTTTGACTAGGGTTTTATTTATGCCCGTGCGCCAGTCAGAGGCTTTAATGGCAAAGCTCTCTGTGAATAACTTACTGTTGAGCGCCGAGTACGCGGGCCGAGGCGCTGGGGTTGGATATTCAGAAGTCGGTATTGCCGACAATTTATCAGGTGTTTTTAGACCTAAAGATCTTGCCGAAGAAAATATCTGTTGGGCAAACCCGAACCAAGAAACAACACTTTCTCCCGCATAATGAAAGATACCCCAAGGACACGAGTTGCTGCCGATATACGGTAATGTTGCAACAACTGCTCGTGCTAAATCTTGCGCGTAAGTGGGCGTGCCCAGTTGGTCATTCACCACACTGATATGCTCGCGTTCGCCGCCAAGCCTAAGCATTGTCTTTAAGAAGTTGCCGCCGTGCTCGGAAAAAATCCAAGCGCTCCTAATGATAATGTGTTTGCACTTGCTCGCAGCTATGGCATGTTCCCCTAACAGTTTAGTCGCTCCGTAAACTCCTAGCGGTGCAGTGGGTGCATTCTCTAAGTAAGGTGTGTTGCCGAGACCGTCAAATACGTAGTCTGTCGAAATATGTATGAGCACGCTGTCGAATTCGTAGCATAGTTTGGCGAGGTGGCTCACTGCCTTGTGATTTAGAATGTCTGCCAGTTCCGCATGCTCCTCCGCTGCATCCACAGCGGTGTAAGCGGCTGCGTTAATGACTACATCGGGGGTATGCTTTAGAAACACTTCGCTTACTTGGTGAAAATTACTTAGATCACATTCTGATTTTGCAAATGGTAGGGTGTTCAAAGTGGCTGTATGTGAATTAAGCACTGAAGAAGACAGCTGCTCTGATAGACACTGACCAAATTGTCCGTCCTTGCCAAGTACTAATATTTTCAAAGTTGCAGATCTTTTAGTAGGCCAGCATCGGCGTCTTTGGCAGATAAAATAGGTTTGGTGACCGGCCATGGGATACTGAGTTGAGGGTCTGACCACAGAATAGAGTCTTCGTCTTCTGGGTCGTAGTAAGCAGTGCACTTGTATTCAAGTTCTGTGTCGTTGCTTAGCGCAGTAAAGCCATGCGCAAATCCCGGTGGCACCCAGAGCTGTTTCTTGTTTTGTTCGGACAACTCCACGCTAATCCATTGGCCAAACGTGACCGACTTTGGGCGAAGATCTACAGCTACGTCAAATACGCAGCCGCGTACCACTCTTACCAGTTTTCCTTGCGGTTTGGTTTTTTGAAAGTGCAAACCTCTCAGCACACCTTTTGCGGAGCGCGAGTGGTTGTCTTGGACGAACTCAAGGGCTATCCCTGCGTCTTCTAGATAGCGTTGCTTGCTGAAGGTCTCGAGAAAAAAACCGCGACTGTCGCCAAACATCCTAGGTTCAATAATTACACAATCTTTAAGCTTGGTGGCCTGGACAAGCATTAAGATTCTGCTGCTATTTTTTGTAAATACAGTCCGTAGCCTGAATTGTTTAACTGGCTCGCACGCTGTAGCAGTTGATCTTTAGTAATCCACTTATTTTGCCAAGCAATTTCTTCTAAGCAGGCGATTTTTAATCCCTGCCTGTGTTCTAGCGTTTGCACAAATTGGCCCGCCTCTATGAGGGAGTCGTGTGTACCCGTGTCCAACCAAGCAAAACCTCTGCCCAATAATTCAACAGACAAATTTCCTTTGGCCAAATAGGCAGTGTTGACGTCGGTTATTTCCAACTCGCCGCGATTAGAGGGTTTTAGCGATTTGGCAATTTCGATGACATCGTTAGCGTAAAAGTACAAGCCTGTCACTGCATAGTTAGATTTTGGCTTGGCAGGTTTTTCTTCAATAGAAACAACTTGGCCTCCTGCATTAAATTCAACTACGCCAAAACTCGATGGCTCAGCCACGTGATAGCCAAATATGGTCGCGCCTGAGGTCTTCTCTACAGCTGCTTTAAGTTTTTCTGAAAAATCCTCGCCGTAAAAAACGTTGTCTCCGAGTACTAACGAAACGCATCGGTTACCGATAAACGCCTCACCAATGGTGAAGGCTTGGGCAAGGCCGTCAGGACTTTCTTGTATTGCATATTGCAGGTCTATGCCAAACTGGCTGCCGTCGCCAAGAAGACGCTTATAACTGTCGATATCGGTCGGTGTAGAAATAAGCAGTATTTCTCGAATGCCTGCCAACATAAGCACCGAGATAGGGTAATAAATCATCGGTTTGTCATAAATGGGCAGGAGCTGTTTAGAAATTCCCAAAGTGATAGGATGCAGACGAGAACCCGTGCCTCCGGCTAGTACGATGCCAACAAAGGCATGGCTCATGAAATCTCTCCTTGTCTTTGCAGACGGTATTTTCCGGACAGCACTCTTTCACTCCAATTGGCGTTAGTAAGATACCAGCTGACAGTTTTTCTTATGCCACTTTCAAAACTTTCTTCAGGCTTCCAGCCCAACTCCCTTTCAATTTTGCTGGCATCTATTGCATAGCGTAGATCGTGGCCTGGCCGGTCACTAACGAAGGTTATAAGATCTTTGTAGTTGTCAATGCCAGTGGGTTTGTTGGGCGCCAGTTCTTCCAATAAATCGCAGATGGCTTCTACCACACCTAGATTTTTTTGCTCGTTGTGGCCGCCAATATTATAGGTTTCGCCGACTTTCCCCGTGCTTACAACATGCAGTAGCGCCTTCGCATGATCTTCCACGTAGAGCCAGTCTCTAATTTGTGAGCCGTCGCCATAGATGGGCAGAGCCTTTCCCGCTAGCGCGTTTAAAATTACGTGGGGAATGAGTTTTTCTGGGAAGTGGAATGGGCCATAGTTGTTTGAGCAATTAGTGATCAATGTGGGCAGCCCGTAGGTTCTTTGCCAAGCTCTAACTAAGTGGTCTGAGCTGGCCTTGCTTGCAGAATACGGTGACGAAGGTGCATATGCTGTTGTTTCGGTAAAAAAATCACCCGCGTGCTCCAGGTCACCATAAACTTCATCAGTGGAAATATGATGAAAACGAAATGCTTCTTGTTCTTTTGGGAGCAGGGACTGCCAGTAGATCCTTGATTGCTCGAGTAAAGTGTAGGTGCCGACAATATTCGTTTGAATAAAGTCGTCGGGGTATTCTATGGAACGGTCAACATGGCTCTCCGCCGCAAGGTGCATTACGGCGGTGGGTTTGTGTTGCGCAAAAACTTTAGCGATGGCGGCACCATCGCAAATGTTTACCTGCTCGAAGGCATAGTTTGGGTTGGCATCGATTGATGCCAATGAGTCTAGGTTGCCAGCATAGGTAAGAATGTCTACGTTAACGATTTCAATATCGCCACGGCCAAGCGCCTGGCGAATAACGCTGCTACCGATAAACCCGGCCCCACCTGTGAGCAAAATTTTCATAGATTATGTTGCCATAAAAATACGCTAATTATGCTGACGCACGCATAAAGCGCGCGTTCATATGCAGGTAACCATCTGCACAAGGGTGCTTGGCCCAAATTGCCTGCCATTCAGGTGAGCCCATGGTAGCAGCGAATTGCTCTTCGCGAACGGCCCTGCTGTCCCAACGAATAATCCAAGTGATATTGGGTTGGCCGTTAGGTGAGACTACAGGCGCGGAGCCAGCAACTTCCGATTCCAGACCACAGTCCATCCAGAAGTCGATGACATCTAAGTTGGCTTTTAGCCAAGGCACAGCTAATTCTTCTGCCCAGACTTTATAAGCGTCAAAGCGGTTTGGGTCTATGGTGTAGTCGCGAATTTCAACAATTGCATCTGTCATGTTTTTTCTCTTCTTAGTTGTCTAACTGGGTTTTTCAAATTAGTTTTTAAAGTGGTTGCTAAATGTAGTCTCTTAAAATAGTTACTAGGATTTTCCAAATTCTAGTGGTGCAATCAGCGCAATGTACGAAAGATATTAGGCTTCGGCTAACGCTAGTGTTTCAAACACGTAACGAATTTGTTCGCCCCAAAACCATAATCCGGCGCAGATAACCGCTATTGAAAATACGACTGCGGCGCTTTCTAGTATGACTTGTTTGCTCATAAGTACGCTCTCTTTAAATTTCAACCTGGTATTTTTAGGTGCTGCATATAATTTATGAAAAGCCAATCCAGCGTCCGGCTGCTGCCACCGTAAACCAGATTGAAATTGATGTTACTGCGACTAGTTTAATCGTCCAAGGATTAAGTGTGTCGTGTTCAAATTTAAGTAAGGGACGCCGAATGACATAAACGAAAGTGAGACCCAAGCCCAAGCTGGTCATTTTTGCCCAGAACATGTCGTTGTAGTAGAGCTTCATGGCTACCGCAGAACTCATAAATATGCCGCTGGTCATGACGATTGCAAGAGCGACATTGAACCACTTTTGAGTGTTTTCAATGACCTGCTCTGAGGGAACATCTTTGAGTAAAATGTTCAGTAAACGTAAATCGCCCACCAGTACCATGCCGCCCAGCATAGCCATACCGAGCAGGTGAAACATTTGCACTACTGCAAAAACGCCGCCGTATGCTTTTGAGATGTCTGCCAGCATTGACGTGTCTAACCAATCAAAAAACGGATATAGATCCACTACGAACTCCTATCTGTCAGCATTTGTCTATTTATTGCGTAACTATTGTTAAAAAATTTACGGTTCTAGCGCAGCCAATTCGTTTACGCACCCTGCTGCCCAATACATAAATGCAGGTAGTTGCTTATGGCAGTCGAACCAGTCGTAGGCAATGGTTCGCCCAGTAATTACCACACTAGACCAGAGCAATAGGGACGCTGCTGCGCCCATGCGAATACGCTTCGGAGGTACTGGGTCTAGGTCCCATGTGCCGGTTGATACCTGCATTTTAGCTCTAAACATAAAGGCGTTGATGCCCGCAAAGATTAGCAGTACCACTTTTATGCGGAACCATATGCTTTGGGTGGAACGAACGGGTATCGCATAAAACAGTAGAAAGCCAGTGATTAGCATGACCACAAACCCAATCATCATTGGCTTGTCTAGCCGCTCGGCTATTTTGGATGCGGGCACGTTGGGAAAGATGACGCCAAGCATGCGTAGGTCAATCACACAGAGCATGCCAAGGAAGATCATAAGCGTTAATACGTGCGTGGTTTCGATCCATGAATACATATAGATCGACTCATGAATGTCAGTGCTCCATTGATGGGTGTCTAGCCACTGTGCAAATGTGAGTAAAAGTTCGTTTAGCATTAAAATCCCTGCCGCGTTCTATTTATGCTCGGGTCAAGCTTCAGCCTGTGTCGATTCTATGTTGTTCGACGACAAATAGAAAAAGCCGAATGCCCGATCTAAGCGTGCTGCGCAAGCTAAGGCCACTGCCGCGCTGTGCCTGCTTTACCTACTTTGGCTGTTTTTGCTAGCACGAGCATATTAGTTTATCGCTGTGTCGGCTACATTTCCGCGGTTCTTGGAGCGGTTCTTGGAGCGGTTCTTGGAACGGTTCTTTGCCCGGTTCTTTGTGGGCTGCTATGTCAGCCTAAGACGGTTGTATGCGACGCAACATAGACTCTTGCGCGCAAGACATCACCAGTTTGCCGTCTGCTGAATATATTTCGCCTTCGTTTAATCCGCGCCCGTCGGTGGCGGCAACACTGCGCTGGTCGAAAAGTAGCCATTGGCTCGCGTCACTGACGCTATGAAACCAGCAGCTTTGATCTAAGCTAGTCATTCTATGGGTTTGCATAGGTATGCCGTGAGGTATTACTGAATTAAACAGCAGGGTGGCATCGGACAAATAGGCCAAGGCAATTTGTCCTTCGCGAGTGGTCAAGGGTTCTGTATGATCGTGAGAATAAGGTGTGCGCATCCATAAGCGTAATTCCGGTGACCGATCGGCAATAAATTCATGGAATCCAGCGCTGGCAAATTCTATTTGCGTGCGACCGTCCTTTATTGGCGGAAATGGAAAGGTCTCTTCGCCGCGCTGTTGTCTTTGGGCAATCAACGATTCTGGGCCGTCCACCTTCGGCATAGTCTTCTGGTGCTCATCCCCGGCCTCCGCCACTTTGAATGAAGCAATCATGTGGAAAACCTGCTGGCCTTCTTGACTTGCACTGATTGAGCGTGTGTCGCCCCATTTGCCCGAGCGCAATCGCTGGACCTGATAATTAAGCTTAATCTCTGGATTACAGCGTTGTAAAAAGTAGGCGTGAAAGGAATGGGCCACTTTAGGTTCTTCCACTGTATGCAATGCAGCGCATAATCCTTGGCCTAAAAAGTGGCCGCCGTAGACGCCCATCATGCCGTATAACTCAGCATCGCCGGTAAAAGCGTCCGGCTGATCTGTGGCCTCCACTTGTAAGTAATTCAACAGATGTTTGGCGGGGGTTTTATGCGTCGTCATTAAAAATCCAAATTCAGATAAAACAGAATGATTCGGCTCAGGCAGCGCCAGCGCGACATTTACCAATAATATGCAGACAGTGGGCAGATCAACGGCCCACACATTTGTCGTGATGCTTAGATTACGTCTATTGACTTGTGTTAACGCATGGCGCCAGGCATCCCACCATCTATGACCATTGTTTGTCCGGTGATAGAAGACGAGGTAACAAAGGTCAAAACCTGATGTGCAATGTCGTCGGCTTGGCCAACTCTACCCAACACAGCCTGGTTTCTAGCGCCCTGGGCGACCTTGTCCGGCAGGCGTTGGGCCATGCGGGTGTTCTCGACCAGCCCAGGTGCGATGCAATTCACGGCGACGTTAGGTGCCATGGCTACAGCAAGGCAGCGCGTTAAATGGTTGAGGCCTGCTTTGCTAGAGGAATAGGCAATACTGCTGCTGCCCGGGCTGATGCCGCCAGCGGAGGAAATGTTAACGATATGGCTGCCGGGCTGTGCTTTCAGCAACTTCGCGCCGGCTCTTGCAAGAAGGAACGGTGCGCGCAAATTGGTTTCTAATACGCGGTCCCAAATATCTACAGTCAATTCATCTAAGTTTGGAAAAGGAATACCGATATTCCATGCAGCATTGTTGACCAAAATGTCGAGGTGTCCGTACTTTGCCGCAACCTGATGTATGAGCGCTTCAATGGCCTCAGGGTCACGTTGGTCCAGTTGTACAGCCCAGGCAGTGCCGCCAGCTTGCTCAATATCGACTGCGAGTTGGGCTGCGATTTCAGCAGCGCCCACATAAGTGAGTATTACGTTAGCACCTTGGGCAGCCAAACATCGGGCAATAGCGCCGCCAATATCTCCTGACGCGCCCGTGACTAAGGCTACTTTTTGTGTAAGTCCTGTGTTTGTAAGATCCATGTTTTTCCTCTCTTGCCTAATTCTGCTGTCGACTGTCTCTGTCGGGTTCTTCAGGCGCTATGACAGATTTCCCGGCAGCCCCCAAAATATGCCAAGATTAACCTACGTTTTTCCCTGCAGGGTCAAGTCCAATTGCGGCGACACAGTGGTTTTGCTGCGCGGGTTGTTATTTGCTTCGATAAAACTGGTAAAAAATGAGAAGCAAAGTTTATGTCACGTCCTGCACCGCTAGCGAATATAAAAATTGTCGATCTTACCCAAGTACTTGCTGGTCCTTATTGCACCTATCAATTGGCGGTATTGGGTGCCAATGTGATCAAAATTGAACCGCCGGGCGGTGAGCAAACACGCTTTGGCGGCAAGCTGCCGGATTTGGCCGCCCAACGTTTGGGTTTGGCTTACTGCACGCAAAATGCAGACAAAGATTGCGTAGAGCTAGACCTCAAGGCCGAGGGGGCAGTGGCGGCAGTCTTAGCGCTAGCTGCTGAGGCCGATATCTTTGTGCAAAATTATCGCCCTGGAGTAGCTCACCGATTGGGTTTGGGTATTGATGCACTGCGCGAGATTAATCCACAAATAATTTATTGCTCAATTTCGGCTTATGGCGGCGAAGGGCCTATTGGCCATCGCCCAGCGTATGACCATGTGGTGCAGGCTATGAGCGGTATTATGTCCACCACAGGCACCGATGAAATGGGTCCAGTAAAAGTGGGCGCACCGTACATTGATTACGCCACCGGGCTGAATGCCGCCTTTGCTGTTATGGCTGCACTGCGCGAGCGAGACCGTACTGGAGAGCCGCAGAATGTAGACATCAGTATGTTAGATACTGCGCTGAACCTAATGGCAAATAATGTCGTTACTGCGGCAACTACGGGTGAGGACATACCCAAATTAGGTAATGAAGCCGCTAGTGGCTCGCTTTCATCGGGATGCTTCAAGACCTTGGGCGGTGACAGCATCATGTTGGCCGCTAATAATGAGCGTCAGTTTGTAGATTTATGCGCGGTGTTGGGTCATCCCGAGTGGCTGGAAGATCCGCGTTGGGCAACGCCTAAAGTACGGCAAAATAACTTTGCCGCTCTGCGAAGCGAAATCGAGATCGCTTTTTTGCGTCAACCGGCATCTGCTTGGGAGTTGGTTTTGGACGCCAAGGGCGTGCCAGCGAGTCGTGTACGTACACTGACTGAGCTACTTGAAGAGGGCCAGCCTGAGGCGAGGGGGTTGTTGACCACGTTGCCAGTAGGAGTAGAGAAAACGCCCGTGCACTTGCCGGCTGTAGGTTTTCGCCTTAATGGACATAGTTTGGGATCTACCCAAGCACCAAAAAGTGTGGGCGCTGATAATGGGCGCTGGTTGGCGCAGTGAAGGGTAGGATTATGCGTAGCTCGTTTTATCTTTAGTCTGAACGGCCAGTCGTTTGAACATCTGGTCGCGGACGCTTTGCTTGAACCCAGATCAGACTATGAGTCAGTGGCAGCATTTTTATCTACACTCAGCGCGTGAGCGCGTTGGCCGCCAGCTAGGGCCATCAGGCCTGCCATAATTGCCAGGTTCTTAACGAAATTCTGAGTTTCGTGGGCTTGCTGAATATCGGCTTCAACATTCCAAAAATCATGCATGACTAGATTGATGATTAATGTCAATCCGGCCAAGATAAATGCCGTAATAGCCACTCGATAGCCTGCAATAAGCATTGCCCCACCGGCAAGTTGGACGGTGATGGTGAGTAGCAAAAAGAACGGCACAAATATCATGCCGTGGTCTTGCATATAAGTTGCGGTGCCTTGGAAGTTGGTGACCTTGCTAATACCGGGTACTAGAAAGTAAACGCCGAGGAGAACCCTTCCGGCTACCCCTGTATAAGTTTGCAAGGCTGTAATCATTGGATTCCCCTAATCAATTTTTAGCATTGTCTTTGTCGGATTGCCGACAAAGGGTTTAGCGCGCCGCGTGCAAACAACTTAATTTGTCTGCCAAGCGTTTTTTCCAGCCTGGAAAATTTCTAGCGCATCATCAACGGTTAAGCGTCAATAATGCAAAGAGGTTGAGCTACTGCCAGCCTGAGCGGTCGTAAACTTTAACAGCTTCTGCCTGACGTTGGCCCAGCAGTTGAACGTCTAGTACATCTTCTTTGAAACTGCCTAATGTTGCCACTGGCCCGATGGTTGCGCCCAAAATTGGATACTCATTGTTACCTTCTGCAAACAGTTTTTGCGCAAAATCACTGGTCAGATATTCCAAAAATAGCACCGCGTTATCTCTGTTGGGGGCGTACTTGGTAATGCCCGCGCCGCTGATGTTAACGTGACTACCGCGGTCGTCTTGGTTCGGAAAAATGACTCCTAGGTTTGCCGCAATAGCTTTGTCCTGAGATTTTTCAGAACCCAAAATGCGACCTAAATAGTAGGTGTTTGCTATCGTAATGCCACATTCTCCGGCAGCTACCGCTTTGAGTTGGGCGGTATCATTACCTTGAGGCGAACGGGCGAAATTGCTCACCACGCCAGTGGCCCAAGACTCTGCTGCTGTCTTACCGTCGGCTTCAAGCAGAGCGCTCATTAGGGAGAGGTTGTAGATGTTGGATGAAGTGCGCATGCACACCTGACCTTTTAATGCAGGGTTGGCTAAATCTTCATAGCGTTTAACTTCTATGGGCAGTCCACGTTGTTTGTTAAAGACAATGACCCTGGCGCGTTTGGAAAGTCCGTACCAGAAGCCATCCGAGTTGCGCAAATGGGCGGGCACGCGCTCAGTCATGGTGGTAGATTCAACAGCTTGAAAAATACCCTTTTGCTGCGCGCGCCAAATGCGCCCGGCATCTACAGTGATTAACATGTCAGCTGGGCTGAACTCGCCTTCGTTAACTATCCGCTCTATAAGCGCATCGCTGCCGCCTTCAATCAGATTGACCTCAATTCTGGTGAGCTTGGTAAACTGCTCGTACAGCGCCATATCAGTATCGTAGTGGCGTGCGGAATAGACATTGACCTCTTCCCCTGCCTGGACAAAGCTCTGCGTAATCATGGCGAGAACAAAGATAAGGGTGCCGTGCAGTCGTGCAGAGTTTTGTTTTATTGAATAAATCACGGTGTATTGACCTAAATGAGAATGGTTATCAACTAACTATAGATTAAGGCCTCTGCTGAGGCAAAATTTATCTCTACAAAAGTGCCTATGGGCAGAGCCTCTTGTTCAGAGGTTTCCACGCGAATTTGTTGCTCACCCAAGGTCACGAGTATTAAGTAGCGTTGGCCTAAGAAGCGCCTGTCGCTTATGACCGCTGGGCCTTGGGCTGATTTTAAACTCAGGGTGTGAGGGCGTAAACCGAGAGTAACTGTGGTGCCTTCTTCGAGCGCATCTTCTTTGCGCGAGCCTCGTGCATCTTCGTTGGTAGCGTCTGTTGCGCTGTTTACTGTGTGGCTTGCTAAATCTTGTCGATTAGTAATTCTGCTGAATTCAATAGCGCCAAATACTGTCTGGACGGTGTCGCCTTGAACTTGGCCCGGCAATGATTGCAGCCCGGCAATGGTGTGGGCGACAAATGCAGCCTTGGGAGATTTCCATAGGGCTTCAGGGGTGCCTAGCTGCACTGCAATGCCGTCTACCAGCACCAAAATCCGGTCGGCCATATCCATGGCTTCTTCTGGGTCATGGGTAACCATTAGCGTAGCAGTGCCGGCGGCTTTCAGGGTCAGTCTGGCCTGCTCGCGTAGTTTGCGGCGCAGAGGTGTATCTACACTGGCAAAGGGTTCATCTAGCAACATGACCGCGGGCTCGGTCGCTAAGGCGCGAATTAACGCTACTCGCTGTTGTTGTCCACCAGACAATGTATGCGGGTAACGCTGGGCCATATCAGCTAAATCTACGCTGGCCAGCTGTTGTTTTACCACCGCCTTACGCTGAGCTTTGCTTTGGTTGTGCAGTCCAAATGCTATATTCTCCGCTACGGTTTGATGCGGGAACAAAACGTGGTCTTGAAAGACTAGACCTATAGGGCGCTGTTCAGGTGGCGGATTTGTGGCCGCGTCAGCCATCAGTTGATCGCCAAGAAAAATGGCGCCTTGCTGGATGGGCTCTAAACCTGCGGCTAGGCGTAGCAGGGTACTTTTGCCGCTGCCAGAAGGGCCAAGGATGCAGACTATTTCGCCATCCGCTACTTCTAGATCAATATTACTGAGAGCGGATTGATTACCAAACTTATGGCTTATGCCGCGAAAGGCTATGGTCATTTTTAAAGGTCTTCTTTAGGGGTGTTCGTGAAAGATCGTATAAGGTTCGCTTAAATTGCTTGCAAAAAATGGGGGCGAAAAAGGCATACTGCCTTAATGTGCACGGTGGTGCATGCTGTTTACAAGATGGTATTTAAAAAAGGGACGCTGAGATTTGAGCCAAAGTCATTCACCCGTTTGGTTGTCGGGTGTTCTATTAATTACTATTCCTGTGGCTTTGCCCATTGGTGTATTGCTTTATGTGCTTTTTTCTCCTGTGTGGGCCGCTAGCGAAAGCGGCGATGTCTGGCTGCATATTCGCGCCACTGTCTTGCCCACCTATTTGTTTAATACCTTTGCGCTAATGGCTTTGGTGGGTCTCGCTGCAACTTTTATTGGCGTGGGTACCGCCTGGTTAAGTGCAAAGTTCACCTTCCCTTTGAGTAAGATTTTGGCTCCGGCGTTGATATTACCTTTAGCCGCTCCAGCCTATGTAGTGGGCTACGTTTACGCAGATTTGTTGGAATTTGCCGGTCCAGTGCAAAGTTTTTTGCGCGCCACATTAGATTTGCAATGGGGTGAATACTATTTTCCACCTATTCGCTCAATAGGTGGCGCAGCGCTGGTTATCTCTTTAGTCCTTTACCCCTACATCTACTTGCTTGCGCGCACTAGTTTTATGCAGCAGTCGGTGTCTCTGCATGAAACAGCCCGAGTCTTGGGCGCGGACAGTAAGCGGGTCTTTTGGCGGGTGGCCTTACCCGTGGCCAGGCCAGCGATTGCTGGCGGTATGGCGCTGGTGCTGATGGAAACCGTAGCTGATTACGGCGTGGTTGAGCACTTTGGCGTACCAACGTTTACCTCGGGTATTTTTCGCACTTGGTATGCCATGGGTGAGCATGCGGCGGCGCTCCAGTTAGCTGGTTGGCTGTTTGTTATTGTAGCCTTACTGGTGGTGACTGAGCAGTTTGCCCGTCGTGGAGAACATTTCAATCCAATCAGTCGCAGCGCTCCAGCGGATCTCGTACCGCTTACCGGTTTGGGCGCAATCGGTGCAACTCTTGCCTGTGCGTTGCCTGTATTGCTGGGCTTTGTTTTGCCATTCGGTATTTTACTCAATCACGCGCTGTTAGAGGGAGACCCTTTGATTGGCAAGGGCTTCTCCGAACTACTCTTTAATAGTGTATACGTGGCTACCGTAGCCGCAATACTCTGCGCTTTGGCCGCCTTGTGGCTCAATTATGCCCAGCGCCTGCGCGCCAGTATTGGCGTTAAATTAGCGGTGCGCACGGCCACGTTGGGCTATGCCATTCCCGGTATGGTCTTAGCGGTAGGTTTGTTGGTGCCACTAACTTTTCTTGACCGCGCATTGAGCGGGTTTCTGCGCGACAACTTTGATTTTGCTACAGGGCTAGTGATTACTGGTTCGGTGGCTGGTTTAGTTTTTGTTTACGTTGCTCGCTTTTTAACCGTCGCTTACAACAGCAGTCATATGGGTATGGCTGCTCTGCATTACAATTTAGATGCAGCGGCGCGCAGCTTGGGTGCCACACCAGGCCGAGTGCTCAGCAAAATTCACTTGCCTTTGTTACGCCCGGCCCTCTTGAGTGGTCTATTGTTGGTCTTTATTGATGTAATGAAAGAACTGCCTGCCACGCTCATTCTGCGTCCTTTCAATTTTGAAACTTTAGCTACCAGAGTTTACCGGTTAGCCGCAGACGAGCGCCTTGGTGAGGCGTCCACTGCTGCCTTAAGCATTATTTTGTTAAGCTTAGTGCCCACTGTCCTCATTGTGTTTACAAAACTGGTCGATAATTCCGACAGAAACTTAGGTTGATGACGCGAACAGGAGAAAAGTAGACCGCAGTCAATCAAAAGTATAAATCTTGAATCCGAAATCCACAGGCTTAGTGCTAAAGCTGCAAAAATCAGGCTCATTTTATTACGAAGTGGCAGGACGGTATTCTGTTAGACACGAGTGCTTTCGGGGCATTGAATTTGAGGACAAATAGTTCGCAATTGCTGGTGGCATACTCAATGTCAATGCCGGTTTTCGGTGGCGGTCATTTATCATGGGTTTGCATGCGCCTCTGGTCTTTTTGGGGCAAGCGCGTATGGGTATTCTCGATAAGGTTTTTCTCTATGGTCAGCCTTGGACCGCGCATCGGTTAGCGTTTGGCGACTTTACAAGCAGCCAATGCGGTGATCTTGAAATATTTCTTTCATACAGAGCCGTTGGAACAAAGCAAATTAAATTGAAAGTGGATGGCAGTTATGCCTGGGGCGTTGAGCCTTTGCGAAGTCCGATTTGGTGCCCCGCTTACTGGTTGACTTCACTCCCTCTTCACCCGCTATCGAGTACCTTACCCAAGCATCAAAAGAGAAAATATGTAATCTTATTGTTTACATTCGTGGTGGCAGTGCCTGAGTGGAAAAATTCTGCTTTAGCTCAAGATCATCCCTCATTTGAAGCAATAGCCAGTCATTTTGCTAGGGCATAAGCCAATATGCTCGTGATTTATTAAGGAATTCAGTTTGGTCGCGAAATCTCCGAATGCTCTGCTACTCATATTAGGCAACCAACTGTTTCCGTTAGACCAAGTGCTTGCCTTAGAGCCTGCTGCGGTTTTTATGGCAGAGGACCAGTACCTGTGTAGCCACTTTCGCTACCACCAACAAAAGATCGTTCTTGTTTTATCCGCTATGCGGGCATACGCCGATGAATTGCGAGCTGCTGGTCTGCTAGTGCATTACACTAAGCTAGATGATGAATCTGAGCTTTCTATCAATGCAGCTGTAGTGGATTGTTTGCAAACGCATGGTTATGCCTCGCTTCTGCACTTCGAGGTGGAAGGAAAAGCGGCCCAGGCTAATTTGGCCCAAGCCGTAAAAGCTGGGTCTATTGCTTGTGAGGAAGTTCCTTCGCCCATGTTTCTATGTGACAGGCAACGTTTTGAAGCATTTGTGCAGGGTCGAAAAAAGCCGCAGATGGCTGCGTTTTATAAAGCAGAACGCACCCGCCTAAATATTCTGTTGACCCCAGATGGCAAGCCCATCGGCGATCAGTGGAGTTTTGATGCTGATAATCGCAAAAAATTACCCAAAGATGTGCATCCACCCGGTCTGCCTGAAATTGTGCAAAATTCCCATGTGGAGTCTGTAATAACCTTAGTTAGCGAACGTTTCGCCGATCACCCTGGCAAGGCTGAAGAATTTTCCTGGCCTTCGACCAGAGCAGGTGCTTTGCTCTGGTTGGACGACTTTATTGAGCATCGGCTGGAGGATTTTGGTCCCTACGAAGACGCTATGAATACGCGTTCGGAGACTGTCTTCCATAGTGTGCTTAGTCCTTTAATGAATATTGGGCTGTTGATACCCAGTGAGGTGTTAGAGCAGGTGATTGCTGTAGCCCAGACTCGCGACATACCATTGCCAAGCTTGGAGGGTTTTGTTCGACAAGTCATGGGTTGGCGAGAATTTGTACGCGGCATTTATCAAAATTTTAGCGCAGTCCAAGCCAGCACCAATTACTGGTCGCACCATCGGCAGTTAACAGAACATTGGTACGTTGGCGGTACGGGCATAGTGCCGCTGGATGACACCATTGAGACTACTCAGCGTATGGGTTGGTGCCACCACATTCCACGACTTATGGTTGTGGCCAATCTTATGACCTTGTGTGAGATAGAACCCAAGGCCGCCCACCGTTGGTTTATGGAAATGTATGTAGATTCTGCATCTTGGGTGATGGGGCCAAATGTTTATGGCATGGGTATTTTTAGCGATGGCGGTATATTTGCCACGAAGCCTTATATTTGTGGGTCTAACTATCTGCTTAAGATGAGTAACTACTCTAAGGGACCTTGGTGCGATGTGGTAGATGGCTTGTATTGGCGGTTTATAGAAAAGAATAGAGCGTTTTTTGCGCAAAACCCGCGTTTGGCGCTGATGCCTAGAGCCTTGGACCGTTTGAGTGATGCACGCAGAGATCTTATTTTTCCTGCAGCTGAAGAATTTTTGCGCGAGTACACTCTTTCCTAAGTAATTGTTTAAAACACTGGGAATTAGGTCACTACGGCCTATACTTCCGCGATGAGAGAAAACCAATATATTCTGCCGGACAAGTTTACCGGCCTGCCTCTTCGCGCCGAGTTACAAGCTCAGTTAGAAGTCATTAAATTCAACACCATGACAGCGGTGCAAGCTGCTGCGCTGCCGAAAATACTCGAAGGGAGGGATGTGGTTGCCCAAGCCAGTACGGGCAGTGGCAAAACAGCCGCCTTTGTTTTGGGTTGTTTGCAAAAGATAGATACCAAAGCCTTTCACGTGCAGGCATTGATATTGTGTCCAACTCGAGAGCTTGCCGAGCAAGTGGCGCAATCCATGCGTAGTTTGGCCGCGAAGATCAGCAATACCAAAGTGCTCACCTTATGTGGTGGCGTACCTCTGGGGCCGCAAATTGGTTCCTTATCGCGCAGCGCGCATATTATTGTAGGCACGCCTGGTAGAGTCCTAAAACACCTGAATAAACAGACCCTGCACCTTCTGAGTATTGATACTTTGGTGCTGGACGAAGCCGATCGAATGTTGGATATGGGCTTTGAAGATGAGATTCAAGAAATTCTCAGCTATATACCCCCTACACGACAGAATTTGCTTTTCTCAGCAACTTACCCAGATGGGGTGAAATCCATTCGACGGGTCATGGGTAAAGACACAATCCATATCAATGTGACCCAAAGCGATAACAAACCGATTATTGGTGAGTATTGGTTGCCTGTAGATAGACACTACCGCCTTAAACCTTTGCTTGCCGCCATGCGAGTTTGGGGCGGGGCGCTCAATTTAGTGTTTTGTAATACTAAGATCGACTGCGCCAATGTTTGTAAAACATTGACCGCAGCAGGTTTGGACGCGGTAGCTCTGCACGGAGACTTAGAACAGCACGAGCGCAACCAAACTTTGGTACGTTTTGCTAATGGCAGCGCCAACGTTTTGGTTGCCACTGACGTTGCCGCCCGCGGGTTGGACATTGATAACGTTGACGGCGTTTTTAATTTTGAACTACCTACACACGCCGAGGTCTACGTGCATCGAATTGGACGTACAGCAAGAGCTGGTAAGCGCGGTGTTGCCATTAGCTTAGTTGCAGATAGTGAGATGACTCGCCTCAGCGCAGTAGAAGAATTTTCTGAGGGTAAAGCCATGCAGTTATGGGAAATGCCAGCCGACTTACCTGATGTATTGGACGCTAACGAAGAAGGCGAGGGCCTGCGTCGCCCTGGTGTATATACTGTTGAAATCAATGGTGGTCGGCGCAGCAAGTTGCGCCCTGGCGATATTTTGGGTGCTCTTACTGCGGATAAAACTGTGCCGGGTGATGCTGTTGGAAAAATCGATCTGATGGACAATCTAACTTACGTGGCTATTCGTCGTGACGCCACCCCTGCAGCTTTGAACTTGCTAAATGGCGCTAAGATTAAGGGCCGGCAGTATCGTGCTCGTGGTGTGAGTTAGGCCCACGCCGCGATGAGCTAATCACTGATCTAAAAGTGTGATCGGTGATTAGGTTGGCCTGCGGTAACTGTATAACGTTAGCCGCATAGGTTGGCCGCCGGTCTCTAGCGAGATTGCGGGGGTCTTCTTCTTCTAGGCGTACCGCCGCCACCACTCCCACCGTCACTACTAGATCCGGCTCGCGGTCCAACGCGCCCGTACGGGTTGACGTTTTCGTTCGTGCTATTCAGCGTGTTGCCGTTGCTGTTATTGCCGTTGCCGTTGCCGTTATTGCCGTTGCTGTTATTGCCGTTGCTGTTATTGCCGCTGCGCCCACTTGAGGCGTTGCCTGAACGTTTAGCTTGCGCTTCACCACTATTGCGGTTGCCATCGTTATTCGCTGAAGAATTGTCCCCTTGGCCAGGCTTGCCACTGCTTCTGCGCCGGTTGCGCTGTCCATTGCCGCCTTGTCCATCACTTCGGCCCTGGCTGTTGCCTTGGCCCTGACCAGGTTTGCGGCTGCGCTGCTGGCCTTGGCGTCTTTCCCCTCGATCATCGTCCTCAGCGGGTTGAGACTGTTTGTTGGGTAATTCTATATCTAGTTTAACCACCTCAACTTTGCGTTTTGTTAAGCGTTCAACCGCGCGTAGTCGGCTGATTTCACCAGCGTCGACCAGTGCCCAAGCAATACCTGTTGCACCGGCACGCGCCGTTCGGCCTATACGGTGTACATAACTTTCTGGCTCGTGGGGCAGCTCATAGTTAAATACATGTGACACATCGCTGACATCAATGCCGCGTGCCGCAATGTCTGTGGCAACCAAGATCCAGGAGTTACCTTTTTTGAAATTTTCTAGCGCGCGCTGTCTTGCAGCCTGAGTTTTATTGCCATGAATGACTTCGGCAACAAATCCTGCGCCGTTGAGTTGTTTCGCAACTTTATTAGCACCGTGCTTGGTGCGAGTAAAAACAATGGCTCTTACTAAATCTTTGTCGCGTAACAGATGCTCTAGAACAATCCGCTTGTTGGGTGTGCTGACCATGACTGCACGCTGATCAATCTTAGCAACGGTGACTTCTTTAGGAGACACATCAACCTTTAATGGCTCGTGTAAAATTTCTTTCGCGAGCCTGCCGATTTCTGTAGGCATGGTGGCGGAGAACAATAAGGTCTGTCGCTGCTTTGGCATTGCGCCAACAATTCTCCGCACATCTGGGATAAAGCCCATATCTAAAAGGCGATCACACTCGTCTAGCACTAAAAATTTGGTTTCACTCAGATTAACGTGACCTTGATTCATTAAGTCTAAAAGTCGTCCTGGAGCCGCAACCAGTATATCCACGCCCAAACGCAGCTTCTTTACTTGGGGGTTTTGGTTAACACCGCCAATAACGCAGGCAAAGTTCATTTTTGAAACGCCAGCAAGTTTACCCAGCTCTTCGTGTATTTGAATGGCCAGTTCTCTCGTAGGCGCCAGAATGAGCGCACGTGGGTGGCGCGGCGTAGCGCGCATTTTGCTGCTGTTGACGGTGGCGTCATTAATTAAATTTTGTAGCAGGGGTAGGCCAAAAGCTGCTGTTTTACCTGTGCCAGTCTGGGCAATACCTAAGAGATCTTTGCCAGCAAGTACGTCTGGTATTGCGGCTTTTTGAATATCGCTGGGTTCGGTGAAACCTAAATCAGTTACGGTTTGGCAAAAGCTGTCGTGCAGACCAAGGTCGGCAAAAACTCCATTATTCATATATTTTTCCTGGTAAGCAAACACTCTCACGTGCCTAGGTCGAAGGATTTCGATTGCGGGCATCTAGGTGGGGTCGGCTTGTTGATGTTCGCTAACCAGCTTTATGCTGGAGAGGGATGCGTGATCAAGCTCGCGCGGCGCGGAGGATGAGGCTTAGCAGTAGAGAAGTCAAGGCAAGTTGATGCGAATAGGGGTTAGGTAGAGGTTCAGGGGGCAAGTGTTGTTGCTGCCGGGCTTCCAACACCTCTATCCTTGTGGCAGGCTCTTCGCTCTTCAGTGTTGGGCCTGACCCAATCTAGTTAAGACAAATGCTTAGTAGTAAGAACGCTATTGGTTTAGAACACCGTAATTCTAAAAAAGTGTTGTTATAAAACAATTACCCGTCGGAGGTTTTAGTGACTAAATCATTGTTTTTTCGTGGCTTTGCTGCGGTTCTAGTTATGTTGGCCGCATGGGTTGGCTATGGCTGGCAGGCGGCGACTTTTGCTGCTGATGATTATTTACACCTAGCGGATCAGTACCAGGTGACAATTCGTCGAGATACGCGTGGCGTACCGCATATCTTGGGCACCACTAATCCTGACGTTGCTTTTGGTTTTGCTTTTGCCCAGGCCGAAGATAGCTGGCAGTTAATAGAAGATTCTATGCCCTTCTATCGTGGCAATAGCGCTTTATATACTGGTCAAGATGGAGCAATCACCGACTATTTGGTGAAATGGTTAGGGCTTTGGGAAATTCTCGATGAGAATTATAAGTGGGACATAAGCCCCGATGTAAGAGCCTACGTTGATGCCTACGCAGATGGCATTAACTTTTATGCAGCGACTCATCCAGATCAGGTAGACGAACGCATTTTGCCTGTATCGGGGAAAGATATAGTCGCCGGATTTATGCTGCGCCATCTACTTTTCTACGGTTTTGAGGGCAGTATCAAAGAGTTGACAAAACCGACGCGGCAACGGGTGGTGAGTGAAATTATCCGGCCTGCGGCCATTGAATCATTGCTTGATCGCGCAGAAGAGGCAGAACCGTTATTTGAGCCGCCGGCTATTTTAGAGCAAGCCCCGAGCGAGATTTCTATCGGCGGTGTGCCTATCGGTTCTAATGCTTTTGCCATTGCGTCAAAGATCTCTGCTGAAGGTGCCACTCGCTTAGCGATCAATTCTCATCAACCCACTACGGGACCGGTTGCTTGGTATGAGGCCCATCTCAAAAGCTCCGAAGGTTTAAACGTTATGGGTGGGCTATTTCCGGGAACGCCTATGGTCAGCGTTGGCTTTACCGAGAATTTGGCTTGGGGCGCAACGGTAAATAACCCTGACCTAGTGGATATTTTTGTCTTGGAGATTAATCCTAATAATCCAAACCAATACCGTTTGGACGGTCAATGGCAGGATTTGCGGGTTAGCGAAGTGGATATTGAAATTCGTTTATGGGGTTTCTTTCCATGGACTGTGACTCAGGAAGTACTGGCCTCTAAACATGGCCCCGCGCTACGCACAGATCACGGCACTTATGCAATTCGTTACGCTGGAATGGGCGAGCTTCGGCAAGTTGAGCAATGGTACCGAATGAACCTTGCGACTAATTTTGAACAGTGGCGTGAAGCAATGTCGCTGCATGCATTTGCGAGTTTCAATTTTGTCTATGCGGACAAAGAGGGCAACATTATGTTTCTACATAACTCCCTCACGCCTAAGCGCGATCCGCGTTACGACTGGTCGCTTTATTTGCCCGGTGATGATTCGTCCTTAATCTGGAAAGAACATTTATCCTTCGCGCGTTTACCTCAAGTCATTAACCCTGCTTCGGGCTATGTTCACAGCGCCAATCAAACGCCTTTTAATGTCACCAACGAGGCTGACAATGTAAGCGTTGCAGACTATGGGCCTGGGCATGGTTTCCAAATGAATATGACTAATCGCGCGGTACGTGGGTTGGAGCTTTTTCAGTCCTTTGGGCCAATGATCAGTAAGGAAGAATTTTCTGCGATTAAGCACGACAAGTTTTATTCTTCAAATACCGACTATGTGGCTTATTTAGGCCAAATTGCAGAAGTGCAATTCACTGTGCCAAAACGCCAGCAGGCACAGAAAGTTTTGGCTGCTTGGGACCTAGGTACTGATTTAGAAAATACCAGCGCAGCTATGGGTACCTGCGTATTTTTGGCGGTGCAACCGAAAGAAAATCGTCAAGAAGACGGTAAGCCCGAGATCAGCGAAATGTTGGACAACTGTATAGCTGGCCTAGAGAAAGCAGTAGGGCGTATGGACCCACCTTGGGGTGAAGTGAATCGACACGTTCGCGGAGATCTTAATTTGCCAGTGGCCGGTGGGCCGGATATTTTGCGTGCCATTTATGGTCGCGGTTTAGATGAAGATGGTTATTTGACGAATGTAGCCGGAGATGGGCTGTATTATTTGGTTGAATGGGATGCTGCCGGTGCGCTAACTGTGGAAGGCGTGCACCAGTTTGGTAGCGCAACTTTGGATAAAGCATCGCCACACTATGCCGACCAAGCCCGAGATTATACACTGGAAATACTCCACGACCCTTGGTTCAGTGAAGCTGCACTGCAGCAAAACTTACTGCGGGCTTATCGTCCGGGGGACAAGCCTTAGGGGTTTGAGTGGAGGGTTTTGTGTGGCGCTCTTTCTTTGCAAAAAGCAGTTTGTAAAAAGTACTTTGCAAAAGCGATTTTGCTAGAAAAAGTCTCTTTGGAAAAAGTTAGTGGGCGATAGCCTTAGACATCAGATTAGGAAAAATAATAATGGATACCTTGATATGCCCGGTTGCTACCTCTAAAGATGCTAAAGTGCCCGTCATCATCTACCTAGATTTTAAGAGCCCTTACGCCTATCTGGCGGTGGAGCCAACCCGCAAAATGTTGGCAGAGCTAGGTGTTGTTGCGGATTGGCGGCCATTTGTTTTAGACATTGGTAGTTATCTAGGCACTGCAAAACTGGGTAAAGGTGGCAAAGTCGCCGAGCAAAGCCGCAGCAAAGAGCAGTGGTCTGGCGTCAAATACGCATATTTTGACTGCCGGCGTTATGCCAATTTAAAAGGTATGACGGTCCGTGGCACCGTGAAAATTTGGAATACAAATTTGCCAGCTGTTGGCTGGTGGTGGGTTAAGCAGCAAGAGAGCTTACAGCAGCAGTGCGCCTCCAACAGCCTGATGGAAAAATATATCGACGCTGTTTATGCACGATTTTGGCGGCGCGAGTTTGATGCCGAAGACATAAACGCGGTGGAGCAAGTGCTAATAGATGTCGGGGCTAATATCGAAGGCTTCAGAGACTATGCAGCGGGGCCCGGTTTACATGCCAACGCGCAGTTTCAGATGGACGCATTTGATTCTGGTATTTACGGCGTGCCTACTTATATTTTGCCAAGCAAAGGCAGCGCTGGCGCAGAAAATTCAGATGCTGAGCAGAAATTTTTTGGTCGCGAACATCTGCCGCTCCTCCGTTGGTATTTGCGAGGGCAAGTAGGCGAGCGTCCAGATGTTGCCTATGAACTGGCTGACGATGCCCAGATCATGGCAGATCCTGCAGCGACTGTTGATTCGGCTCTGCCGGTTTATATAGATGTCAAAGCGCCGCAAAGTTATCTGGCCTTGGCGGGGACGCGGGCCATGGCGGAGCAACAAAACATTGCATTAGATTGGCACTTTTTCCAAGGCCAACCTTTGCGTACCCCCCCCGTAAGGGAAGAAGGCGAGGGTCGAGGCGCAATGCACCGTCGTATTCGCGGCACATACATGGGTCAAGATATTCAACGCTATGCGCCGCATAAACTGAAAGACCTATATGTGACAGAGCGCTCTAACGCGCCGGCCTTAGGTCTGGCGTGGGTGAAAGCACGTGCGCTACAAGACTTGAGTGTCAGAGTGGACAATTATGTTGAGGCAATCTTGCAGCGTTTTTGGCAGCATGATCAAGACATTGACTCTATTGCAAGTATTGAAGATGTACTCAACCATTTGGGCGTGACTCTTGATGGCTTTGCTGAGTTTGCTGACAGCGCAGGTCTAGCCGCAGTGGAAGCTGCTGCTGGTCAGGTTCAAGAGCTGGGCGTCGCGGTGAGTCCAACCTACTTTATTGGCACCGAGCCATTTCAAGGGCGCCAGCATCTACCCTTATTAGCGGCCCGTATGAAGCCCCAGGTTTAGGTCTTTTATTGCAGCATAGGGTCTTTTGTTTTGGGCTTTTGTTGACAGGTCGCGGGGCTATTCGTCAGTATCTGTGTCGCGCAAACTACTGACTTTAGCTGATAATGCTTAATGACGGCACTGATTGGGTTTGAGTTATGGGTATTAGCACCCTGATTTTTTATTTTTTTGAGGTAACATTATGAAGACAAGAATTACGGAACTTTTTGGTATTGAGCACCCTGTTATCCAAGGTGGCATGCATTATGTTGGTTTGGCAGAAATGGCGGCAGCAGTTTCAAATGCTGGTGGCTTAGGCATTATTACTGGACTGACTCAAGGCACACCGGAAAAGTTAGCTAACGAAATTGCGCGCTGCCGCAAAATGACAGACAAACCTTTTGGCGTTAACTTGACCTTTTTGCCTTCTCTTACACCTCCTGATTACCCTGGTTTGGTTAACACTATTATTGAAAGCGGTGTTAAAGCTGTAGAAACCGCTGGTAACAACCCTGCGAAATGGTTGCCTCAGTTAAAGGAAGCTGGCATCAAAGTTATCCACAAGTGCACCTCGGTTAGACACGCGTTGAAAGCTCAAGACATTGGCTGTGATGCGGTTTCCGTAGACGGATTTGAGTGCGGTGGACATCCAGGCGAAGACGATATTCCAAACTTCATTTTGTTGCCTAGAGCTGCAGATGAACTAACGATTCCTTTTGTTGCTTCTGGCGGTATGGCAGATGCACGCTCGCTAGTTGCCTCTCTCGCCATGGGCGCTGAAGGCATGAATATGGGCACGCGTTTCATAGCAACCAAAGAAGCACCAGTTCACGAAAATGTTAAGCAAGCTATTCTTGCTGCGTCTGAATTGGACACTCGCTTAGTGATGCGTCCGTTACGTAACACCGAGCGTGTACTAACAAATGCCGCAGTAGAGCGCTTGTTGGAGAAAGAGCAAGAACTGGGCGCTGATCTTAAGTTTGAAGACATTGCCGCTGAAGTAGCTGGCGTATATCCAAAGATCATGATGGAAGGCACTATGGAAGCTGGCGCATGGTCATGCGGCATGGTCGCTGGTCTTGTTTATGATATTCCAACAGTGCAAGAGTTGATGGACCGTATTATGAGCGAAGCTGATACATTGATCTCTAAGCGTCTTGCCGGTTTTGCTGCGTAGAACAAACGTTAGTACTAGGTAAAATGCAAGCCCCCAAGTTTAGTCTGCCCTGAGCAATTGGTTTGGGGCGCTAAACAAACTTGCAGTTACAAAACTCAGATACAGAAATTTATATAAGGAATTGATATGCGCGAAGCAGTCATAGTTTCAACAGCTCGTACGCCTATTGGCAAAGCCTATCGCGGGGCATTCAACAGCACTCTAGGTCAAAGTCTTGGTGCACACGCCATCAGACACGCTGTGCAGCGTGCTGGTATTGATGCAGCCCAAGTGGAAGACGTCATTATGGGCGCGGCACTACAAATGGGTAGCAGTGCTTTTAATACTGCGCGTCAATGTCTGCTAGAAGCAGGGCTGCCAGATAGCGTTCCGGGCCAAAGCATAGATCGCCAATGTTCCTCTGGCATGATGGCTATTGGTATTGCTGCTAAGCAAATTATAGCTGACGGTATGGATGTGGCTATTGGTGGCGGCGTTGAATCTATTTCAACCAACCAAACAGGCGACATGTTCACCACGCCGAGCCCGTGGTTGATTCAAAATCAGCCTGGCTTGTATATGCCAATGATTGAAACCGCTGAGATCGTTGGTGAGCGTTATGGTGTTAGCCGTGAAGACCAAGATGCTTATGCTGCGCAGTCTCAGGCACGTACTGCCGCTGCACAACAAGTGGGCGCGTTTGATGACGAGATCGTACCGCTAGCTTCAGTAATGAAGTTGGTGAATAAGGAGACCGGCGAGGTCAACGAGATCGAAATGAATCTGGATAAAGACGAAGGTAACCGTCCAGGTACAACCTATGAAAGTTTGTCAGGACTGAAGCCAGTATTTGGTGGCGGTCAGATCATTAAGGAAGGCAAGCATGTTACAGCGGGTAATGCATCCCAGTTGTCTGACGGTGCTTCTGCTTGCGTATTAATGGAAGCTAAGGTCGCTGAGCAGCGTGGTCTTCAGCCTTTAGGCGCGTACCGTGGCATGGCTGTAGCCGGTACTCAAGCTGATGAAATGGGCATTGGTCCAGTCTTCGCTATTCCAAAGTTGTTAGAAAAGAATGGTCTAACCATGGATGACATCGGCCTGTGGGAACTGAATGAAGCATTCGCTGTACAAGTGGTCTATTGCCGCGACAAGCTAGGTATTCCTGATGAACTACTCAACGTAAACGGCGGCGCTATTTCAGTAGGTCACCCTTACGGTATGTCTGGATCGCGCATGGTTGCCCATGCATTGATCGAAGGAAAGCGTCGTGGTGTTAAATATGTCGTAGCTACTATGTGTGTTGGCGGCGGCATGGGCGCGGCGGGCTTGTTTGAAGTTCTGTAGTCCCCGTATATTATTAGTATCTGCCGTTGCTAGGCGTTGATTAGATTTAACACTAGCGTATAAAAAACCAGCTAGCACCGAAGGGCGTAGCTGGTTTTTTTTGACAAATTTTTTTCTACTTCATGGATTTGCAGCATGATCGAAGAATGTATTAGCTTAGATCGTCAATAAAAGGAACATTATGAACGCATATAACTCTCCCACAGAATTCTTGGTCACGACGCTTGTCGATGGCGTTTTAACTATCGCGTTTAATCGGCCTGATGCGCTGAATGCTTTTCGCCCTGAAATGCTAGAGGGTATTGCGGAGCTTATAAATTCCGCTAACACCGACGATCAGGTATCCGTTGTGGTTCTAGAGGGCGCTGGCCGTGCTTTTTCGGCCGGGGTGGATTTGAAGGTGTTGCAAGGGACGGAGCCCGAAGGTGGTAAAGTGGGTGATATTTTTGACGCGCCAGCTAAGCGGGCCTATGTAGCCATTCGTGGTGCGCGCATGCCGGTTATCGCTAAGGTCCATGGCGCTTGTTTTACCGGTGCGTTGGAAATAGCCTTGCACTGCGATTTCATCTTTACTACTAATACCACTAAGTTTGGTGACACCCATGCTAAGTTTGGTCTGCGTCCTACTTGGGGTATGACACAAACTTTGGCTCAAGCTGTTGGCTTACGCAGGGCGAAAGAACTGTCGTTCACGGCAAGAATATTTCTCGGGTTGGAGGCAGTTGAGTTTGGTATGGCTTGTGTGGCGGTCGAGGACAAAGCCGCTTTAGATGAGTTGGTTGCTCAGCGCGCTGGGGCGATTGTTGCCAATTCGTCATCCGCGGTGGCGGCGATCAAAGATTTATATAATATTTCGCAGCAGGGCCACGCTATGCAAGATGCTTTAGATGCCGAACTTGCTCGAGAATATCCACAAATTACTGATACATCGAAAAGGTTAGCCGGGTTTTAACCCCGGCCGTTATTCGCCGTCTGTCGTTAGTTGCTGCTATGGGATTGGTGAATAGTCGGTCTTTGTCATAAATACTTTGTCGATATTTTCGACTAAACGACCATCGCTTATGGACTCCGCGTACACCGTTTGCCACGCAGGATCAGTTCCAAATGCTTTCCAAGCGATGGCTGCTTCAGCGAGGCTTGGGTGTGCAACCACATAGACTAAAGTATTGGGTAGCTCTAGCGGCTTCCAGTAACTGATATTCTCAATACCGTGTTTGGTGAAGAGGCCCATGGTGTGGTCTCTGAATCGGCTTTTCAAAGCATCTAGCTTGCCTGGAAAAGTTGTGTAAGTACGCAGTTCATAAATACGCTTGTCTGGGTGTTGGGCGTGATCTTCTTGCTTATCAGCAAAACTACTGAGGCTTAGGCAAGCCAGTACAATGCCGCTTAATAGGGTGGGCAAACTGAGAAGGATCTTTTTTGAGGAATTTTTTGTGAACATGGTGATGCCTGTATTGGATGGTTGAATTCCCCCATATACTAAATGCCCTTCTCACAGATGGGTAGCTTTCAGACGGTGCGTTCTTAGGTCGGTCTTTTTTCACCTCCTTGACCCCCATTTATCCTACGATAACCGTCTTTACCCACCCTCATCCTTCACCTTTAAAACTGTGCCTTTGCGCGGTAAGCTCAGAGCATGAGCTTATGGCTCAGCGTAAGTACAACTCGAAATGGGGAGAGGGATATGTGCGTAGGTTTTTTTCAATTCTGGTCAGCATATTTTTGACTGGACTAGTGCAAGCGGATATCAAGCGCACGGTCTCTGGTAACCCTGATCTGTCTGGCTTTTATGACAGCGGCACCCTGACACCGCTTAATCGCCCCAAAGAATTTGGCGAGAAGAAATTCATGACCCTTGCAGAGGCAGAAATACTCAAAAAGATGAGCGGTCTGTTGCAATCAGACGCAGACAAGGTCAGCGACCCTAACCGTGAAGCGCTCCCCAGTGGCGGTGATGGAGAGCATGGTTTTGGAGCAGGTGGAGTCGGGGGTTACAACTCGTTCTGGGTTGATCCAGGCAGTGATGTTTCCGAGTTTAATGGTCAAATCAGAACATCTATCTTCTACAAGCCAGCAAATGGCCATCAGCCTATTCTGACACCCAAGGGCATGCAGGCCATGGCGGACAACTTCAGTTCATTTGCTTATACCAACGATGGCACTGCGTCATGGCTGACGAAAGGCGGGCACGGTCCCTTTGATGGACCTGAAGATTTGGCTTTAGCTGAACGTTGTTTGCTCGGCTTTAGTGCAGGTCCGCCGAGCTTGCCCGGCCTTTATAATAACTATAAACGCATTGTGCAGACCGAAGACCATGTCATGATTTTGTTGGAGATGGTGCACGACGCACGCGTGACACGAATGAATTCTAAGCATGGTCCAGCAAGTCACTGCTCGTGGTTGGGCGATGCCATAGGGCGCTGGGAAGGTGACACCCTAGTAGTTGAAACTACCAACTTCCGCAACCAAACTGGCCTTTATGGCGGCGATGAAAATCTCTATGTGATAGGGCGGTTTACCTTAAAAGAAGATGGCAATCTGCTTTATGACTTTACCGTGAACGACGACACCGCCTGGATGCAGCCTTGGAGCTGTGCCTACGTTTGGCAGACCTCTCAAGATAAGGTTTATGAATATGCCTGTCATGAAGGCAACTATGCCATGGGTAATATCCTACGCGGCGCTCGGTTGTTAGAAAATGAGGCGCTAGCAGAGCAGGCCGCAAAATAAATGTTGGAAATTTTTTATTTTCAGAAGTGTTTGCTAGAAAATATAACTGAGTAAGTTGATTTAGGAGTACGCTTTGAAATTTGAGGGATTGGATATTAGACCTGCTATTGATGCAGAAATGGGTCAACTTGGGCTCATGGGCTCTTACTCCTATGCGGGCGCTTTTGGCGATGGCGAAGACAATGTAGTAGCCACTGGCACTAAGGCTGAGTGGACTCTGTGTGCATTTGACGACAGTGCTCGTACGGACAAAGACCAAGCCACTATGGCAACTTCTTTCTGTGCCTTCCCTTTTACAACGCGTGTTAATGGCAATGCCATGGCTATGGCAGGTATTTCTACCGTAGGTACTCGGCCCGAATATCGGCGCATGGGTTTGTTGCGCAAAATTATGACCAGGGCTTTCGAAGAGCAAAAAGAGCGTGGCCAAACTATTGCCGGGCTTTGGGCGTCTCAAGCGGCTATCTATCAGCGGTATGGTTTTACCCAGGCGGGTGTGAACAGAAACTATGCCGTAGACACCATTGATATTCAGCTAAGTCTAGATAAATCCAATGCTGCTTTAGAGTTGCCATTAGTGACTCGATACACGCCAGTCCAGGGTTTAGATGCTGCTCGTCAGGCATACAAGAATTTCATCGCCCAGCGCACTGGCTATCTGCATCGCGGTAAATCTTTATGGCTGAATAATACGTTAGATGAAACTACCCCTGATGGTCCTGTATATATCGCCTTAGCGGGCACACTTGAGGCGCCCCGTGGATATATTGCTTACACCTTGCGGGCCAATCTTGTCGACAACCGGGCTCGTTCCCAAGAAATAAAAATTCGCGATTTTGCGTGGCTAGACTTAGCGGCCTATCAAAGCCTTTGGCAATTCATAGGCAAACATGATTTGGTCGGGCGTGTGGTCTGGGCTAACGCGCCCATGGATGATCCAGCGTTGGCTTTATTTCAAGAACCTAGATTGCTGCACAGTCAGGACACTGAAGCCAGTTGGTGGCGTATGGTGGACGCGCCTAATGCCCTGGCTCAACGTGGCTATAGTGTTAGCGAGGATATTAAAATCGGTATTGCTGGGGATGATTTGGCGCCCTGGAATAATGGCTGTTGGCACTTACGTAGTGAAGTTGATGGAACCGGTGTTGGCTTTGCGGCTAGCGTTAAGGCCAGTCGCGATACGCCGCAAGTTAGTTTGTCGATAAAGAGCCTCACCGCCATTTTTTCTGGCATGCACCGAGCCCAAAATTTAGCCAATTGGGGTTTGATTGACGGTCAAACAAACGACATCGCTCGCCTGGACCGAATCATGGCCACCCAGTATGCGCCTCACTGCCCTGATCATTACTGATCAGAGTGAATAGTACCCCGGATAACTCAACGGAATATCTGCGCTCTGAGGTCAGATTAGGGCGTGTCTCCACCGCCACGAAGTTAACCCACGGCTTGGGCTCGATGCCAGGCAACTACAAAGAATTTGTCTTCAATACTTTTTTGCTGCTCTACTATTCGCAAATTCTAGGTCTCTCTGCAAGCTGGGTCTCACTGGTGTTGGCCGTTACCCTTATCATTGATGCGGTTACCGATCCGCTAATGGGGGCAATTTCAGATAATTTTAAGCCGCGACTGTTCCTCAATCTTGGACGTCGCCATCTTTTCATGTATTTGGCCATATTGCCTTTGGGCATATCTTTGTATTGTCTTTTTACACCACCAAACTGGGCAAGCCAGCGGGAGCTGTTGGCGTGGTTGTGCTTTTGGGCCATCGCTACGCGGTTAGCATTTACGCTTTATGTTGTTCCTTGGGCGGCTCTTTCCGCGGAGCTCACCGACGACTATGAAGAGCGGACCAGTATTGTTGTTTACCGAGTGGCCATGGCGTGGGTTGGTGGCATAGCGTTTCAAATTTTTGTTTATACTTTTGTGATGCCAGATGTTGGCGAGGGTTACGGGCAACTTGATATCGATAACTACCCTACCCTTGCTTTTTGGTTGGCGGGCCTGGTCATGATTTGGGCGACTATTACAACGCATTTTACCCGAAACCAAATTCCCTATTTACGCCAGCCCATTGACCCAGCGCCGCTAGACTTAACGTTGTTTTTAACCGAAGTGCGGCTTGCTTTTGTGAGTAAAAATTTTCGATTATTTTTTTTCGTGTCGCTGACTTTTTTTGCAACTGCAGGCACCGGCGCGGTATTTGATATTTATATGAACACCTATTTTTGGGAGCTGCGCAGCGAAGACCTTCGTTGGCTTGGGTTGTCTATCGTTTTTGCCTTCATAGCATTGGCTATGACTCGTCCCCTGCAAAGCCGCTTTGGTAAGCGGGATATAGCCACCGTTTGTTTGGTGTTATTAATCATTACGCTCGTAACTAAGGTATCTTTTAGGTTTACAGATATTTGGCCGGATAATGGCGACATCAAATTGTTGCCATTGCTGGTGCTGTTCACTTGTATACAAATGTTCTTTGTTACGTTGTTTTCGGTGATGGTAGTGTCGATGCTGCCAGATATGGTTGACGAACAGCACTTGTTGGTGGGTCGCCGCCAAGAAGGCATATTTGCCTCGGCGTTCAGTTTTGCCAGCAAAACAACGGCGGGGCTAGGGTTGTTGGTAGGCGGGCTACTTCTTGAACATGTTATTGCCTTTCCAACTAAGGCGCTGCCGGGAGAAATTCCGGCTGATACACTTATTGCATTGGGCGTTGTTGACGGCTTATTGGTGCCTTGTTTCTTTTTTCTACCAGTGTGTTTGCTAAGCCGATATTCATTGTCTAGAAAAAAGCTCACTGCCATCCAGGCCCAGTTATCTAGTCAATAAGATGTTCAGGTGGATAAAGGGGCAGTTTTTCGCACGATTCACCGACCGGCTTTTAGCCAAAAAATTTTGAGGAAATTAGATGTTAGAAAAAGTGCATCCATCCACAGTGGGAATGTGTGAAGACCGCTTAGAGCGTGTTACCCAGTGGCTAGAAGAGCAAGTCAGCGGTGAGCGCTTGGCCGGCGCCAGCGTTATGATTGGTCGCCAAGGCAAAATCTCTTATCTGCAAACCGCAGGTTTTGCAGACAAAGAAATAGCTAAGCCATTTAGTGAGGACAGTCTGGTACGGATATTTTCTATGTCCAAACCTATCACCTCAGTCGCTGCAATGATGCTATACGAACAGGGCTGCTTTCAACTAGACGATCCTCTGGCCAAGTACATTCCCGAGTTTGCGCATACACCAGTTTGGCAAGGCGGCAGTGCCAGTCTGAGTGAGACTGAGCCACAAAGTAATCCAATGTTGGTGAAACACTTAATGTCCCACACCTCTGGGCTGACTTACGGCTTTATGCACAGTAATGTAGTGGACGGCGAGTATCGTAGTGAAGATATAGAGTTTATTAATTTCCAGCACAGCTTGGCAGAAATTGTCACGCGCCTTGCTAAGATCCCGCTAATTTCCCAGCCGGGCAGTCAGTGGAATTACAGCGTTTCTACAGATGTATTAGGACGCCTTGTAGAGATTTGGTCGGGTATGAGTTTGGCTAATTTTTTCGAGCAGCGAATTTTTACTCCGTTGCAAATGCACGACACCGAGTTTCAGGTTAGAGCCGAAAACCAGAATCGCTTTTCTGCATTGTATGGTCCTGCCAATGGTGTAGATATGAGCAGTGTCGGCAAAGCTGACCTTGATTTTACAA
>CAUZON010000032.1:0-39859 GCA_963581445.1 Gammaproteobacteria bacterium | reverse complement strand
TTAAATTGATCCGTCGCTGCACTTGCTTGAGGCTTGCGACGAAGCAGCAACCAAGTTGTGGGCAGAACAACTATCACCGCTAACACCAGCAAGTTTTGCATGACATCACGCCAGCCCATTTCTAGCAGCCAGCCGGCCACCAACAGCGGGAGAATAATGCCGCCTATATTGGTGCCCATTGACGAAATACCTAGCGCCAGACCACGTTGCTTTTTAAACCACCTTGTGACTAACGTTTGCGATGTGAGCGAACCCATTAGCGCCATCGCCAGCGGCATAAAGGTGGCATAAACCAGCCAAAGCTGAAACAGTGAGGTGACATGCTGCGCCAAGGTCAAACCTATGACCAGAGAAAGCAAGCCAATTGTCACCACCCACTGGGGTGGATAGGCGTCTAAGGCCCGACCAACAAATGGTGACACCAAACCCACACCAATTTGCAGCAGGGCCACCGTTAACATTAGGTCACGACGACTGCTAGAAAACTCTTCTAGCCAAGGCAGCGAAAACAATGCAAAACAATAAATCAGTGTGCCTACACTGACCGCTTGAATGGTGATGCCATAGGCCACCACTACCCAACGATAATAATCGTCGGACAACAGCGACTGATCTAAAGTAACGCTCACAAGCTACTTTGCACCTATTCTGGCAGTGCTAATACTCGCTTAGCGAGAATATTGAGTTGCACCTCTGATGTGCCGCCTTCGATTGAGTTAGCCTTAGATCTTAACCACGCTCGGGTGGTATTGAGTTCGTCCTCGGCAAAGGTGTCGCCACCCCAACCTAACGAAAGAGTGCCTAAGATAGACAACAACAACTCGTATTTGCCTTTGTTTTGCTCAGTGCCGTAATACTTGAACATTGAAGAGACTGCACCGGGCGCTGTACCAGTGGCAGATTCTTGCACACTGCGCTTCATTGTTAGCGCAAAGGCTGCATCATTCATACGATGACCCAGTATCTGTCCACGAAGAACCGCATCGTCTACTTTGCCCTCATCATCTAGGCCAACGTATTGCTTGGCATATTCTTCAATGGACGTGGTTTTTTGCGCCCCCCCAATGCCGCCAATAGATGCGCGCTCGTGTTGTAAAAGGCGCTTACCCACAGTCCAGCCCTTGTTCAATTCATAAACCAAATTTGCTTTGGGGACTCGAACGTCGTCTAAAAACGTTTCGCAAAAAGGCGAAAGCCCACTGATAAGCTTGATTGGCTTAACGCTTACGCCAGGTGTACGCATATCAAATAGCACAAAGGAAATACCCTCGTGCTTTAGCGCGTCAAAGTCGGTGCGTACTAAACAGAACATCCAGTCCGCATAGTCTGCGCCGGAGGTCCAAATTTTTTGTCCATTAACAATAAAGTCGTCGCCATCTTCTAGGGCTGATGTGCGCAGGCTGGCAAGGTCTGATCCTGATCCGGGTTCGCTATAACCCTGGCACCACCAGATATTCCCTCGAGCAATATTTGGCAAGTGTTGTTCTTTTTGTAAATCTGTACCGTACTCAAGTAGCGCTGGGCCAATCATGCTAATGCCCATACCAACTAACGGTGGGCGTGCATTAACACGGCGCATTTCAGATTGAAGTACCACAACCTGGTCTTTATCTAGGCCAGCACCGCCATATTCTTTGGGCCAGCTAGGTACGGTAAAACCGCGCTCTGCGCAGCGGTCTAACCATAACTTGGTATCTTGATTTCTGTATTTAGCGCGCTTGCCGCCGCCGGGCATTTCGTTTGCCACCATGGGGGTGCGCATTGACACTGGGCAAGACTTTTCTAGCCAGCCACGTACTTCTGATCTAAAACTACTTAATTCAGACATCTCTTTCCCTTACTCGTATCTTTAATATTATCTTTTTTCTTTTTTGGCCATAGCCATCGCCACTGCAGTGCCTCGCATTGAATGACTCTTTTTATTTAGGTTTGAATATTACAGCAAAATGACGGCTTAAGCTGCGAGGCTATTTGGGCCGCGAAGCGTACCGTCCATCCGCTTTCACGCCGAGCGCCACTAAAATTCTCGCAATACTCGGATACCTCGGTCATCGCTGCTACGACTGGAAGCATTGCGGTAACTGGAGGCCGCCTCTTCCGCAGTAGAATCCCAGGAACCGCCACGGTAGCCGTGACTTTCACAGCTGGCGCCCAATGTGGGGTCGCTGCCGATAATTGAGGCCTGGCTATACTCGGGTATACCGCATTCTTGAACCCACTCAGCCACATTGCCGTACATGTCATGCAAGCCAAATTTATTCGGCTTGTACTGGCCGCCAACGCCTGGTCTGACTTGACCATCGTCGCAATTGGTCACTGTCCAAGAGCGAAAATTTTGCTTAGTGGATAAATCGCTGATGTTTGCGTAACCACACATTTTTAATGGGTCATCGCCAAAAAAATAGGCGCTGCTGCTGCCGGCTCGGGCTGCATATTCCCATTCAGATTCGGTGAGCAGACGATAACGCTGACCGCTCTCTTGGCTTAACCATTGCGTATAAGCAACGGCGTCTTCATGGGTGACTTGGGCCACTGGTAGTTGCGGATCTAGCTTTAGTATCCGGCTGTCTACGTTGCGCTTTGTTAGGGCGACAAATTGCAAAAACTGCGCGACTGTGATTTCGTATTTAGACACGGCGAATGGCTGGGGCAGCGCCACTGTGTGCGCTGGCCGCTCGGAGGGTGGGCCGGCGTTGCTGCCCATCTGGAAGCGATTGGGGGCCAATACGACCATTTGTGGGCCCTGATTTTCTGAGGCGAGGGTGTCTGTGAATTCCCGACCCACCTTTGCATTGAGCACTGGCAGCGAGAAGTTAAGGCTGACGCCTTTGGCGCCTAGGTTAATGGACTTGCTTTGGGTGCGGTGTCCCATTGCGGCGGCTCGCACGTTCACCTTACCCACGGGCACGCGCATGTTAGGCCGGTAGGGTTTAGTGATCTTGTCACCACCGTCTCGATAACTGACATTCACTATGGCGTCCCGCTCTCTAACACTAACACTCAGCTTTATATACTGACGTTGCAACTTGATCGAACGTTGATTTTCACCGTACTTAACAACATGCCTGAACGCTTGGGGAACATAGCCGCGCTTGCTGACTTGAATTGCGTACTCACCAATGGGTAGGCGCATATTAGATTTGTAGGTCAACTGCTTGCCAACAAATTCTACCTCGGCGCCTGCTGGTCTAACTCGGAGTTTCAACGAGCCATGAGGGTCAATATTCATTGACAGGTTAACGGAAGCTGTCTCGCCCGCTTTTAGTTCAAAGGTTTTACTTTCTGTTCTCCGCTCGGCTTGGCCCATAAGAATTTCATGGGGGCCGGAGGGCAAAGTGAGTTCAGTTGGGGTTACCGCATCTAACCTTTGCCCATCTACTTCTATCCATGCGCCCTTGGGGTTGGAGAGTAATTTTACTGTGCCCTCTCCCAATTGGAGGGCGAGGCTTCTCACCACGCGCTCACCATACGCGACGTCTATTTGCTCGCTGTAGGGTGCGTAGTAGCTATGGGTAATGTCCAATTTATGGCGACCCGGAGAAATTTCAAAGCCGCTCACTGAGGTGCGCGCCACGGCTTTACCGTCAATTTTTACTAAAGCGCCGGCAGGAGTGGTTACCACAGTTAATGTTGCGACGACCAAAAAGTAATAGATGGCTGCTACTACGGCCAAACCAATACACACTCCTAAGCCTACTATTTTTCTTCTTTGCACAGTGTGCTCCAGTTCAAGTTTAATCATACTCCCTGTGAAAGAGGCATAATGCCAGCAAGAACTTTTGTAATTGGTTTGACGCAGATTTGAATGTAGAGGTATCGCGTTTATGAGTACACAACGACAGCAACCCGAGATTATTGCGGCGGCCCTTGGTGCATCGAGCATTGCCATTGTGGGTTTGTCCTCTAACCCTATGCGACCCAGTTACGGCGTGGCCGAGTACCTAATTAATGCCGGCTTTGAAGTGATTCCCGTTAACCCTAGGGAGCAAGAAGTATTGGGCTTACTCTGTTATGCAAGCCTTGCCGACGTACCAGTGGCCATTGATATGGTAGATGTATTTCGTGAATCCTCAGCTGTACCAGACATTGCCCAGCAAGCGCTTGCAGTTGGCGCAAAGTTTTTGTGGCTACAACTGGGCGTGATCAGCGATGAGGGTGTCACTATTGCTGAGGCGGGCGGCATGCAGTGCGTTGTGGATTTATGCACAAAGATTGAACATCAACGCCTTTTATAGAAGGACATAAAAGGACATAGAAGCCCCCAGGGCTAATCTTGCTGGAATACTCCCAAAAGGCGATACCTAAGACGATGCCTACAACAGGCTAATCAGTAATGCCCACCAGCATTTTGGCCGCTACACAGAACGCATGTATTGCCTCGCGCATATCGTCGCGCCGAGCTTGGCCCGTGCTTTCGCTGAAACAAAAGCTCAACCGCAATTGATTCATGCCCGCGCCAGTGTCTCTTTGCCGCGCATCAATGGGGTAGAAGTCGTACATGGGAATGACAACTAGACCGTGCTCCATGACCATTCGTTCAATCATCGCGTCGTCTGTAAGGACAGGCCCATTTACGCCGTCCGCCAAAAAGCTGAATACAGTAAAGAAGCCGCCATCAGGCAGTGTCCAGCCGAAATACTCGCGGTGTTGCCCGAGCTCTTGCTCCAACACTTCCAGCAATATCTCGCGATTTTCGCGATAGACCACTAACTTGCTCTCGGCCAAAGGCCACATGCTCTGTAATTCGGTAAAGCCACCTTGACCGTCGGACTCATGCAGCAGGGCCTCAAATCCGATCAACGCACCGGGGTTATGAAAGAGCAGCTCGCTGCTAGATTCCACCAGTGCCAGTTCAGATAATGGTACAGTTTGACCCTGACTGATCTCTAGCTCCGCCTCGCTATAAAGAAAGCCGACTCGAGGACCGGGAAAACCAATTTTTGAACCAGTAAACAGGTGCACTACTTGCTCTGGCGCCATACTGAAGAACGGCTTGGGGCGCTTTTCTGCATCGGCAAAATTGATGTACAAGTAAGGGGCGTCTTCAACGATGAGAATGCCTTCTTCTTTAACCACGGCCAAAATTTCTTCGCGGCGTTTTTGCGTGAAGGAAAACCCGCCTGGATTGTGTCCGTCTGGCACAGTGTAGTAAAAGGGCACAAAGTAGCCTTGTTCTCGAGCCGCTCTGATTTGCTTGCGCATTAACTCTGGCTGAGGCCCTTCGCCGTCCATGTCTACACTGAAAATACTGGCGTGCTGGCATAACGCCGCGCGCGCTGTGAAGCCTGCGTATGTGGGTGCGTCGGTAATATAGGCGACCCGTTCGCCGCTACGTTCAAACATGGAGCATATGAGGCTAATGCCGCCAGATGCACCAACCGTGGGAATGAGTTTGCTAGGGTCTAATGTGCGACCCCAGTCTTTGCCGTAGACCCGGGCGAATGTCTCACGCACGGAGACGGGACCTAGGGTGTCTGTGTAGGAATAGGACTCACGCAAATACTCTGGCAAAACATCCGGGTCGTTCACCCCTTCTTCTTCACGCAGGTGCGCAAAGTAGCTTTCTTGATGCTGCAAAAAGCCTCTAGGATCGGTGACTTCCGGATGCGGATAGCCTGCACCTAAGTGGTGTACTTTCAATCCGCGCTCGTTAGCGATTTCACGCAAGCCAGGCAGCGACGCGGCCATTTTCCGTGTGACCGAAACTGCTTGTTTTTGTACTTTTGGGGCGACTAAGTTAGCCAATCTACTTCCCTTTATTCACTGCTGAAAATTTCAATACTTACCTATTGCCTGCCGTTTGATGTAACACGGGGCGGGTTTAACTCTCTCAACCCAATAGACCCGCTATTAGGCGCTAAAAAAGCAGGCCATAATTCCGATATGAACTTTAGGAGCTTTACTGGGTGCTGTCGACAGGACAATTGCTTGTGGGGTAAAAAAGTCCATTAAACCCTAGACTGAGTTTTAGTCTTCTAAAGCCTTTTTTCGATGTTTATTCGCAGCCGCAGTTTTGACCTTTTTACCAAATTGGCGCTCACGATTATACCGCTGTGAGACAGACTCCCTGTTAACCGCCTCTTCGGTTTTAAGCTTGCTATAGCTTTCTAATCGGCGTGGATCTAGCCCCCCGTCCAATACTGCCTGACGCACAGCACAGCCTGGCTCGGCCTGGTGCGCGCAGTCGTTAAAACGGCACATCTGAGCCAGCTCATCGACATCTGCAAAGAGCAGATCTACGCCCTCTTCCGCTTCAGCAATTTGTAATTCACGCATACCCGGACTGTCCAATATTACCCCTCCTTGAGGCAACTTATGCAGCGAGCGATTAGTGGTGGTATGGCGGCCTTTGTCGTCCTCTTCGCGCACACTCTGAGTAAACTGCACTTGATGGCCTGTGAGCGTATTCACTAAGGTCGACTTACCCACGCCGGAAGACCCCAGTAAAGCAATCGTCTGGCCGCTGGCGCACCAAGGCAGCAATGGCGCCACGCTGTCTTCATCTAGCGCATTGACCACAAAGGAGGAGATATTTCTAAACTGCGCTTGCAGTTCATCTTGAAAGGCTTCTGCATCTTCGGCCAAATCGGACTTAGTCAAAATGAGCACTGGCTCTATACCCGAATCCATTACCACAGATAGATAGCGCTCTAAGCGCGCTGGGCTGAAGTCTGTATTACATGAGGTGACGATAAACGCGGCATCAACATTGGCGGCGATGAGCTGTACACCCCCACCTGATGGACTGAGCCTTTTAACCAAACTTAGGCGCGGCAAAATATGCGTCAGTGCGCCTGTGTGAGCATCTACTAACACCCAGTCGCCCACAGTAGGCCGGCTTTCTTCTGCGCCGCGAAACCATTTACCGCTTAACGGCACCTTGTCTGAGCCTGTGCTTAACACCGGCGCAACTTGCAGGCCAGTGCGCTGCACCGCAGTAACGCGCACCACGCGCAAAGATTTAGCTGGCGTTGCTTCGCTATGCGGCACATCAATTTGGATATCTGGATTTACGCTAATCAGTCCTTGCATGAACAAAGGCTTCCAGCCGAGAACGTTTAGAGTGGGTATGTCGGCGTAAATTGTCATAAACAGTTATAGAAGGTCCTTGTTCAGCTTCGGCCGGTTTAGGCGACAGCTTGTGGGTGGAGTCTACAAACTTACGCGGGGCATTACTCCACTAAATTATTCACTGGTAGGAACGTATTAAGTACATGGGTGACGATAAATTTTCGGAGAGTGATAATGTGCATAAGGGTTTTGCCAGAAAAATAGCCCAAGCCAAAGCTGTTTTCGAAAAGCAAGCATTCCGCTCGTGCACTGTGGGTATTGTCGATGACCACAGCGCCATGAATACGTGGGCGATTGACCATTGCTTTGAGTATTGCGTCTGAATCGACCTCGGTTAATCTACTGGGCGTACGCGGCTTCACTGACACATCAATTGAACTGGGGTCGATGGCGAACTCATTGGTATAAGCGCCAGTACCAAAACCCACTTTGTTGTAAAAGCCTTAGTCGAACATACCTAGGGCTGCAACTGCAGCGCCTTTTTTTGCGCCACGGGCCAGTTGCCACGCAGTTAAGTTTTACGCAAAACTCTGGCCTCGACCGATGCGACTGGTGGTTACCGCTGCGATCACGCACAACGGCAAATCTGTTTCATCTAAGCGCATGGTGCCAAATTGGGCAAGAACCGAGCATTCCGGGTTGCCGTTGATACACCCCGCTACGGTGTCGTCTTCGGCAAAAATTATGTCCCTGGCTTTTTCTGGCGCATCCTCAGCCACCCAGCCGACCTCTCGCCAAATGAGTTTAATGGCCTTGAGATCTTGTTTGAAATTGAGTTTTCGGTATTCGACTTTGGTCAGATCGCTGTCTAGGTGAGCTGGGGGTTTTGTTTTTTTGCTTCTTTTAGCTGTCTTTTTATCTGTCTTTTTTTCTAAATGGGCCATGCGGTGCTCCTAGCGTTCTCCAATATGCCAAAAGCTTATAAAGACCACTCCGCGCTGTACTGGTTAACCTCCTACCGGTGCGTTTTCCTTGACCTGCGGTCTTTCTCCCCTCTTCCCCTCAAATCTAGGTCTTGCGTGATACTAGGCCCCTGGGGGTAACACCGGGCGGCTTACCGGGAAATGCTGATTATTCAACGCCATATCTAATAACGCGGCTTTATTTGGATATTGCGCCAGTGCCTCCAACTGCATTCTGGTGACCGTCATCAGATCAAATTCTTTAGTTGCATGTCGGGCTAACGCTTCTTGTGGCGTAATCCAAGTGCTGGCCACGGTTTCTTGCTCATCATGGCTACCACGCTGACTTTCAGGTGCTCCAGCGATAAAGAAACAAGTGTCGAACCTGCGCGGACGCCCCAATGGCGTAACAAATCGGTTGTAATAATGCACATGATCTACCGCTAGCTTTAACGCTTCCTTTTGGCAAATATCTAACAGGGTCATCTGACCATCATGAAGGGGATCACGGTATGCTGAGAACCGTTGCTGCACCGCTTTTTCCGCGAATGATATTAGCTCGCCTTGGTTGTTATAAGCCAACATCAAGCCCGCTTCCTCGAATGTTTCACGAATGGCTGCTAGCCAAAAACCGCGCCAATCGTCACCCAGTGATGCGACCTGAAGGTCTTGGTCTTTTGACGGCCCAAATCGGTGCGCATCATATTCCAATTGGTGGTCATCAGCGTCTACCTTGCCCCCGGGGAAAACATACATACCAGAGGCGAAAACGGCACTACTTGTGCGCTTAAGCATAAATATTTCATAGCTGGTAGCGGCTTCGCGCACCAATATCACCGTTGCGGCTGGGCGAATTGGTTGCTCCGCATTGCTCTGCGGCTCAGCTGCAGGATTAGCTCCACCGTGGTTGGCACTAGACGACAAATGATTCTCCCCATTTATTTTTCTAAAACAGAATAAGAGGCTAACCCTTAGAACCGTCTATTTCCAAGACTAATTGGACAGAACAAATAAAAAGAATAAATAGGTTGGTGCAATAAATGGAAGGTCCATAAATGGCCAAGGAGGGAGGGATAACCCTGTGGAATGGCCAGCGAAAAACCCATAGGTCTGTTCTCCCTGCATACAATCTAGTAACGTCACGGGCGGGGAAACATGATCAGATACTGGCGGCATGAGCGGTTTGCTTATTCGGTTGGCGCTTCTATAAGCGCTACCTAAAAAGGTAATCAACTAGCCCGACCACTACTGACGGAAAGAGGAGAACAAGAAGATGAAACTCAGCGTAGAATTTCCAAGCGTCGCTTATCGAGAGGGGCCTGCTGCGGTTAAAAGGCTTGCCAAAGCCATTGAGGACATTGGTTTTGACCAACTAGATATGTTTGACCATGTGTTAATGGGCTATGGCACAGACCAGCGCTCTGCGCCCATGTACCCGCCTAAAATGCCGATTATGGAAGCGCTGATGGTGCTCTCCTACGCCGCGGCGGTGACCGACCGCATAGGCTTGGGCACCGAGGTGCTCATTCTGCCCCAGCGCCAACCGACTCTGGTGGCCAAACAAATCAGTACCTTAGATACGCTTTCCGGTGGCCGGGTGCGCCTGGGCGTTGGCGTAGGTTGGCAGGCGTCAGAGTACGAGGCTCTAAACGAGGACTTTGGTAATCGCGGTAAGCGGATGGATGAGAGTGTTAAACTGATTCGCGCCTACTGGACCGATGAAGAGGTGAATTTTCAAGGCGAGTTTTATACCGCCAATGCCATGGCAATGGAGCCTAAGTCTCCCCAAGGCAGCAAGTTGCCCATTTGGATTGGTGGCACATCAAAAGCTGCGTTACGCCGAGTGGCAGAACTGGGCGACGGTTGGTTGGCCACAGCTATAGAAGACGTAGATGTGGCGAAAAGTTTTATACAGCGCATACACGAGCACGCTGAAAGCATTGACCGCAATCCAAATGAGATAGGCATGCAAATGATGTTAGACGTGCCGCCGCGCGATGAAGCTGGCAAGCAATTTTATAAGCACGCAGATAACGTTTTGGCTCGAGCCGAAGCGGTGAAGTCTGCGGGCTTTGAGTGGGGGGCATTAAACGCCACCGCCATGTTCCAAGCTGGCTACAAAAGCGTAGATGCACTGATAGATCAGTTGGCCGTATTACACGACGCACTGCGCGCGCATTTAGGAAAATAATGATGAACGAAGAGAATAACGACGCTTATTGGAAGGCCAATATAAGGCTTACGCTGATCTTATTGAGCATCTGGTTTTTGGTTTCTTTTGTGTTTGGTATTTTGTTAGTCGACACATTGAATCAAATTCAGTTCTTTGGTTTCAAACTGGGATTTTGGTGGGCGCAACAGGGTTCCATTTATGTATTCATCATTTTAATTTTTACCTACACCGTGATGATGCAGCGTATTGATCGTAAGTTTGGTGTATCTGACGACGATGAAGATGACGCCGCAAAAAATGAGGAGGTGCAATAGCATGGATGCTCAAACACTGACTTATATTTTTGTTGCTTTCACCTTTTCGGTTTACATAGGCATCGCCATTTGGTCGCGCGCAGGCACCACCAACGAATTCTATGTTGCTGGCGGCGGCGTCCCCCCCGTACTTAATGGCATGGCCACAGCAGCAGATTGGATGAGCGCAGCGTCGTTTATCTCAATGGCCGGCATTATTGCCTTTGCAGGTTATGACGCCTCGGTCTACCTAATGGGCTGGACTGGCGGTTATGTGATTTTGGCCATGCTACTGGCCCCCTACTTGCGCAAGTTTGGCCAATTCACCGTGCCCGACTTTATTGGCACACGGTACTACTCATCCACCGCAAGAGTAGTTGCGGTGGTTTGCCTCATTCTAATTTCATTCACCTATGTTGCCGGTCAAATGCGCGGCGTAGGCATTGTGTTCTCACAATTCTTGAACATACCCATCTTTTGGGGTGTGATTGTGGGCATGGCTATTGTATTCGTCTATGCAGTGTTAGGCGGCATGAAGGGCATTACTTACACCCAGGTCGCACAATTTTGTGTACTGATGTTTGCCTATCTGGTGCCTGCTATCTTTATCTCAATGTTGGTCACCGGCATTCCCATACCGCAGATCGGTTTAGGTGCAGAAGTTCTAGATGGATCAGGGCTTTCGGTGTTAGAGAAACTTGACCGCACCCTCATTGACTTAGGCTTTGGCGCGTACACCGAAGGCAGCAAAAGCACCATTGATGTATTTGCCATTACTATGGCGCTAATGATTGGTACAGCGGGGTTACCCCATGTGATTGTGCGCTTCTTCACCGTACCTAAAGTGTCAGACGCGCGTAAATCCGCTGGTTACGCCCTACTGTTTATCGCCTTGATTTACACCACTGCACCGGCAGTGGGCGCGTTTGCAAGAATCAACTTTATAGACAACGTACACAACGCTGAGTACGCAGACATACCCGCGTGGTTTCAAAGCTGGGAAAACATTGGCCTAATTGGCTGGGAAGACAAAAACGGCGACGGTAAAATTCAATATGCGCCCGGCGCGCCCTTCCAAGGCAAGCCCATATTTTCGAACCAACGCCGGGCAGATGGTTCGCGCGAGATTACCAACGCAGCCACTGACAATACCAACGAAGTCTATGTAGACAGAGACATTATGGTGTTGGCGAACCCAGAAATTGCCGCGCTGCCAGCTTGGGTTATTGCCTTAGTTGCAGCAGGCGGGCTTGCCGCTGCCTTGTCTACAGCGGCAGGACTGTTGCTGGTTATTTCAACGGCAATATCACATGACTTATTAAAGAAGACCTTTGCGAAAGGTATCAGCGATAAACAGGAATTGTTTTATGCGCGAGTTGCCGCCGCCACAGCCATTGGCATTGCAGGATATCTGGGCATAGACCCTCCGGGGTTTGTGGCGCAAGTGGTCGCCTTTGCCTTTGGCCTAGCCGCTGCGTCGTTATTCCCAGCGATATTGCTGGGCATATTTGATCGACGCATGAATAAGGAAGGCGCCATAACCGGCATGTTAGCCGGCTTGATCTTTAGCTTTAGTTACATCGCTTTCTTCAAATTTGTCACACCGGAGATGAATACCGCAGAGCACTGGTGGTTTGGCATTTCACCAGAAGGCATTGGCAGCATTGGCGCGGTGGTTAACTTTACGTTGGCATTTGTGGTCTCTAGGCTGACACCGGATGTGCCTGCGGAAGTTGTTGCCATGGTAAATAACATTCGCATACCAAAGGGCGTGAACAAGCCTTCTATGCATTAGTGCAGTAGCGCGCTGGCGCAAAAGGACTAAGACATAACTAGCCAACTGAAAGGCAACTGCTACTTGAGACGCGGCACTTAACGGTATCGCGTAAGCTTACTTATCACCTGGCCACGTCTCATCCTAGGAACGCACGCCACCACTGGCTAGAATCACTTCACCAGTGATCCAGTTAGATTCTGGCGCGCACATCAAATAAATCGCATTTGCAGCGTCTTCTGCTGTACCAATACGCCCTAGCGGTGACGCCAAACTCGCTTGCTCAATCTGTTGATGACTCAAGCCCACTTTGCGTGGTTGACCTTTTACCATTGAGATATTTGGTTCCGTTTCGTAGGGACTGGTTAGGCGCGTGTCGATGGCGCCAAAGGCCACCGCGTTCACGGTGACATTAAAGCGACCCCACTCTTTTGCCAGAGTGCGAGTTAATCCCACTACAGCTGCCTTACCCGCTGAATAAGCGAGCTGAGTTGCACCACCGTGCAGACCCATTGTTGAGGAGATATTGACTACTTTACGTACGTGAGATGACGAATCAGCATTGCCGCGCAGCCAGCGTCCGTAGGCGCGCAACACTCTGAATTGTGCTGACACGTGGATATCTAACATTGCATCCCACTGCTCATCACTCATGTTGTGAATAGCACTGTGCCAAATGTAGCCGGCATTATTAACAATAATATCCAAGCCACCAAAAGCCTCAATACCGGCTTCAATGAGTCGGTCGCCCGCGTCTAGCTCAGTTAAATCTGCAGGGTAGGCAATGGCACCAGGCAGCTCGTCGGCTACTTGCTGGGCCACATCTGCATCCAGATCATTGACCAACACTCTGGCGCCAGCATCGGTGAGCTTCTTCGCCGTTGCCGCGCCAATGCCGCGACCTGCGCCTGTGACCAGTGCAAACTTACCCTGCAAATTACCCATAAAACTCCCCTAGCATTAACGCGGACTATTCTAGCTATTGGTAAGAGGCGCTGAAAACGAGGCGCATTCGCTCTTCGGCTTTATGAGCCGCCTAATTACCAAGCTATTTACCAAACTATTTACCGAATTTGGCTTTTGCTTCACGACGGCGTGCGTGCAATAGCGGTTCTGTATAACCACTGGGTTGCGCCATGCCTTTAAAGATCAAATCACAGGCGGCTTGGAAGGCTACGCTGTCATCAAAGTTAGACGCCATGCTGCGATACTCTGCATCATCCGCATTTTGCCCGTCTACAATGGCGGCCATGCGCTGCAAGGTTTCAGTGACTTGGGCTGCGCTACAGATGTCGTGGTGCAGCCAATTAGCAATGTGCTGGCTGGAAATACGCAACGTGGCACGATCTTCCATAAGGCCTACATCATTAATGTCTGGCACTTTCGAACAACCCACACCGTGATCAATCCAGCGCACCACATAACCCAAAATACCTTGAATGTTATTATCTAGCTCTGCTTGCACCTCTTCCGCAGCAAGGTTTTGGCCTGCCAACAGAGGAATCTTTAAAATATCGTCAACACTTGCTGGCGCGCGACTGATCATTTCTGATTGCACACTGGCAACACTGACTTCGTGGTAATGCAGTGCGTGTAGCGATGCCGCGGTCGGCGATGGCACCCATGCAGTGCTGGCACCGGCTTTAGGGTGTGCTGACTTAACGCTGAGCATTTCAGCCATTTCGTCTGGCTTAGGCCACATGCCTTTACCAATTTGCGCCTTTCCTTGGAAACCGGTAGCTAGCCCTACGTCTACGTTGTTGTCTTCATAAGCCTTGATCCAGGTTTGTGCCTTAATGACTTCTTTGGCCAAAACCGGCCCGGCCTGCATGCTGGTATGAATCTCGTCGCCCGTGCGATCCAAAAACCCTGTATTAATAAAAACAATGCGCTGACTGGCCTCTTTTACGCAGGCTCTCAGATTAATACTGGTGCGGCGCTCTTCATCCATAATGCCCATTTTTAGCGTATTCGCGGGCAAGCCCAAGGCGGTTTCAATACGTGTGAACAAAGCTACAGCCAAAGCTACTTCCTCTGGGCCATGCATTTTGGGTTTAACAATGTATACGCTGCCGGCTCTGGAGTTACGTAGGTCCGCTGCAGTCTTCGCCAAGTCATGCATAGCGCACAGAGACGTTACAAACCCATCTAAAAACCCTTCTGGCACTTCGTTGCCACCAGCATCTAATACCGCGTCTGATGTCATTAGGTGGCCCACATTACGCACTAACATCAAACTACGACCATGCATGCTCATAGCATCGCCATTGCGGGCGGTGTAATGCCGATCCGGATTTAGGCTACGCACAATTTCTCGATCACCCTTTTGCATGACTTCTTTTAAATCGCCTTTCATCAAACCCAGCCAGTTGCCATAAACTATGCATTTGTCTTCTGCATCTACTGCGGCAACTGAATCTTCACAATCTTGGATGGTGGTAATGGCGGACTCAATGGCAACGTCCTTTACCCGAGCTGGGTGCACTGCGCCCACTGGGTCGTTGGCATCAATCAAAATATCAAGGTGCAAGCCGTTGTGGGCCAAAAGTAGGCTGCTTGGATTATCTTCATTAATAAAACCAATGAACTGCTCAGGGTCTACCAGCGCTGTATTGCCGCCATCGGCTAGAATACAACGCAGGTGTCTAACGCCCTGTGCATCCGCGCCAATACCATAAGCGCTCACATCGCTGTGACTGGCACCTTGTAGTGGCACTAGCTGGTCGAGTACTTCAGCGACTTTAGCAACAACTAATTCGCCACGCGCTGGGTTGTAGCTTTTGCCTTTCTCGTTGCCCGGTGTTTCAGGAATAATGTCGGTGCCGTAAAACGCATCGTACAAACTGCCCCAGCGCGCATTCGCTGCATTGAGTGCATAACGAGCGTTCATTACCGGCACGACCAATTGCGGTCCAGCAATGCTGGCAATCTCAACATCTACATTCGCAACGTCAATTTTTACCCCTTTAGACTCGGGTAACAAATAACCAATAGCCTGCAGAAATTTTTTGTATTCGACTTCGTTAAAAACTTGGCCTTTGCGCTCTAAGTGCCAGGCGTCGAGTTTTTCCTGCATCTCGTCACGTACTTTTAGTAACTGCTTATTAACAGGACCTAGCTCGTTTAGGCAGGCTTCAAAACTTGCCCAAAAACCATCAAGGTCTACCCCAGTGCCAGGAATGACTTGATTGGCGACTAATTGATCTAACTCTTCTGCAACCTGAAGGCCACCACGCTGCACTCTGCTAATAGACATATTTATTTCCTGAGTCTTACCGAATTTAAGCCCAGCAGTATAACTTCAAATCATTCATCTGGGGTGAATGAAATTGAAATTCCCTCACCACTTATTAGACACATGGACCCGTACTAAAAACCGCTGACGCGGCTTGGTTATGTGACCAACCTGATACTCTGAGTTGCTGATACATATAATCAATTTAGATTTGTAGAAATCAAAAACAGCACACCATAAGGTAGCTGCACTACAAAGAAATTAGAAAGGAGTTAGATATGAGCGGACGAATTGAAGGCAAGCGCGTGTTGGTTACCCAAGCAGCGGATTACATGGGGCCAGCTACTGCAGAATTGTTCACCGCAGAAGGCGCACAGGTCACCACCGATACATCTGATCTGACTCAACCCGGTCGCTGCAAGGCGCTTATAGAATCTTGCGGCCAAATAGATATTTTGGTCGCCAACCTTGCCTCGCCAAATTTCAGCGGCATTGCCACTGCAGAGCTGTCGGACGATGACTGGCAAACTGCCTTCGATATGATGGTGCATCCGCTGCATAGACTTTGCCGCGCTGTACTGCCGCAAATGATTGAGCGCAAGAAAGGCAAAATTGTTGTCTTTGGTAGCGCGGCGGCGTTAAAGGGCATGAAGACTCTGGCCACCTACAGTGCGGCCCGCGCCGCCCAAGTGGGTTACGTGCAATCCTTAGGCGTAGAGGTTGCGCCCCGCAACGTTCAGGTGAATTTAATTGCTCAGAACTATGTGGAAAATTCTGTGTATTACCCGCCCGAACTACAGCAAAACGAAGGTTTTAAAAAATCCCTGCGCCGCCAGGTACCTCTTGGACGCTTAGCTACAGCGAAAGAAGATGCGCTATTCGCGTTGTTTTTAGCTTCGGAAGAAAGCGACTTTTTTGTCGGCCAAGCCATCCCATTCAGTGGCGGCTGGACGCAATAACCACCAGTTCGGCGTATGAACTGATTGCCGCAAACACATAATTTGGAGCAGCAGGCCGAGGCATCGCTCGGGCTGCTCGCCGACTTTTTCGACTCATAATTTAAAGAAAAGATTGTCTGCAAAGCCAGCAACGATATACTGATTATATATACAGACCCTTGCAAAAAAATAAGACATTCCTAAATGCGCAAACTCAGTGGCCGCAGCCATCGTCGAATTAGGCCCGCCAGCAAAAAAATTCTTGGCAGCGAAGAGCTCGCTCGACACTTTGATGTAAAAATTGAGGCGTTAGAAAACCACCTCAGCACCCAAAACATACCCTTTCACAAAGACAGCAACGGTGATTTATGGGCATCTGTTTTGGCGGCAACTCTGGCTTAGAGCGGGCCTTACAAAAAGGACCTCACAAAAAGAGCCATACAAAGGGCCTTAAAATAAGGGCAAAAATAGGGGCAAAAAATGAGCCTTAAAAAAGCACCAAAAACACAAGCCTAACCGCAGTTACCTAAGCACATACTGGGTTAAACTTTCTGGATTGCAGTCTGACACCGCTGGGGAGTGAATCATTGAACAACTCAACAAGCTCAAACCAGACACAATTATGCAGTCAGTTGCTGTAAGAAAGCTATCCAAAGCCAGAACCATATAAAAAGGCGTACAAAGAAATGAAATATCTACACACCATGGTCCGCATCACCGACCTAAAAGCCTCACTCGCATTCTATTGCGACGCTTTGGGGTTGACTGAGTTACGTCGTTACGAAAGCGAGCAAGGCCGCTTTACGCTGGTATTTTTAGCGGCCCCGGGAGATAAAAGCGCTCAGGTGGAACTGACCTACAACTGGGACCCTGAGGCCTACAGTGGCGGCAGAAATTTTGGCCACCTGGCCTATCATGTAGAAAATATCTATGCGACCTGCCAACGGTTGATGGACAACGGCGTGACCATAAACCGTCCACCAAGAGACGGTCACATGGCATTTGTGCGCTCACCAGATGGTATTTCTGTAGAACTATTACAGGAAGGCAAATCATTAGAGCCATCTGCACCTTGGTCGGAGATGGAAAATATTGGCGAGTGGTGAGCATTTCGCCCGCCGAGCAGAAAAAAGCAACGCGCTGACGGAGCACTCAATGACATGCTAAGAAGCTTGCTTCTAAGCCCAATGGGCGCTTACTTTATGCCCACGGTATTACGCTGAGATTTGAACTACACGTTTGAATCTACAGCTTCAGATTTATCAATTGAAAAACAAAAGAAGAGAGAGGGGATACGAAATGAAACTATTTAACTCAATGGGCCCAAACCCACACATTGTGCGCATGTATGCAACAGAGCTAGGGGTGACTTTTGATGAGGTCGAAGAGATTGACCTTATGGCTGGCGACAACCGTAAGCCAGGCTATCTGCAGCACAACCCAGCGGGCCAGCTACCTGCGTTAGTCCTGGACAACGGTGAGATCATTGCCGAAATCACCGCTATCTGCGAATACTTAGATGAAACTACCGATGGCCAAACCTTAATGGGCAATACGGCAGCTGAGCGGGCACACACGCGCATGTGGACACGCCGCGTAGATTTAGGCATTTGCGAACCCATGGTTAATGGTTTTCGTTATGCAGAAGGTATGGCAATTTTTAAGGATCGAATGGTCACAGTGCCAGAAGGTGCAGACGGCCTGAAGAGTGTCGCTCAAAGCAAGCTTGCTTGGTTAAACGAGCAAATGGCTGACGGCAGAGAATTTGTTGCTGGCAGTACTGTCAGCCTTGCAGACGTTCTACTGTTTGGCATGTTGGCCTTTGCCGCTAACGTTGGGCAACCGCTCAACCCTGAACACAAGCACGTATGCGCATGGTTTGATCGTATGGGCGCACGCCCAAGCGCGGCAGCTTAAATCCTGCCAACAAGGTAAGCGCGCACAAAGCACGCTACCACAAAATTAGACGGCGGCCCGGAAACATACCCATGCCGCCTCTGATTTTGTGTAATACCGCAGCTATATCACTCACTCAACTGCTCGACTCATCAACTGGCTACGTCACTGTCCAGCTCGGCCTTCTTTATAATCGGCAAAGCGCGTTTCATTGCGCGAGCTTCTGACACAGCCATAACCACTCAAGCTTCCAAATAATTTGTTAACAGCTCCATTTCGTCAAATAGACTAATAAATGGCAATTTCTTAAGCCATTCACAGAGTTTCATTTGGGAATTTTTGACCCATGAGAGCCTTTTATCAGGTAAATCAGCTATTACACCAATTTTTCACGTCTATTTGAGACTTAGGCCTCTATATTACAGAGGATTAACGAGTGGAAATCTTTATCGGGTGTTGATTTAACACTGTATAGGACTAAGATCCGCTCATTCGTTACTTTAGGTAACGACAAGTCCAGAACGCTCTGGAGACAACGATTTTCGTGAAGGGGAATTTAATGCGAGCTACGTACATTTGGGCCATAGCCATAGCTATTTTAATTATTGCTTGGCTGCTCTCTGGCGTTTTAACTGCCCAAGCACCGAAGATCAATCCTTCCATTGAAGAGCAACAATCTAATAATGCCAGCGTACGTAGCGACTTAGTGCCCACCCAAGTGCGCGTAACACGCCTTAATGCAGTGGAAAAAATTCGCTTCGAAACCATTCGCGGCAAAACGCAAAACAAACGCACGGTAGACGTACGAGCAGAAATAGCCGGAAAAATTGTTTCTCGCAGCGTTGAAAAGGGTGATGAGGTCACCGCAGGCCAGATACTTTGCGAACTGGCAATGGAAGACCGGCAATCTTCTCTAGTGGAGGCCAAAGAGGCAGTTACTCAGGCCCAACTGGAATACAAAGGCGCACAAAAACTCAAAGCCAAAGGCTACAACTCAGAAAATGCCATAGCCACAGCTCGGGCTAAGCTTGCCAGAACTTTGGCCGTTTTGGATCGCCGAGAATTAGACATCACCAAAACGCAGATTAGAGCGCCGTTTGATGGTTCGGTAGAGGACGTAGGGGTTGAAATAGGTGACTACGTTATGACTGGGGCAACCTGCGCAACTGTAGTTGACTTAAACCCCATGCTTATTGTTGGTAGAGTTTCCGAAAAGTCCATTCTTGATATCCAAACTGGGATAATCGCTGGAGGCATTTTAACCGACGGCCGCAAAGTCCAGGGGCCAATCATGTTTGTGGGCCAGCAAAGCGACGCGCAAACGCGCACCTATGCAGTTGAAATAGAAATAGATAACAGCGACCTAAGCCTCCGCTCGGGCATTACAACAGAGATTCTAATACCTGTTGAGCGCGTGCTAGCGCAAAAAATCAGCCCTGCCCTTTTCAGCTTGGATGACAGTGGTGGTTACGGCATTCGTCTGATTGATAAAGACAATATTGTTACTTTTTATACCGTGGAGCTTGTCGCTGAAGATGAAGATGGCGTATGGGTCACTGGCCTGCCGAATATCAGTGATGTCATTACCGTCGGACAAGAACTTGTCGTTCAAGGCGAGCGCGTCGATCCAGTCTTTCAAAATCGAAATATCGCAGAGAGATAGGTAATCGTTATGTTTAACTTTCTAGAAGCCGCCATTACAAGGTCTAGAACCAGTTTATTACTGATGTTCATGATCGTCTTAGCAGGACTAATTGCCAGAGCAGCTATACCCGTAGAGGGCGATCCGGAAATTGAAGTGCCGTTCTTTGTTATCACCGTGGTCAATGAAGGCATCTCCCCAGAAGACGCGGAACGATTGTTGGTCATGCCGCTTGAAATTGCGCTGCGTCAGGTAGAGGGCATCGAGGAACTCAATGCTTTTGCCGCAGAAAACGCTGCCACAATCCTTGTGGAGTTCGACGCCAGCTTTGATTTAGACCAAGCGCTAACAGACACGCGCGAAGCTGTGGACCGTGCAAAAGTGGAATTCCCTAGCACCACTGAAGAACCTATTATACAAGAGCAATCCACATCTGACTTCCCCATCATTCAGGTGAACTTAACCGGCGAAGTGCCAGAGCGTATGCTTTACAACACCGCTCTAGAATTGCGCGACGCCATTGAAGCACAAACTGGCATTCTTTCTGCGGACTTTATCGGCGACAGAGAAGAACTGCTAGAAGTGGTAATAGACCCTAAAGAGTTAGAAACCTATCAGCTCTCCTCAGAGCAAATCATCAATAGCATTTCCCGCAACAACCGCCTGATTCCCGCTGGCAGCATTGACGGCGGAGAAGGTAGATTTTCTGTCAAGGTGCCTAGCGTTATTGAAAACGCTGCGGACCTATTTGACCTGCCAATCAAAACCGACGGCGACACCGTTGTCGCTTTGTCTGACGTCGCAACCGTCAAGCGTACCTTTAAAGACCGCGCCAGCTACTCCAGAATTGACGGCAGTAATAGCATAGGCTTGGAGGTTATTAAGCGCGCAAACTACAACGTTTTGGACGCGATCAGTAACGCAAAAGCCGCCGTAGAAGCTCTTAGGCCAAATCTACCGGCCAAAGTTGAAGTCACTTATTCGCAAGACCAAGGCCCCTATGCCTCTAGCCAAGTAGTAGAACTGGAAGGCAATATTTTTACCGCTCTTGGTTTGGTCATGGTTATCGTGGTCGCGGCTATGGGTATTCGCAGTGGCATTATTGTCGGCTTGGGTATTCCAACATCCTTTCTGTTTTCGCTGATCTTTATTTATCTGCTGGGCTACTCGTTTAACTTCATGGTGATGTTCGGCATGTTACTGGGCTTGGGCATGCTGATTGACGGGGCCATTGTCGTCACCGAATACGCCGACCGAAAAATGACCGAAGGCTTTGGCAGCCAAGAAGCTTATTTATTGGCCGCCAAACGCATGTTCTGGCCGGTAACCGCATCTATTGCTACAACTCTTGCAGCATTCCTACCGCTGATGTTCTGGCCCGGCGTGTCGGGCAAATTTATGCGCTACTTACCGGTAACGGTATTTACCGTACTCAGTGGGTCACTGCTCTACGCGTTAGTTTTTGGACCAGTCATTGGCTCCATCATTGGCAAAGCCGGTAGCTTGAGCAAAACTGCCAAAGAAACGCTGACCACTCTTGAACACGGGGACCCACGGACCCTTAAATCACTAACCGGCGTCTACGCCCGCGTGCTGGGCTTTGCCACGCGCTACGCCATTGTCACACTAGCCTTAACCATAGGCGTATTGTTCACGACGTTTTGGGCTTATGGCCAATATGGCGCCGGGCTTATTTACTTCTCTCAAGGTGAAGCAAAATTCGCTCAGGTTAATGTGCGCGCACGCGGCAACTTAAGCGTAGAAGAAATATATTCGCTGGTGACTGAAGTTGAAGACCAAGTCATTGGTGTGGAAGGCATAGAGCATATCAACACCTTCACCAGGTTAGGTGGCCAACCAGGCAGAGACGGTGGCACTGACAGAGTGGGCGGTATGTTTTTAGAGCTTTACGACCAGCAATACCGTCGGTCAAGTAGCACCGAGATTTTGGAAGAGGTACGCGAAAGAACCAGAGGTATTGTTGGTATTCAGGTAGAAATCCAAGAGATGGAAATGGGTCCGCCAGTAGGCAAACCTTTAAATATTGAGTTCTCGTCGCATGACCGGAGCGTAATAGACCCGGCGGTGCAACGAGTTGTGGACTACATGAAGAACGACATTGAGGGATTACGTGATGTCGACGACACTAGGTCACTGCCCGGTGTTGAGTTTAAAATCAATGTAGACCGCGCTCAGGCAGCGATTTACGGCACGGACGTAAGCCAAGTTGGTGTGGCAGTACAACTGGTCACCAATGGCATAAAGGTTGGTGAATATAGACCGGACCGGGCCGACGATGCTGTAGATATTAGAGTGCGCTACCCAAGTGCTCAGCGCGGCATTATGGCTTTGAGTGAGTTGAATATTTCAACGCCCACAGGCCTCGTGCCGCTATCCAATTTCGTCACCCTAGAACCTGTGCCAAACGTAGATACAATTCAGCGCGTGAACAGTATCCCTATCAAGAAAGTGCTGGCAAATGTAGCGCCGGACGTTCTTGCGGATGACAAAGTGAAAGAAATCCAAGCATGGATCGACACCCAAGACTGGCCTCCAGGACTGAAAATAGAGTTCAGGGGCGCAAATGAGGAACAAGCTGAAACCTTGGCATTTGTTGGCGGCGCCTTCGGCATGTCGTTATTGCTAATGTTTGTACTGCTGGTCACCCAGTTTAATAGCTTCTACCAAAGCTCACTGATTCTATTTGCTGTGATCCTCTCAACTGCAGGTGTACTTATTGGCTTGTTAATTACTGGCAATCCTTTCAGCGCCATCTTGACCGGGGTTGGGGTCGTTGCATTGGCAGGCATTGTTGTAAACAACAATATTGTATTGATCGACACCTACAACCAGTTACGTCGTGAAGATCCAGACTTGCACTATGTCGACCTCATCATTCGTACAGGCTCCCAGCGTCTACGACCGGTGATGCTCACCACAATAACCACAGTTTTCGGCTTACTGCCACTGGCCAGTAACTACAGCATCGACTTGGTGAATAGAACCGTAACGTACGGCAGCATGCTGTCATCTTTCTGGGTGCCGCTGTCGCAAGCTATTGTTTCAGGCCTGACCTTTGCAACGCTGTTAACCTTGGTGACTACGCCTGCAATGTTGGCAATACCTCACCAGCTAAAATCGATAAAGAACAGATTACTCAAGAAACCTAAGACTGGCATTGTGAGCCGGCAAACCCCAGCGTATTCAGCAGATTAGGTTAGCGGACGCTGGTTGAGGATAGCCAAGCCCACTTCGGGTTTGGCTATTGCAGTCTTGGCTACGTTACGCTTTGCTGCTGCAACCAACTGACAATTTCTGGATAGGCTTGCTTGTCTTGAACCAAAAACAAATGACCACCATCAAATAGGCGCAGTTCACAATTAGCCAATTGCGCGTCCAGTGCCTGCATATTTGCTACCGGCGCAATATCATCGTAGCGACCGCCAGCCAACAAGATAGGCATTTTAAGTTCCGGCAACCGAGAAAAAGTGTCGTGACCTTTTCTTGCTTCTAACTGTTTTAACGCACCTTCTGGATCTCTTTGTGCGGCCCTTGCAGCTAGCGTAAGGTCCATCAACGTCTCCCAGCGATCTGGATTCTCAGCGATCCATGCATCATCGCGCCGGTTATCTGAAATTTGCAGGTGTTTTTTTGCACGCACAGTTTCTTCTAAAAACTCTAATTCATGCAGCGGATAAGACGGATTACCAACGCCGCCAGAGGACGTACACGCCAGCACCATGTGCTTTATTCTGCTTGGGTGACGAAGTGCAAATTCTTGAGCCACCATGCCACCGAATGACACGCCCATTACTGGGATCTGATCTACCTGCAAATAGTCTAAAAGCGCCGCCGCATCATCTGCGTATTCCGCCATTGTATAGTCGTGCGATGGCGTCTCAGTTTGGCCTAAGCCGCGCTGGTCGTAGCAAATCAAATCAAAATTGGCCCCAACGGGCGCATCAAATTGATTGGGTTTGTTACGCAAATCAGCGCCACTGCCACTGATAAATAGCAACGGTTCGCCCTCACCTTTACGCTCAAAATACAGATCTATACCATTAGCCATAATTATTGTCACAACCCCTCCAGCTATCTTTTGTTCGAGTTTATTAGATTTACCCAACCAAACATCATGCGCCGACATCACGCAAAGCAATGGCTTGAGCATAGGCGACAACCCGCTCGGCTTCCCCGGCGTGAAGGTTTTCAATTAACTGTCCATCCAACACGCCAACGCCTTTACCTTCACTAAGGGCGTGACGCCATACTTCTAGCACTTTGTGGGCATGCACCACCTCTTCCGCTGAGTAACCAAATACAGCATTTGTGCTTTCAATCTGCCCCGGGTGAATGAGCGTTTTACCATCAAACCCCATGTCTTTGCCCTGAACGCAAACCTCGTGCAGGCTGTCCAAATTTCGAAAATCCAGATGCACGCCGTCAAATATTTCTTTCTTAAAATGCCGAGCCACCACCAGGCTACGCTGCAATACATAATCTAAATTCCGCCGCGACCGCGTGTGACTGGCTCTGAGATCCTTAACCAAATCACTGGTGCCCATAATTAACGCAGCCACTCTTTCATGGCCGACGAATGTTTCTAAGTGGAGGATGGCGGTAGGTGTTTCTATCATTATCCAAACAGGCAAATTACTCGCCTTCACCACTAGCGCGGCATCTATTTGCTGTACTTGCTGCAGGCTTTCTATCTTAGGAAAGACAAGGGCCCCAATGGGTTGATCAGCAAACACTGTTAGATCTTCCATACCCCAGGGCGTATCCAAGCCATTACAGCGCACGACTAATTCTCGATGACCGTAACCGCCAGACTGTACCGCTGCCAGCACCCGAAGACGCGCCGACTCCTTGGCATCTGGCGCTACCGCATCCTCTAAATCAAAAATTATGCTGTCGCAGTCTAGGCCTTTTGCTTTTTCCATGGCACGAGCGTTGGCACCAGGCATATAAAGTATCGAGCGTCTGGGTTGCATATCGCTCCCTCCTTTGGTTAGGGAAACTCTGATCAATTCGTTAATGCCTCAGCAGGTTCTCTAGCTTGCACCAGCAAGGAGCGTCATAAAGCTTGTTGTATCACTGATTGATCAGAGGTTAGCTAGATCATACGGACATCAAAGCCTGAGCAATAGTCAGCTGGCCCATTATGCTCGGATAGGCTCGAGTATGCGCGACGATGAACACAGTGAAATGTAGATTACTTAAATATGGCTGGCTGATTTCTCCTGTGCAAAGACACGCGCCGCCTATGATAGGATCTTGCGCATTCATGGAGAGTAAGAATTATGCAAAATACCTTTAATTTGAAAAACAAAGTCATCGCCATTACCGGTGCTTCTTCAGGCTTTGGACACCATTTTGCCGACGTTCTAGCAGCAAATGGGGCAACGGTTATTCTTGGCGCTCGACGCAGAGAAAAGCTAGATACCGCAGTTGAAGAAATTAAAGCAGCAGGCGGCAATGCTATGGCCGCCACGTTAGATGTAACAGACAAAGCCAGCATCGAAGGTTTTCTAGATGTTGCTTACACAGAATTTGGCCGACTCGATTGCGTAATCAACAACGCAGGGGTTGAAGCAGGTGCAAAAACATACCACACCACCGATGAAGAAGACTGGGACTTTGTCCTTGATACCAACCTAAAAGCAGCTTGGATGGTGTCTAAACTATATACCGATAGAGTAGTCGCCCATGAACAAGGCGGTGGCAATATCATAATGATCTCAAGCATCACCGACTCGCGCACCATCAAAGGTCAGTTTTCTTACGCGGTATCCAAAGGTGGTATGACGCGGATGACGCAGGTGATGGCCCTTGAAGCCTCTAAATACAATATTCGAGTTAATGCGTTGGCCCCCGGCTACTTCCTCACCGACGTCAGCCGCATTTTGCTGGAATCGCCAATGGCCGATACATTCGTTAAAGGCATTCCCATGCGCCGCGTTGGCCAATTTCCTGATTTAGACGGGCCGATACTATTGCTGGCCAGCGATGCGTCAAGTTTTATGACCGGCTCAACCTTGGTGGTTGATGGCGGCCATGTTTGCGCGTCGCTTTAAGGCTGCAAGAACAGTAAGAGAAAAATAAGAGAATATTATGAGCACCATTCGACCATTTACTGTTGAAGTAAAAGCTGAAGACGTAAAAGAGTTAAAGACCCGCTTAGCCGCCACCCGCTGGCCTGATGCAGAAACCCCAGATGACTGGAGCCAAGGCGCGCCGCTGGCTTACATACAAGAGGTAGTAGGTTATTGGTTAAACGACTATGACCACCAACGCTTGGCAACGCGCCTTAACGCCTTTGATAATTTCCTCACAGAGATTCAAGGCTTGGACATACACTTTTTGCATATTAAATCTAGCAACCCCAATGCCAGGCCACTCATCATGACACACGGCTGGCCGGGTTCAGTGGTCGAATTTTTAAAAGTTGCAGAGCCGCTGACAGAACCACAAGATCACGGCGGTAATGCTGACGATGCCTTTCATTTAGTTTTACCCTCCCTCCCAGGCTATGGCTTTTCCGGCAAACCCACCACTACTGGATGGGGTATCGAAAAAATAGCCGATGCTTGGGCTGAGTTAATGGCACGTCTGGGTTACGAAAAGTATTTTGCCCAGGGCGGCGACTGGGGCTCAGTGGTGACCTCTGCTATTGCTCGCCAAGATGCTGAGCATTGCTTAGGCATCCATTTGAATATGGTGGTTGTACCGCCAGATGCCACAGCGGAAGATTTAACCGATGTAGAAAAATCTGCTCTAGCCGGCTGGCAGTTCTATCAAGAGTGGGATTCTGGTTATTCCAAACAACAGGCCACGCGACCACAAACGCTGGGCTATGGATTAGTGGACTCACCCAGTGGCCAGGCCGCTTGGATCATTGAAAAGTTCTATACATGGACAGACTGTGACGGCCATCCAGAAAACGCCATAAGCCGCGATGAAATGTTGGACGACATTATGGTGTATTGGCTTAACGCCGCGGGCGCTTCATCAGCTCGGCTTTACTGGCAGAGCTTTGGCGGCAGTTCAGACGCAACGCCCATCACTGTGCCTATGGGCGCGACCATATTTCCGAAAGAGATCTTTCGCACCAGTAAACGCTTCGCAGCGCAGCTGTATAAAAATATCGTGCACTGGACCGTGAAAGAAAGAGGCGGTCACTTCGCCGCCTTTGAACAACCCAGTGTTTTTGTTGACGAAGTTAGAACATGTTTTAGATCACTAAGATAACGCAAAAAGATAGTGCAATGAGGTAGTGCAAAGAGAATACAGGGATAAAGTGCGGCTAAAACCGCGCTGACAAGATGCAGGCTAAAAGCCCACTAAAGATCCGCTAAAGACCGCCTAGCGCTTCGCCTTCTATGGTGATTCTATGCATTAAACGACGGTGACCATGGTAGTCATTGATCGCCCAGTGCCAAGTTGCTCTGTTGTCCCAAAAGGCCATTGAGCCTTTACCCCACTGAAAACGGTAGCTGTGCTCTGGACGACCAACATGGGCATACAGGTAGTCAAGCAATGGCTTGGACTCTTGGTCTGTCCAACCTTCAAACCGGAGTGTAAATGCAGCGTTCACATACAGTGTTGGGCGACCAGAAAGTGGGTGTTTAACGATCACGGGATGCACAGCGTCTTGGGTGGCGTCGTCGCCATTACCCAACCTGCCGTTGAGAGCATCTGAATAACCAGTTGCATTACCAAAGACATGTCTCGATGAGTGCACAGCACGTAGTGTGGATAGGGTCGCCTTCATACCATCCGACAAACTGTCGTAGGCTTTGCTGCAATTAGCGAAGAGCGTATCGCCTCCAACAGTTGGCACTTCGTAGGCCAGGAGCATAGAACCCAATGCCGGGATTTGATCGTAAGAGTGATCTGTGTGCCAGTTACCGCCAATGTTAAATTCTTGATCAGGCTCTTTAGCCACTTCAGCAATTTCAGGATACCCGTCAACATGAGCAAAAAATCGATTAACATTGATTTCGCCCCAGCGCCGCGCAAAGCCCAAATGCGCCTCTGGACTGAGATTCTGATCGCGAAAAAACAGCACTCCGTGCTCCGCAAATGCTGACTGTAACGTTTGCATCTGGCTGTCGTTAACGTCGTTCAGATCAACATTAGCAACTACTGCTCCCACAGCGCCGGTAGATCTAATTTGTATATTTTGAGTCATACCACTCTCTCTAAACTGACTTAAAAAACAAAGGTTAATACTTTACCGCTGACAATAAAATGCCATTGAGCAGTGCAGGTGCACCACCGGCCGGATTCAAATTTATAGCGCTTTTCCACTGGACAGCTTCTGCGGCGGCGGCGCCAAAAAGATCAGCACCCCTGAAAAAACATTTAAACCCGCCACCACCATAAAAGGCACGCCATAATCTCCGTAAGCATCTCGATACAATGCAGAAAACCAAGGCGCCATTGCACTTATGGCCAAGGAAAATGGCATACCTGCACCGCGAATAGCGCCGAGGAATCGACGACCAAAGAAAGATGCCCATATCACTTCTTGCATGGGGATCATGCCACCCCAGCCAACGCCCAACAAAAAGAATGCGGCGTACACCCAAAACAACTGACCACTCATTGTGGAAAAAACGATACATGCCAGCGCCACCCCTGTTAAGGATGCGGACAACGCCGCCAAAGGTTTAGTCGGGCTGCGATCAATGAGGTAACCCCAAACCGGCTTGGTCAGCATGGCGGGGATAGACGCAACAACAATGGCATAGGCGGCCTCAGTACGAGTAAAACCGTTATCTGTTAAGTAAGGCACTGTCTGCAACAACATCACAACGATATTGATGGAAAAGAAACCAAAGGCGATGACCAATGCATAAAATGAAAATGTGCGTAATGCTTGAGATCGAGTAAACGAGCGTGCCAATTCATCCTTAGCGCGCTGACCTTGACCCTGAGCAATTTGCTCTGGGCTATGACCATCTGGATGCAGGCCATAATCTTCTGGTGAGCGACGTACTAAAAGCGCTACGGGCAATACAAACAATGCTGTCCCTGCACCCAACCACAGCCACGATTCGCGCCAACCAATTGCATCAATGAGCCATGTAGCTAATGGCGTGAGCACAATACCACCGAAAGAGATGCCCATAGCGGCAATGGCTATGGCTAATCCGCGCTGCTCAACAAACCACTTAGACAGCGTAACGTTGACAACCAAGTTGCCTAACATGGCACAGCCAGCGGTAACGATAACGCCGTTAAGTATCCACCACTGCCAAAGCGTCTGCACCCAGCTGTGTAGACACAGAGAAATAGAAAGTAGTACGCCACCGAACAGCATAATAGGCCGACCACCATAACGGTCTACCCGCACCCCCACAAAAACACCGACCAATGCCATAACGCACTGACCAATAGAGCGGGTTAAGGTGAAATCAGAGCGCGACCAACCCAGTTCGTTGAGCATTGGGTCCATGAACGACCCAAGTACATAGCTGTACATACCGATGGCTACAAATTGCGCAATGAAGGCAGCGCCGACAATGTAGTAGCCAAAATAAATACCGTTAGGGAAAATTTGTTGCTGTCGCAAAAGAGAAATACCTGAGCAAAAAAGGGTCTACGACCATGGAATTATTCGGCGCATTTTGTACGTCAAAGCATTTGCAAACGAACTAAAAAAACACGTTTGTCGGCTAAGGCCAAACCTTACCTAAAAGAAAGCGTTGGTTTTTGAATGCATGAAAATTGTGACTATCACTCACAAGGTCTGTCCAACATGTTAAAAGCAAAACGACGAGTGCCATTCCCTGAGGCCTCTTATCTTTCTCACTTATATTTAAGTGCTTTGTTAGACCTAAGTCAGTGATGGACTAGCGCCAAGCCATGGGACTGCTTTATTACGCAGCCCCATACTTACTTGATCAAATATTAGGTATTAGAACCTTCCATCTGGCTCAAGGCGGCTATGACTTTATCAATAATAGCATCTGTCTTAGCGCGCATTTCATCATCTGTTGCATCCTGGATAGGGTGCTGAACAAACACTCGCTCAGCATCAGGCATACCTAATGCCGTGGCTTGAGCGTCTGCTGCTGTGACAAATTCTGAAGAAGCGATAGAGACCGCGGGCGTGCCCTGAATCTCAAACCATACCGTGTCATGCAAACTGCACGTGGTACAGGATCCTCAGTCAGCCAGGGCCTCAATGACAAAATCACTATTTGCCTGAATCAACTGCCGCAGTTCTTCCGGCGCAGGCTTAGAAAATGTGGGCTTGGCGTAACGGGTGATATTTACGTCCGGTAGGCGCGCACTCAACGTTTCTTCTAAACGGTCGAGTAAAACATTGCCGCGAGGCTTAGAAATATCCAGCAACGCTACGTTGCCTGTAATCTGCTTTGGTCTCGGCGTAATTTGCCGTGACACTGGAACCCGCTCATCTGTGGGGTCCAAAATGGATAACATCGCCATATCCACAACTCTCCTTTTATTTTTTCAAGTCTATTTATAACTCATTCGGCTATACAACGCCGCATCAAATGTCTATTTTTCGCGATACTGGGATTGAACCTATGCTGCCAGTGACCCAGCCATGAAAGGCCGCTGAAAACTTGCCCGCCTCACCGCCTGCCACAACGATGTGAATATCATCTTCTGTCCTAAACTTAGGCATCATTCTGTCTAAAACCTCTTCACTCATGCCGGCAGCCGCGACGGGCTTAATGCCCGCACCTGAGACATCGTTGCCTACAAGCTCACGAGTTGGTCGGGATGAGGTTTCCTGTATACGTCTACGCAGGTCAGCTTTGCTATAGTTATCATGCATTAATGTATCTACATGCTCAGGCACAACCACCAGCAAGCAGTTGGTCGCAAAATGCGCCTTTGGATTGTAAATACCCTCAAGGGTCTGACCGATAGTACCGGCCAGCGCATCAGCGCTACGGGAATCTTGATCCACTATCAGTGAAGGACCACTGGTCATCGTAAACACACTGACCACCGAATCAGAGGCGTCAAAACCGCGCTCTACATGCAACGGTTGCCACGGATTGCGCTCTTCCCACTCAGCAAAGCACATGGTGAATTTCATTGGGTTACCTAATACTGAGCGCTCTGTTTCACCGGGCTTAGCGCCGCCAACGTTGCGGATCACAAGGCGCACAGCGCGCCCTATGGTCGCATTAGCGCGGTTACCTTGGCCTAGCGCACCCATGCCCATATTCATGCCTATTTGATGACGTATGGGGCCATTGACCACTATCACCGGGCTGGCGCCCATGGTTGTGGCCATAACGCCGTGAACGTTGTAGTCATCAGTGCTAATGGCCTCCACTGCGGCAATGACTACCGGCATATATTGTGGCTTACACCCGGCCATTACTGCATTGATGGCAATCTTCTCAATGGTTACCTCACCCAAATTTGGTGCCATGACGCCGACGATTTCTTGCGCATCGCGCCGAGTACCCTCGAGCATTCTTAACACTCTCTCCGGGGTTGGCGGAATGACTGGCAGGCCGTCTGAGAATCCCTGATCGAACATAAACTCGAACTCATCGTCCTGACTACCAATGACAATCTTGCGAGCGCGGATAGGGCTATTCTCAGCTTCAGCACGCAGACCGTCGGCATTGCTCGGATCTACCGAAAGAGAGCCACAACCAGGACGCCACTGGGGCAAGCTTAGCCAATCAACGTCTACCTCGGCGCGTGTGTATTCTGCGCTCATGCGTTGCAGCAGGTCTTGCCATTCGTCGCGAACAAAGCCAATAAGCGTGTCTGTGACCGCACCAGATACATCTGTTTTGAATAAGGTTGGCACTGTTTCTACATCAGCAGCAAAGGAGACCTTAAGTGCGCTGTCATCTAAAATTGAAAAGCCTGGCGCGAAAGTCTTATCCAAGGCTTTGTTGCCGCCTAGGGTTTGACCAATAATTTGTATATCAATTGCACCCGCAAATGCCTTATGCATGGCAACCAGTACCGGCATGACCTCTTTGCAGGTTGGACAATCTTCTTTAATAAAACACACCAAAGCATCACTGGTACCTGGAAAAACGACTTGCTTCCCACGTAGATTCTCCAATTCAAATGCTGCGATTACTTCACTCATTTAATCCTCCCAAGTCTATTTTTTTCATTTGCCTACAGCCTGCCCACAGCCGGCCTGGATTTTGCTGCAAAAAACGACAACAAAACTCACGTTATTTCTATATTGAGTTTAGTAGTCTATAACGAGTACAGTTTTGTAATACAAAAAACTTGAGACCGTTGATGAGTGAATTAGCAGAATTTCGTAGTGATGTGCGTGGATGGTTAACCGAGAATTGCCCTGAAGGCGCTAAAGGACCGGGGCAAATTGCCATTGGCAGCACCAAGATTGAATTGGAACCAGACGTTGCTTTATGGCTAGAGCGCTGCGCAGAAAAAGGTTTCACGGCACCCACATGGCCAACTGAATTTGGCGGGGGTGGACTCAGCACAGCTCAAGCAAAAGTTTTCTATGAGGAAATGGGCAATATTGGAGCGCGGATGCCTTTAGGCGGCATGGGCATGACGATGATTGGCCCAACCTTGCTCGAATACGGCACCCAGGCGCAGAAAGAACGCCACATGCCAAAGATCATTCGCGGTGAAATTCAATGGTGCCAAGGCTATTCCGAGCCTAATGCAGGGTCAGACTTAGCCGCACTAAACTCAAAGGCAGACGACAAAGGCGATCACTTCGTGATTAATGGCCAAAAGGTTTGGACCTCTGGCGCAGCCACAGCTGACTGGATGTTTGCACTGGTTAGAACTGACCCGGATGCACCTAAGCATGAAGGCATCAGCTTTGTCTTGCTGACCATGGACCAGCCGGGTGTAACGGTTAAACCTATTAGATTGATATCCGGTTCGTCACCTTTTGGCGAAACATTCTTTGATGACGCCATTGCCGACAAAGACAACTTGGTCGGTGAATTGAACAAAGGCTGGTCTGTAGGTAAGCGCCTACTTCAGTATGAACGCTCAGGTATTGGCGGCTTGAATGGCGGCGCACGCCCTGCACAACCCGGCAGTGGCTTGGTAGAAATTGCGAAAAACTATGTGGGTGAACGTGAAGGCAAAATAGACGATTCCGCCATCCGCGAAAAAGTCACTACGCTAAATATGAACAGGGCTGCATTTCGCCTAACCGCCCAACGCGCGAACGCAGAAAATAAGTCAGGTACGCCCGGCGCGGCCACTTCTATCTTTAAGCTCTACGGCGCAGCGCTGCAACAAGATGGCGCAGAACTTAAGCGTGAATTGATGGGCTTTAAAGGCTTAGGTGTAAGCGGTAACGAATTCAGCGAAATGGAAATCACCAGCGTGGAAGAATGGTTGCACACCAAGGCGACCACCATTTATGGCGGCAGCAACGAGATCCAAGCAAATATTATTTCTAAGCGTGTACTCGGCCTTCCTGAATAGGGCTACCTAAACAGGCTAGCCGGAACAGTAAGCTAGTGCACGAATGCGCTAGCGTTGGAGAATTAGCGTAGGCTGAGGAAATAGCAAAAGGATACGAGCATCTACATCTGGGGAGATAAGCATGGCAATGATCAGCGGATTCGAATCAATTGGGGTAGACAGTCTAACGCCGCACATTGGTGCACAAATATCTGGCGTGGACTTGTCTAGGGATTTGTCTAACGAACAATTCAGTGAAGTCTACCAAGCGTGGCTAGACTGGAAGGTCATTGTCTTTCGCGACCAAGACATTGATCGGGATCAGCATAAAGCTTTTGCGCGGAGATTTGGCACGCTACACGTGCACCCAATGCAGCATAGTTATGGCGGCGACCCAGAAATTCTGTCGGTCAAAACCACCAAAAACTCTGCCTATACTGCGGGCAATGCGTGGCATACAGATGTTACCTGCGACGAAATTCCACCCATGGCCTCGGCGCTTTACATAAAAGAGACACCGGAAAGTGGCGGCGGTGACACACTATTTGCCAACATGTATTTGGCCTACGACCTACTCAGTGCGACGATGAAAGAGGTGCTTGGCGGCCTCACGGCGATACACGATGGCGCGCTACCTTACCTGGGCAATTACAAAGTGGCTGCACCCGAGGGAGACGCCTACCCAAAGAATGAACACCCAATGATTATCGCTCACCCTGAAACAGGCAAAAAAGTACTGTTTGTGAACAGTGGCTTTACTTCGCACATTAAGGGCATGAGTGGTTGGGAGAGCAAAGCATTGCTTGGCGCACTGTTCGATCACATCACCAGAACGCACAGACTTACCTGTAGGGTGCAATGGCAGCCCAATACGCTGACCCTATGGGACAATCGTTGCACTCAGCATCACGCGGTTTGGGACTACTGGCCTGACAGTCGATATGGCGAGCGCGTCTCTATTTTGGGTAACGCGAGACCCAGCTCAGGGTAATTGTCATTACCTTTGCGATCCTGCGTTAACCTTAATTGAATGCTCTGGCTGATTGCTCTCCTGCATTCAGTCAGCGCAGTTTTTTATCAATAACTGATTTACAAAACTCACCCTCTGTCCCAGCATGACAGTTGCTTTTAACCCCCACAAAAATACCTAACCGCTCATCCACAATTGATGAATGAGAAGCTAACTGCGACTGCAATTAGCGAAATAAACTGGAACGCTCCGCGCACTTATGACTAAAGAACAGCAGCCCTCTTCAGCTAATAGCGCGAACACTGACTTGCTCCTGCCCAGCACAAATCTTCCTGGGCAGAAGCAGAGCTTCAGACAGAGCTTAGCGCCACTTTTTACCCTGGGCTGGCCCATGGTGCTGACCCAGTTTTTTATCATGGGCACGGGCTTTATAGACACCGCCATGGCCGGGCGTTATTCCGCCGCCGACCTTGCTGGTGTCTCTTTAGGTGGCAACGTTCTGTGGCCAGCATTTATGTTGCTCACCGGTGTCACCATGGCTTTAGCACCCATTACCTCACATTTGCGTGGGGCAAATAAAATGAGTGAAATCGGCCATCAAATCCGCCAAGGGCTATGGCTGTCTCTTGCCAGTAGTTGCCTAATGATTTTGCTATTGCATAACGCCGCCGTCATTTACGAATGGACGGGCATTGAACCGGCCATAGCCGACATTGCCAGCGACTACTTGTACGCAATTAGCTGGGGGGTGCCGCCAATCATCATTTATGTGGCGCTACGCCATACACTTGAGGGTCTGGGACAAACACGCCCCCCGATGCTTATTGCCGGTAGCGTGCTACCGCTCAACGGCTTTTTAAACTACGCACTGGTCTATGGTGAATTTGGCTTCCCTGAAATGGGCGGCGTGGGCTGCGGCTGGGCCACAGCCATCGTCTTTTGGGTACAGCTACTTCTCATGTTGTTACTGCTGCCTAAGCCTTACTTTAAGATCACCGGTTTGTTTAAGGTATTTGAGTTTCCAATACTCAGTACCTGTAGAGATATCCTCAAACTTGGTATCCCCATAGGCATCGCTATTTTCTTAGAAATGGCTTTATTTGGTGTAATAGGTTTTTTAGTGGCGCGCCTAGGTGTGGTTGATATGGCCGCCCACAGCATTGCTGGCAACCTAAACTGGATGACCTACGTTATTCCCATGAGTATTGGCAGCGCCGCCAGCATCCGCATTGGATTTTTGGTGGGCAGCGGCGACTTGGCCGCAGCAAGATCTACCGCCGGCGCCATCTTCAAATTTTCTATTGGCTATGCGCTGGTTATGAGCTTGGTGTTAATCGGACTGCGCTACCAGCTGGTTTCCATTTTCACCAACGACCCTGAAGTGATTGCTATTGCCATTGTGCTGATTTTGTTTATTGCGGTATATCAAACCATTGATGACGCTCAAGCTGTGATTATCGGCGCCCTACGCGGCTATAAAGACACCACCATACCTATGCTATTTGGTCTTATAGGCTATTGGTTTTTAGCCCTGCCAATAGGCTATATATTGGCAGAGGGGTTAATCACAGATCAGCCGCTCAGGGTCTATGGCTATTGGGCAGGCATTGCTTCGGGTATGTTTATCGTGGCCATTTGTGTGGGTATCAGGCTCCGCCATATCAGCAGCCACAAAGAGAAGATTTTGCTGTTGTCCGATGCAAAAGACTAATTGGGAATTGAGATACTCATGGTTTCTTTGACCTGTTCCATCACTACATAACTGGTCGACTCTTGCACTCCAGGCAAGGTCAGCAGTGTCTCGCCGAGAAATTTACGGTATGCATCCATATCCGGCACTCTGGCCTTAATCAGGTAATCAAAATTGCCTGACACCAGATAGCACTCCTGAACCTCGCTAAGGCCAATAGCAGATGCCTTAAACGCTTCAAATACATCCTGAGCGGTTCTCTGCAGCCTAATCTGCACAAATACCACGAGACCGGCATTCAGGTAGTTGGCGTCGAGCAAGGCGGTATAGCCCTTAATAATACCTTTGCGCTCCATACGCTTAACGCGCTCAAGACAAGGACTGGTGGACAAACCCACGCGCCTGGCCAGTTCTGCATAGGTAATCCGGCCCTCTTTTTGTAACTCTATAAGAATTTTTTTATCAATGTTACCAAGATCAGATAAGCCAACCATTTCAACACCAACCATTAAATATATCGAATCTGAAAACTTAACAGAATAATCAACTGAAATAGCCAGAAAAATTCCGATAAAAAGTAAATAATTTTGCGGCAAAGCATCCACACTTCAATACATATTTGAACCCACATCTCACCCACCCCTATGGATAAAAATATGCTGATCGGCGTACCCAAAGAAATCAAGAATCGAGAATATCGCATTGGTCTAACCCCAGCCGGTGTGCGGGAGTTTATTCAACGCGGACATCAAGTATTAGTTGAGCATGACAGCGGTGCAGCGATTGGATTCAGCAATGATCAATATCTAGATTCTGGCGCAGAGATCGTAAACACAGCGCAAGAGATCTTTGCGCGGGCTGACATGATCATCAAAGTGAAAGAACCACAGCCCATTGAGTGCGCGCAGCTCAGGCCGCAGCAGATCTTATTTACCTACCTGCACCTTGCTCCTGACCCAACACAAACCGATCTATTGATTAATTCTGGTGCCACCGCGATCGCTTATGAAACGGTCACCGATGACAATGGCGGCCTACCCTTGCTCGCGCCCATGTCGGAGGTAGCAGGCCGTTTATCCGTTCAAGCAGGCGCCCATTGTTTAGAAAAAACTCAGGGTGGCGCGGGCATCTTACTTGGTGGAATAACAGGGGTTAGCCCAGCCAATGTATGTGTTATTGGCGGCGGCGTTGTCGGTGTCAATGCGGCGCTTATGGCTATGGGCATGGGCGCGAAGGTCACCATACTTGACCGCTCTCTCTCGCGCCTTAAGCAACTTGATGAGCTTTATGGTGACCGTCTGAGTACCTTATACAGCACTACTGAAGCCATTGAAGCGCAGATAAAACAGGCCGACTTAGTCATTGGCGCAGTGCTTATTGCTGGCGCCACTGCGCCTAAGTTACTAACTCGAGAAATGCTTAAACTGATGAAGTCTGGCTCGGTGGTGGTTGATGTAGCCATTGATCAAGGTGGTTGCTTTGAGACGAGCAAAGCCACGACACACGATGACCCAACGTACATTGTCGACAACATAATCCATTACTGCGTTGCCAACATGCCCGGCGCTGTTGCCAGAACATCTACCTTCGCATTAACCAATGCAACTCTGCCTTACGCACTATCGTTAGCTGACAATGGACTGCAGGCACTGAAAACAAATGCACACCTCCGCGCCGGACTTAATGTGCATAATGGCATGGTTACAAACCAAGCCGTGGCAACAACACTAGGCTATAACTGCACGGACGCACTAAACGCGTTAGTTGCACAACACGCGGTATTGGAAGAGCCTCACCTTACACCCGCAAGTAATCTTTGAAGCGACGACATCGTTAACTCCAATCCCCTAAGCTAACCCAAGCTCGACCAACATTTTCGTTCCGCAAAATCTAGGCGACAATGCGAAGAAAAAATAGTCGAGTAGCTCGAGGCGAACTGCAGCTAACCTGCAATCACAGAGCTGTAATCGCTAACCTGCCATACTAACCTTCAATTAAGCTAACCCGAAGACTGACGCGACTGCACGTCAATCTCTCTCTGCCATGGCTCCACAGAATTAGGCTTTTCGTTAGCTGACAATCCATTGGCGGAAAAAACCAACGCACTGTCCGCCAGTGGCGCCTTGCGAATCATTTTTTTGTCTAAAGCAAAGTTCTGCGTATTCTTCCACGGACCTTCTCCCTGCTGTGGAAATAGATGCATAACACGCTGCATGTACCCTGCCGGAAAATCTGCGATCCAAGGAAGTGTTTGCATACCCTGATCTTCCTCGCGTAAAACGGGTGTCACCTGAGTCGCGCCACTTTTCTGCATATGCTCTATGAGACGGCAAACCCACTCGGAGGTTAAATCCGCGCGCAACGTCCAAGACGCATTCACATAACCGAAAGTGTTGGCGAGATTTGGCACATCCGAGTACATCATGCCTTTATAGGTAAATTGCTTCGAAAAATCTACCGCCTCGCCATCGACAGAAAACGGCACACCCGCCAGCACTTCAAGCTTCAGGCCTGTCGCTAGCACAATAATGTCTGCCGCCAATTCGTCGCCGTTCTTCAGGCGGATACCGCTCTCGGTAATTTGATCTATTTCAGCGGTCACCACTTCAACCTTGCCGGACTTAATAGATTCAAACAAATCTGCATTGGGCACTAAGCAAAGGCGTTGGTCCCAAGGGTTATAGCTAGGCGTGAAGTGCTTTTCCATATCGTAGCCGTCTGGCAGCATTTGCTTAACCATATCCAGCAACTGCTTTTTAACTTTCCCGGGTGCTGTACGTGTTTGGTAATAGAAATAGCGTTGCATCTCAATATTTTTGAATCGAGTTAAATTATAAGCCCACTTTTCGGGCAATATCTTGCGCAGAAAGTTGGCGAGTGCATCTTGATCTGGTCGAGCCACTACATAAGTTGGCGAGCGCTGTAGCATAGTCACTTGGGCACCATCTGCGGCCATATTCGGCACAAGGGTCATGGCAGTTGCACCGCTGCCCACAACTACCACGCGCTTACCTTTATGCTGCAAATCTTTTGGCCAGAACTGCGGATTAATCACCTGCCCGACAAATTTTTCTACGCCATCTATGCGCGGGTCGTGAACTTCATCGTGACTGTAATAACCACTGCACATAAACAAAAAGTTGCAACTGATCTGAACTTGGGTCCCGGCGTGGTCTACATCTAATGTCCAGTTAGCATCCTTGGATGACCACTGAGCATTGGTCAGTTTGTGGGAGAACTTTATCTTCTCGTCGATTCCGTACTCTTGGGTGGTTTCTTTGACGTATTGTAAAATTGCAGGACCATCCGCTATCGATTTGGATTCCTTCCACGGTTTGAAATTGAATCCCAGAGTGTGCATGTCGCTGTCTGAACGAATGCCAGGGTATTTAAACAAGTCCCATGTGCCACCTACGTTCTCCCTGCGTTCCAATACACAGTAACTTTGGTCCGGACATTCTCGACCCAAATGCACTGCTGCACTTACACCAGAAATCCCAGCACCTACAATAATTACGTCAAAATGTTCCATAACAATCAGCCTCTCAGATATTAATGAACCAAGACTAAATACTAGCAGGTCATTCTCTCGTAACAATCCCCAAGAAAATCCCGCGGCAACTGTAAAAGAACGAAAAACAGCAACTATTGATGAAAAGCGTAAAATTGCAAAATGTGAACTTTCTACCCACTATTTCGCGCGACCGAATCATCACTAATAACGAAAAGGTTGAGCGTACAAATCAAAAAAAGCATAAACGCCATAAAACTTAGCAAAAAGTGCGCAAAAAAACGTGAAAATATGCTGGCCATATCGAGTTTTTAAAAACTAACGAAATGACTCTTTTTT
>CAUZON010000031.1:0-40773 GCA_963581445.1 Gammaproteobacteria bacterium | reverse complement strand
CTCAGAAAAAGATTGGCCAGCAGATTTAGTTTTCTTAGCAATGGGCTTCTTAGGGCCAGAGCACGTAGCCACCGACACGCTAGGCGTGGAATACGACCAGCGCTCTAACTACCAAGCGGTTTACGGCAAGTATAAGACCAATGTAGACAATGTATTTGCAGCAGGCGATTGCCGCCGAGGACAATCATTGGTGGTAAGAGCCATCAATGAGGGCAGAGAAGCCGCCCGAGAAATCGATCGGCATCTAATGGGCAGCACCGAGCTGCCATAGTCAGCCAAAGATGCGCCAGCAGACTGCTTTGATAGATAACGCTGGCAAGTTGATTCGAGCTGGCACCAATAACTGCCTTAAAGTAAAGCGCAAGCTAAACCTTCTAGGTGGGAGTATTGGACCAACAGCACAGAGCTAAGCAATGAATGCCCTATCCGATGCACAATCCTAAAACTTTCTTTGACCATGCAACAAACAAAAGATGAAAGGCGTAAAGAAAAGCGATCTCCCTACAAAAATATGCTCCACCTGTAATCTACCGTTCACGTGGAGAAAAAAATGGGAAAGAGATTGGGAACAGGTTATTTATTGTAGTAAGCGCTGTAAGAAGTAAGAAACCAAGCACCCCAGAACTTAATGGTAGTTGCAGCCAATGCTTCTCTAACAGCTCCAGTTCAGCCAACTATTCGTCACGTCTCATGCACAATCTAAGACCAAAACCGGGGATAAGTTCAACGACTTAAAGGCCGGACTATACTGAAGACCGCACTGGAAAGTTCGTTACTGAAGAAGCTAGCCAAAAAAGAAAAGGCAAAAAAAATAGCGGAGATCGAATTGGCCGCAGCTTTTCTGGCGAGCAGCAGTGGCGATATGCAGGCTTTCAAACCGAGCCCAAGCGTTCTTTTCCTCAAACACTCGTGATTTTCTTAGACCTGCCGGAGGCATACTGATGAAATGCTCAAACACGCCCGTTATTTTTGGCATACGTAATCAAGCAAATGAGTGCCTATTACTCTTGCAACGTCGTCCGAATAGACTTTTGAATGGGCATCAACTCTCTAACCCAAAGCGCGGGTGTTGCGTTAAAACCTTGCAGGTTTTCTATAAGCAATTGACTGCCTGCTTCTGCGGCTTCTGGTGTAGCGTATACGCCATAGGTGAGTACGTAGCGTAGTTGGTCATCTGACTTATAGCGAAAGCGCGCAAACCCGCTTAGGGATTGCGCGTTTACTAGATCTTGGATTTGCTGTGCACTTGATAGGGTGACTATCTGGATGGCATAACCTTGTGAGTCTTGCTTTAGCAACCACTCGGCATCTAGGTTTTCACCTGACGTTGCCGCCAAAGCGTTTGCGCCATGTAGTGACAACAGTACAACTACGGCACCTAGTACATTACGTATATAGCGGGTAAATCTGCTTTTTTGCGGTCGGTTCAGGGCTAACAAAATTCTGCCAACGTTTTTAGTAGTTCTGCTACGCTCACATCTGCGGCTACCCGCACTGCGCCCATTTTATTTGCGACGATAAACCGTAACTCACCATCCACAACTTTTTTGTCCATGCCCATGGCTTCAATCATATCTTCGGACTTTAACTCTAGACCTTCCAAAGATACTGGCAGGTTGAGTTGTTGAAGGAGTTTTTCAATGCGCTGGCAGTCCTCTAGCGGAAGCCCACTAAACTCTACGGACAGGCGGGCGGCCATTACCATGCCTATTGAAACGGCTTCGCCGTGTAGCAATTTGCCATAGCCAAGAAGCTTTTCAATAGCGTGACCAAACGTGTGTCCGTAATTAAGAATAGCTCGGCGTCCACCTTCGCGTTCGTCTTCGCTTACAACTGCTGCTTTTACTTCACATGATGTTGTGATGATATGGTTGAGCGCTGACTTGTCACGTTGAACTAACGCTTGAACGTTGTCTTCCATCCAGGTGAAAAAATCTGCGTCGTAGATAATGCCGTACTTTACAACTTCGGCTAAGCCTGCCGCGTACTCTCTGTCCGGCAATGTGGTAAGTACTGAAATATCTGCGAACACAGCTAACGGCTGATAAAAAGCGCCGATCATATTTTTTCCAGCGGGATGATTCACCGCTGTTTTACCGCCAACGGATGAATCTACTTGTGAAAGCAGCGTTGTGGGTACCTGAATAAAATCCACTCCGCGCTGAAAGGTCGCCGCGACAAAACCACACAGATCGCCGACCACACCGCCGCCTAGGGCGATTAAACAGGTGCTTCGGTTGTGCTTTTTGTCTAAAAGAAAGTCCATCACTTGAGTGTAAGTGTCTAGGCTTTTATAGCGTTCACCATCCTGCATTTGAAAAACATCTACTTGTCTGTTTCCCAGTGCAGCTAAAAGTTGTGGAAGATAAAGTGGCGCAATGGTTTCGTTGGTAATCACGGCGACCTGATTACCCCTGATAAACGGCGCTAGAACATTTGCCAACTTAGCCGGATCTGTGAAGCCAACGTCGCCCACAACAATGGGATAGCTGCGTTCGCCCAATGACACCATGAGCGTTTGATCGCCGGAAGTTGTCGTATTTGCTGTATTACTCATTAGTTCTTTAGAGCCCTTCTAAATTGCCAAGTGCGAGGCTTTGACTATTTTCGTTTATTGATCTGGCGCATAATTTGACGGACCACCGCTGTCGCATTCTGACGATCCGTAGATATGCGGTAGTCTGCAATTTCTTGGTATAGCGGCGCGCGTTTTTCTTTTAGATCTTTGAGCACCTTGCGGGGGTCCTCAGATTGCAATAGTGGGCGCTTCTTGTCCTTGTGTGTGCGTGCATAAAGTTTTTCAAGCGAGCTGTCTAAGTGAAAAACCATACCGCGAGAAGCCAGGTTTTGGCGGTTTATTTCACGCAACACAGCACCACCACCTGTAGCCATAACAATGCTCTGCATCTGCGACAGGTCATCAATGACTTGTTCTTCACGATCGCGGAAGCCCACTTCTCCTTCCACATCAAAGATCCAGGCAATTTCTGCGCCCGCACGCTTTTCTATCTCATGATCTGAGTCAAAAAACGGACGATCTAAAGCCGCTGCCAATTGTCGGCCGACTGTGCTTTTACCCACAGCCATCAACCCGACTAAAAATATGTTTTGCTCATGCATAGACTGTCAGCGTTTAGGTGGCCGCAAAAAGCCCCTATTAATTTTTACGATATGCAGACAAAAGAAGCTATGAAATTGTGCTTTGGTACACCCCAACCAAAAAGGAAGGGTAGATCGGAAGCGGCCATAGCCCTCGTCTTGAATAAACGAATTGTAGTCTAAAATGGTGCTTGAGGTATGCAAATCCGCGAAGGCAAATTACCGGCGGTAGAATACGACCTATGTTCTGGGTCTGCGGCTTAATGAGGTGATAGGGCGCGGGTTTAAGGGGCGCTGCTTGAACTAGTCGAGGAGATATTAGTTACTGGGGAAGGCTTCCTTGTTGCGGGTCCAGCGATAATATTTGGGGTGAAAAAAATCAGCAATTCTTGTTTATCTTGGCGTCGCACCGTACGTTTGAACAGGCGACCGATTAGAGGAATAGCCGCCAGAAAAGGCGTTTTAGTCTATGCATTATTTTTATCTTCTTGAAAGATGCCGCCCAGCATCAAGGTTTGCCCATTATCCACCAACACTTGGGTTTCTGTCGCGTTGGTATTTATTGATGGGATGCCATCGAAAATTTGCGCTACGGTGTCTTGCTTCACTTTCAACTGCATAATAATGCGTTGGTCTGGGGTTATCCGGGGCACTACCCGCAAGCTCAACACCGCATTTTTAAATGAGGTAGAAGTTGCCCGGCTGCTACTGGCCTCTTGGAATGGAATCTCGACACCGGACTCTATGAGTGCAGGAGACTTATCCGCCGTGACAATACGGGCACGCAGCCGGTGACTGGTTGAATACCGCCCATGCTTAAAATGTATTTTGAATATCTGAGTCGCAATACATATTGAGATAGCTGCTGTATACGTGAGTAATCACTACTAGCCATTGGGGTTTTTGCCACCTCACACCAAGTCCATTTGCATAAAGAATAGCCTGCTACTGTTGCTACCTGCTTAGGGTTGGTTATGATGAATCGGCACCGCGAAAAACCTTATCGATTATCATAATGACCAGCTCACCTCGGCCCAGTCGAAGACGAAAAATTCTACTATTCCTAGTAAATCTGGGCGTGAGTTCACTGTGCGCGGTGGGTATTGGATTAGCGGGTATTTACATCTACTTAGACCCGCAAATCCCCAAAGCAGCGACTTTTCGTAATGTAGAATTACAAACGCCATTACGCATTTACGCTAATGGCGGCGAACTGATAGGCGAATTTGGCGAGCGCCGACTTATACCTATTTCTATAGATGACGTGCCCCAGCACTTTATCAACGCAATTTTAGATACCGAAGACAAGCGCTTCTATGACCACAACGGCATAGATTATATTTCGCTGACTAACGATATTTTCCAACTTATAGGCGGCATGGTTGCACCCTCTGACTCTAGAGCAGGCGGCGCTAGCACCATTACCATGCAGCTTGCGCGTAACGTGTCTTTTACCCTAGAGCGAAAGTTCCTCAGAAAATTCAAAGAAATGCTTTTGGCACTGAAAATTGAACAAGAGCTAAGCAAGGACGAAATTTTAGAGCTGTACATCAACATTGTGCCGTTTGGTAAAAGGGCATACGGCGCAGAAGCAGCCGCGCTGACCTACTACGGCAAATCGCTTAAGAATCTTAAGTTAGAACAACTGGCTATGCTTGCGGGCATTCCGCAAAGGCCCGAAGCTGGCAATCCCATCAACGGCCCCACTTGGGCACTACGACGACGCAACCAAGTACTAGGGCGCATGTTGAACCAAAACTCGATTACGCGCGCCGAGTACGACCAAGCCGTTAAAACCCTCTTAAGTGCGCGGGTTTATGCGCGCACCCTAGATTTGCCTAGCCCTTACGCCGCAGAATGGGCGCGTCAGCAGGTCCGGGGGAAGTTCTCAGACTTGTATACGGGCGGGTATGAAATTTATACAACGCTGGACGCCAACATGCAATCCGCCGGTGTTGCAGCCATGCGTGAGGGACTAGAAAAATACGATAGGAGTCACGGCTACCGAGGACCTGAAGGCGTTGCATCAGAAGAAATAATCAGTTTGATGAATGCTCAACTTACTCCAACGGATGATGAAGCGCTTGTACAAGAGCTGGAAGCAAACTCCAGTAGCTTGCAAAGCGAAGTTGTAGAGCCTATCAACGAAGAAATATTGGCACCTCTACAAGACATCAAAATCTTTGCTGATATGTTTCCCGCAATTGTCTCCCAAGTAGACGAACAAGAAGCCATAGCTTATATGTTGGACGGGCAAGCTCACCCTATTACCAGGCTTAACTCCTTATGGGCTAGAGCTTATGTCGACGTAGATCGCCGCGGACCGCCGCTGACGTCCATGCATCAGGTACTAGCCGTGGGCGATATAATTCGTTTGCAAAAGCGCACTTCAGATAAAACCATTAAGGCGTCTTGGCAGCTAGCACAACTGCCAGAGATACAGGGCGCATTAGTTTCTCTAGACCCAGAAAATGGTGATGTTAAAGCCTTAGTGGGCGGCTATGACTTTTACCGTAATCAATACAACTACGCACTTCAGTCCACGCGGCAACCTGGCTCGGGCTTTAAACCATTCTTGTATTCAACGGCTATCGCTAATGGCGTTACACCGGCGGATATTTTCCTCGATGCGCCGCTGGTTTTTGACGACAAGAATTTAGAATCTCAATATCGACCAGACAACGATAACAACCGCTACAACGGGCCAACACGTTTGCGTGAGGCTTTGTATCGGTCTATTAATCTCGTATCTATGCGCGTACTCCTACGAGTAGGTGCAGGCACAGTGCTGAATCATGTAAAGCGTTTTGGTTTTGATACCAGTACATTTCCGCGCAATACCCAGCTCGCCATTGGCGGTGGCACCATGACTGTTGCACCAATAGATATGGCTAAAGCCTACGCAGTGCTGGCTAACGGCGGTTATCTGGTGGAAGCAAAAATTATCGACCGCATTGTTAACCAAAACGGTCAAGTAGTGTTTGCCAACAATTCGCCTAAGGTTTGTCGCAGCTGTTTGGCTGAAGAAGGGCCTATTGCCAACACCGCAGCTAACAGGCGTCAATCTCTCGCGGCGGACCCAACTGATTGGTTGTTGAGCAATGACTCTCTAGAAAACCTGGTGCAAAGCATTGGCCTAACCGCAACCAAAGCCAAAAATGCGCCTAGAGTTTTAGATGAGCGTAATGCGTTTATTATGCAGTCTATGCTTCGAGACGTCGTAACAAGAGGCACCGGACGACGTGCCCTTGTGCTGAAGCGCGGCGACCTTGCTGGCAAGACGGGCACCACCAATGACGCCGCAGACACCTGGTTTAATGGTTTCAACAGCAGCTTGGTAGCCAGCGTTTGGGTTGGCTTTAGCGATCAAGAACCGTTGGGCAGCAATGCGTACGGCTCGAACGTTCCGCTGCCCATCTGGGTGGACTTTATGCGGGAAGCATTGGTAGATGTGCCTGAGATATTGCCAAGCCAACCCACAGGCATAGTGACCATAAAAGTTGATCCCCAAACAGGCCAGGCGGTTTCACCATCGAACCCCCAGGGCATTTCGGAAATATTTCTAACAGAAAATGCACCTACCGCAGAAGAGTCCAGCAATCAGGGCGCCGGCGAGATTGATACCATTCGGGCAGTAGATCTGTTCTAAACAGCATTAGCAGATCTGGGCTAGATTAGACGGACCTATTCTAATTTTGACCGACTTAGACGGATCTGAGTTAAAAAAGCGAAGCTTGGCGAGTTACTGAATGACCTTAATCAGATCTCCGGCTCTTGGCTCACCTCTGGGGTGATGACCATTAATCACTCGTAAGGTTTCCTCTCCATCTACTTTAATGGACATTTTGGCAGCCAACTTTGCATAGGTGTCGCCAGGGCGAGCCTCTACTAAAGCAATACTCTGCTTATTAATCAGGCGCAGATCGTCAGCGGACATTGCACGAAATGATGTCACCATTTCCTTAAACAGTTTTTCAAAGACAACAGGGTCGCCCTTGTCTTTAATTTCACCATTAAAAACGTAAACGCCTTTTTCTTTGTACAGCACGGCGATCTTGCGCAGCTTCGGCGTTTCCCCCGGGACTTTTATGGACGCCAAATAACCGCCGTAAGGACCTGCCTGAATTTCTTCGCCATCTTCCAGATCATCACGACGCAACGTTTTAGTTAAATATTCTTCGGGAGTTTGCGTCTCCGTGGGCAAACTTGTGCGCCTGGCAGACATAGTTCCCTCGCCATTTGGCTCGTTGCCAAACACTTCCGAAGACGTGGCCTGAACACTCCAGCCCTCTGGAAAGGCAATTTTCAATCGCAATGCACCGTGATAATAAACACCATCGTGCACAACACCAGTAGCAGATTCATCACCAAAACGCAGGCCAGGCAGCATTGCATAGTAGTCACGCTCGGGGTCAGGCAAATCAACCAACTGCAAATGCTGAGACTGCTCAACCAACTCATTTAGGCGCTTGTTGTGAGCTGGGTGACTACCAAGTAAGCCATGGTAAATAGTCGGAGCATTTTTAACCGAGCGCTGAAAATCGTCGTGGTCGCGCAGCATCTGAATGCTCGCCAGCAAAGCACGAGGGTTATATCCCGCCCGCAAGATAAATTCTGTACCCAACTCATCTGCCTCTAACTCGTGCTCGCGGCGATAACCCGCCAACGCAGTAGAGCTAATGGTATTGGCCAAGCCATAGGTGGCACTTGAACCCGTAGCAAAGGTACCCAAAAAACCAAGTAGCTTACCTATACGGTCGCGGGCGATAGTGCGCTTAGAATGCGCGCCAACTACGTGACCAATTTCATGACCTAGCACCGCTGCCAACTCATCTTCATTATTAAAGAAAGCCAAAATACCGCGAGTAACAAAGATATAGGCATCCGGAGTGGCCCATGCATTGACGATGGGTTGATCCACCACCACAAAGGTATAAGTCCTATCGGCGTGGGGAGAAACTGCAAGTAAGCGCTCACCAATCTCGGTGACATATTCCTGCCACTCATCATCCGGATAGATAACGCCCTTTTCCAGAAATTCGTTGTACATCTCGGCACCTGGGCCAGCACGCACAGCTGTCGGTAAAGCAATAAAGGTCATTAACAGCAAAGCTACAAGGCTACTCGAAGCGCGATTAGCAAAAATATGTTTAATCATTTAACAGTGCTCAAAATTAGACAGTAAAGTAGGTAAAACTCAAAAGGCAAAGAAAGCCCAGACAATAAGGATACACAGACTAATTTAGGAAATGGAAGCAGTAAGACACCAATTGCCAGTTTCGGCGACAAGAGGCTATAAATGAAGAGGTGATCACCGCAATTTGTGTGCAAACAGACACACCTATTTTTTTGCGCAAATGCGGAAAAGAAGAAAGAGTCTTAACGAGACAGCCTCACCAGAACAGTGAGGCAAACTGACAACTGGCACAAATCAGAAGGCCCAAAAATTAGGCCGAGATATGTGGTTTAGCTACCGCCGCTGCTTCTTTTAGCGAAACGCTGACGGTACTTCTCTACACGGCCACCAGTGTCTAAGGTCTTCTGCTTACCCGTGTAGAAAGGATGGCAGCTTGAGCAAACATCCAAGTGGAGGTCTTCTCTAAGCGTTGTGCCAATTTGGAGTTCAGCGCCGCAACTACAAGTTGCCTTCACGATGTTGTACTCAGGATGTATTTCAGGCTTCATAGCGGCTAACCGTCATCAAAATTTTAAGGTCGGAAAGTCTAACAGAAGCCAACTCATTGGCAACCTTGGTAGGGCGATAAAATGAACCCTAACTCACCGTCGACTAAACTTTGTCCTCTCCTCCTCGCTCGTTAACCCCCAATCTCGCAATCTTTCCTCCCCGGGCTTCGCACTTGGCTCAATTCTCCGTAGACTGCCTTATGAGCCAGGCAAATCGAACAATCCAAGTAGCTGTTCCGCGTCCATTGCACGCGGTCTACGACTACAGTGTGCCTGAGGATATGCCTATTCCTAGTATAGGCGCTAGGTTGAACGTACCTTTTGGCCGCACCCAGACCATTGGCGTTTGCGTCAACGTTGATGTCACCAGCCCGCATAAAAGCCCTAAGCCGATTAACGCAATAATTGACGATGACGCCGCCATTACTGGCGAGTTACTAGACTTAGCCCACTGGATGAGTACCTATTACCATCACCCGTTGGGTGAGGTTCTGGCGACCATTTTGCCCAACGCTGCGCGCAAAGGTCTGCCCTTCGTTTTGGAGGAAGAGGATTTTTGGCATTTGGCTAATGCGCAGTACAGCAACGCGCGCGCACCAAAACAAACTGCGCTCGTTGAATACATGAGTCAGCACTTGTTGGAATATCCTGTGATTGCTGGCAAGGCTTTGGTGGAAGCTGGCTTTAGCCGGGCGATGATTAACAAGCTGGCTGAACTGGAGGTTATTACTCGCGTTTCTGCGGCAACCCGCCGAAAACTTGCGGCGAAAGCCCCGGCTTTGGATGCAAGCGCCGAGCAATTAGCGGCCATTGAGGCCATTGAAGCTGCTGCCGGTCGCTTTGAAGTGCTACTTTTGGAGGGGGTCACCGGCAGCGGTAAAACCGAAGTGTACTTACAAAGTATGGCGCCGGTGTTGGCGCGCGGCGGTCAGGTAATGGTGCTTGTTCCCGAAATTGCGCTCACGCCGCAAACCTTGGCCCGATTCGAAAAGCGCTTTGGCCAGGTGGGTATGCTGCACTCGGCATTAACTGACAAGCAGCGCTTACAGACTTGGCTGCGTTGCCGCGATGGTGAGCTGAATATTTTGATCGGCACCCGCTCTGCTGTGTTCACCCCCTTTAAGCAACTGGATCTTATTATTGTTGATGAGGAACACGATAGTTCTTATAAGCAGCAAGAGGGTCTGCGCTACTCGGCTCGAGATCTTACCGCCAAGCGCGCTCACAGCCTGGGCATTCCACTGGTGCTGGGTTCTGCGACGCCATCGTTAGAGTCGCTCTATAATGTGTCGCGCAAGCGTTACACCTTACTCAAATTACCGCACAGGGCTGGCGGCGCGAGTATGCCGTCTTACCATTTGATCGACCTGCGCGGTCAAACTCTGCAAGACGGTTTTTCTAGAACGTTGATTGACGTGATTCGTCATCATTTGACCGCTAAAGGTCAGGTGCTGATTTATCTGAATCGGCGCGGCTTTGCGCCGACACTACTGTGTCAGTCCTGCGGCTGGCAATGTCACTGCTCTGACTGTGACGCCAAGCTCACGCTGCACCGCTCTCCAGCGCAAATGATTTGCCACCACTGCATGCTCAAATTCCAAATTCCCGAACTATGTGAGCATTGCGGACAACCGAACTTATTGCCCGTAGGCCTTGGTACCCAGCGCGCAGAAGATGCCGTGGAGGCTTTATTTCCGGAAGTGCCCATTTATCGTGTTGACCGCGACACCACTCGTACCAACCGGCAGCTGGGTGAACAGTTGGATAAAATCAATGAGGGTTCTTCCTGCATTATGGTAGGCACCCAAATGCTGGCAAAAGGTCACCATTTTCCCTCCGTTACATTGGTTGTGGTGTTAAATGCTGACAGTGGTTTTTTAAGTCCAGATTTTCGCGCGCCAGAGCGGACTGCGCAGTTGGTTGTTCAGGTAGCCGGTCGTGCGGGGAGAGCCGAGCGTCCGGGTGAAGTGTGGATCCAGTCTTACCAACCAGACAACCCAATGCTGACTAGGTTAATAGAAGAAGGCTATGAGGGTTTTGCTCAGGAGGAGCTAAAAACTAGAGAGGAAGCTGGGCTACCGCCTATTTTACCGATGGCCATGCTCCGCGCTGAATCAGAGGATGGGCGCATTGCCTTAGATTTTTTACAAACCTGCAAAAATACGTTAACCAGCATGGCGCAAAATCAGGCGGAGGTAATGGGCCCAATACCCGCACCTATGGCGCGTATTGCAAACAGATTTCGCTATCAATTAATGCTCATTGCACCCAGTCGCAGCCAGCTACATCAGCTGCTACATGGCCTTGGCAGACCTAAGGTACCGGCCCAGCTGCGGTGGTCTATTGACGTAGACCCATACGATGCTTTGTAACCGAGACTAAATAAAATCACACACTGTTTTTGGCGATCCTAGTTCGCCTCAAAGCGCAGCTGCCTGTATCATTCTCTTAGCAGCTCAGGTATCGAATGACGCCGTAATTAAGACCTCAAAAGACCCAAAAGAGACAGATGAATAAAGATTTCGCGGAACGCAACAGTCCCAAAAAACGCAAGCCAGCCACTCGAAAGCCGGAGAAACGGCGCACGCCCACAAAAAGTAAAATGACTTTTCACGCGCCAAGCTTTTCTTCTGGTGCCTTGGTGGGTGCGGTAATTGTATTAGTTGCAGCTTACGCACCCGAGATCATTGGCACTTCAACGCTCACCCAGAACACCGTGGTAGAAACCAAAGAGGCGCCAAAAATCAGCTTTCAGTTTCCTAGCATACTAGAGAAAAACGAGGTGGCAGCAAATCCTGAAACCTACTCTGCACCACCGGCAAGCTCCGACGTGGAGAGAGTTTATAGGATTCAAGCAGCGTCATTTCGCAATCAAGACGACGCTAATGTATTAAGAGCCAAGCTACTGCTCACAGACCTGCCCAGTTCAATTGAAGCTTCCGAAATATCCGGACAAACCTGGTATCGAGTGGTGATAGGTCCCTACAGCAAAAAGGTCAATGCTGACCGTGCTATGACCCGCCTGCGCCAACAAAACCTGACCGCAATATGGCTCAACTAGCCTGCAATTGGCATTTTAGTTGAGCCTTACATATAAATAGTAGCCCAAACGGCTAATTTGGCAATTGAATTGTCTGGGCTGCAACCCCACCATTCTACAGCCCCCAATTTGATCTAATCTGAGAAGAATCAATGCAAGAATTTCACGGTACGACCATTTTAAGCGTACGCGACGAGAAGCAGGTCTGCGTTGGCGGAGACGGCCAAGTTTCATTGGGCGACACCGTTATGAAAGGCAACGCTATTAAAGTACGCAAACTTTACCAAGAGCGCGTTATTGCTGGCTTTGCTGGTAGCACCGCAGATGCTTTTACACTGTTTGAACGTTTTGAAGCGGCGCTGGAAAAATATCACGGCCAACTTGCTAGGGCTGCTGTGGAGTTAGCCAAAGAGTGGCGCACAGATAGGGCTCTACGCAAACTTGAGGCGATGCTGATTGTTGCAGACACCACTGCCACCTTACTGATCAGCGGCAATGGCGATGTAATTGAACCAGAAGCCGGTATTTTGGCCATTGGCTCTGGCGGCAACTTCGCACGCGCGGCGGCGATAGCCTTGGCAAATAATACTCAACTACCTCCTGAAGAGGTGGTGGAAAAAGCACTGGGCATTGCTGGTGACATCTGCATTTATACCAACCACTCTTTCACTATCGAGACGCTTAGCATTTCCTAAGCACTCGACTAAGGCCTTTTACTATGAATACCCTGCAACAACTGACACCAGCTGAGATCGTTGACGAGCTCGATCGCCACATTATTGGGCAAAGCGAGGCCAAGCGCGCCGTTGCTATTGCACTGCGTAACCGTTGGCGACGACTACAACTGGAGACTGATTTGCGCAATGAAGTCAGCCCAAAAAACATTTTGATGATTGGGCCCACCGGCGTGGGCAAAACCGAAATAGCTCGGCGTCTAGCTAAACTGGCGAATGCCCCCTTCATTAAAGTGGAGGCCACCAAATTCACGGAAGTGGGTTATGTTGGCCGCGATGTAGAATCTATTATTCGCGACCTTATGGACACGTCCATAAACATGCTGCGCGAAGAGCAAATGCAGGCGGTACAAACCTCCGCAGAAGATCGCGCCGAAGACCGGATCTTGGACATTCTGCTACCAGAGCCGCGCAATGAAGGCGAAGACAAGCCAGCCAACAGCGAATCTAGCACTAGGCAAATGTTCCGCAAGAAACTGCGCCAGGGTGAATTAGACAACAAAGAAATTGATATCGAACTAGATCAGGTGAGCATAGGTGTGGAAATCATGACCCCTCCGGGCATGGAAGAAATGACCAGCCAGCTACAAGACATGTTCAGTAATATGGGTCAGGGCAAAAAGAACTGTCAACGCCTGCCTATAAAGGAAGCGCTGAAAAGAGTCCGCGAGGAAGAAGCGGCAAAGCTGGTCAACGAAGACGAAATAAAGAGCCAAGCACTGCATGCTGTAGAGCAAACAGGCATCGTCTTTATTGATGAGCTAGATAAAGTGGCAAAGCGCTCAGAAACCACCGGAGCGGATGTGTCGCGAGAAGGCGTGCAAAGAGATCTGCTACCGCTCATTGAAGGTTGTACTGTTTCCACCAAATACGGCGTGATTAAAACCGACCACATTTTGTTTATAGCTTCTGGCGCATTTCACTTAGCCAAACCTTCGGATCTAATTCCTGAGTTACAAGGTCGCTTACCCATCCGCGTGGAACTGAGCGCGTTAACCCCTGAAGATTTTGAACGCATACTCACAGAACCCAAAGCCAGCCTCACTGAGCAGTACCAAGCGCTAATGGCTATTGAGGGCGTTGAGCTTGAGTTTACCAAAGAGGGCATGGCCCGTATTGCCCACTTGGCATGGCAAGTTAACGAAGGTACTGAAAACATTGGTGCGCGCCGCCTGCATACCGTTTTGGAAAGGCTCTTGGAGGAACTGTCGTTCTCAGCCAACGACCTAGCAGATTCTAAAATATCCGTAGATGAGACTTACGTTAACGAGCACCTGGCTGATTTGGTCAGCAATACTGACCTGTCCCGGTTTATTCTCTAGAGGCTGCCATGCAAGCACCGACAAACATTACCTATCATAAAATTGCCCATGTCCTGGAAGTTCGCTGGGAGGAAGTGACTTTTAATCTGCCTGCTGAATTACTCCGCGTGTACTCGCCATCTGCTGAAGTGCGCGGACATTCAAGCGAAGAGCGTAAACTACAAACTGGCAAAAAGAATGTAGGCATTAAGCAAATTGAAGCTGTAGGCAATTACGCCATCCGCATTACGTTCGACGACGGCCATGACACCGGAATATTTGCATGGTCGTACCTCAATGAAATGGGCACCAATCAAGATACTTTTTGGCAAGATTACTTAACCGATCTAAAGCAGGCGAATGCCTCACGACTGCCCAATATTCCTGTGAATCAATGGTCGCCAAAAAGCTGAGCGTTACGTATGGTTTGCCAACCTGTGAAACATAATACTAAAGCCTTAAACCAAGAAGGATAAAACACGTATATGTCTGATGTAAAAGAGAACGCACAAGCGACCAGCCACGCTCAGGAAGAAGTTAACTTCGGTTATCAAAAAGTTTCCCCTGAAGAAAAAACCAAACGCGTGGGCGAAGTGTTTAAAGCCGTAGCCGGTCGTTACGACGTCATGAACGATCTCATGTCATTTGGCACACACCGTATTTTCAAGCGCATGGTGCTGCAAATGTCAGGGGCTCGCGCAGGCCACAACATATTAGACCTTGCCGGCGGTACCGGAGACATGGCAGGACTGTTTGCGCCAGTTGTCGGAAACACCGGGCGGGTAATATTAACCGACCTCAACGAGCCAATGATGCGAATGGGTCGTAACAGACTCATTGATGAGGGCTTGTCCCAGGTGCAGTTTTGCCGCGCGCCGGCAGAAGCCCTGCCCTTCGCAGACAACACTTTCGACTGCGCGTGCATTAGCTTTGGCATTAGAAACTTCACGGACAAAGACCAGGCGTTAGGTGACTTACTGCGCGTACTCAAACCAGGCGCCCCTTTATTGGTGTTAGAGTTTTCTAAACCCCAAGATCCTTTATTAGAATCTGCCTACAAAGTTTTTCAAACACTCTGGCCGCCGGTTGGTAAATTCCTGGTCGGCGACGCTCAGCCTTACCAATACTTGGTAGATTCAATTCGCGTGCACCCAGATCAAAAGGCGCTGAAGCAAATGTTTGAAGATGCGGGTTTCGAAGAAGCGCAGTATCACAATTTGGTCGGTGGCGTGGCCGCAATTCATCGCGGCGTTAAGCCTTTGGCAACCCACTAAAGCGTCACTATGGCTTTTGTTACCGGCGACATCTTCGACAAATTTTTAACAGATTTCGTTAATCTAATTTGCCGCCAAGCAGCCGCTCTAGATCCGGGACTGGAAAGAAAAATGGCGTCCATTTCTGGGCAAGTCATTGAAATCCGTTGCACCACTCCGGAAAAAACTTGGCATCTAATACTAGGTGAGAAAAACATGGCGCTACACAACGGCCTTGCAACTAACCCGAATGTCGCGATCCAAGGTAGCGCACCTAACTTGCTTAAAGCTTTAGCCAGCGGCGGCAGCTCTACACAGATTCAAATTGACGGCGACGAAACCGTACTGTTAGAGATAAGCGCCTTAATCAAAGACTTCTACCCAGATTTGGTAACGCCACTGAGCATTGTACTCGGCGACAAACAAGCGAGTAAAGTAGCCGCCACTTTAGAAATGGGCTTGTCCGTATTCGCAAACTTCGCTTCTAATCTAGGCGAAGACATTGCGCAGACTGCTGGCGCTAAGGTCGCAGACCGTTTCACTACCACAGAAGCTTTTGCCGACCACCTCAACGAACTAGATGCACTGCGACTGCGCGTAGACCGGTTGAGTGCAAGAATCTCCCAACGCGAGCGCACCGAGCGGGACAACGACAACCAATGATCCGTGCAGATTGGCTACAACTGCTAAAACTTGTCGGCAAATGCTTCAGCAATCGGCTGCATCATTTTGTATTTGCTCAATCTATTCCAAACCGACCCATCCGATGGACGGTAATATTTCTACAAATCATTCTACCCCTTGGCAAAAAACCATTGGGTTTGCGCCTACTACACACATTGGAACAAATGGGCCCCGTGTACATAAAGATTGGCCAACTGCTTTCCACACGGCCAGACATACTCGGCATGGACGTCTGCCAAGCGCTGGCCAAGCTCCAAGACAAAGTAGACCCTGTTGAGAATCTCGATATTCAGGCAGAGGTAGAAAAATCTACTGGCAAGCTGGATGCCTTCCAATCGATAGACCCCGTACCTATTGCAAGCGCCTCAATTGCTCAAGTTCATCAGGCAAAACTGCAAAACGGGGTAGCGGTAGTCATAAAAATTGTGCGGCCAAATATTGAATCTCAAATAAATAGCGACATGTCGCTGCTCATCCATATAGCCAAATACTTAGATAGCCGCTTCACTATGGTTCGGCGCATACACCTGCCAAGAATTATGCAGGATCACTTAGAAACGTTGTTACTTGAGTTGAATATGTTCAGCGAAGCACGCAATCAAATTCAACTCAGACGCAACTTTGCAGATTCGCCGCTGCTTTACGTACCTCGGCTTTACGCCCAGTTCACCCGGCATAATATGCTCGTGATGGAACAAATGTTTGCACCCTCTATTGGCAATGTAGAAGCGCTACAAGCGGCCAACATAGATATGCGCGTACTCGCCCATAAAGGCGTGGAAACTTTTTTTACCCAAGTTTTTGAACACAACTTTTTCCACGCAGACATGCATCCGGGTAATGTATTAATAGATGTCTCCAAACCCAGCGACCCCATGTACGTGGCGCTAGACTGCGCAATTGTGGGCTCCCTTACCAATGAGGATAAATTTTACCTGGCGCAGAATATCCTCGCCTTTTTCCACAGAGATTATCGCAAGGTAGTAGACCTGCATATTCGCTCTGGCTGGGTTCCTATCACCACAGATCCCGTCGCTTTTGAAGCAGTTATAGAGGCCGTCTGCGAACCGATCTTTGCCAAACCTCTGAGTGAAATATCTTTTGGCCCCTTTATGGGCGAGCTGTTGGAGACCGCCAGCCAATTTGAGATGGAGATTCAACCGCAACTAATACTGCTGCAAAAAACGCTACTTTATATAGAAGGGCTCGGCAGGCAATTGTATCCAGAGCTAGATCTTTGGGAGACCGCTGAGCCGTTTATGCAGCGCTGGGCACAACGCAATTTAGGACCAATGGCCGTAATTACTGAATTAGCTGAACACGGCCCCAAACTTTTTTCTGAATTTCACCGCCTACCCCAGTTGCTTAAAGACGATGGTCAAATAACCTTGCGCCTTGAGTTGGCCAGGCAAAGCAACGAAATTCGCCAGCTCCAAGATCAACTGGCGCAAATGCAGCGCAAGCGGCGACGTGGGGTCGTTATGCTAATTATTGTCGTTGCCTGCGCTGCTGTAGTGGGCGCAAATTTAGTCGGTGAAACAGATAGCCTATCTGGTCTAGCGTCGTTGCTACCGTTAGTATTTAGCGCAAACTAAAATAGCGTTTAGGTATAAACTCAAGTCTCGTCAGAAGGCCTATCCTTCGCTATATGCACAGGCAATGATGAATACGGTTAATGAGGAAGTCAGATGAACATATTAAATGAATTAACTGAAGTTCTTGCAGACCGGAAAAATCAGCAAGCAGGCGAATCCTATGTTGCGTCGCTACACCAAGCGGGCCTCAACAAAATTCTGGAAAAAATTGGTGAGGAAGCAACGGAAGTCATTATTGCCGCAAAGGATGCTGAAACAGATCCAACGCTAAAAGATGACCTTGTTAATGAGGTAGCTGACCTTTGGTTTCACTCAATGGTGATGCTCAGCGATTTAGACTTAACAGCCCAAGACGTATTAGATGAATTGGCTGATAGATTTGGCATTGGCGGTATTGAAGAAAAAGCTGGGCGCGAATAGCGCAGCAGTGCCTGGGCTTGAATGCGACTAATTATACGAATTAAGAGAGCGGAGTAAGAAAATGTTTGGATTGGGAATGACTGAACTGCTGGTAATCCTGGCCATCGTTCTATTGGTATTTGGGCCGAAGCGATTAAAAAGCATTGGCTCAGACTTAGGCAGCGCCATTAAGGGTTTTAGGAGCGCCGTTTCTGAGGAAGATAAGGTTGAGGATAAAGACACGTCCGCAGCCCAAGCAAAGGTTATCAACGGCGAGACTCAGAGCAACGAGTCAGCTAAGAGCAAAGAAGAACACAAAACTCAGTAACCTGGGTTATATCGTGTATCTTCTGCGGCACTCTCTAATGGCGTCATTGCATAATGTTTGATGGCATAAGCACAATTGAAACCATGGTCATCATAGTGGTGATCTTGCTGGTGATTGGACCTGAGCGCCTACCTGAAACATTGCGTACATTAGGTTTGTGGGTAGGACGATTACAACGATCGTTTACCGGCGTAAAGAACGAGATAGAAAAAGAGATCGATATGGACGGCATCCGTCGCCAACTGCACAACGAAGCGGTGATGGAAGAGATGCGGCGAATAGAAGAAGAAGTTAAAGCTGGCGCCGACGCACTCACTCAGCAGACCGCAGTGGATGCCAATAACATAATGGCGGAGAGCACTGGACGCGCAGAAGCAACAGAGGTAGAAAGCGTTGAACCTTCAGGGGAGTCACAACTAGGCGCAACACCAACTAATCCGACCGAAGTTCAAGCAGAACTCACAAGCACACCGCCTAGAACAGATGCCGAAGTTGAAGCCGCCTACCTACGCAAGCAAGCCTTGCTGAAAGACGAAAATGACAAGATTGATTAACGTGAGTAAAGACAAGCAAATTAATCCTGACGCAGCGGTAGACGACCATGAGCAGCCGTTTTTAGATCATCTAGTAGAGCTGCGTACTCGTATTCTGCGCAGCTTTGCCTTGGTGGCGCTGCTATTTATACCCATTTATTACTACAGCACACCGCTGTTTGAATGGATTGCCGCGCCACTTATTGCAGTACTGCCTGAAGGCACCAAAATGGTTGCTATCCAAGTTGCATCGCCCTTTATCGTGCCGTTTAAACTTTCAGCCTACTGCGCCTTTTTTATAGGCATTCCTTTTTTACTGCATCAGCTATGGGGCTTCATTGCACCCGGACTGTATCGTCACGAAAAGAAATTTGCTTACCCACTGCTTTTCTCAAGCGTTGTGCTGTTTTATTGCGGCATTTCCTTTGCTTACTACTTGGTATTTCCGTTGGTGTTTGAATTCTTCTTCAACATCGCGCCTAACGTGGCTGAAGTGATGCCAGATATTACCTACTACCTAGACTTCATCATGAAGATGTTCTTGGCTTTTGGCCTAGCTTTTGAGATTCCAGTAGCGACATTTTTGTTGGCTTGGACAGGTATTTCCACAGCCGAAAAGATGGCCCGCAAAAGACCCTATGTGATTATTGGCTGCTTTATTGTGGGCATGCTTATGACACCACCAGATGTGGTATCGCAATTGTTATTGGCAATACCTTCTTGGCTTTTGTTTGAATTTGGCGTGATTATGGCGCGATTCGTAGAAAAGAAAGGCGCTGAAGAAAAGACGGATAAGCCAAGTCTTTGACCTTAAAGTGAGTGCTAGAATTTAGAGTCCGCGGCCGAAATATCTCTTTGTCGTTGAGCGTTTATCTTTCTAGAATTAACATGATTGGCCCTTCGTTGGTAGAACTCACCTGCATGTCGGCACCAAAACGTCCTGTCTGAACAGCCACTCTGGCCGACAGCTTGTGCACGAAGTACTCATATAGTTGGATAGCTAGCTCTGGTTCCGCTGCACCAGTAAAAGAAGGTCTGCGCCCTTTGGCGACATCGGCAAAAAGGGTAAATTGCGAGACAACCAATGCTTCACCATTAGATTCTTCTAAGCCGAGCTGCATTGTTGATTTAAGAGATGCATCTTCCGGGTTTGGAAATATCCGTAGCGCCAGGATTTTTTCCACCAACCAATCTGCTTTTGCCTGGTCATCATCTGGCGCGACACCTAACAGCAGTAGCACGCCAGTTCTAATTTGCCCCACTACTGCACCGTCTATTTGCACTTGAGCAGAGCTTACTCGTTGTAAGACGACTTTCATGGGTTACCACACGTATAGGTTGTCGCGGCACAAGTACCGAACTACATCAAAAAAATGCTCGCCAGATGACCCAACCTAGTAAAAGCTAAGAAACCTACTGTTTCTTGACTAGTATTGCTCTAGGCGCGCTTACGCTCGTTTTCCTTCAGTAAGGTTTTGCGCACACGGATGTTTTCCGGTGTTACCTCTACCAATTCATCGTCATCGATAAACTCAAGAGCTTGCTCTAGAGTAAATTCTAACGCAGTGGTCAAAACGATATTTTCATCCGTTCCTGAAGCACGCACGTTGGTTTGCTTCTTTTCCTTCAACGGATTTACCGTGAGGTCGTTTGACCGAACATGAATACCAACAACCATGCCTTCATAAACCATTTGGTTTGGCTTAACCATCATGCGGCCACGGTTTTGCAAGTTGAACAAAGCAAAGCCAACAGCCTTACCTTGAGCATTCGCAATTAATACACCGTTCTTACGTGAACCCACATCGTCCGCTGTGCGAGGGCCAAAGCCATCAGAAGCAAAAGACATAATGCCTGTGCCTGAAGTCTGCGATAGGAATACTGGGCGGTAACCCATAATGCCTCTGCTTGGGATACGGAATTGCAAACGTACTCGGCCTTTGCCGTCGGGCTGCATTTCTTGCAATTCGCCACGACGATCACCCAAAGCCTCCATCACCTTACCTTGGTGAGTGTCTTCAATATCAATAGTCAATGTTTCGTAGGGCTCATGCACTACGCCATCTATCTCGCGGTAAATAACCTGAGGCCTAGATACCGCCAACTCAAAACCTTCACGACGCATGGTTTCGATGAGTACTGACAGGTGTAGTTCACCACGGCCAGAGACCATAAATCTATCTGGATCGGCGGTGTCTTCGATGACTAACGCAACATTGTGAGAAGACTCTGTATACAGACGTTCGCGGATCTGGCGGCTGGTAACAAACTTGCCTTCTTTACCAGAAAGAGGCGAATTGTTAACGCAGAACGTCATCGACAATGTGGGCTCATCTACTGTGAGAGGCTTCATTGCGTCTATATGGTCAGGCGCACACAGCGTATCTGAGATATTGATCTTGTCTACGCCGGTCAAACAAATGATGTCCCCTGCTGTAGCAGTAGGCGAGTCAACACGTTCTAGGCCATGATGACGATAAATATTCACCACCTTGCCTTTACGTTCTTTGCCATCTCGGTCAACTGCAATGATCTGCTGGTTGCGAGCTAGTTGGCCGCGAGAAATTCTGCCAATACCGATTACACCCTCGTAAGTGGAGTAATCCAAGGAACTGATTTGCATTTGAAATGGGCCAGTTTCATCAACTTCTGGAGGCGGCACTTGGTCTACCAGCATATCTAAAAGCGGGGTCATGTCATCGGCAATTGAATCTAACTCTAAGCCAGCCACACCATTAATTGCAGAAGCATAAACAATGGAGAAATCTAGCTGCTCGTCGGTACCACCTAAATTATCAAACAACTCAAAAACTTCGTCTATTACTCGATAAGGTTCACTGCCTGGACGGTCGATCTTGTTTACCACAACAATAGGCTTGAGCCCGTACGCAAACGCTTTTTGGGTAACAAAACGCGTTTGAGGCATTGGGCCGTCGACAGCGTCGACAAGCAACAGTACCGCGTCGACCATAGAAAGGATTCGCTCTACCTCGCCACCAAAGTCGGCGTGTCCTGGGGTATCAACGATATTAATTTGGGTATCGCGATATTCAATCGCTGTATTCTTGGCCAGAATAGTAATGCCACGTTCTTTCTCAAGATCGTTGCTGTCCATTACACGTTCTGCCGCGTTAGCGGAGATCATACCGGTCTGTTGAAGCAGGCAATCAACCAAGGTTGTTTTACCATGGTCGACGTGGGCAATTATGGCGACGTTGCGTACGTTAGGATTTGGCACGGGACGAAAGTTCCTCTTTAAAATTGGGCAATGCAGATCAATTCAACCGCAATCAACCACTTTCCTTTAACTACAAATGCATTGCGTCCACCAAGATGCGACAGAGCGCAAATGAGGCAGAAGTCCTACTTAAGAGTAATAGAAAATCGTTGTGGGACAACAGAAGGCGGCGATTATGGAGGAACATCGCACAACTGTCTCCCTAATATCACATCTTCTTTGAACCTTTGTGTATTAAGTAAGCCTTATTTGATGCATAGGTAGGTACACACGCTTCTTTGGCCTGAGTCTTTGGACAGGGCAACTCTCTAGTTGATCTAAATATGGGCCATTTCTACAACAACTCTGAACACTATCCACCAACTAAGGCTCAAGTACACAAATCGCCACGGCCTTAGAGAGCTAAGAGGTGCCGAAGTCTCTGAGGGCAAAAGCCAAAAGCTGCTATTTCGAATCTTGTTTTAGCGCCCTCACGCCTTTGGCGCGTCGTGATTGCAAGCAAAAAAAGTACGCTGGGCAGCTAGCGCCATGTGGGGAAATCCGCGGATCTGGAACAAAACTCACAACTTGCGCTACCAGTCGGACAACTTTGGACTGCGCATAGTGGAGTTTTGTAATGTTGGGGCACAAAACAATATGCACTTTAGAATTGTTTCTCTGCTGCGTATGCACCAGAATAGAGCGGAAGGTTTGCACCCAGCAGCTGGCGCACCATTTTAGTGCGGCCCGTTGGCAGGCCTTTGCTATAGACGCCTACACAGGGTAGATTTATTCACTATGACGTCTGGCACACATTTTGCCTATGTAGCTTGAGTTGCAATGAGATAAAGAAAACGAAGCACGAAGAGATAAAGAGCGAATCAGCGAGATCAGCCTCGATGAGTTTTGGCAGTTGCATTAGCAATCGGAAATTCTTAACTAGCGCTGATACACATATAATAGGAGATCTGAAAATATGAAATCTAAACTTGAGTACATTTGGCTTGATGGCTATCAACCAACTCAAAGTCTACGCAGCAAAACACAGGTACGTGAAAATTTTGGCGGCACCTTAGAAGAATGCCCAATGTGGTCTTTCGACGGCAGCTCAACAGAACAAGCCGAAGGCGGCGACTCTGATTGCCTACTTAAGCCAGTAGCGATCTACCCAGACCCAGACCGTCAAAATGCTTACTTAGTTATGACTGAAGTGCTTAACGCTGACGGTACACCTCACGTGTCCAATGGCCGCGCTACCATCGACGACGACGACGAGGATTTTTGGTTTGGCTTTGAACAAGAATATTTCTTATGGGATCCAGATACTAATTTGCCTCCTGGTTTTCCACATGGTGGATTTCCAGCAGCCCAAGGCCCTTACTACTGTTCAGTAGGCGCAGCTAATACTTTTGGCCGCGACTGTGTAGAAGAGCACTTCGACATTTGCTTAGAAGCAGGCCTCAACGTAGAAGGTATTAACGCTGAAGTAGCCGCAGGCCAATGGGAATTCCAAGTTTTCGCTAAAAGCGCCAAGAGAGCCGGCGATGAAACATGGATTGCACGTTACCTACTAGAACGTACAGGCGAAAAGTACGGCTTCATCATCAACTGGCATCCTAAGCCACTTGGCGACACAGACTGGAACGGATCTGGCATGCACGCAAACTTCTCTAACGAAGCCATGCGCACATCAGGTAAAGAAGAAACCTTTACTAAGATTTGTGAAAGCTTTGGCCGCAACATCCAAAGACACATCAGTGTTTATGGTGCAGAGAACGATCAGCGCCTAACCGGTAAGCACGAGACTCAGTCTATTGATCAGTTCAGCTATGGCATTTCTGATAGAGGCGCATCTATCCGTATTCCAATTACTACTCACACAGATGGTTGGGTAGGACGATTGGAAGACAGAAGAACAGCTTCAAACGCAGATCCATACAAAGTGGCTGCTGCAATTGTGAAGACCACAAAGGAGGGATTGGCTTAACCCGAACCATAAGAAGTAAAGGCTGGCCATCCAGAGACTCGCACCCTCAGGTAATCTGAGGGTGCAGTTTGTTTACCCCCTCTACACTGCTGACCCACTTACTCAACCTTTTTGCCTTTTACCCCGCTTGCCACCCTCACTCCTCCGGTAAATCTCACTTCCGTTTAGTACCTCTGCGCTAAGAACATATAGACAGAACGACTAACACTTAGCCAAACTTCAGCCATTGCACTGCACAGCCCAGTTTCTATTCGTCATTGTTACCCCTCTAAGCATTAGCATTTTAATAACCGCTCTGAAAACTATTCCGAAGAACTATGCTGAAAAAAATTGAAAACCACTATGAGAGACCACCAACATTGTGTCACCTAGCCGCGGCCTCAGTACTGAAGATAGTGCTAAAAATAGCGCTGGTGGTAACGCCAACAGTCGCACTCACTTTTACTGCTAGCGGCGGTTGACCCGCCAACAACCAACAAAGTGAAGGCTGGCTTGGAAGTTGCCAAGGTTAAAGGCACTGCAAAAAAACTTTTTTGCACCTTGCGCTGCGACTCACCGAGGAAGACCAGGAGCCGCCGGCATCAGACTGGAAATTCACAGACAAACCGTCCATCACCGTCATTAGTCCAATTGAGGGCGAAGTCATACGCAGCAACTCTGGCGACTTAGATATAGCCATGGAAGTTTACGTAGACCCAGCAATCATCACTGCGACCGAAAGTCTTAAGCTCAAAATATTTTTGGATGGCAAACTCGTTGCTTCTGACGGTGGTTCCACCTTTCGCTTACCAAATGTAGACCGTGGGGAGCACGGGATTAGCGCAACACTGCACCAGGGTGAGAGGGAAATCGGGCAAAGCCCGCAGATAGCCTTCACCTTGCTAAGGCGCTCAATCATTAGGCGATAAGCTCTAAAGTCTCGTTCTGACCTCATCTAAAAAATTAAACAGTACAAGAACCTGGTAGAGGGCCCATCCGCCAGAGACACGTGGAGAAACTGTTTAAGATATTGCCTACGATACTGCTTGACCTTTTTTGGAGCACGCACTATTTTGGTGCAAGCCTGGGGTCCAACGAAGCGCTTCAACAAAGAAAAAAGCCTATTCGTACGCCTAGTAAGCAAATTTTTGGCAAAGATTGCGCCATAAGACGCAAAAATGTCTTTAATACGGGGCAAAACCACCCCTTTTACACCTGCACAACTTAATTTTTTTGAACTAAGAGTGTCGGCCTAATTATTGCTAGATAACTTAGGTCAACTGAGTGAACAATGAATCAAGCAAAAAAATCATACAAAGAGCAGTTAAAAAACCCCGCCTTAGTCGGGCTTTTAGACAGCTTGGTTACAGCAGTTATCCTGTTAGACGATGATTTGCGCGTGCGCTTAGTTAATGCATCAGCTGAGAGCTTATTACACGTCTCGGCCTCGCAAATTAACGGCGATTCTTTAGATCAATTTATTCTCAAATCTGATGATCTGATTAAGTCACTGCAAGCAGCCTTAGATAACGGCCAACCTTTCACTACAAGAGATATTCATCTGCAACTGCCGGAAAGCGTGGTGGAGCGGATTGATCTCACTGTCTCGAACTTCGAGCATTCAAGGGGTCTACTGTTAGAAATGCACCCTACGAGCAGGTTGAATGCCATCAGCCAGGGTAGCTCTTTGGAATCTCAGCAAGAGACAACGCGCAACCTTATTCGCGGGCTTGCCCATGAAGTCAAAAATCCACTTGGTGGAATTAAAGGCGCAGCGCAACTTCTAGACAGGGCCTTGCCTAACGAAGAGCTGCAAGAATATACGCAAATAATTATTTCAGAAGCCGACCGCCTGCGCGATTTGGTTGATCGCATGCTTGGTCCATGGCAGCCGTTGATCCTGAAACCAATCATCATTGCTGAAGTTGCAGACAGAGCGATGAGTATTCTTAAAGTAGAATTTGGCCCAGAAATAAATTGGTTTAGAGACTACGACCCAAGCTTGCCCACAGTGGAAGGCGACCAATATCAATTAATTCAGTCGGTGCTGAATATTGCCCGCAATGCCTGCGAGGCATTGCTCAATACAAACAATCCAAAGATATCCATTAAAACCAGGGTCACTCGGCAGTTCACCATTGGCAATAAACGTCATAAGTCAGTGCTCCAACTAGACCTAACCAACAATGGACCGAGTATTGAACAAGCGTTTATTGAGCAGATCTTTTTTCCAATGATCAGTGGCCGCGCCAGTGGTTCGGGGTTGGGGTTGTCTATTACACAAAATATAATTAGTCGGCACGAAGGCACGGTACAAGTGACCAGCAAAACTGGTGCCACAACGTTCTCAATATTTTTACCGTTCTCACCATCGGTGAATGCAATACAAGTTACAGGAAGCACTAACTAAATGAACGATCATGTTTGGGTTATCGATGATGACAGTGCTATTCGCTGGGTATTGGACCGGGCGCTCAGCCAAGCAGGAATTCCAATTACAGCGTTCAACACCGCCGACCAGGCGCTCCACCATCTCAACGATGAAGCGCCACTGGCCATCATCACTGACATTAGAATGCCGGGCACATCGGGGCTAGAATTTCTGGAAACAGTGCAGGTTAGCCACCCTGAAGTACCCATCATTGTAATGACCGCCCACTCAGATTTACAAAGCGCAGTGCACAGTTTTGAGCGCGGTGCTTTTGAGTATTTACCAAAACCTTTTGATGTAGACGATGCGGTAGCCGTAGTACAAAGAGCCATAGCGTACACAAAGGAAGTAGAACCACTTGCAAGTGTAAAGCCTGAAGAGCCCACCGAAATTATCGGTAAAGCACCAGCAATGCAGGAAGTTTTTAGAGCCATTGGTCGATTGTCGTCGTCCAATGTCAGTGTGCTTATTAATGGACCTTCAGGGTCAGGTAAAGAGCTAGTAGCAAGGGCATTACACCGGCACTCGCCCAGACAGAGCGGGCCCTTTATCGCTTTAAATGTCGCCGCCATACCCAATGAACTGATTGAAAGCGAACTATTTGGCCACGAAAAAGGCGCGTTCTCAGGCGCTACGCAAAGACGCATGGGACGCTTTGAACAAGCAGATCACGGCACACTATTTTTAGACGAAATTGGTGATATGCCCTCATCTGCCCAAACGCGATTATTGCGAGTGCTTGCTGAAAATGAGTTCTACCGAGTTGGCGGACACCAGTCGGTGCAAGTGGATGTGCGAATAATCGCCGCTACCCATCAAAACTTGGAAACCTTAGTAGAAAAAGGCACTTTCCGTGAGGACCTCTTCCACCGCTTAAACGTCATACGCGTGCACGTGCCTGCGCTTTCTGAGCGCCGAGAAGATATCCCACTTTTAGCCCAGCACTTTCTCGACAATGCGGCAGTAGAATTGGGTGACGAAACGAAACGCTTGGATCCTGCCACCTCAGAATATTTGTCACTGCTGCCTTGGCCCGGAAATGTACGCCAATTGGAAAATACCTGCCGCTGGCTCCAGGTAATGGCGAGCTCCCGAGTCATTCTTATTGAAGACCTGCCACCCGAACTGCAACAAAATATAGAGGGTAAAAGTGATACCGACTGGGAGTCTGGGTTAGAACTTTGGGTTGGGCAGTTACTTGACGACACCAACGGCAAACCAGTTCTGGAAATAGCCATGCCGCGCTTCGAGCGAATCATTATTAATGCCGCCTTAAGAAAAAGCAGCGGCCGTAAGAAAGACGCTGCAGAACTATTAGGCTGGGGCCGCAACACGCTGACGCGAAAGATGCAGGAGCTAGACTACTAGCCAACGTGCTAATTACTGAACCCTGTACCGCAGCTTTCAACATACATCTTGATGTACCTCTTAATACAATAGGGCAGGCCCTCTTATGGGAAGAGACTGATCCGGATTGGCCACTTTCGTGCGCAGCAACTTTTTAATAATGAGCAGAATAGTTAAGAGACGCTAAAGTTATTAGCGCGGTACAATGGCCTATGAACGTCGTCCTCTATCAGCCAGAAATTCCACAAAATACGGGCAATATTATCCGCATTTGTGCCAACACAGGCGCCAAGCTGCATCTAGTAAAGCCATTTGGATTTGAGTGGGATGACAAGCGCCTTAGAAGAGCAGGCCTGGACTATCACGAACTGGCACTGGTCTCCCTCTACGAAAATTTCGAGGACTGCCAGGCAGCATTAGCCGGTACGCGCTGGTTTGCTTTAACTACAAAAGCAAAAAGAAGCTACGCCGAAGTAAGTTTCCGTCCCAACGATACTGTTTTATTTGGACAAGAGACTAAGGGCCTTCCTGCTAGCATCGCCGAGAGCTTAACGGACGAGCAAAAACTCCGCATCCCAATGCAGGCCACATCGCGCAGCATTAACCTGGCTAATTCAGTCGCTATTACTTTGTACGAGGGTTGGCGCCAACAGAATTTTGATGGCTTATTTTAAGCACTAAACCTAAGATTTTTGCGCAGCTTACCGCTACGACATTGAGTCAGATCGAATTAGATTGAATCAGTGAGTTGTAACGTCAGAGAGGTCTTGCTGCCCTTCATTACCAGCCTGTTCACGCTGGTCTCGCTCCTGCATAGCTTGCACATACAAAGCTTCAAAATTGACTTGGGCTAATTGCAAAGCAGGAAAACCACCCTTTACAACCAAGTTGTCTATTGTTTCGCGCAAATAAGGGAACAGCGTATTTGGGCATGCAATGCCAATTATCTGACTCAACTGGGAGGGCTCTGCTCCCTGAATTAAGAAAATGCCGGCCTGTTGCACTTCAACAATAAACCCCACCATCTCATCCTCTAAGGAGGCTGTTATTGTGGCGGTCAAAATTACTTCTTGCAGGTCCTCGCCCAGCGAGTTGGCGCGAGTATTGATATCTACTTTAATCTCGGGCCGCCACTGCTTAATAAATACTTCGGGAGAATTGGGCGACTCAAACGACGAGTCTTTCAAAAACAAACGCTCTATACGAAATTGAACCTGACCTTTTTCGCCGCTGTTCACTTCACCTTTATCGCCAGTATCTTGACTTTCACTCATTAGATTAGCTCTTCACTACCGGTAAGTTTTGCGCGCGCCACTCCGAATAGCCGCCCGTTAAGCGTGATACATTGGTGAAGCCATTTTTCTTCAGCAAAGTACCAGCGGTGCCAGAATGCTGGCCCATTTTGCAGGCCACGACTATGGGTCGCTCTTTGTGCTTAGAAAGCTCACTCCACTTTTCTTCTAAACTTGCATAAGGAATATTCACTGCGTCAACAATGTGTCCCTCGGCAAATTCAGCTTTGTCGCGCACGTCTAACACCAATGCATTTTGCACATTGACTAAGCGCACCAATTCTTGAGTTCCTATGGTTGCTCCCCCACGACCCACTTCATTGCGGATAAAGAGTCCCAACAGCACTACGAAAGCACCCACCAATAGAGGGTGCGCACCGATAAAAGTAAAAAACGGTTCCATTGTTCTCGCCTAAAATTTGCGCTATCGAGTATACACTTGTGGCTGCCTTAACGGGATCACTGATATAGAGAAATTTTGTGCAGGTATTTAGCTCGGGACTTAGGCACCACCTTAGCTACTAGCTACGTACCGCTCGTCGAGATAACTGCATATTTGTGGCAGCAGTTTTCGGATGAAGATTTCATCTCACTAGGGTGCTATTTGTTGTTAAACTTAAGCCTGTATTTTTTTGCGCAAAAACGACATATTTCGGTACGGACCCAGTTCCTGAGCTATGTTTAAAACTATATTTAGAATTGCGCCTAGAACTGTTTCCTCAACTAAGAGTGAATCGACGAGCTCTGAGTAAAAGATAAGAACCGATTGGGCGTTTGCACCGGCCCCTGCACCCTTAACCAATTGAGGCGCGACAGACGGTACGAAAGTTAGCAAGCCCCCTAAAAGAGTATCCCAGGAGTTACCACACCATGCCCACAACCAGCCTACTAGTCATACTCGACGGCTTTGGCCACAGCACAAATACCGAAAATAATGCTATCGCCATGGCAAATATGCCAGCCTGGGACGACCTATGGGGCAATCACCCGCATACGCTCATTTCTGGATCTGGCATTGATGTTGGACTACCCGATGGGCAAATGGGCAACTCAGAAGTGGGTCATATGAACTTAGGCTCCGGCCGTGTGGTGTACCAAGATTTCACCCGCATTAATAAGTCCATTGAAGATGGTGATTTTGCTGACAACCCAGCGTTAGTCAATGTCACAGACACAGTGATCAAAAGTGGCGGCGCTTTACATGTTATGGGACTGCTTTCACCAGGCGGCGTGCACAGCCACGAAGAGCAAATCTTCAGTCTGATTAAAGTTGCGGCCGCCAAAGGCATCAGGAAAATTTATCTGCATGCATTTCTCGACGGCAGAGACACACCACCACGCAGCGCCAAAGATTCCTTGGCTAAAGCGGATGCACTGTTCGCGGAGCTTCAATGCGGCCAAGTGATCAGCGTCAGTGGGCGCTACTTTGCTATGGATAGAGACCGCAACTGGGACCGACTAGAGCGCGCCTATAATTTGATGGCTCTCGGCGAAGCACCATTTCACGCAACCACTAGTGTGGAAGCATTGGAAAACGCGTACCAGCGTGATGAAAACGACGAATTTGTACAACCAACCGCCATACACCCAACAGAAAATACGCCATTTCGCTTATGTGCTAGGGATGCAGTGGTGTTTATGAATTTTCGGGCTGACCGTGCGCGACAAATTACTCGAGCGATGACTGAGGCTGAGTTCGACGGATTTCCTCGTCGCTCATTTATCCAACCCGCCAATTTCACCACACTAACCCAATACGCCCAAGATCTAGATCTGCCCTGCGCCTTTAATAAACTGCAGTTGCTTAACTCTTTTGGCGAACATCTCCAAAACAAAGGCATGAAACAACTACGCATTGCAGAAACTGAAAAGTACGCCCACGTGACATTCTTTTTCTCTGGCGGTCGCGAAGACAACTTCGACGGTGAAGAGCGTCTGTTGGTGCCATCACCAAAGGTCGCAACCTATGACCTACAACCAGAAATGAGTGCAAAAAAAGTCACTGACGAGCTCATCGAAGCGATAGAAAATGGCCGTTTCGACACCATCGTTTGTAACTACGCAAACGGCGACATGGTGGGCCACAGTGGCAAGCTACAGCCTGCGATCAAAGCTGTAGAAACCTTAGATGATTGTTTGCTGCGATTACGGCAAGCAATAGAAAAAAACCAGGGACAAATGCTTGTCACTGCAGACCATGGCAACGTAGAACAAATGGTAGATCCTAAAAGCGCTCAAGAACACACAGCACATACCAGCAACTTGGTGCCTTTAGTTTATGTGGGTCCGCAGAAAATTGGTTTGCGTGACGGCGGGTCGCTATGCGATGTGGCGCCAACTCTCCTGGATCTTATGGGGCTGGATATCCCTGCAGAAATGACGGGAAAATCTTTAGTGACTGGAGACCGGCCGTAGTCGAATCACGGCGAATTTTTTTGCAGCGACCCCCTAAAATGACTAACTTCTATCGTTGGCAATCATTGAATCGCTACAGCAAACCTTATGGCCGCGCTCGGTTCATTGGACGTCTGCTGGCAATTTTTTTAGCAGTATTTTTACTGCCAAACCCCAAAGCATTCAGCGCAGAGTCTGATGGCAATATTGAAGAAAGCACGCTGGCACTCCAACAAACTCTTGATCAACTCAATGCGTTAGACAAATGGCTTACCGAAGCCGAGCAAGAAAACAATCAGCTGCAATCTCAGTTGCGTGAACAAGATAAAAAAATTGGCGTACTGAGCAAAAAGACACGACAGGCCGAACAAGAATTATCGAAAGCAAACAAAGCTCTGAATAAATCTAACCAGCAAATAGACGAGCTAAAAACCCAGCAAAGAGAGCAAAGTAAAGCGGTATCCACTCATCTACGCGCCGCTTACCGTCTTGGTGGGGACGACTTCATTAAGCAACTACTGAACAAAAAATCACCAGCCGATCTAGATAGACTAATCCGTTATCACGGTTACTTTGGCGCAAAGCGCCTAAACCTAATTGAAGGCTACCAAGATACCTTGCAGCAATTAGCTGATAGCGAAAAAACTCTTACCGAACAGAAACGGCAACGCAACAGCTATTTGCAAGCACTCAAAGAACAACGCCAAGAAATGCGCAGTCAACGTAGTGGCCGCGCACTATCTATAAGCAAGCTTGCGCAACAAAAAAAGAATAAGTCTGAACAACAAAAAACCCTGCTTGCAGACAGCCAACGACTTCAAGCACTGCTACAAAACCTTGAGCTAGAAGCAGCAGGATTTGACGATTCAAGTATTGTCGACGCCAAAGGCGATCTACCCGCACCACTGCAGGGGTTGTTAACACACCGGTTTGGCGAACAACGTGCAGGCGGACGCTTGAGCTGGCGCGGGATTAAGATCAAAGCAGATTTAGGCACCCCAGTAACGGCAATATTTCGTGGGCGAGTAGTTTTCGCAGACTGGCTGCGGGGCTTTGGTTTAATCACTATTATTGACCATGGCGAGGGTTATATGACCATGTATGGCTTTTGCGACACCCTGAGCAAAAAGACAGGTGATTGGATTGAAAGCGGCGAAATGGTCGGCAGCGCCGGCAGTAGCGGTGGCCAAGACGAACCTGGCGTATACTTTGAACTGCGCGAGGACGGCAAAGTCAGCAACCCCGCTAAATGGTTGCGGCTCTAATTTTTTAATCCAAAAACTCGCGTTTTTCTCTAAAGCCGCCAAACAGCGAGTTAAAAAGTGGCCTAAACTCTTTACCACTTGGTTTATGATCAGAACTGAACTCATAAAGCCTTTTTTCTATGATTTTAAAACCACTGCCATTAATCAATCTACTCGTCAGTATGATCACCGGCATACTTCTGGGCATTCTCGTTTTTCAGTGGTACTTCTCGCGCCACAACTCTGCCGTGGAAACCTTCTCTGCAGCGCTGAAGCAGATTGATGACAACTACGTAGAAGACATAAACCAACAAGAACTAGTGAGTTATGCCGTTAAGGGAATGCTTGTTGGCTTGGACGAGCATTCTGAGTTGCTAGATCAGCAAAGCTATGCAGATCTGGTCAGTCGTAGCGAGGGTAAGTACGGCGGCATCGGGATAGAGGTCAGCCTATCCAGCGATTTCTTTACGGTGGTCTCAGTCATACAGAATACCCCGGCAGAAAGGGGCGGAATACTGCCTGGCGATATCATCAGAGCCATCAACGGTAGCCCCGCTAAGGGTATGAATATGGCCAGCATGATCGAAAATATGAAAGGCGCCATTGGAGAATCAGTAGCGCTACTATTAGCACGCCCAGAACAACCGGATCTCATAGCCCTAACCCTTAAGCGCGAACTGATCACCACCACAAGTATCAGTTACAGAAACTTAGCGGGCGGCATTGGATATATCCGCCTTTCAAGTTTTGACCAGAACGCCGGTGAGAATCTTAAACTCAGCCTAGCAACGCTCAATCAAGATGCACCTTTAACCGCGTTAATCCTTGATCTGCGCAACAATCCAGGCGGCATACTGCAATCTTCAGTAAGTGTGGCGGGTGTTTTTCTAGATGGAGGGTTGGTCGTTTCTACACAACAACTATCCTCTTTTGTGGCAAATGATCCTAACACTACCGCCTACTTTGCAACTGATGAAGACCAAACCAACAGCCTGCCCGTAGTAGTATTAATCAATCAGGGTTCCGCGTCGGCTTCTGAAATAGTAGCTGGGGCGCTGCAAGATAGAGGCAGAGCAACAGTAATCGGCAGCACCTCTTTTGGCAAAGGCACCGTACAATCATTGCTACCGCCCCTTCCTGATGCCCGAGTACTTAAACTCACCACTGCTTACTACTACACGCCAAATGGGCGCTCCTTCCATAACTCAGGTATTGAGCCAGATATTATTTACAGCGCGGATAAAGAAGATCTAATAAATTTTGCTTCCGCTCATTTGCTAAAAAACAAATAGCGGGCATGACTGAGCGCCAAAAGAGGCGTGTACACAGTGATTTCTTTGCGCAGACAGCGTGATAAAGATTGTTGCGGGAGGGGGTAAGAAGGCGGTGGACAGTAGAAGCTGGCAAAGGAGGATCCGGACAAAAAGCAAAAGCAGCTTCGCTATTAGCTAGGAATGGAACTAGTCAGTACTCGTTAGCACTAATACCGACTAAGAAAATTTGCCCTAGGACCTTTGATCTAAAAATGCTTGGCCTTGAGCCACATCTAAAGTGCCTTCATAAATTGCACGACCAGTAATAGCGCCCAACAAAAGTTCAGTCTGGGAGGCAAAAGCCTCTTTCAACACTTGCAAATCTTGCATGTTAGTCACCCCGCCGGAGGCTATAACCGGCACGGTGGCAACCTGAGCAATTTCTAATGTGGCCGCAACATTCAAACCTTCCATCATGCCATCGCGATCAATATCGGTATAAACAATACCAGCAATTGGTAGTTGGCCTGCCTGACGAGCTAAATCGAGTGCCTGCAGTCCAGAATCTTTACCCCACCCTTGGGTTGCTGCAACACCGCCGCGAGCATCTAAACCCAAAATAACTTGGCCCGGATATTTGTGCGCCATGGTGGCTAAAAAATCTGGATCCTCAATGGCCTTGGTGCCAACAATAACTGCACTTACACCTACATCAAGATACGCATCAATGATCTCGGCGCTGCGAATACCACCACCTACTTGCACGGGCACGTCACCCATTGCCGCAACCATTGCGCCAATTAATGCCGCATTTTTTGGCTCTCCAGCAAATGCGCCGTCTAGGTCAACAATATGCAAACGACGACCGCCCTGTTCTTTCCAATGAGTGGCCATAGCAACCGGGTCGGTAGAGAACACTGTGGATTCAGCCATGCGGCCTTGGCGCAGGCGCACACATGCGCCGTCTTTTAAATCAATCGCAGGAATCAGCAACATAGGTTCTAAAGACTACCTTTTGTAGACGGCACGATACCCGACATGCGCTCATCGGCGGTCACCGCCATACGAAGAGCACGACCAAAGGCTTTAAACAAAGTCTCAGCCTGGTGATGAGCGTTATCGCCCTTAAGGTTGTCTAGGTGCACTGTCATCATTGAGTGATTGACCAACCCCTGAAAGAATTCACGCAAAAGGTCAACGTCGAAATCACCTACACGGGCACGGGTATATTCCACCCCATAGTGCAGGCCGGGACGACCGGACAAATCAATAACTACACGAGACAGAGCTTCGTCTAGGGGCACGTAAGCATGCCCATAACGTGTAATACCGCTCTTGTCGCCAATCGCTTCATTAAGCGCCTGACCTAGAACAATGCCCACGTCCTCTACCATGTGGTGAGCGTCCACCTCTAGGTCACCGGTGGCCTCAACGTGAATATCAATCATTCCATGCCGAGAAATTTGCGTCAGCATATGATCAAAAAATGGCAGGCCGGTAGCAAAATGACTGTCACCGGTTCCATCGAGATTTACGCTCAAAACGATTTGGGTTTCGCTAGTATCCCTTGTTATTTTTGCCTGACGCACTTTTTTCACCTGCGGTTATGCTTTAAAGGCGGGAAGTTTAACGGGGTTTGCTTAAGATTACAGTCTTGGTTTGCACCAGTTAAGACGAGTCCATGTACTCACCCAGGGCGAGTGCCCGTGAAAAGCGGCTAAAGAAGATCCATTATGTCGCCATGGGGCAAAAATCGATTGCTGGTATTTGCCTTAATCCATACAACTAAATCTACGGGCACAGCTTTACGCTTCTTCAACACTCGCACCAGCGCAACCACAGGAGATTTTGCCTCCGCCTTCCAAGCCTGATGGCGCATTTCACCTAAAGTGAAGAATCGAACCAAGCTGACAATTGCAGCATCGTCCAAGTCAGCCACAGCATCTTGCCAGCCTGGGTGTTGCAGTAACGGGGCTAATGCATTGATCTGATCCTGGCTGAGCGCCACTTCGAAATTACTTGGCGCAGCGCTGCCCGCCAACTCAACAGACTGAGCCAGTAAATCAGCCGCAATGGGCTTTTTCCCAGCGTTAGTATTAAAATCGGTTGGATCAAAAGTATCTACAGACATTGGGGCCCCAAAAAATATTCAGTTGTCGTAAAAGACCGACATTCGGTCTGAATCACCATCATAAACGATATGGCTTTTGTAATACTGGCGTAGATGAAATTTTTCCGAACTATTCGCATTTTAGGTAAATGAAATTTGTACAAACCTGTTATGACTGTATTTTACAACTATCGCTTCAACTCAAACTAGAAACACAATTAACTGTTCATTTTAGAGAACTAATTATATGAAACTCTTATTTCGACTCATTGCTGCCGCCGTGTTAGTGGGCATCGTTTCAGCCTACATTTACTTTAAAGATGGGGAGCGTTACAAGGCCGATCTTGAACTCTACCTTAGCGAGACTAGTGACTATCAAATTAGGGTTAACGGAGATATCCAATGGCATATATGGCCAACATTAGGGTTATACGCCCAGAATATTAGCGCCACTGATAGCGACGACAAAATCCACGTTGGAGGGCTCACACTAAGGGCCCAGTTCGGTAATATTTTCTCTGCAATAGACTCGTGGCAAATTCATCAGTTTGTTTTAGAAGACGTACGCATTAACTCCGAAGGCAGCCAAATGGTCTTAAACAAGCTAGAGATCAATGATTTTCGTCCGAATGAGGCTAGCCCATTCTCCATGGATTTAGCCTATACCTCTCCAGAGCCAGATGCTTCCACCGACACAATGACACTGCAGGGTCAGGTTACATTTACTCGGTTAGAACCGACAAATAGCGCGCACAGCGTGCGAGTTGAGTTTAAAAAAACCCAGCTCACAAGCAATTACGCTTCAGGAATTTGTAACGGCGAGATCACCGATAACTTGGTGCAAAGCAGCGCTACCAGTGCGGCCACAGACTTAATATCTGTAGCTGATGTTTTGGCATTTGATGCAGAATTTTCTTGCGCCCTGAGCAGAATCCAAGCAGGCGACACTACCCTTACAAATGGGCAATTGGTCTTACGCCAAGTTGCTGGCAAAAGCACAATGTCGTTATCGTTTGCAGACTTCTTTGGTGGCAAATTTCAAACCGATATATCTATTGACGTAAATACCAGTCCAATTCCATGGGAGATATCTTTCAGCGGTTCAGAAATTGACAGCCGCAAACTGTTTGCGCTTACGGAAAGCAAGCTAAACTGGCAAGCACCACTTAGCGCTCAAGGCAGTTTCAAAATGTTTGGCAATACCGAACAAGAGCTAGCTGCAAGCGTTGTAGGAGAGGCTAAATTGGATGGTGGCCAAGGCAGTATTGATGTCAGCCAAATCAAAAAGGCCCTAATACTGATCAACCAAGTCGCCGGAGCCGATAAACCCGTCGAAGAATTGCCTGACCAATTGCAATACAACAACTTGCAAGCCGCGTGGACGATCATTGGCCCAGCCAATACAGTGGTATTGGATTTAGATAACCTGAGGGCTAGCGCCGCAGGCCCTGTCCAGTTCCTCGAAAATAATCTATCTTTGATTGGCGACGTTGTAGTTCAAACTCCACAGCCCGGCCAACAGATTAAATTGGCGCCTGTTTTGCTCAACGCACCTATCCCGTTCAACTGTGAGGGCAAATTGGCAGAACCTTCGTGTAAGCCAGACACCAGTGCGGTAGGTAAATTGTTGGTACAAGTGGTGAAACACACACAACAAGATAAAGTAAAAGAAAAATTAGACCAAGTGATAGAAGAGCAGGTGCCAGAACAATTCAGAGAAGCCGCTAAACAGCTCTTAAATCTCTTCGGGAAGTAAAAAAGGATGGGTTATTGATGGATTGGTTTGCGCGGCAATTACTTGATTGGTTTGAAATAAATGGCCGCAAGGATTTGCCCTGGCAAGCCGACATCAACCCCTACCGAGTATGGGTGTCCGAGATCATGTTGCAGCAGACCCAAGTTGCAACGGTCATCGACTACTTCAACCGCTTCACTCAGCGCTTTCCTAATATAAAGAGCCTGGCCCAAGCCAACATCGACGAAGTACTGCACCTTTGGACGGGGCTGGGTTACTACGCTCGGGGCAGAAACTTACATAAGTCTGCCCAACTCATAGTAGAAAACCACAAAGGCCAAATGCCTAACGCACAAGAAAGCTTGGAAGCACTGCCTGGCATAGGGCGGTCTACCGCAGGCGCCATAAGAGCCATTGCCATGGACCAGCAGGGCGTCATTATGGACGGCAACGTAAAGCGTGTACTGGCCAGATTTCATGGCATAGAGGGCTACCCTGGAGAAAGTAAAATCAGTGCACAAATGTGGCTGCACGCCGCAGACCACACCCCGGCAGCGCACACAGCAGATTATACCCAGGCAATAATGGACTTGGGCGCCACCTTGTGTATGCGAAAGAAACCTGGGTGCGCTGATTGCCCAATGCAACGCAAATGTGTAGGTCATGCCAAAGATATAGTGCACCTGCTACCCACACCTAAAGCAAAAAAGGCCAAGCCGTTACGGAGCGCACGCTTTTTCGTTGTAAGCCTGTCAAATGGCGCAACGTTAATGGAACAAAGGCCAGCTACAGGGCTGTGGGGTGGTTTGTGGAACCCGCCAGAACGCGACTCTGAAACTTCCATAGGCGAATATTTGGCGGAGTTAGGCTTAGATATAGCAGCCGCAAATCACCACACGGCAAAGGTTTTTCGCCATACGTTCACTCACTTTCACTTAGATGTAGAACCAATTTATATATCACTACAAGACCAGCCAGAACTGGAGGTGGCAGAGGCAAATACTCGCTGGGTGCTTCCAGCCCATTTGGAAAATAACAATGAAGCCATAGGATTGTCCGCCGTAGCGGTTAAACTACTGGCGCCGTTGGCAGAAAGCCAAAGCAAATAGGGCCTATACGCGGATAAAGGAATAAAGACAGCATGACCAGAATGGTAAATTGCGGTAAGTATGAAAAAAAACTGCCCGGATTAGAAAAACAGCCTATTCCAGGCGCGCATGGTGAAAAAATCTTTGCAGAAATCTCTGAAAAAGCCTGGTTGGAGTGGCAAACCCTGCAAACTATGCTGATCAACGAAAAGCACTTGAGCTTAATTGACCCCGAAACACGCAAATATTTGCTCGGTCAGATGTGGCGTTTCTTCAAAAATGAGGATGTAGACCAACCAGAAGGCTATACACCTGCTCAGGAAGGTTGACGGGAAGCCGCGACATCGGTTTAATACGCCGCTCGCTGCCGACCCACGGCAAGCAGTATGGCCTGATAGCTCAGTCGGTAGAGCAGAGGATTGAAAATCCTCGTGTCGGTGGTTCGATTCCACCTCAGGCCACCATTTCAAATACTTTAAAGTTTTTAACTCCCTGATCAGCTTAGGAATTTCCTAAAACTGGTTCGCTGGAGTAGACAAAATTGAGGACATTAAAGCATCCCTCGTATACCTACCGTAAAGGTGGCGTTTATTATTTCTCAAAAGCAATTCCTAAAGATTTAGCCTCTTTTTACGCTAAGCCTCGCATTATCAAGTCACTAAAGACCAAGTCTGCAAGTCATGCTAAGACCGCATCAAGGTCGCTATCTTCAAGATTAGAAGACTACTGGCTAGGACTCAGACTTCAGCAAGCAGAAGTTCCAGCCTCGCATTTGCTTGTGGTTCCCAGAAAGCAGTTGGAATCTACTTTTCCACCAATAGAAGAAGCTTTAGAAATTTACCTACAGGTAAAAGGTAGAGATAAAAGTAAGCTATTTTTCAGTCACGCTAGAAGAAATATTTCTTATCTTGTTTCCTGTCTTGGATCACGTCCTTTGGATTGTTATTCATCCGCAGATGCCGCGACCTTGAGGGGTTGGTTAACAGCGCGGGGGCTGAGTAGTGCATCGCTTGTTAGAATTTTTGGGGTGATAAAAGCCGTCATTAACTTTTGCATCAAGGAGCAAGGTTTAGATTGTAAGAATGTATTTTCAGGCGTTTATCTTCCTTCAGAGACAAATAAGAAAAGAACTCCTATAAAAACGGAAAAGCTAAAAAAATTACAAAAAGAATGTATCCGTATAGACGATGATATTCGGTGGCTAGTTTTGTTGATTAGTGACACTGGTATGCGTTTATCGGAAGCTGTTGGATTGTTAGTTGATGATCTAGCCGTAGATGATGACAATCCGCACATTATAATTAGACCTCACCAACACCGCCGATTGAAAACAGAATCAAGCGAGAGAACAATTCCTTTAATTGGAACCTCCCTCTGGGCTGCCAAGCGTATAAAAGAAAGTAATCCATCTACCTTTTGCTTTAGCCGCTACTGCAGTCAGATCAACTGCAACAGTAACTCTGCTAGTGCTGCAATAAATAAATGGATCAAAACAATAATAGGAACTGACGCTGTTATCCACGGCCTTAGACACGGCTTCAGGGACAGGCTAAGGGCCGTAGAAGCACCGACAGATATGATTGATCAGTTAGGTGGGTGGAGTATACGAAGCATTGGACAGGGTTATGGGGAGGGTTATCCATTGGAAATAATGCAACGTTGGATGGAAAAGATAACAATAAACTAGTTTGAAGTCAGCGTTGTCTACTCCAGCGAACCAGTTTTAGGAAATTCCTAAGCTGATCAGGGAGTTAAAAACTTTAAAGTATTTAAAATGGTGGCCTGAGGTGGAATTGTTTCCTGCCGTCAGCACCAAACCCTTGATGAGCTTCGGTATATCAACAGCTTACGCAATCTCAGTTCACTGTCAAAGGCGCAAAAGTGTCTACTATTTTGTCTACTGTTAAACCTTTTAGAGCTTCTCAGGCTAGGGGGAGGCAGGTGACCATGCGGGTATGGCTGGTAGTAACGTATTGGTAAATATTTTAAAGCCTGTAAATATTGTAAATCTTGGCAATACGTAGAGGTGTGGTGTGGCGGCATTT
>CAUZON010000030.1:0-42094 GCA_963581445.1 Gammaproteobacteria bacterium | reverse complement strand
AAATAGATTACAGCCAGTATCCACATTCCTAGTCCTGATAAAATCATTAAGCAGACAGCAATCCAATCTAGAGTAGTTGCGACACCCTTTCTATTTCTAGCGAAGCGCATACCCGCAAAAGCTAAATAGAAAGAAAAGATAGCTATAAGAAACAAAAAGATATTACTGCTGATAATCGACATTGGAATAGCTGTTAAGAAGATAGTAGCCATACCCCAGAAATATGTTCTACCTGAAAGTACATGCAGTCTTTTACCTTTCTCAGATGATACTGCCAGAGCAGCACAAAGCAGTGCAATTGTTCCGGCTAGGATATGTATTGGTAATAGAATCTGCATTTTAATATTTACTTTTTTGTTATAATGTTTACTACGATAACATTATAAACAAGCTATGTGTACTAAGTAAACATTAATCCGATATGAGCTATCACAAAGAAAATTTAAAAGAACAACTTGTAGAGATTGCATGGGATATCTGCAAAACAGAGTCCTGGCAAAAAGTTAATATGCGACTAGTAGCGGAGAAAGCTGGGGTTTCGACGACTGCGTTTTACAGGCATTTTAAAAATAAAACTGATCTTAAAGCAGAGTTGATGCGAAGGGGTTTTCAAATTCTTTATGAAGGCATAAAGGATTTAACTAATAATTTTTCAAGTTATGGAGCTCATTACATAAGATTTGGGTTGGACTACCCGCATATTTACGATTTGATGTTTGGGAATACGGATTTAGATATGTCTCTTTTTCCTGATTTAGATGCTCTATCCGATGCATCCTTTAGTGGGATAGTTGAAGGACTGAAATCTTTTATGCCTGATGAGTCAGAGAACGATGTCATGATAAAAGCGTACAATGTTTGGGCGTCTGTTCATGGGATAGTTGGAATTTTAAGACGATCGAAATGGCAGAGAAAACAAACTGAAACTCTCGGATGGATTGAGAATAACTTAGAAGAGTATTTGGAAATGACAACTTTTGGTTGAAGGCGACTATAAGCTCATTAGAGGACTACGCAGCGTGTAGTTAGAACAAGGTAGGTTATTGATAATGATGGAAGGGAGCTGTTTGAAAATAACCTATCTTCAACACAGTCACAACACACTCAGTTTCAGCTAGTCTCAAAGCCTTGTATCATAACGGTTTCAGAAGTTGCTACTATCGTGCGGGAAAAGGCATGGCGAAAGGGTCCAGCTCTGCAATGGGCAAAGATTCAGTGGGCGGCTCAATCTCTATAGATGGGCCAAGGACTGGGAGTAACTTCTTTGGTGCTTTATAGGTACATCCCCTTTGAATGATCTTGGCTGTGGTGTCCCAACTTAGGTCCTTTTTGAGCTCCATGCCCAGCCACCCAGCTGGGCCAATATAAGGCGGAATATAGAAATGCTCTGGCTCGTTTTGCGCGTAATACGCTTGGTCGCCAGGCGGTGAGTTCAGCCACAGGCCGATACGACCATCGCCATGATGATTGACCACGAAGATGGCGAAGGTTTTTTTATTCACCCTAAAATTAGGGTTGCCGCGACTAGAGACCTCGTCGCTTTCAGGCAGGCTGAGACATATTTCTCGTACTGCATCACGGATTTTTTTTGCCATCGTCATTTCTCCGTGGCGGATGCTTTTCTAGCAGCCAGCCCAGTTAGCCCTCACTAATTCCGGGCATGTTCTTAAGGTAAAAGGCCGCTTTTGAATCGTTCTGAGATTCTCTAAGTGGCCCGTGTTAGAATAATTTCTTTCGGGTCGCGGTTAAACTTTTGCAAGAATCCAATCGAGCCAACGGTTCTCAATCGACGACAGGTGCGAAATATTTTTACGGCTGGCGCATGGTACTGGTCGCATTCTGCGTCGACTTTGTCGCAGTCGGCTTCTTCTTTTACTCCTACGGTGTGTTCTTTAAAGCCATTGCTGAAGACTTTGGAGGTTCGCGCTTGGGTATCGCTTTTGGCCTCACCGTCACCAATATTGTCGGCGCAATTGCAGCGCCTTATGTGGGCCGCGCGTTAGACAAATACCCTTTGAAGCACGTCATGGGCGTCGGAGCCTCCTTTATGGCCGTGGGGTTTCTTGGCCTTTCCTTTGTCCGCAACCCAATCGAGTTTTACCTGGTATTGGGCGTATTTGTCGGCTTTGGCGCCAGCAGTATGGGCAGTTTAGCGACCAGCAAATTGGTGGCTAACTGGTTTGACCGACGCAGGGGTACCGCGCTGGGTATTGCCGCAGCCGGGGTTTCATTGTCTGGCGTGATCATGCCATACATCAGCGCAGAGCTAATTAACAACTACGGCTGGCGCGAAGGCTTTTTGGTCTACGGTCTGTTTACCCTACTTGTTGTGCTGCCCATGGTGCTGCGTTTTGTGGTATCTCGACCTGAAGACATTGGTATGCGCCCAGATGGCGCTATGCCCATTGTGGTCAAACCGGGGGCTGAACTTGTATTGCCTAAACCACGCTTAGCTATGCGTGATGTTTTTCGTGAGCATAACTTCTGGGTCATAGTGCTCACTTTCTCGCTGATCTTTTGCTGTATGGGTGCAACCCTTACCCACATGATTCCGCGCTTAACAGATAATGGTTACACATTGGTTCAAGCTTCACTAGTGATGTCTCTGTGTGCGGGCTTCGGCGTCACGGGGAAGCTAAGTTTTGGTTGGCTGGGCGACCGCCTGTCGTTGCGCAAGGTGATGTCTATTGTCATTGTTATGCAGTTCACCGGTCAGTTGCTGATGTACCTTTCTGTGGATTTAGTTGTCTTTGCTATTGGCGCATCACTGTTTGGTTACGGTGTGGGCGGGGTCGTGCCTATGCACGGGGCAACGGTGGGCAAAACTTTTGGTCGAGAACGCTTTGGCGCTATTTTGGGCTTGATGCGACCCGCTATGCTGCCCATTCAAATTCTTGGAGTGCCCTTTGCAGGGTGGGTGTATGACGTAACAGGTTCTTACGCCAATGCCTTTGAAGTTTTTCTATGTATCTATTTTTTGGCGGCCATTGCGCTGTCGTTTTATCGCCAACCGTCAGCCAACGTCCAGTAACTTAAGCGCCCTGGGCGCCAGTCAAATTAGAAGAAACTCGCCATCAATAGCTGAATCTGAACCTCTTCATCACCCTCGCAATGAATGCGCACGGCGTCAGCCAAAACATGATCTGCTATATACGGTTCAAAACTGACCCGGTTAAAGGGCGTAATGTCCTTAATTTCTAAATCTACAGAAAAGCCCTGAACCACTGGCAATACTGTGACTGAGTCTGCATTGGGCAACAAATCTTCTAGCTCACGGGTCAACTCGTGTTGACTGTCTCTTGTGGTATAGACGCCTTTGACGAGGTATCTGAGCTGGCATTGAAGTCGTTCGTTTCCGCGCTCTGTCAATCCTGACTCCATATCTGATTTGCCGCAAAACTTGTGTTTACTACCGCTGGTTACAGTCGGTGTTTTGGACGATGCATTTTGTCGGTTAGGGTCCGACGAATTATTTTAACGAGCGCATTAAACCAGCTACCCTCTAGGCCAAGCAATGCAAGAATGCGCGGGCGTGCAGGTTCGTCCTAATGGGCGTGCCCGCGAGGTGTTGCTTGTGGAAAATCACTCCTTGTTTGCGCAAGCCTCATGGGCGTATTGAGCTGCAGAAAAATGGGCGTTTTGCAGATTGTAGACACACCTCACTATGCGCGCTTTGAAAGTCAGGAGGGCGAGAGCACTTTTTCTTTGACGCTGAATTCGTTGCGGATGGTTAATCCCACGGTGATCTATTTTGAACACGAGCAATTGGATGAATTGGTGAGTGCGCTGCAAGCTAAAGGACTTATTTTCCAGCAAGAACTAGCGGATATGAGCTATCTGTGGCGCGAAGCTATTTTGAATGACCCATCTGGCATCAAAATTATTATCTACTGGGCCGGAGAGCATAGGCGTAGGCCACTATGGCGCGTTGAGTTATGAGAGGATTAACGCTAACCATACTTATTTTCTGTTAGCCGTTCTCGCGAAAAAAAAGTCAAGTAACTAGATCCGCTCGCTTAGAAAAGATCAATTGCTATTAGCAGTTCTTCCATTGGGGCGAGCGTTTTTCTAAAAATGCATTGACCCCTTCTGCCTGATCTTCGGTGGCAAACAAATCAACAAATTTTTGCCGTTCATAGGGCAGGGCATTGCCCACCGCATTGTCGCGTGCCTGGTGAATGAGCTCTTTGCAGTAGGTCACGGCAATAGGGCTTTGCTGGGCAACTTGCTCAGCAAGTTTCAGCGCGCGATCTTTGGCTTCACCGGTAGCCACTACTTCTTCTACTAAACCAATGCGTTCAGCGGTTTCTGCATTTATACGCTCGCCGCAGAGAATCATCTTTTTGGCCCAACCTTCGCCTACTAACCACGACAAGCGCTGGGTGCCACCGGCGCAAGGCAATAGGCCTACTTTGGGTTCTGGTAGTGCCATTTGCGCTTGGCTTTCGGCAATACGAATGTCACATGCGAGGCAGGCTTCTAGGCCGCCACCCATGGCAAAGCCATTGATCGCTGCAATGGAAACACCGCGAAAATTGGCCAAGCATTCAAAACCTTTACCAAAAAACTCAGCCATTGAGCGCGCGTTTTCTGGATCGCCGTCAGCAAATAAGTTGAGGTCTGCGCCAGCGGAAAAGAATTTTTCTCCGGCGCCGGTAATCACTAGGGCAAAGATGCTTCTCTCAGCGTTTAACTGCTCTACCAAGTCCGCTAAGGCGGGGAGGCTTTCAGTGTCCCAGGTATTCGCACCTGGATTGTTAATGGTGATTAACGCTGTGTGCTGAATAATTTCAACCTGTAGTTTATCTGATGAACTCGCAATCACTGAATGACCTCCAATGCGCCAGCCATAAGCATTTTTCGTGCAATGATGACGCGCATAATTTGATTAGTACCTTCCAAAATCTGATGCACGCGTGTGTCGCGTACATACCGCTCCATTGGGTATTCTTTTAAATAACCGTAGCCTCCAAAGAGCTGCAGTGCATCATTACAAATGCGGAAACCCACATCTGTAGCAAAGCGTTTTGCCATGGCGCAATAAGTGCCAGCTTGGCTATCTTTTGTGTCTAGTTTGTACGCAGCTAGCCGCACCATTTGCCTAGCTGCGACCAATTCTGTGAGCATGTCAGCCAAGGAAAATTGAGTAGCTTGGAAGTCAGCTATGGAATTGCCAAATTGGTTACGTTGCTGCGTATATTCTGTGGCATCAATAATAGCTTTCTGCGCTGTGCCCACACTGCATGTAGCAATGTTGATGCGACCGCCATCTAAGCCGTCCATGGCAATCGCAAAACCTTGGCCTTCTTCACCCAAGCGGTTTTCTACGGGTACGCGCACATTGTCAAAATTAATGGCTCGTGTGGGTTGAGCATTCCAGCCCATCTTTTTTTCGTTTTTGCCAAACGAGATGCCCGGTGTATCTGCCGGTATAAGCAGCGCAGTGATGCCTTTGTGACCCGGTTCGCCGGTTCTTAACATCACCACTAAAACGTCTGTTTCACCTGCACCTGAAATAAAGGACTTGCTGCCGTTGACCACATATTCGTTGCCATCTCGTTCAGCCTTTGTACGCAGGGCCGCCGCGTCAGAACCCGCGCCGGGTTCAGTTAAGCAGTATGAGGCGAGCTTTTTACCCATCACCAGGTCCATGCACCAGGTATCAATTACGCGGGCTTGGCAGTAGCGCCCAACCATGCTGGTGGCCATGTTATGAATGGTCAAAAACGCCGCAGTGGTAGTGCAGCCCTTAGCCAGCTCTTCAACAATTAGGCTGGCATCTAATCTAGGTAAGGCTAAGCCCCCAGCGCTTTCCGGCGTATACATGCCCATAAAGCCAAGGTCCCCTGCCTGCCTGAGCGCGTCTTTAGGGAAGAAGCAGTCTTCATCCCATTGTGCTGCGTTAGGCGCTAGAACATCGTTGGAGAATGCCTGTGCGGTGTCTATAAAACCTTGCTGTTCGTCGGATAGAGTAAAATCCATTTACTGCAACTCTTGAGTGATTGTTAAGACCTTCTTTTTTGCAGCCAGTATTGGGCTACTGGCGAGCTAAATTATTGTAAATCAGCCAACCATTCAAGGTTTCATCTAAGCGCTCAAGAGGGTAGGGCTTGTGCGTCGCGTATCAGCTTTGGGGGCTTGGCAAACCAAAAACACAAGCCGCCGCTTAGAGAGCAAAAGGCAATAACCGTGAATGCCAGTTCGTAGTTACCGTATTTATCGTAAAGCACGCCGCCGGCTATGGGGCCTGCGGTCATGCCTAACATCACGACGAGTGATGAAATGCCCATAATGGTGCCAAAGGATTTAGGTCCAAAATAGTCGGCGCGCAATGCCACCATGAGCGGGCCACGCACCCCCCAAGACAGACCGTGGAGTATGGTAAACGCTAGCACCCAGCTTAGATCTGTTGCATAAGTAACCGCCAGCAGGCCAAAACAATGACCGGCCATACAAATTGTGCAGATAATGCGCTTGTCGTATCTGTCGCCCAGATAACCGCCTAAGAATAGCCCGGCGGTTTGAATACCCGTCATCAGGGCGAAGACAAATCCAGCTTCAACCGGCGTATATCCTAAACTTCGGGTTAAATGTGGTATCAGGTGAGCAAGCATTGCAGAAACAGTCAGCAGCGATAATCCATGCCCCGCCGAGATCATCCAAAAAGAAGGTTCTTTCACAGCTTGGCGCCAAGTTAGGCTGATTTGCGCCACTCGGCTAGTGTCGCTTTCAGGTTCGCCAGCGTCATTTTTTACTGAAATGCCATCAGGTATCTCGCCATGATCTTCTGGCCTGTGCCGAACGAGTGACACCAAAGGCAAGCCTAAAACCAGTACCATGATGCCTGAATAAAGGGCCATATCGCGCCAGCCGAAGGCCTCCAGTCCCATCATTACAAAGGGTACGCACAGTCCGCCGAATGAAAACCCCAGCTGGGACCAAGCGATTGCTTTGGCACGGTGTAGATCAAACCAGCTGACAATAGACACCATTAAGGTAGCAAAGCCACCGAGGCTTGAGCCCAGGGCAATTAAAATGAAGGCCACGAAGTAGGTGGTAATGGAATTCACTTGGCTAAAAACAAAAAAACCGCAGCCGAAAATCAGCGTGCCTATGATCAAAATGAGGCGGGGACCATATTTATCTACCAGCCATCCTTGTAATGGCCCCAGTAGGCCGCTTTCCAACCGTGTCAAGGCAAAGGCCAGTGATAAGATGGACATGCTCCAGCCGAATTCTTCTTGCAGGTGCAGGGTGTAGCCGCCGTATGAGTGCATCCAGGTCAACGCTGCAAGCCATTGTACACCCGCGCAGGCAAGCACAATCCACCAGCCGTAGAAGACCCTACCACCGGGACGAAATAAGGCATTCATCCGTGGTTTCACTTGAGCAAAACTTTGAAACATGGTCGCATCATACGTGATGGGTGCTAAGCACTGATACAATAAAGAAACTTAGAGAACAACGGTCTATGAATAAAGCTGAATTCCAACGCTCAATGGCCTCTCAAGGTCTGGTTTTATCTGGCGGCGGCGCACGCGCTGCCTACCAGGTAGGTTGCTTGCGTCAGTTGTCTAGATCTCTACCCGAGTATCATCCGCAAATTCTTACCGGTGTTTCAGCAGGCGCCATCAATGCGGTCCACTTAGCCGCCAATCAAGGTTCTTGGCGCGACAGTGTAGAAAGCCTGAACCTCATTTGGCGTAGCTTGAGCACCTCTCAAGTGTACGAGACTGGACTTGGCAAATTGCTCAAGAGATCTATGCACTGGGGCTTGCGGTTGGCCAGTGGCGGTAAGCTGGGCGCAAAGGATATTCGCGGCATGGTAGATAACCGGCCACTGGAGCAATTCTTAAAAGCCAACCTCGCTCACAGCGACGGGAGATTAAGCGGCATAGCAGATAATTTGGAGGCAGGCGCGCTTCAGGCGTTGGCTATTATCAGTACCAGTTATGCCACTGGTCGGTCAGTGGCTTGGGTTGAATCTAATGCAGACAAAATAAACATGGGCGGCCAGGTATCGGCTAAGCCAACCCATATCGCTATTCAACACATTATGGCTTCCGCCGCATTGCCGTTATTTTTTCCGGCGGTTTCTATAGATGGGCAATGGCATGGTGACGGTGGTGTGCGCTTGGCTGCGCCATTGTCCCCGGCTATGCACCTGGGTGCCAAACGTATTTTGGCAGTATCGCCTCGGGCTCAGCCGTTGCGACTGCCGCAGGCCGCTGCCAACCAAAGCTATCCATCTCCGGCCCAAGTTGCTGGCGTCATGCTCAATGCCATATTCCTCGATTTGCTTGATTACGACGCCATACAAATGGAGCGGATTAACGGCTTATTGGGGAATTTACCTGAGGCGCAGTGGGGGACTTACAGCCCAGTAGATGTCATGGTGCTCAGACCCCAGGAGGACCTGGGTCATGTGGCGAGAGATCATGAAATTGAGTTGCCCAAAGCTTTTCGCTTCTTCAAGGGTGGCTTCGCAGGCAAAAACGAACCCAGTGGCGATGCCCTGAGTATGGTCAACTTCGAACCCGAATATATTGGTCGCCTCATTGATCTGGGTGAACAAGATACTGCTGAGCGCATGGACGAAATTAGTGCTTTTTTGCGCGGTAGTTCTGAGTTTGTTTCCGCTGCAGGAGAAAGCGGGTTATATCAGCCTGAATAAACTTTTGGCCGGTTTGTACGCTAGATTGAATAGCCGATTCAGTTAAGCCAGTTACTTATTGAGAAGACTAGAGAGATCGTTAGTGCAGTTGTGGTAATAAGTGATTGTGCCCGGCCAGTCGGAAAATATGCCGCGCACTCTTACCTGCTGTGCCAGCACATCTAGTACCTCAAGCATGCGTCCGGGTTTATCCATAATGGTCGCTATGTTGCCATACAGCCAATTTTTGGGATCAACTGGATTGCCAGATTCCATTGTCCAAGTGATGATCTCTAGCCCAGCTTGTGTGGCATATTTTGCGTAGTCTGAGGGCTCTAAGGCGCCTGCGTCATTGAGCTGAATCAGCATGGGCATAGGCGGGCTGATAATATTAATGCCTTGAGCCTTAATGGCCTGCATTTCTTCTAGGTTGGTAGTGAAGTTTTTTTGTTTGCCGCGAGGGTCTAGCCAAACTGCTTGTGTAGCGAACTCGGGGTGCGCTTTCAGCCAATACTGCACGTCACGTATATCAAAGGACTGGGGAAATACGCGCATTGGGTCTATGCCTAGATCTGTATATTCAGCGAGCATTTTGGCTGCATAGTCGTGTTGGTCAAATCCGGCCGCAAAGGGCATAGCAACTTCTGGTCGCTTTAGTTCTGGGGTGAATTTTCGTCCCAGTTGATTGATCAGCACAATACTTTCTTTGTGGCTGACAACGGTGCCGCATTTCAGCGGTGCCGCTACAACTGGGCTTTCTAGTGGGGCTAAATACTCATCAACATTAGTGGCCTGGGTATTGCGCCGGTCAGGTCTGGCGCAAAGCGTTTTGAATTCTTTAAGGGTGATGTCGTTGGTACAGCATTGGGCGCTGGCCGGACTGTCTTTACTGGCTGGTGTAAAAGGTGTTCGACAAGTAGCGGCCAAGTCGGTTTGGAGAATATTAGTGCTGATAGCTAAATCGCACTGGGAATGCCTGCACACCAATTCTAGATCTTTGGTAAAGGTGACATCGCATTCAATAACGCCTGCACCTTGGTTGGCAGCAGCAATATAACCTTCGCGACTATGCTCTGGATAACCCAGCGGTGCGCCACGGTGAGCGATTGAAAAATCTGTGGCGGAGAAAGGACCACTGGCGCAGCTTTGTAATCGGCTTTGTAGTTCACCTGCTGGCAGATCTTGGCTGAGGTCCAATGCCCGAGTGGTTGGGTTGACTGTCTCCGCAACAGCGCCAGCTTGAGTGCCGAAGGCCATAAACCAGCACAAGGGTAGGGTCAACGATAGATGTCGAAAATATGCTGTAGCCAGTTGTCGTTTTGATGCAGATTGTTGTTTGCTCATTTTCTATCTGGCCGCAAAGTATTGGCCTACGATAACATGTGGCTGCTGTCAAAATGACTATCTGTTTTCGGTGAGATAGATGGTTTAAAAAGGCACATATTTTAAAGAAGAAATTTATGACAAAGACTTTAGTTTTGCAAAGCGCGCAATCCCGACGGGCCCAATGGCTGGACACTTGTTTGGTCAGTGTTGAATCCTGGGCGGCTCAGGCTAACTATACCTATCGGTTTATCGGCGATGAATTGTTTGATCAGGTGCCAGAGTGGTACATGCGCAAAGTCGCAGGGCGTATGCCCATTGCCTCAGATTTAGGTCGCCTGCTTTGGATTAAAAACTTGCTAGACCAAGGTGAGGCCGATACCGTGGTTTGGTTAGATGCAGATGTGTTGGTGTTTGCACCATCAAAGTTGAAGCTAGCGCCAGTGAGTTCTTGCGTGTTTGGACAAGAGCTTTGGATTCAAAAAAAATTACCGAAAAGTCACCCAAAGGACGGTGAGAAACTGCAGCGTCAGAATGGCACCTGGCAGGTGCGCAAAAACGTTCATAACGCGCTGGCGGCATTTCGCAAAGACTGCCCGGTGCTGCCTTTTCTGATTGAAGTTATTCAACGCATGATGCACCGCGTGGACGCAAACTTTATTGCGCCACAAATGATGGGTCCTAAATTACTCTCTAACCTACATAACTTGGCAGATTTTGAGCTAATGCCGTCGGTAGGCGCGTTGTCGCCGGAGGTGATTTTAAACCTGGCGGGCAAGCAAGCGAAGCATGAGGAAACCAGCGTTAAAAATTCACAGGGTGCAGGCCAGGGCGCTTTGCAGGCCTTGCTCGCCAGGCAGACTGAGCCGTTATTGGCCGCCAATTTATGTTCGTCATTGCTCGGAGAGTTATCGTCAGATACTCAGGTGCAAGAAGATTTGATGATGGACGCCATAGCAGCGTTGAATGCCCATCCGGAAGGTTTGGCGCTTTAAGCGTTAGCAGTTGGCGTTTGCTAGCCTTTGCCTCCATACTTTGAAGCTCTGGTCTCCCAAGCTGGCTGAGTTTAAGGTCAAGTTGAGCAACTGATTTATTTATTAGAAGGAAAATTACTATGTCAGATTCAGATCTACAAAACGGTCTTGCCACACTAACTGCGACAATAGGCGTAGCGTCAGAGGCAACAGATTGGTACGAGATTACTCAGGAACGCGTCAACATGTTTGCCGATGCAACACTGGATCAGCAGTGGATTCACATTGATCCAGAGCGTGCGAAAGACGGCCCATTCGGCGCGGCAATTGCTCACGGTCAGTTAACGCTGTCTATCATGAGCTTTTTGCCTGGTGGTCAAGGTGTTGGTTTGCCATCGCTAGACGGCATGAAGTTAGGCATTAACTATGGCTGGAACAAAGTACGCTTTATGTCCCCTGTTCAGGTAGGAGCAAAAATCCGTACTCGCGGCAAAGTTATTTCGGTTGAAGAAAAGGGCGGCATGCTCGAAGTAGTGAACGAAATGACTGTTGAGATTGAAGGCACTGAGAAGCCAGCTTGTGTTGCTCAAAGTGTATTGAGGGTGGTTTTCTAAGCTATTGTTTAGCTGTTCTAGAAACGTAGAGTACGTCCGCAGGGGAGCAGTCATAGGGCTGCTTCTCTTCTCTTTTCTATTTCCCAGAGCTCTTCTCTAGCAAATTTCTGCTTCTGCGTTTTACCGCATCTTCTTGTGCCCAACGCACATCAATCACCTTTCTGGCTGATGCGCTCTATTTGATTTTCTTAAGTTTGTCTGTTCCGATGAGGGTTCAGGCATAAATTAGGGGATTGGCTAATGGATATGGGTATTTGTGCAGCGTCGCATATTGGTGACATTGGTTATGTGGTTCGCGCTGAAGAGTTAGGCTTTAGTCACGCGTGGATGGCAGATTCGCAAATGCTTTGGTCGGATTGTTTTGCCACATTAGCGCTGGTGGCGGATCGCACCTCAAAAATCAATATTGGCACGGGCGTGGCAATCTCAGGCACACGTCCGGCCCCTGTTAACGCTGCGGGTATCGCCACCATTAACGCCTTGGCCCCGGGGCGAACCTTTTTTGGTGTGGGCGCAGGCAATACAGCGCGGCGAGTTATGGGCATAGCGCCGCAAAGAATCGCAGAATTCGAAACCTACTTACAAACCCTGGCGCCATTGCTGCGTGGCGAAGAAGCTATTTATCATCATGACGGCCAGGCAATACCTATTCGGCACGTCATGCCGGACAAAGGCTTTGTTAATTTTGACGACCCAATTCCGCTTTATGTGTCGGGTTTTGGTCCTAAATCTTTGGCTCTAGCCGGTCAATATGGCCATGGCGCCGTTATGGGGGCAGCGTCTTCCGCAGCGCTCACCGCCAGTTGGCATAGCCTCAATGAAGGCGCTCATAGAGCCAATCGGACCTTGGTCCCCGGTGGCGATTATTACACCACAGCATTAACCACAATGGTGGTGCTAGAGCAGGGGGAGACGCCAGATTCGCCTCGGGTGAAGGCTGAGTGTGGGGCGATGGCCATGGCCAGCGTGCATTATGCCTATGATCAATTCCGCAATTTTGGTCATCAGCCACCTAACTTCATGGCGGAAATTTGGCAGGACTACACCGCATTGCTAGAAACCTACCCGGCGGAGCGGCGGCATCAGCGCATCCACGCGGGCCACAATTGCTGGGTGCTAGAGGAAGAAGAAAAGTTCCTCACGCCCAAGGTTTTGCAGGCCTCAAGTATGATCGGCACCCAAGATCAGCTCATTGAACGGCTGCAGGTGTTGGGCGAGGCGGGCTTGAATCAGGTCATGATTCTGCCTAATTTTGACACGCGTTTTGACGTTATTGAGAAGGTGGCAAAAGATATCATTCCTTATGTTTAGGGGCAGGTGTTTAAGCAAAAAGAACCCAGTCAATGGGCATAATCTTCTGCAATAACACCTTAAATCAGGCACTATATAGGCCATGTTTACATATCTAAATCCCGAAATTCGTCAGCGCCTAATCGAACAAGAAAAATTGGTTCGGATAAATTCTGAAGGTCAAATCATTGATGTTTCAAGTCCCGAGCATCCTGGTGAGCTGGCCGTTAACGTCATGGGTCCCATTCCCATGCCCATGTCTCTACCCGGCGTGAACATCACCGTGCAGTGGTATGCCGCTGTGCGCAGTACTGAACTCCAAGGTGTAGAAACTTTGGCTTCGGACCTTATGGCGCGCGGTGGTCAGCATTTGTTTGCCCACCTTGTATCGCCTTTAGCGGTAAACAGCGTACTTGTTGTGGGTGAGCCAAAAGAAAATCCACTGGTTCGCGTGCATAGCAATTGCTTAACGGGGGATGTATTTGGCTCCCAGCGTTGTGACTGTGGGCCGCAGTTGGCTGAGTCCATTGCGCGCATCAGCGAAGATCCTGCCGGTGGTTATTTGGTCTATATGGCCGGTCACGAAGGCAGAGGAATCGGGTTGTGGGCGAAAGCCGCCACCTATCTTCTGCAAGACGCAGGTGAAGACACTTACGAAGCCAATCGCTCGTTAGGTTTGCCGGACGATTGTCGCGACTTCAGCGATGCAGCAATTTTGCTCAAGCACTTTGTCGGGCTAAAGCCGTTTCGATTGCTGACCAATAATCCGAAGAAGATTGATGACCTTGCGGAGTTCGGTTTGCATGACGTGACTCGTCAGAAACATGTCACAGGCGTTGGCCAATTCAACAAGCGATATTTGCATGCCAAGCAAAATTGGGGTCACGGCTTAGATGATGAGGATTTTCAAACAGGAGACTAGTTCATGAGAATTTTACTGTTGATGTGTGGCTACTTTATATTGTTAGGCTGTCAATCGGACGAACAAGGCGCAAATACCGAAAAGCTCAGTAAGTTAAAAGACGTCGAACAGTCTCCGCAGACTCAACCGCAAGAACTCTCACCAAAACCAGCAGCAGACAATGCAAGTGCTGGGCTGTATATCAATCAAATCCAATTTGTTGGCAGCCACAATAGCTACAAGCAGGCCATGCCAGATGGCTTTGTAAAACAGTTAATGCAGCTCAATCCCGAAATTGTTGAAAGCCTAGAGTATGAGCACAGACCTATAGCCGAACAACTTGACCTAGGTATGCGAAAGCTCGAATTGGATGTTTTTTACGTCGCAGATGAAAATCAATTTCTTGTAGGGCATGTGCAGCAAATTGATATGATCAGTAACTGCGCTACTTTACGTATTTGTTTGCAGCAGGTCAGTGATTGGTCACAAAATAACCCATCCCATGCGCCTATATGGATTAGTTTTAACGCCAAGGATGATTATATTCTCGGATTAACAGCACCCGAAACATTTATCCCTGCAGCCTTTGATCTGATGGATTCGATCATTGAAGAGGAGTTGGGCAACCAACTCATTCGCCCAATAGAGGTAGTGGGCCTAAATTGGCCGTTACTTAGTGAAGCAAGAGGCAAGTTCATTATGATTTTGGACGAAGGAGGCACTAAGCGTGATATGTACTCCGAGGGCTGGCAACAACGTCCAATGTTTACTAACGCACTTGAAGGTCATCCAGCTGCAGGAATCATGATTCTTAATGAGCCGCTAGAACAATTCGATGAGATCCAACGATTAGTGGCAGCCGGTTACATGGTACGCACCAGGGCTGATGCAGATACTCGAGAGGCGCGAGACAACGATACTCGGCGCAGAGACGCAGCCTTCGCCAGCGGCGCACAGGCCATCAGCACCGACTACTATTTACCCGCCACACACTTTGGCAATGACTATCAGGTGATATTGCCTCAGGCTATAAGATGTAATCTGGTCGCAGGGCCTGCGAGTTGCCAGGTGTCTGAGTAATAGACTGATTTGAGGAAAAGATAAGTGAGAAAAAAAGTTTGCGTAATCACCGGTGTTGGCCCTGGCACGGGTAGTGCTTTGGTTCGACGTTTTTGTGAGCATTATGAAGTGGCAATGCTTGCGCGAAATGCTGAACGATTAGACGCGCTTGCTAAAGAGGTGGAGGGTGCCCATGCCTACGTTTGTGATGTCAGCGATACAACACATTTACTACAAACATTGGCCGCTATCGTTACGGATTTGGGCGCTCCCTCAGTGGTCATTCATAATGCCGTTGGCGGCGCTTTTGGAAACTTTTTAGACATTGACCCCGATGTTTTGGCGCGTAATTTTGAAGTAAACACCATGGCTTTGTTGCACCTTGCTCAAAGTACAGCGCCAGCCATGATAGATGCTGGTGAAGGGGCGATTATTTGCACGGGCAATACTTCGGCCTTTCGCGGCTCTGCAAATTTTGCCGGATTTGCGCCTACCAAGGCGGCTCAGCGTATTTTGGCCGAGGCTATGGCGCGAGATTTAGGTCCTAAAGGCGTGCATGTGGCATATGTGGCTATTGATGCGGTCATAGATCTAGCCTGGACACGAGAGCGTTATGCGGATAAAGATGATGGTTTTTTTTGCCAGCCCGATGATATTGCTGAAGAGTGTTATCGGTTGGCTCATCAGAGTAAATCAGCATGGTCTTTTTCCTCTGTGATAAGGCCTTATGGTGAAGCTTGGTAGCCGCGGATAATATGCTTACATTACTTGGGAGGGGTATATGGACGGTATTCATGATTTAGGTGGCAAGCAGGGTTTCGGCCATGTTGAGCTGGATGCTTCGTCAAAAGAAGGGCGGCATATTCACGGCTTTAACGAGCGTTGGCACGCGGCTGTGTTCACTATTATCAACAGCCTGTTTGCTAATGGCGCTGCCGCTAATACTGATCATTTTCGTCATTCGGTTGAGCGTATAGATCCCATCAACTATTTGAGTGACGGTTATTATGGCCGTTGGCTTGGCGGTGCTGAGACTATGTTGGTAGAAGCCGGGTTGCTGACTCAGGAAGAAGTTAATAACCGCGTATTGAATAGGGGCTATGAGCTTCGTGAAACGATAGCGGCTAGGCCTTTGGCGACAGCAGACACATTTCCTGCGGAAGAACGTAACTTTCAACCTACGGCTCAGCGGCTTGTTGCCGCTTCACCACGTTTTAGTGTGGGTGATAAGGTCATTGCGCTCAGCTTGGGTGGGTCGGGTCATACTCGTCTACCTAGTTACGTCCGCGATATTCCAGGTCAGGTCATCGCTGTTCACGGTGCTTGGGTGTTTCCTGACGCTAATGCACATGGCAAGGGCGAAGACCCTAAGCACCTATACACCGTGTGCTATCAAGGCGCAGATTTATGGGGGCCCAGTGCAGAAGAGGGCGTGGTGTTAAATATTGATCTTTTTGAACCCTACTTAAGCGACGCGTCCAAGGACTAGTTCGCAACGTTAACAAATGACTGAGCAGAATTGATTTAGGGTAATGACAGGCGTGAGACGGAGATAAGACATGAGTGAAAAATCAGCGGCTAATAGAGCTGAAGCGTTAGAAAGTTTATTAGTTGAGAAGGGCTTGTTAGACGCTGCTCGCATTGATGATGTGCTCACTTTATACAACGAGCGGGTGGGGCCCATGAACGGCGCTATGCTGGTGGCTAAGGCGTGGCGAGATGCTCAGTTTAAGCAGCACTTGTTAGATGATGGCACTGCGGCCATTGCACAATTTGCCTTTGAAGGCGGCCAAGTAGATAAGCTGGTGGTGGTGGAAAACACTGACGAGGTGCATAACGTTGTGGTGTGCACGCTGTGCTCTTGCTACCCCTGGGCCGTGTTGGGCCTGCCACCTAAGTGGTATAAAGACCCTGCTTACCGCTCCCGTGTGGTGCGCGAACCCAGAGCCGTATTAACAGATTTTGGTACGCATTTGCCTGCTGAGCAGGAGGTCCGTGTTTGGGATTCTTCAGCTGAGGTGCGTTACATGGTGTTGCCTGTTCAGCCCAAGGGTTGGGAGACGCTGAGCGAGGATGAGCTGGCGAGTAAGATTACCCGCGACAGCATGATTGGTGTGGAAGTTTTGGCTGAGATGGCTGGGGAGTAGACTATGAACAACAGCGTATCCACTGAAATTAGTGAAACGAGTGAAGCCAGTGCCCGCCAAGAACTGCCGCTGCCTGAAAACCTGCAACCGCCTATGGTCAATGGTGAGGTGATTTTTGACGCGCCTTGGCAGGGCCGAATATTTGCCATGGCGGTGTCCTTGTGCGAGCAAGAAGTGTTTGCTTGGGCGGAATTTCAGCAGAGTCTTATTGACGCCATTGCGTTGTTTGACGCCAAAACTGATGTGTTTGTTGAGGCCGACCAATATCAATATTTTGATCATTTTCAACTGGCGCTTGAGAATCTGTTGGCGCAAAAGGGCGTTGTGTTGGACGCAGCCCTAAATGAGCGAGAGCAGGCTTTTGCGGATAGACCTCATGGACATGATCATTCTCACGACCACGACCACTGATCTATTGGCAGCCTAGGCTGCCGCCACCGGAACGTCCTCACTCTAATACCCACACTACGTGCTCTTACGCAAAATCAGGGCAAAAAAAAGCCCGCTGTTCTCAAGGAACGGCGGGCTTCTTTATCTCTTACATGTCGTAAGCGGCAGCTGCCTATTTGTTTACCAACTTATCGTCGATAGCTGTGTAAGGCTGGCCTTCGTACTTACGTACTTCATTACGACCTACTACCATGTGATGCACTTCATCAGGTCCGTCTGCAAGGCGCAGAGTACGCTGGCTGGTGTACATACGTGCTAGTGGTGTCCACTGAGATACACCGGTTGCGCCATGGATCTGGATCGCTTGGTCGATGATGGTGCACACTTTTTCAGGAACCATTGCTTTAATGGCGCTGACATAGTTACGCGCTTCTTTGTTACCTAGTGTATCCATCGCTTTAGCAGCTTGAAGTACCATTAGGCGGCAAGCATCAATTTCGATGCGTGCACGAGAAACCAGCTCGATGTTCTTACCCAACTGGATAATTGGACGACCAAACGCGTGACGTGTGGTTGAACGACGAATCATCAATTCTAATGCGCGTTCTGCTACACCGATTGAGCGCATGCAGTGGTGAATTCTTCCTGGTCCAAGACGAACCTGAGAGATTTCAAAACCACGACCTTCGCCAAGTAGCATGTTCTCTTTAGGAACACGAACGTTGTCAAAGTGAATGTGCATGTGACCGTGTGGCGCGTCGTCATGACCAAATACTTCCATGCCGTCGAGGATATTTACACCCTTAGCATCGATAGGTACCAAGATTTGCGACTGCTGCTTGTGAGCAGGTGCATCTGGGCTAGTCTTAACCATGGTGATCATGATCTTGCAGCGTGGGTCGCCAGCGCCAGAAATATAGTACTTCTCGCCGTTGATTACCCACTCGTCACCGTCTAGTACTGCTTGAGTACCAATATTCTTAGCGTCTGACGAAGGTACGCCAGGCTCAGTCATTGCGAAAGCTGAACGAATTTCGCCATTCAACAAAGGCTTTAACCATTGTTCTTTTTGCTCAGGTGTACCAACGCGCTCTAGTACTTCCATGTTGCCGGTGTCAGGCGCACTGCAGTTCAGGGTTTCTGAAGCGAGTGGGCTTTTGCCTAGCTCATTTGCGATAAAAGCATAGTCTAGGTTAGAAAGGCCTTCGCCTGTGTCTGCGTCAGGAAGGAAGAAGTTCCACAAGCCAGAATCTTTGGCTTTTTGCTTTACGGTTTCCAATAGCTCTAATTGGCCTTCACCGTAACCCCAATGTTCTTTGCGGCCTTCACCTAAACGAAAATATTCTTCGGTGATTGGATCGACATTCTCTTTAATGTGCTTTTTTACTGCATCTAAGAGTGGTTGAGCCTGATCCGACATGGTCAGATCAAAAAGATCTGGATTTTCAAGGACAGCTTCTGTCATTTTTATTTCCCCGTGGTTTTCTACGTTTCTCTCTAAACTATAACCCAAGAGCTCAATGTATGACATTACAAAGTGCCGCCTTGGCCGTGTGTCTCGGTTTCTTCTAACATTCACATAATATTCGCTCCAAAGGTGAAGTTTGGCCGCTCTCTGGCATCGCTTTTTAGCGCCTATCAGGCGCTTAACGAACTCCGAACGAGCACCTAGCTCTGGGCTTGGCGAGACGCGCTGAGCTTTGCATCATTTTCGGACGCAGGCTGACCTTTTAGCCACATTTGCGCAGCGTTTTTTTGTTGCAAAAAGTCTTCAACAATTAGATATAAGCAGGGCACCAGTAAAAGGGTAATAAAGGTAGCGAAAAGTACCCCCCAAGCCAATGAGATCGCCATGGGTAAAAAGGGCGCTGTGGCAGGGGTGCTGGTGGACATCAGTGGTATGAGTCCAATAAAGGTTGTTACTGATGTCAAAATAATTGGGCGAAATCGGATTGAGGTAGCCTCTAATATCGCATCCACCATGTGCATGCCTTCCCGTCGTTTGCGGTTGGCATAGTCCACTAAAACCAGCGACGCGTTCACCACAACGCCGGACAACGCAACGATGCCAAGAGCTGAGAAAAACATCAATTGTTCGTTTAACAGAAAGTGACCAACAATGGCTCCCACTGCGCCAAAGGGAATAACACTCATGATCACTAATGGCTGTAGATAGCTGCGCAGTGGAATAGCTAAAAGTCCATAGATTACCACTAGAGAAAACAGCGAACCAATGGCGAGCCCGCCTAGAGCCTCTGCTCTCTCCTCTTGCTCGCCGCCCAATTCTACATCGATGTTTGGATAACGCTTTCGAAACTCGGGCACTAGGTCGGCGCGAATCGCGGCGCTGACCTCTTCGGGCGAAACAATGCTCCTGTTCACATCCGCGCTGACCACAACCTGCCGACGACCGTCTTTGCGGTTGATCTTAGAGTAGCCGCGGCTGACTTCGAAACGGGCAACAGAATAAAAGGGCACTTGATTGCCATCTGGGGTACGGATGTACATGTCTTCCAAATTGCCGAGAGATTTTCGCTCACTTTCTGGAAAGCGAACCATGACACGGATGTCGTCCTGGCCTCTTTGTACGCGCTGGGCTTCAGAACCATAAAACGAACTGCGAACTTGCTGGGCTAAATCGCGTAGGGTTAAGCCTAGGTTGCGCGCTTCTGGCAGTAGCTCTAGCTGTATTTCTTGCTTACCTGAGCGAAAAGAATCTGCGATGTCAAAAACGCCAGTAAAACGTGAAAGCTGTGCTTTCATATCTTCCGCTGCTCTGCGCAACTCGTCTACGTCATCGCCATTAAGCTGATATTCAATTGGTGCACCTGCGGAGTAGTTGTCTGCGTCGAAGCTGAGCTTTACTACACCGGGAATACTGCCGGTGTACTCGCGCCACCGATTAGCGATGGCTTTCGCACTGATGTAATTGCGGTCCTTGAGTGGTGCTAGGTCGATGACAATTTCTGCAATATTACTTCGCCCAGCGCTTTGAGGTTCGCCGGGTCCGTTACGATCAACCTTTTGCCCAACACTGATTAGCACGTTTCTGATCAGCGGTGCGCTTAGCCCTAATTCTTTAGTCATTTTTATATTCAAAAGCTGACTTGCTTCTTCTATTCGGCGAGCGGCCCTAAGTGTGGTTTCAGCGGCAATACCTTCGGGCATTTCTAGGCCCGCATAAACTCGGTCACCTTCAATAGCAGGGAAGAAGCCAAACACCGCTCGCCCGCTTGCGATGAGTGCCAAAGCGAGAATGAGAACACCTAGGCAAATCGCAGCGGTGGCATAGCGCCAGTTAATCGTCTTACGCACGAATGGCATGTAATAGTTTTTCGAAAACCGCTCTAATCCATCAGCTAAATTGCCTTGGAATTTGTTCCACATAATGGCGGCTTTCAGCTTGGGCTCGGTGCGGTCTCGATTGGCCAGGTGGGAGGGTAGGATCAGTTGAGATTCAATTACGCTACAAATAAGCGCGAATATCACTATCCAACCTATAGGGGAGAAGAAATTCGCCATGCGTCCTTCAACTAAAATCAGCGGCAAGAATGCAGCGATGGTTGTTAAGACACCAAATATTACGGGCACGCTCACTTCTAGCGTGCCATCAATGGCCGCATTAATAGGCGATTTCCCCATTTGTTCATGTCCATAGACACGCTCGCCAACAACAATGGCGTCATCAACAACAATACCCAGTACTAAAATAAAGCCCATAACTGTCATGGTTGAAATTGTGATGTCTGTGAAGGGCAGCGCACCAAGAGTACCCAACAGCGCCACCGGAATGCCAATGGCTACCCACATGGCCAATTTAAATTGCAGGAACAGCGCCAGTACGATAAGTACCAACAATAATCCGCCACCAGCGTTGCGTGCCAAAACAGACATGCGCTCGCTCAGTTCCAAGGAAGTGTTGATCCAGACGTCGGTTGTCACGCCCGCAGGCAGGCTGCCTTGGAATTTGTCTACTACCTTTTTAGTGTCAGCGGCAATTTTGATCAGATCTTCTTTGCCCACTTGAGATACGTTGACCATCACCGCGCGCTGACCATTAAATTCTGCAAGTAAATCACCTTCTTCAAAGGTATCTCGAATATTAGCGATCTCGCCCAGCGTCACGCGGGTGCCGTCTTTGCGCGTAACAACCACTACATCTGCAAACTCTTCGCCCCAATAGGCTTGGCCTGTGGTGCGGATTAAAATTTCTCCGCCGCTGGTCTTAATGGTGCCACCAGGCATATCCAACGAACTGGTGCGAATGGCATTCGAGACTTGCTCTAAATTAAGGCCAAACGCGCGGAGGTTTTGTTCTGGCACCTCAATAGAAATTTCGTAGGGTCGAACGTATTCAACGCCGACTTGGGAAATGCCTGGTACTTGAGCTATTTTGTCTCTTAATGTTCGCGCAATTTCTTTCAGTTCGCGCTCTTCGGTCTGACCACTTATTGCAATTTGAACGACTTTTCGAGTAATCGCGAGTTTAGAAATAATTGGTTTTTCAGTTTCGATAGGGAAACTGTTAATGCTGTCCACCAAGCTTTTGATCTCATTCAAAGCCAAAATTTCGTCAGCGTCTTGAATCAGTTCCGCCGTGACGGCGCACATACCTTCGATAGCGGTCACGTGAATTCTGTCTATGCCTTCTACTCCTTCAATAGCTTCTTCTATTCGGATGCAAACGGCTTTTTCTACTTCGATCGGCGCGGCGCCAAGATATGGAACAATAACGTTAACCGCCTTAATGTCGAAGTTGGGGAATTCTTCTTGGTTAGTGCTCAGTGCACCAAAAGCGCCACCTAACAATAGCATTACCATCAGTAGATTTGCGGCTACGGGGTTGTGTGCGAACCATCTTATAGCTGTGAGCATTTAGGAGCGACTCCCTTTCAAGTCTATGCTGATGGGCACTACGCTCATACCGTCAATGGCTGTTTGCAGAGGAGAAATGCAGATGCGCTCTCCTGCTTTTATTCCACTGGCAATCAGAACATCATCCTGATATACGCGTAGCGGCTTTATGGAGCGGAAGCGCAACTTGTCGTTCGCGTCTACGATGAGTATTTGATTGTTGTTACGCAGAGCTGAGCGGGGTAAAACAACAACGTCCTCGGCTGCAAGTCCGTGAATTTCTGCGTTGAGAAATAGGCCTACGGATATTGGATTAAGAGGTTGGTCGTTGGTTACCCGCGCTACTAATTGGACCATGCGGCTAGATACATCAATCTCTGCTTCGGTGCGCACAATTCGGCCTTCCCAAGTTAACGCGCGGCCCGCGTACTCGGTGGTTAAAGTTACCTTGGGCTGCAAATTTGGCTGTAGTGAACCGTTGGGCGAAGCCGGTAGGTTTAGGTAGGCTAACTGGCGATCCGCAACAGGAAGCCTGATCTCGACGATATCATTGGCATACAGGGTGCCGATAGGTTGTCCGCGAGAAACAAATTGGCCGATGTCGACACTTTCGGATCTAACAATGCCTGTAAATGGCGCGTGCAGCGTGGTTCTTCTTAAATTTTCCTCGGCTTGCTCAAAGCTGACTGTGGCATCTTGAAAAGCGGCCTGCATCACGCGATAAGATTTAAGCGCATTTTCTAGCTTAGACCTTGAGGTGAGTTTTCTTTCGGCAAGGCTGCGTAAACGTGTGTATTCAAATTTGGCGTGTTCTAGTTCTGCTTGAGTTTTGTCCAATGCCGCTTTGGCGCGATCACGACTGTTGCGATAGTCCAAGTCATCTATTTTTGCGAGTTCTTCGCCTTCCTTAAAATAACCGCCGTTGACTAAATTGTCTGACCTCCAAACGACCCGCCCAGAAACCTCCGGTATCAACTGGCTCTCGGTAGAGGGCATTACAGTACCTTGGGAGTGCACCTTGAGACGCACGCCTTGGAAAACTGCCTCAGTGACGTTGACGCTTACCGGTGTTGGTTTTACGGCGCTTGGTTCAAGCTCCGGTGCTGTAGCCATAATTGCCCCCGCGCCAAAGAGAAAGATTACGACTATCGCTGAAGGAATGATTAGGGTTCGCATCATGGGGAGGTGGCCTCCTGGCCGGGTGTGCTTTGGGCCAGGTCGAATGCTGCGACCATGGTTTCTCGATTAAGTTCTGAAAATGCATCGAAAGCCGCTCGAACAGCCACGAGGTCTCTTTTTTCCAATGCTAGATCTAGGGTTTTAGCGTTTTGGGCAAAGCGTTGTGTGTCTACTTGAGCGAAGTTGGCAAGGGGCTCCATGCTTGGCGCAAATTGTTCGAATAAAGTGCGCGCAATAATCTGTAGGGGCAAATTGTGACTGCTTTGCAGCATCTTCTGCATCAGCGCGATTCTGGCCAAACTGTGGCCTTCCTTGCCCAGCTCTTGCTCGAAGAACGCCCTGACGAAGCCACGTATTTCTTCTATCTCGATATCGCGTCCGGCTTTCAGCAGCTGTTCTGCGGCAATAGACACCAGACTGTTGATCACTACTAAGATTTGATCGACAAGGTGGCGGTCGGGAAGGGTACCTTGGCTCAAGAGGTGACTAATGACGTCAAGGCTGGCTTGGTTCGTGTCTTTAACTCTGGCGCCGCCTGGTTGTACATCGACAATACCCAGTTGTTCTAGGCGTTTCATAGCCTCTCTAGCTGCACCTCTATTGGCGTCAAAGCGCGCGGATAAATCTCTTTCTGACGGCAGGCGTTCGCCCACGCGATAGCGCCCTTGCAGGATTTCATCTGTAAGCGTGTCGCATATTTGGTCGTGCTTTGTCGTCATAGTGGTAGAGCAGGTCTCATCTATTTATTGATCAAGTTGCGTAGGGTTGCGTACCTTTTGAGGGTACTGCTTAATGTAATTTGGTCAGACCATTTTGGTCAGACCAAGTTTAGAATAATAACGAGTTTTCTGTATTTCTCAAAGGTTTTGTTACGCCGGGTAACAAATTGGGTCGGTTAAGCGCTATTCTGGCGCTGAAACCAGGGGAGTATTTGAATAGGAAATTCGCTGGCAAGCGCTTTGCCGGCGCAATGCTTTTCTTTTTTAGCCAGCCTTTCCTCTAGCTAGAGTGCTGAAGAGAAGGCTTTCGTCGACTAAGACTCTACGAAAGCGCGTTCAATCACATAGTGGCCGGGATGCACATTGCGCGCTTCCTCAAAACCGTCTGCTTCAATTACTTCGACAATTTCTTTGAGCATGCTGGGACCGCCACAAATCATAAAACGATCATCGGCTACGGTGGGTTTAGGTTGGCCTAAATCTTGAAACAGCTCGCCGCTGCGCATGAGGTCTGTAAGACGCCCAGTGTTTTTGTAGTCTTCTCGGGTCACGGTGGGGTAGTAGACAAGCTTTTCGCGAATCATTTCGCCCATGAATTCATCGTTGGGCAATTCGTTTTCTATGTAGTCGGCATAGGCTAGCTCAGATACTTCACGGACCCCGTGAGTGAGTATGACGCGCTCAAACTGATCGTAAATTTCAGGATCTTTGATGATGCTCATAAAGGGCGCGAGGCCAGTTCCGGTGCTAATCAAATACAGAAAACGTCCGGGTAGCATGTTGTCAGGTACTAATGTTCCGGTAGGCTTTTTGCCAACCATTACTTCGTCGCCGACTTTAAGCATTTGTAACTTAGCCGTCAGCGGGCCATCGGGCACCTTAATGCTAAAAAATTCTAGCTCATGTTCGTGATTTGCACTGGCAATACTATAAGCACGCAGTAGCGGCCGGCCTTCCTCTGCAGGAAGTCCAATCATTACAAAGTGGCCATTTTTGAATCTGAACGATTGGTCACGAGTTGTACGAAAACTAAATAGAGTGTCGTTCCAATGGTGGACGTGGGTTACACGCTCGGTCATTAGTGCTGCCATGAGTTTTTCTTCGCGGTAACTGTCAGGAAATGTGAGCGCAGAATTTTAGACGAATTAGTTAATAAAGCGAGGGTCTATTAGTAACTAGATGGAATATACATAGACGCAAACCTCATTATTTTGCAGTAAATTTGGTTTTTGAACGCCAACATAGCTGGAACTTGCGTTCAGCAGGTGTGATTGGGCTTTAAGGATTTGCCACAAAAGAGTAACCTGCGCGGCTACTGGGAAAGGCGAGCTGTTCACTGGGCAATAGCCGGCACCCTTTAATTACACTTTGTATTGGAGACTCCTATGAAAGCTGTTGTAAAAACTGATGAATATACTATTTACCAACGTCGTGATGAACGTTACGCCGTCGAAGACGCCAACAAGAAATCTGTCAATGGCGATGAGAAAGCAGCGATCTTAGTCAAGCACGAACTGATCAAGGTTACCGTTGCTGCGCCGGTAGTAGAAGAGGTAGTCGAAGAAGTAGTTGAAGAAGCTGCTGCCGAAGAAGTACCTGCCGAAGAAGCTGCGGCTGAAGCGCCTAAAGAAGACTAAGGTCTTCTTGCTGGCTGGTCTGAGTCAGCAGTTTTTGTAACGCCTGTCGCCTGTAAAAGTCGGCAGGAAGGTCGGCAGAAAGGTCGGCAAGCATTCTGTCCGGGTCTATTGATTCGCCTCGCATATGCTCCATGTCCGCCTAAGAGGCATTTATTTTGCCGCCATGAGCGACTTCACCTTTAATACCTGTAATATTGACTCTTTTCTCGGACATTTATCGCCTTTGAGACCCTCTCGGTGGCAGTCGCTGAAAGGGGATGGTAACTTCATCGCATCTATCTCCAGGCTACTTTTGTGCAAATCTCGTTAGAACATAATGACCCTAATCTAAAAGTTGTTAGCCCTTTTGAGCCAGCCGGAGATCAGCCTGCAGCGATAAAGGCACTAGTGGAAGGGCTAGAAGCTGGCTTGGCTCATCAGACCCTTTTAGGGGTGACTGGTTCGGGTAAGACATTTTCCATAGCTAATGTTATCGCGCAGTCTCAGCGCCCCACGCTTATCCTCGCGCCGAATAAAACCTTGGCGGCGCAACTTTATGGCGAGTTCAAAGAATTCTTTCCAGAGAATTCTGTGGAATATTTTGTTTCCTATTACGACTACTACCAGCCTGAAGCCTATGTGCCTGCCTCAGATACCTTTATAGAAAAAGATTCCTCAGTAAACGCGCATATTGAACAAATGCGCTTGAGTGCAACCAAGGCCTTGTTGCAGCGCAGTGATGCAATCATTGTTGCCTCAGTCTCCGCGATCTATGGCCTTGGAGATCCCCAAGCTTACTTGCAGATGGTTTTACATTTGGACCGAGGCGATAAGCTCGAGCAGAGAGAAATCCTCAAACTGCTCACCGACCTACAGTACGAGCGTAACGACGTAGTCTTTCAGCGGGGTAACTATCGCGTGAGAGGGGACATTATTGACGTGTTCCCAGCGGAGTCGGAAAAAGACGCGCTACGTATTTCACTTTTCGACGATGAAATTGAAGAGTTGTCTATTTTTGATCCGCTCACCGGCGAAATTTTAAGCCGTGTACCTAGGTATACGGTTTTCCCTAAGTCGCATTATGTAACGCCTAGAGATCGCATGCTGTCGGTCTTGGACGACATCAGAGACGAGCTGAAAGATCGCCTCAAGCATCTGAAGGACAACAACAAGTTGGTAGAGGCTCAGCGCCTAGAGCAAAGAACCCAGTTTGACCTTGAGATGATCAAAGAACTCGGCTACTGCTCGGGTATTGAAAACTACTCGCGTTACCTTTCAGGGCGAGGGCCGGGCGAAGCGCCGCCGACGCTGTTTGACTATCTGCCCAGCAATGCGTTGTTGGTTATAGATGAGTCTCATGTCACTGTGCCGCAAATTGGCGCCATGTTTAAGGGCGACCGTGCGCGTAAAGAAAACCTGGTGGGTTATGGATTCCGCTTGCCGTCAGCGTTGGATAACCGCCCTCTGCGTTTTGAGGAGTGGGAGCGGTTGTCACCACAGATGATTTTTGTGTCTGCTACACCGGGCAAATACGAAGCGCTGCAAAATGCACCGATAGTAGAACAGGTGGTGCGGCCAACGGGGTTGTTAGACCCACCGGTTGAAGTGCGGCCTGCAAGCAATCAAGTAGATGATTTGCTCGGTGAAATTAGGTTGGTAATTGCTAATAATGAGCGGGTCTTGGTCACTACGCTGACCAAGCGTATGTCTGAAGATTTAACGGAATATCTAGACGAGCACGGTATCCGCGTGCGCTACTTGCACTCAGACATAGATACCGTGGAGCGGATGGAAATTCTGCGTGACCTGCGTTTGGGCGTATTTGATGTGCTGGTGGGCATTAACTTGTTGCGAGAAGGGTTAGACATGCCCGAAGTGAGTTTAGTAGCGATATTGGACGCTGACAAAGAGGGCTTCTTGCGTTCGGAAGGTTCGCTTATTCAAACTATGGGTCGTGCAGCAAGAAACCTCAATGGCCGAGCCATACTATATGCGGACAAAATTACCGGCTCTATGGAACGCGCCATGGGTGAAACCGGCCGTCGTCGGGAAAAACAGATTGAGCACAACAAGATAAACGGCATTGTGCCGAAGTCTGTCACTAAGAGCATTGTGGATGTGATGGAGGGCGCTCGTTCAACCAGTACTGGGTCCAAATCAAAGCGCGGCAACAAGGTTCAGCCGATTATCGTTCCAGACAGCCCCAAGGCGCTGGGCAAGCTAATTACGCAAATGGAAAAGCAGATGCTCAAGCATGCTCAAGATTTGGAGTTTGAAGAGGCAGCCCACGTGCGCGATCAACTGCATCAGTTGCGGCAAAAACAATTGCTCGGCTGATTTCGGGCGAGACAATTGGTAAAAAACTAAAAAGAAAAGCCGTAGAACGCTCAATGAAGGCTATTCAGACTAGCCCCGATTACTAAGCGGCGATATACTACCGCTTCGTGAATGCCGCAGCAGACCCCAAACGGGTTATTTGTGGCTAAAAGTCAGGTCTTATTCAGATAGATTAGCGAAAGTAGCAGAAAGTTAAAAATAGGCGCGTAGCTCAGTTGGTTAGAGCGCTAGCATGACATGCTAGATGTCCCCGGTTCGAATCCGGGCGTGCCTACCAATTACAATTGCGTACCAATTAGAAGCCCCGCCGCAGACGGCGTTTCAACAAAAAAGCAAACTCCATTTCGTGAAAAGATCTGGCATCGATGTTCCTTCGCAGAAAGATAAAACGCTTGCTGGAAAAGGTCTCTAACTTTTTTGGGCTAAAGTTTTTGGGCGATTTCTCAGCTAAGTGTTTTTCGGTTGCACTTTTTGCAGGCTGCGATGTTGGACACTGGGCCAATGCGATGATTAAGGCTTCAGGTAGGTAAGAGGGAGATGGGTCTGTATATAGTAATATTTCTGGTGTTTTTTGGCTTGCCGTTGACCCTAGTTTGTATGGTTTGGTTTCGCGGCGGGATAAAGTCGCGTGGCGACCTCTTGGATGCGCTAAAAATCGTTCTTAAGGTGGCCGCCGCCCTCGTCGGCATTTTTGTCTTTACTATAATCTTTGTAGAGATCGGAGAAGCCTTGCTCGGTTAGGGTGTATGCCGCCCGCCAAAAAAAATTATGAGATTTTGCGGAAGGGGCGCGAGTACTCTTGTGTCAGCGATGTTTCACACCACAGTTTTATGATCTTGTCTCTGCAGCGGTATGTACAGGTAAAGGCAATACTCAATGCAAGTTGGCTAGCACTTAGCAGCGAAGACGTTCACCCGATTCTACGAATACCCGTTCAAGCAAGGATCAAAAATTTTCTATTGTTCCATGCCGAGCCTTAATTGGTCTCAGGAAGGGTAGGTGCAATATTAAATCGTGGAGTCGGTAAATTTTCGGCTTTTAATTATCAAGGCAGTGTTATTGATCACTCCCCTATAACTATTCAGCGACCACATAAACTTCGGTGCTTTCAATGTATTTTTGATCTGCTTTAAAAAGCGCTAGATGTTTTTGTTGGGGTTATGCCCCTGATTCAAGGCCTCAGTAGATGTGACAAACGCGGCTTGCCACCAGCAGCGGTTGCCACCGCCGGAAAAAATCAGTGTCGTTACACGGTCTAAACTAAAATTTAGTTTCTGATACAAAATTATCACACCCAGTTGTTGTGAGGTTTGGTGTATTTCGTCATCAACAACTTACAAAATCTAGTTGCAGCAACTGAAAGGGCTTTTAGTGGTACTCAGCGGGGGGTCGAAAAGTCTGTAGATTACTTAGCGGGCTACATAGTAGACTTGTTTTATTATGTTCTGCGCTTTTAACGGTTGCAAAATGAGCGTGTTAATATTTTTGTGTACACTTTGGCGTGTGTCGAGTATTTTTTTGTGAGGGTTGGAAGCGCGGTTACGGTAACTGTATCGCTACGCATTTCCCTGTTTCGGAAAGTAAGCGGGGTCAATTAGATAAAGTCGAATACTCTCTGTGGGGTTAGTTTGAGTTCTTCGTATTGTTGAGTAGGTTGGTCTTTTTGTTGCGCCTGACGGCCTTAGTTTTCCGCAGACAATAATTGTTAGGTAATGAAATTTTTGCCGGTCATTTGCGCTGAAACATATCAGTTAACCTTTGTGGTTTTTTGGTGTAGGTTTCTAGCCTGAGCATTTTGCATTTGACTGCAGGTCATTTCTGAAGGGGTGTTATGCTGACTGAAATGGAAGGCGGCCGTAAACGCGCGCGTACAGATGAGCAGAAGTTACTTCGTCGGCAGAGTATTTTAGACGCCGCTAAAAAACTTTTCCGAGAGGGCGGTTTTGAGTCCTTTTCGATGACAAAATTAGCAAAACTAACTGGCGTCGTAAAAGGTACTTTGTACTTGTATTTCGAAACGCGAGAGGAAGTGGTTTTTGGTTTTGTATAACCAAAGTCTTATTCGTTGGAGTGATGTACTTCTTGCGGGTTTGGTTGGCGGAAAGACAGACAAAGAATATATAGAAATGTTCTACAATAGTGCCATGTTGGACGACGCTTATAATCCTCTTCTCGCTCGGTTAGAGCAGACCATAGAGCATAATATATCTGTACGTAGCTTTGTTGACTCAAAGCGAATTATACTTGACCGGTTCGGTAGGTTAGCTGAGGCAACGGCAGCGGTGTTAAAGTTAGATATACCACAGGCCACCGACGTGGTTAGTACTTTTTGTGGTCTCGTAGTGTGTGCATCGAGGTCAAATCAAAAGCCAAAATTTGATGTGGAATTGATCCCCTCAGATGTACGGGAACTGTTGAATTCATTCTCATCCAAAGATCTGTATTCCAAGAATGCGCTTAGAATTCTTGATGGTATTCGCCGGGAAAGGAAGGGAACATAGTCCCCTTTTTTCGGGGTAAGAAATTATCGTCTTTGATTTTGGTGAGCAAAAGTAGCGGTCTTGCTAAAGCGCTGAACGAGGTTTTTTGCGCGGATAATAAAACAAAGCCATTACCTTAGGGCTTTAACTGAGTCGAAATTTCATTTGTGAAAGCGATGGCGTGTCGGAAATACCAATACGGCCGTCGTTGAAACTAATGCGCTTGGGCAAAGTAGTGTTAAGCACACATTGATTTCCAAAAACGTGCCTACTTCCCTACCGTCAAACTAAGTTTGAATAGGGGTCCAGCGGTGGTAGGCCTTGATCATTCGTTCCTCAGAGATAAAGCGTAGGTAGATTAATGCAAGCGAGAGACATAGCGGTAATTCCCGGCGATGGCATTGGTCCTGAAATTACTCAGGCAGTGCTTCGTGTAGTAGATGCGGCGGCTGCAAAAGTCAAAGCCGATATTAATTGGGTATTTGTCTCTGCGGGACTCAGCGCCTTAGAAGAAGGCGACGAATTGATTCCTGAGCGCACAATGAATGAGATTTCTCGTTGTAAAGTTGCGTTGAAAGGACCGTGCACCACACCGGTGGGAGAGGGCTTTACTTCCGTTAACGTACGCTTACGCAAAGCCTTTAATCTTTATGCGGCTGTGCGTCCAGTACGCAGTTTGCCCGGGGTAGAGACCCGTTATAAAGATGTCGACATTGTTATTATTCGAGAAAACACCGAAGGCCTTTATAGCGGAGTAGAGAATGAGATTACTCCGGGTGTTGTGATGAGTATGAAGGTTGCGTCCGAGGTGGCCTGCCAGAGAATTTCATCCTGGGCGTTTAAGTTCGCCAATCGACGCGAACGCAAAAAAGTCACTATGCTGCATAAAGCCAATATTATGAAACTCACTGATGGTTTGTTTTTGCGCTGTGCAGACGAAGTGCATAAAAACGACTACCCCAACTTGAGTTTTGAATCTGTAATTATTGATGCGGGTTGCATGAAGTTGGTGCAAGACCCGACCCAGTTCGATGTGCTGCTGTTGGAAAATCTTTACGGCGATGTAATCAGTGACCTTTGTGCTGGTTTGGTCGGCGGTCTCGGTGTGGTGCCTGGTGCCAACTATGGCGACAACGAGGCAGTGTTTGAGGCAGTTCACGGCAGCGCGCCAGATATTGCCGGTCGGAATTTGGCTAACCCTTTAGCGCTGCTAATGTCTGCGGTAATGATGCTTAACTACCTGGCTGAGACCGAAGAAGAATCCAGCTTTGAGCAGTGCTCTAGCCTCATCAAAACTGCGTATGATGCAGCGCTAATTGCTGGAGAAACCACCAAAGATTTAGGCGGTTCCTTAGGTACAGCAGAATTTGCAGATGCGCTCATTGCCCGCATCGCTGAACTTTAACGGAGAGTTCTATTGGATTTGCCCATGCAACCTCAAGTGACCGTTTGGTTCGACTCTAGCTGCCCTTTGTGCGTCCGTGAGATTGGTCTGTTTAGACGTCTAGACAAGCGTTCTGCAATCAACTTTGTAGATGTACTCTCAGGCCAAGCCTGTCCACTGGATGAAGCCACGCTTATGGCGCGCTTCCATGCTCAAGAAGTCGGCTGCGAAGTAGTTTCTGGCGCCGCTGCATTTGCAGCCATGTGGCGAGCTATTCCCATGTTGCGTCCAGTAGGCCTAGTCATGCACTACCCAATCATTTTATCCATTGCGGAAATTGCGTACATTGTGTTTTTACGACTGCGGCCAAGCCTGCAGCGCTTGGTACGCAAAATGGGTTTGGAATAAAGGTCAGCAGGGCTGTGCAAAATATTAAGCGCCTGAAGTCCAGCACAAGCTGTTTAAACAATCCGAACAAAGAGTTGCAGCAATGCATCAGGAAATAAGCTAGATAGGGGAGAATAAATGTTTAATTTTAGATTAGAAGGCAATGTTGCGGTTATCGCATTAGACGATGGCAAAGCCAATGCCGTGGGACACACCTATATTGAAGCCATGAATGAAGGCCTAGACCGCGCAGAAAAAGAAGCTGCGGCAGTGGTGATTACCGGACGCCCCGGAGTTTTTAGTGCAGGCTTTGATTTAAAAGAAATTGCCAAGGGACCGTCTGAGCAAAAAGCCTTAGTCGGCAGTGGTGCGCAAATGCTTTTGCGTCTGTTTACTCACCCTCAGCCTGTGGTTGCTGCTAGTGCCGGCCATGCAATTGCTGCAGGTGCTTTAGTGCTGCTGGTCAGTGATACGCGCATTGGCGCTGCGGGGGATTTTAAATACGGTCTAAATGAAACCGCTATTGGAATGAGCCTGCCGCCCTTTGGGTTGCAAATGGCTATTTGCCGGTTGTCCAAACGTCATCAGACCCAAGCCGTTCTTCAGGCCACCTTGTATGGGCCAGAAGATGCTCAAACTGTTGGCTATTTAGATGAGGTGGTGGCGTCTGAATCCCTAGAACATGCTGCAATTGCACAGGCTACAGCACTGGCTGAGTTGCCCGTTAAAGCCTACGCCGGAACTAAATTAGACCTGCGTGCGGCGTATATTGAGATCATAAAGGATAGCCTTAATTAGCTGCAAAATGGCGATAACTGGCGTCGCTGGTAAGGTGCGGCCCAAGAGAGCGGCTCGGTTTGATGGTTTTTTGGCCGAGTTTTGCTAAAAGTATTCGGATAATCCGTGACTTAGCTGCTTGAAGTGAAGCTTTGCGGGCAGTAGAATGCTGCCCCGAACTGGCGTCCGCGTCAGGGCGTGGGGACGTAACGCTCAGGCTTTGCCAGCAGTTGAAGATCAAATTGCTGAAAATCCTCAAAAAGTCAGTAGTTGTCGAGCAGTTTTGCTATGCAATTTATTGAAATCCGTTGTCAAAAATTTTGGCAGTGGCGTATGGCTCATAGAGTGCATACATTTTGGATGGGCTCATTGTTCGTGCATCGGTTCCTTGTAACGAGGTGATTGGCGCAATAAAGCGGATAGCGAGAACATCGTTTAATTTGGTGAATGTGGAGACGCCCATTAAAAAGACGAGTAAGCGAATTGATCGCTCGTTGTTAAATGACGATATAGAAGCAACCAGTGTGCGGCTTGTGGCTGCAGACGGAAGTCAACGTGGTGTAGTACCACGCGCTGAGGCATTAGCCGAAGCAAGACAAGCAGGCTTAGATCTAGTGTTGGTTGTAGCGGATGCAAGTCCGCCAGTTTGTAAAGTCATGGATTATGGGAAGCATCTTTTTGAGCTGAAAAAAACAAAAGCAGCTCAAAGAAAGAAGCAGAAGCAGATCCAAGTCAAAGAGATGAAGTTCCGTCCCGGCACGGAAGAAGGCGACTATCAGGTAAAACTACGCAACCTAAAGCGCTTTTTAGAAGATGGGGATAAAACCAAGGTTTCTTTGCGGTTCCGCGGTCGAGAAGTTGTTCACCCAGAAATTGGGATGAATTTGATGACTCGTATTGCAGCAGACTTAGACGATCTGGGCTCAGTAGAGTCGGAACCAAAGTTTGAAGGACGCCAGGTAATTATGGTCCTAGCCCCACGTAAAAATAAGAAGGCACCAAGCCTCAAACCAGATGCTGAATAATCGAATCTAGCAATAGTTCGCTTTTACAGAATCATACCGGCCTGATTTAGGCCGAAGAGAACCAGATACATTCTCTTAATTTTAGGTTAAGAAGTGTGACGGATTTAACGACGCGCCAGGGACTGACTGGGTTAGATTTAGCTCTAACCGGGTTGAAAAGTGGCAAGTAGAAACATGAATCGCGTGGAGAAAGGCATATGCCAAAAATGAAAACCCACCGGGGTGCTGCGAAAAGATTTCGCAAGACATCTTCCGGTTTTAAGCACAAACAAGCTAACAAAAGTCACATCCTGACGAAAATGACATCTAAGCGTAAGCGTCATCTTCGCGGTATGGAAGGCGTTTCAGCAGCAGATGTTCCTGCGTTGAGACGTATGCTGCCAACAAAGGCTCGATAGGGGAAAACTATGCCAAGAATCAAACGTGGCGTGGCCTCTCGAGCCCGCAGAAAGAAGATTTTAAAATTAGCCAAAGGCTATTACGGCGCACGTAGTCGTACCTTCAAAGTTGCGAAGCAAGCAGTCATTAAAGCGGGTCAATATGCTTATCGTGACCGCCGTCAGCGTAAGCGCCAGTTCCGCCGTTTATGGATCGTGCGTATTAATGCTGCAGCGCGTATACACGGGTTGTCTTACAGTCGCTTTATCGCCGGTCTCAAGGAGGCAGGGGTAGAGGTGGATCGTAAGGTACTTGCGGACATTGCAATGCACGAGAAAGATACTTTTGCTGCATTAGTAAAGCGCGTTGCTCCGGCAGCCGCTTAAGAAACGATTCAAAGGCCGCTAACTGCCTCCGGGAGACCTTAATAGAGTGTTCTTCGCTCAGGCTAGTGGCTGACACTCGTTAGAAAAGGGAAGAACATAGTTCTTCCTTTTTTTGTGCCTCCTTATTCGCAAATGATAAGAAGCATTTGTAGATAACAGGCAGCGCAAAAAAGACCATTTAGGACAATACGATGGATATTGAAAACATACTCAAGCGCGGACGCGAAGCCACTGAAAAAGCAGCCGACCTGCGCGCCTTAGATGATGTTCGTGTGGCTTACCTTGGCAAAAAGGGTGAGCTGACCAGTTTGCTTAAAAGCTTGGGGCAGGTTGATGCAGATGAGCGACCTAAAGTAGGTGCAAAGATCAACGAAGCTAAAGTGGCACTGCTAGAAGATCTAGCTGCACGCAAGAACACCCTTGAGCAGGCAGCATTGACTAAGTCATTACTTGCGGAAAAAGTGGATGTGTCTTTGCCTGGTAGGCGGCCAGCCACAGGTGGTCTGCATCCAGTGACTCAAGCCATGTATCGTATTGAAGAAATTTTCACTGGCGCGGGCTATGAAGTAGTCAGCGGACCAGAAGTAGAGAACGATTATTACAACTTTGAAGCGCTGAACATTCCCAGCCATCACCCGGCACGTGCCATGCACGACACCTTCTATTTTGGTGATGGCACACTATTGCGCACCCACACTTCGCCTAGCCAAATACACACCATGGAAAGGCAAGACCCGCCTATTCGAGTGATCTGCCCTGGCCGTGTATATAGACGAGATTCAGACTTAACTCACAGCCCAATGTTCCATCAAGTAGAAGGTTTGGTTGTGGATGAAGGCATTAGCTTTGCTGATTTGAAAGGCACGGTCATCGACTTTCTCCAACGTTTCTTTGAGAAAGAGCTGGAAGTGCGTTTTCGCCCCTCTTATTTCCCCTTTACTGAACCCTCTGCCGAAGTAGATGTGCAATGCGTGCATTGCTTGGGGAAAGGCTGCAGGGTGTGCAGTAACACCGGTTGGTTAGAGGTGATGGGCTGCGGCATGGTGCACCCTAACGTGCTGAATATGGCAAATATTGATACCGAAGTTTACTCGGCATTCGCCTTTGGATTTGGTGGCGATCGTTTGGCTATGTTGCTCTATGAGGTCGACGATCTACGGCTGTTTTTCGAGAACGATTTGCGCTTCTTGCGCCAGTTCAACTAAGGATTACCGCACATGAAATTTAGTGAAGCGTGGTTACGACAGTGGGTTAATCCAAGTCTGGATAGTGCTGAATTATTGCATCAAATGACTATGGCGGGGCTTGAGGTAGATGGCACAGAGCCAGCGGCCAAAATTTTTAGCGGTGTGGTTGTGGCGCAGATTCAATCTGCCGAGCAACATCCAGACGCCGACAAGCTGAGAGTTTGCCAGGTGTCAGACGGTACTGATGTGTTCCAAGTTGTATGCGGTGCGCCCAATGCACGCGCTGGACTCATTACTGCATTTGCCAAAGTAGGCGCAGTACTCCCAGACAACTTCAAAATTAAGAAAGCCAAACTTCGTGGTGTAGCGTCTTTCGGCATGCTTTGTGGCGCCGATGAAATAGGCTTAGGTGAAGACAGCGAAGGCATTATCGAGCTACCTGAAAATTCAGAAATAGGCGCAGATTTGGCCAGCATCGCAGGTGCAGATTTGCCCTTAGACGACCTCACAGTAGATGTAGACCTTACTCCCAATCGTGGCGACTGCTTGTCTCTTAAAGGTTTGGCCCGGGAAGTAGGGGTGCTGAACAATTTAGAAGTAACTTATCCGCAAATTCCAGCAGTAGCGCCACAAATCGACAGCACATTTCCAGTCGAGGTTGTGGCTGGCGAACAGTGCCCAAGGTATTTAGGTCGCGTTATTGAAGGCGTAGATCTGAGTCGGCCATCACCTCAGTGGCTAACCGAACGGTTAAGACGTTGTGGCTTGCGTAGCATTGACCCAGTAGTGGATGTCACTAACTTCGTGTTGATCGAACAAGGTCAGCCCATGCATGCATTCGATTTAAGCCGCCTGCAACGTGGCATAACCGTGCGCATGGCTCAGCCAGCTGATAAGTTGACCCTGCTCAGCGGTCAGGAAGTTGAGTTGGATGCAAAGACTTTAGTCATTGCCGACGGTTCCGGCCCAGTTGCCATGGCTGGCGTAATGGGCGGCGAACACTCAGGCGTTAACGCCGACAGCAAAGACATTTTCTTTGAGTGCGCGTTTTTCTCACCACTGGCTATTGCCGGTACCGCAAGACGTTATGGGCTGCACACAGACGCCTCACACCGTTACGAGCGCGGTGTAGATTCTCAGCTGCAACATCAAGCATTAGAGCGTGCCACACAGATACTCATAGATATTACCGGTGGTAGTCCCGGACCCATCACTGAGGCCCTCAGTGAGCAGCACCTGCCCAACGTTGCGCCTATTACGTTGCGCGAAGGCAAAATCAACAGCCTGCTGGGTATCGATATAGATCCAACCCAAGTAGACGAAGTACTAGCGCGCTTAGATTTCACCGTGCATAGCCGCGAGCCAATCGACAGTGGGCTAGCTTGGCAGGTGACCCCGCCGAGTCATCGCTTTGATATCGCTTTAGAAGCAGATTTGGTTGAAGAGATCTGCCGGATTTACGGTTACAACAATATTCCCAGCAGTCAGCCGGTTGTTCGGCTGCCGCTGGCTACCTTGCCATTGCAGACTCATAGTGAGCCTCAAGTGAAACGCCAGCTTGCGGGCTTAGGCTTTCAAGAAGTAGTGACCTATAGCTTTATAGACCCTGCAATGCAGAAGCTGTTTGATCCTGAAATTGAGCCGTTGATGTTGGTTAACCCAATATCTTCAGAGCTCTCGGTCATGCGCACTGCCGTGCTCACAGGTTTAGTGGACGCGGCAAAGAAAAACATCTCGCGCCAGCAAACCAGCGGCAAATTGTTCGAGGTAGGGCTAGTCTTCGATACAGGCTCTAAAGCGTCGGCTAATAAAGAACTGGTCCAAAAGGTGAAAGTTGGCGGCCTACTATGGGGTCGTAGACAAGACGAAAACTGGTGTGAAACATCAGACAAAGTCGACTTCTTTGATGTGAAAGGCAAGGTTGAAGCACTGTGTGTATGGGCCGGGATAACAGTTGAAGCAGTGACTACAAATGACGTGGCCCTGCACCCAGGGCAGAGTGCACAACTCACACTAGCCGGTGAAGTAATTGGGCGAATGGGACGCCTGCATCCAACCCTTGAGAAAAAATTGGGGCTGCCTGAAGTCTTCGTATTTGAGCTAGATGGCGCGGCTATGATGTCGCGCCCAAGCCGGCGTCATCATGGTGTATCCAAATTTCCATCTGTGCGCCGCGACCTAGCCATTGTTGTAGACCGCGGGGTCACCGCTAGCGAAGTGGTCGCTACCGTCAGTAATGTACTTAATGAAAATTGCATAGACATCATGTTGTTTGACTTATACCAAGGTGAAGGTGTTGATTCTACTAAAAAAAGTTTGGGTCTAGGGTTGACGTTACAAAGCCAAACGACCACCCTAATAGATGAAGAAATCAACGCATTGGCTGACCAAGCAATCAACGCTCTGACAGAAAAATATCAAGCTAGACTGCGCTGATTTATACACATTTGTTGCAGAATTTTAAGGACGGATTTTGGGCGCACTGACAAAAGCCAAAATGGCGGATCAACTTTTTGACGAGTTGGGGTTGAATAAGAGAGAAGCGAAGGAATTAGTCGAATTGTTTTTCGACGAAGTACTCGATTCCTTGGAAGCTAATGTACAGGTCAAATTATCGGGTTTCGGAAATTTTGATCTGCGCGAAAAAGCCGAGCGCCCAGGTCGCAACCCTAAGACTGGCGAAGAAATTCCAATTACCGCACGGCGAGTGGTCACTTTCCGTCCGGGCCAAAAACTCAAAGCGCGTGTAGAAGCCTACGCAGGCGAGTCCGCTCTGCGTGATAGCGGGAATTAATGTTAGAAGCCAGTAACAACAACGAACTACCCGCAATTCCAGGTAAACGCTACTTCACCATAGGTGAGGTCAGCACGCTGTGTGACGTTAAGCCCCACGTGCTGCGTTACTGGGAACAAGAATTCCCTCAGCTAAAACCGACCAAGCGCCGGGGCAACAGACGTTACTATCAGCGCCAAGACGTCATTATTATTCGGCAAATTCGTGGCCTGCTTTATGAGCAGGGTTTCACCATCGGCGGCGCTAGGCTGCGATTGGTCAGTGAGAGTGCTCAAGAAGACATTACCCAGTCGGGTATGTTGGTGAAGCAACTGATCACTGAGCTGGAAGACGTTTTGCGCGTCTTAAAAGCCTGATCGTCAGGCGCTCTGCGGCTCTCCTTTAAAAGCGATAATTGAAAAAGGGAAGAAATAAAGTGAGGCGCCACCACAACTCATGAAGCGCTATCTGGACTTGTTTCTATACTTTGTAGCATTGCTCGTCGCACTCTTTCAAACCTCCATTGCTGCCGAACCTGAGCTGCCGATATCTACCCATGTTTTTGAATACGACGCCTCCGCCGGTTTTCTAGACGCAGGTACGTTGACGTTGGAACTCACAGAGTTTAAAGATAAGTATGAAATACTCGGTCGCTTTAAGTCCTCCCGCGCACTGAGCAAGTACTACACGTGGAATGGATTGTTCGCAGCCAAAGGGCATTGGGAAGAGGGCGCTCGGCGAACAGACAGTTACTTTGTGCGCAGTGAAGGGTCAGACGACCACTTCAAAATGGTCATTTTGTCCAAGCGAGAAGTGCGCCTACTGGAGGATGTCACCAAAGAATTTGAAACACTGGCCCGCCCGGGCGGTACTGACCTCATTAGCGGGCTGTTCTTTAGCCCCGGGTGTTACAAAGACAAGCTGCTGCATGACGGTGAAGATTTTTACCCAGTCCAAACTATCAAGGTAAAGTCGACTAAGCTCGCCTCAAGCGACCTTTACGCGTCGGGCAAGGCTCAGGAGTGCATTTATCGAGTGGCAGACAGAAAGAAGCGTAAGCGCAAAATCTACGTTACCCAAGTGGAGCACAAGGGTATGACCGTTGCGGCGAAGATTCGCATTGCGATTTCTCTCTTTCCAGACCCAACCTTTAGACTGCGACGACAATATTCCACCAATTGAGGAACTTGCCTTTCCCAAGGCGTTGGCATCCGTTACTATTCGCGGCCTCGGGGCGTAGCGCAGCCTGGTAGCGCACTTGACTGGGGGTCAAGTGGTCGCAGGTTCAAATCCTGCCGTCCCGACCAATTCCCCATCTAAAGACATCTGTCTAAGTCTTAGTTAACACTTAAATTATTGATTTAAATGATATTTAAGCCAATAAGCTCTCAAGAAGTCTAATGGCATCCAGATCGTTTGACGGTACTTTCGTCGGTATCTGTCGATTAAAAGGCTCTTTTGAAGTAAAATGTACCGTCACTTCATTTAGAGCAAGCAATGGCTAAACTGTCCGCGACCGGTGTTAAAAATGCGCTTCCCGCAGAGAAGAGCTATAAGCTTGCTGATGGAGGTGGTCTCTATCTGCTAGTTACAACTGCAGGCGGAAAATATTGGCGCTACGACTATCGCTTTGCAAGGGCCCGCAAGACCCTCGCTTTAGGTGCTTATCCAGATACTAGTTTAAAGAATGCTCGAGAACAGCATGCAGGTGCACGCCAAATGCTAGCGGATACGCTTGATCCAAGCGCGCAGAAGAAGCTTCAAAAGCTACATGCTGATATCGATGCTGGTAATACATTTACAGCAGTGGCCGATGAGTGGCGAGCAATGCACCTAGTTGAAAAATCAGACAGCTATCGTCAACGCAGCGAGCGTATTCTCCTCAATGACTTGTACCCCGCGATCGGTTTTCGGCCCGTAAAAGAAATCTCCTCGGTAGAAGTACTTGCTGCGCTTCGTAAGATCGAAGATCGAACGGTTGATATCGCCCATCGTGCTAGGCAACTCACTGGTTTGATATTCAGATACGCAATTGCAACCGGTAGGGCGGACAGAGATCCTACTGTTGATCTCAAGGGTGCTTTGAAAAGCAGAAAGGTCAATCATCACGCCGCTATTACTGACCCCAGAGGCGTAGGCATGTTGCTAAGAGACATGGAGGGCTATGAGGGTCGACCGGTTGTTAAGGCCGCTTTGGAGCTCTCTGTTCTTTTGTTTCAGCGACCGGGCGAAATTCGGCAGATGAAATGGGAAGAGATCAACTGGTTGGAAAATCGGTGGGAGATCCCCGCAGAAAAAATGAAAATGGCGCGCGATCATATCGTGCCGCTGAGTCGACAAGCTATAACGGCCCTCAAAAGAATAGAGCCAATTACCGGACGATTTCCTTACGTATTCCCTAATGAGCGCAGTCGCACGAGGCCAATGAGCGATAACGGTATACGAACCGCACTACGAACTCTTGGTTACTCGAACGAGGATATGACACCGCACGGCTTTAGGGCTATGGCTCGCACCTTACTTGATGAAGAGCTTCGCATTCGCCCTGATTGGATCGAACAGCAGTTAGCACATCGAGTCTCAGACCCCTTGGGGCGTGCTTACAACCGGACTGCTTTCATAAAAGAGCGAACAAACATGATGCAGGTGTGGGCAGATTATCTTGATGATCTTAGAGACGGTGGAGAGACGCGTGGGCAAAACGTCTCGGTGCTTATGCGCAGTTCCTAAACAAGGGTCCCTAGAGGCCCACACCCAAAAGTTTGCTGACGTATATGCAAGTGGGCACCCCCCTAAAATCTGTTGATCATATATGTTGCTGCTATATAGCCATTCGGCTCGCACGATGTAGGTTAAAATATAATCCTATTAACCCCCTCCCTTTCCCTCGCCAAATATCTCTATGGACAAAACCCTATGAAAGAAGCGGCTTTTACTAACCCATTTTGTGTTGCTAAGACACGCTCAGGGAAGCATTGCGAGAAGTTTCCATTGGTCAACAAGAGAAGGTGTCGTTTACATGGTGGTCTCAGCACAGGTCCTAAAACTGTTGAAGGAAAGAGAGGATCGCCGCGGCGAATACTAAGTATGGTCGATATGTGAACTGGCGTCAGAAGCGAGCTAAAGAGAAGTATTACCTTGGTGAGATTAAGCGGGTGCTTAATGATGCGAGGGAGGAGCAGTTGGGGATACGATCAGACTTGATAGAACATCAGCTTGCCCATGTAGTAAGAGATGCGACTGGGGAGGCCTACAAGCGAA
>CAUZON010000029.1:0-43152 GCA_963581445.1 Gammaproteobacteria bacterium | reverse complement strand
ACTCGACGGCCATGTCTCTCAATCAGTTCACGATCGTAATAACGCTCTAGCGAAGCAATTCTTTTGCTCACCGCAGACTGGGAAATGCGCAATGCTGTGCTGGCTTCCATCATGGTACCGGCTTTGGACAATGCGACTAATGTCTCGAGATTTTCTATCATGGCTCAAATTCGTGCGCGAGTGGACTTGATAATATTCTTATTCGTCGCTTTTTTCATGAATAATATGAATTTATTCTCGCCCAATGCTCTACATCGTCATAATTATAACTGCATTTCTAACCAGCGTGCTGTCTGGATTGGTCGGTATGGCGGGGGGTGCGGTCCTTATAGCGGTATTGATCACAATACTCCCGGTCTCAAGTGCAATGATCTTGCACGGTGCAACCCAGGCCATCGCTAACGGCTCAAGAACACTCCTGCTTAGAGAACACCTCGTTTGGCGTCTACTGCCCGGCTATGGCCTTGGAGCTGCTTGCGCCATAGGCATCGCCACATGGTTGGTACTCGTGCCGGACCCCGGCGTAGTTCTCATAGCCATAGGTATTTTTCCTTGGGCGGCACAGTGGAGTAGCCGCTTAAAGGGTTTGGATATCACCCAACCAATGAACACCGTTTTATGCGGCTTTAGCGTCACTTTTGCGCAACTAATAGCGGGCGCAGCTGGGCCCATATTAGATGTGTTTTACATCAATAGCGGCTTAGGTAGACAAGCCATAGTTGCAAATAAGGCGTTGACCCAAACCATAGGACACTTGCTGAGAATTTTGTACTACGGGGCGCTTATATCCATGACCAGCGACTTACCGGGCTGGATATTTGTTGCTTCACTTTGTGTGGCAATACTGGGAACTCGAGTGGGAACAATGTTACTCGCTAGGTGGAATGACGCAGATTTCACCAAACTTAGTCGCCGTATTATTTTGACCGTGGCTACCGTCTGTATTTTTAGAGGCACTTACGTTTTAGCGAGCTAGCAAGGTCGCTAGATAACAAGGCAGCGCGCTAAGGATTGGACGCAATTGCTGTTCTTAACAATACGTCGTTACATGCCGCGCAAATAGCGCACCACGATTGCTACGCCGACTTCGACCGCGCAACCGTGAAACCCAATCTTAGACCGGTTTCACTACGAAGAGCAGGTCTCCTATATTTACCTGTTGACCATTACTGATATTCACGCGCGTAACCTGAAAACTGCGACTGGGGTCATAAACAACTCCGTCTAAGTTAAAATCTTTCAACGTCAGCGGGTTGAAGATCTTCATCGCTTCGAGCTGACAGAGCGTTTCTGTGAGGCCAATTTTTTGCCCAACCGCCACATACTCTGGCTCTGAAGGAGAGGGCGCGCTGTAGAATATAGCTGTTGCTGGGGCCAACACCTTCAACTCATCAGTACCATCAATACGCACCGTGTTGCTATCGATACTTTCACCCTTAACGCCGCTGTTGGACTCTATTTCATTGATCAACGTTTCTACGTCGACGCGCTGCAACATATCAGCCAAATAGTTAGTGTCATATATGCCTTTTCGGAAGGTTTCATCAGCGAGAATCACGCGCAACAACGGAATGTTGGTGCAAATACCAGTGATGACCACACGGCTTAAATAATCGATTAGCTTATCGGCTGCCGCATCCCTTGATTCCGCATGAACCACTAGTTGTGCAATCATGCTGTCATAGTAAGGTGAAACGAACTTACCTGGCCCTACCGTGGTAATAATTTCAACGCCTTCTTCCTCCGGGAACACACATTCGTCTATCTGCCCTGGATGCGGTCGAAATACTACATCGCCACCAGCTTGAATCACCAATCTCTCGGCGGTCACTCTGGCCTCAATGGAATAACCATTATCGGTAATCTCTAGATCTGCAATAGATTCGCCTGAGGCAATTCTAAATTGCTCGGCAACAATATTTACACCAGAAGTCCATTCTGTGACCGGGTGTTCGACCTGCAAGCGTGTGTTCATTTCCATGAAATAAACGGCATTCGAGCGAAGATCATAAATAAATTCTACGGTACCCGCGCCCACGTAACCCACTTCATCAGCGATATCAGCGGTGGAACGCAAGACAGTGGCAAGCAAGTCGTCAGGCAGCATAGTTGAACCAGACTCTTCAATAACCTTCTGCTTATCGCGCTGAACACTACAGTCTCTAATACCCAACACACGCGTGTTGCCATGAGTATCACGTAACAACTGAGCTTCAATATGGCGCAGCGACGTAACGTATTTCTCTAAATAAACATCACCGTTGCCAAAGGCACTGCGAGCTTCTAGGCCAACACGATGAAACAGTTGCTCGAACTCTTGAGCACCTTCAACAACTTGAATACCCTTTCCGCCGCCGCCATGTACGGCTTTGATGAGAATTGGGTAGCCAATATCTAAGGCAACTTCTGCTGCTCTCTCAACATTGGTCATAATGCCATGACTGCCAGGTACAACCGGCACCTTCAATCTCAATGCAGTATTAATGGCGTTCGACTTATTGCCCATTGTCTCCATGCTAGAAACTGGCGGACCAATAAAATTGATACCTCTACCACGCACCAATTCAGCGAACCCTGAGTTTTCAGAGAGAAAGCCGATCCCGGGATGTAAGCTGTCCACGCCTTCATTTTCGGCAACATTTAAAACACTCATAGCGTTCAGATAACTTTCGTCAGGTGTGTTACCACCAATGCATACGACAGTATCTTGTGGACGCAGTTGATCTACTGCCATGGAATCCATATCTGGGTCGCTTTGTACCAGCACCACATCTATGTCTTGCTGTTGCGCAATGCGTATCAATTTCGCGGCAGTACAGCCCCGCGCATGAATCAACACCTTGCGCGTAGGACGAATGAGTTCCTCGTCAGTAAAGACTGATCTTTGCGCAACAACTATTGGTCGTTGCTCTTCCAAGCCGCCTGACAAAATTCCTGCAATGACTTGTTCTACAGTGCCTTTTGGATGAGGGATTTCCGCGTCTACTTGCGCCAGGTTTTCTTCCAGCTCAGGGTAAAACGGATGCTCAACGAGCCCCTGCATAGAACCAGGGGTAACAGACAGGTAGTTCGACAAGATGGACTTCAGCGGCAAGTTTGATGAAACAACAATTTGCCCAGCGAAAGGCATACTTGTCCCAGAGAAGTAGTAGGTCTGCACCAACGGGTGAGTTACAAAACTCGCCTGAGCACCACCAGTACAATCACCGTAGCCAAATATAATAACTGGCAGGTCATGATCCCTAACAAATCGTGTGATACGGTCGTTTACAGCAGCCATTGAGAACAGCGCACCGGCGCCTTCTTTTGTTTGCATGCCCCCAGAGGAAATAAAGCAGACCACGGGTAAACTTTGTTCCGCGCACTCCACCAATAAACGACAAACTTTCTCGGCGCTGGCCATGTCAAAAGCACCGGCTTGGAATTGCACATTGGAAATCACAACGCCTACGCGACGGTTGGCTATAGCGACTTCATCGCTTTGCTTCAGCGTTCCCATACCAGTAACTACGCCACAAGGCGGCAAATCGTTGTTTAGCGCGTTCTCGATAGACAATCTAAATCCGGGAAACGAGCATGGATCAGAACTGAGCAAATCGTCATAGCGATTTTCCCACTGCTCGAAATATCGTTCAATGATGTCTTGGTAACCAAACTTGTTGTTGGCTTTCACTTTGCGTAAAACGCCCTGCATTTGCAGATCGTTATAAGCCATATCCAGACGATTCCAGAAATCTTTGCGGCGACCAATATTGCGCGGCGTAATGCGCCCTTGATAGTTCTTGTCGTCTCGCTGCGAAACAACATATGAGTTGAGTAACGTGCCAAAGAAATAGGTCACAATAACGAACAAGGCATCGGCCAAATGAGCAAAACTCAGCTTCTTCCATTCTTCCACTGTACGGAAAAATTCTACGCCCTTGGGCATCTTTAAAATGCGCTGGTACCAATCAAATAGCTGATTCTTTAAGGCAATGCCGTCCGCCGCATCGCTAACCGGAAGTCTCAACATCAAGCCAGCTGCGGACAAAGATCCATCAATCAGCTTTTCAGCGCTTTCTAACGACAAAGTCTGATCGGCTTGAGCTTCATGAGCAATGGTTTCTAAACGGCCAATGGCTTCGTCGTAAAAAGCATCAAACAAGAGCAAGTTTTCACATTCTTTAATGAAATCTTCGCGCAATTCACCGTGTAAAAGAACGTCAAGAATAGTCATATCTGCAAGTGCTATGGGTTCATTACCACTGGCAATCGCATCTATCAAACCTGCTGAAAGCGAAACCAAATAACTTCTATTGGCTTTAACATCAGAGCCTTCACCGCCATCCACAAGGCGACGACCGGTAATGAGCATATTCAGTTCTGCAGTTAACTGCTTAGAGACAAATGTGTCCGACAACCCTGCCACTGTCTGTTCGCCAAGTAACTTTTTACCTTCGTAGGAAAAGCGTTCCTGCAGCAAAGTTTGTAAACTTGCATTTCTCACTGCTTCCGCAAGAAACTTGCGCGGGCTTTTAATCTCTGAAATTTGCAATATATGACGAGTGTCATGATGGCCCTCTAGATAACTCTTCAGCGCTTCTAGATTTCCCGCCGCTTCTCTTTTCCAACGGTTGTATAGGAACGCCCCTACAGTTGAAAGAATATTATTTCTCGCCAACTCATAATTTTCTTTGGGCTCGCCAAAGATCATTTGCGCGATACGACCACGCTCGTCGTTCATCGCCTGGCGTTTATCCGTGTAGTTACGCCACGCTTTGGAAAGCGCTTCGTCGTACACCACCTTGTCTGGGTCCTGCAACCAATACAAGAATGTCTGGCGGCGTTCGCGGTTTGCACGGATATGCAATTCACCAGTAGGTATCTCTTGGCTTGCCAGACGTCCGTATTGTTGAACACTAGTCGCCTTAATGCGTTTACGTACCTGCAGGTAACGCAGATACCGATAGGCAATGCCGAAAACGTTTACATATTCTGTTGGGTTTTTAGTCAGTGTCAGAGACGCGCTATTCTCCATAGCCTGAAGCTGGCTTGAAGGCTTGAGATAACGCAAAAGACTTTGTTTATAGTGATCTAAGATGTACGGATTTTCGGCAACAAACTCTTTGGTCAAGTTTTCGATATTAATGATGCTACCTACCAATGCACTGCGCAGCTTTTCAATTTGCTGAGGTGGGTCATTGGGGCTGTAATCAACAATAGCGTCGATATTTCCCTGAGTGTGTAGCTCTGGAGCAGACAACCCAACGTACTTTGCGCATTCCTGCCACGATAAATTTAGCCGGCGAGCGATATTCGCCAAACCTGCTGGTTGAATAGTACTGAAAACGCCATCGCGCAAACACAAGATCAAATTACTCGCTGCCAATGGAATAGCGCCACCGGAATAACCCACGCCGTAAATAACGCCGACCGTAGGCACATCGACATTACTCATTTCTGCAATAAGGCGACTGATACTGTGGGCTTGGTTGTTAGCATTGGCTTCTTCGCCGGCATCGGCTCCTGGCGTATCCACGAAACTGACAAGCGGGATAGCTCTGGCAGAACAATATTCTGCAAAAGCCGCAGCGCGCAAATGGTGCTGAGGCATCCAGCTGCCCTTTTCACTGGATCGGTCTTGGGCAATAAACCCCACTGGGCGCTTTATACCGCCAGGAAAATCCATGAGTAGTACCGCTTGATAAAACGGTCCAAGGCTGTCTTCTTCTAAGACTTTACCTAACTGCCTAATAATTGGTGGCGCTGGTTCTCGACCTTGAGCTTCCGCTGGGGCGACCACCGCTTCTATGTAGGCATCTATATCGAGGGCAGAGAGCTTGTCGTTAAGCTGTTCAATATCGTATTTGGACAATAACCCAGGAACGGGCTGTTCCTCTCGCTTAATGTCAGGAAATGATGAAAAGTCTTTTGCTAGGTTCTCAGCTATAAAAAAAAGCCGATCCCCTTCTATGAGCTGTTTTTGCACTTTTTTGGACTATCTGAGGATTCGCGTTACTCTAGCTACTTGTGCCGCTAATCGCAATTCCAGCTATATCGAAAATATGTCAAAAATTACCTGTTCTGTACTAACCGTTTCCGATACCCGTACACTTGCGGATGACAAATCAGGTGATTTGTTAAGCCAATACATTTCCGACGCTGGCCATGAGCTGCATGCAAGAAACATCGTAAAAGACGATATCTACGCAATAAGAGCCGCAGTTTCACAGTGGGTCGCAATGCCCGAGGTCAACGTGGTTATCACCACCGGTGGTACAGGGTTTACCGGCCGAGACAGCACGCCAGAGGCACTTAAACCTTTGTTTGATAAGGATATTGAAGGCTTTGGCGAGCTATTTCGGCAGATTTCATATGAAGAAATAGGTACCTCTACTATCCAATCAAGAGCCGTTGGAGGCCTAGCAAACGGAACTTTGATATTTAGCCTGCCTGGCTCACCCGGCGCCGTGACCACCGGGTGGACAAAAATCCTTCTGAATCAATTAGATATTAATTTTCGCCCGTGCAATTTTGCAGAGCTGATTCCACGCTTCAAAGAAGTTTGAGCCCTGCTGAACGGCTTATTGCTCGCATAGTTGGCCTTTTAGACAGATAAGGTATAGAAATCATCGCACTCAAGAGTAGCCCTGAACTGAGTCTCTCAGTAAACTCAGCGACCATCAGGACGAGTTTCAACAGATATCAATTTATCCTCAGGCCTCAAGCAGAGACCCTAAATTTATCCAGACCGTTTAGCATTACAAAAGGGAAGAATCAGTGAGCGAATCAATCTACATTCTTGGTGCAGCACGCACCCCGGTCGGCAGCTTTCAAGGCAGCCTTGCATCGCAATCAGCCCCAGAGTTAGGCGCTCATGCAATTGCAGCAGCGCTAGCCAATGGCCAAGTTAAGGCCAGTGAAGTCAACGAAGTCATTATTGGCAATGTAGTTAGCTCTGCTTTAAAGCAAGCCCCCGCACGCCAAGCCATGCGTATCGCCGAGCTGCCAGACAGCTGCGCCGCTACCACCATCAACAAAGTTTGTGGCTCAGGTATGAAAGCTACAATGTTGGCTATGGACCTGATTAAAGCCGGCAGCGCTGATACGGTAGTAGCCGGCGGCATGGAAAGCATGAGCAACGCCCCCTACCTGGTGGCCAAAGCCCGAACCGGTTTGAGAATGGGTCACGCTGGGATGCTCGATTCCTTGTTCACCGACGGCCTAGAAGACGCGGAAACTGGCGGATCTATGGGTTCTTTTGCGCAAAACACCGCTGATGAACACCAACTGACCCGCGAGGCCATGGACGCTTACGCCATTGAGTCAGTAAACAGAGCCCGCGCAGCTATTGATAACAAATCTTTGGCATCTGAAATCGCAGGTATTGAAATCAACGGCACAATGATGGAAAACGACGAACAGCCAGGCAAGGCTAAGATCGATAAAATACCTAACCTGCGCCCTGCATTTAAAGCTGACGGCACCATTACTGCTGCAAACGCGTCCTCCATATCTGATGGCGCTTCAGCACTAGTGCTGACCCGTGAGAGCAGTCTTGCTGGAAGAGACCCTTTAGCGCGAATTGTTGCCCATGCCACCCACTCTATTCACCCAAGCGAATTCACCCTAGCGCCAATCGGCGCAATTGAGAAACTGCTAGAAAAGACCGGCTGGGATTTAGACAGCATTGACCTCTTTGAAATTAACGAAGCATTCGCAATGGTGACTATGCTGACCTCTCAATCTTTGGGCTTAGACCCAACTAAGGTCAACGTATTTGGCGGCGCTTGCGCTCAAGGCCACCCTATCGGCTCTACCGGCAGCAGACTTATTGTGACCCTCGCACACGCCATGAAAAACCAAGATAAAAAACGCGGCATTGCAGCATTGTGCATTGGCGGCGGCGAAGCTACCGCAGTGGCATTAGAACGTAACTAAAATAATTCAACAGTAAACGCGAGTTAGGAAAAGTCATTGAGTCAATTAAGTAATAAAAGTCGACTACCTGTCATAGTTGGATGCGGCGGAGTGAATTCTGCCGGCCGAGTGTCCTTCAACAATAGCTATCGACGTACGGTCATTGACTCGCTGCCTGAAGCGAAACGCGACGCTACCTATCTGAGCCTCGCACAAATGATGGGCCTAGACCCTGAAAGTGCTTCTCAAGAGGCGCAGCGCACCTACATCCGCGACCACACTCTGGTCAGGCGAATTGAGAACTTCGATCCTGAAAGAGTTTATTGGCAGTCTAGTGCGCAACTGAAAGGCGAGAATAACCAGCCCGCTAGTTTTGTGCTCGCGAAGAAGCAATTGCCCGTGGAGATTCCGCAGACCTGGGAAATCAAAGCACTTAACGACAAAGAAGTATTAGTCACTACAACTGAACCTTTAAGCGTTATGTTGCCCGACTATAGACCGTCTAAAGTCACCAGCGCCGGCCAGCTGCCCACAGGTTTCGATCCTGCGGCCCTATATCAAAGCCGCAACCATCCGCGCGGTTTGCAAATGACCGTTTACGCCGCTTCAGATGCGTTGAGATCAACAGGCTTTACTATCCCTGAGCTAAAAAGTTTGTGCCGGCCCGATCAGTTTGCGGTCTATTCAGGCTCGGCCATGGGACAATTGGACGCCGAATCTTACGGCGGGCTGTTGCAGAATTCTCTAATGGGCAAACGCCCCAGCTCTAAGCACGTGGCACTGGGTCTACCAGAAATGCCTGCCGACTTTGTCAACGCTTATGTGCTTGGCTCGGTAGGCGAAACTGCAGGCATCATTGGCGCCTGCGCAACATTCCTCTATAACGTAAAAAGAGGTTTGGACGAAATTCGATCTGGCAGCAAGCGGATCGTCGTTGTCGGAAATTCTGAAGCGCCTATAGTACCCGGAGTAATAGAAGGTTATCGCACCATGGGCGCGCTAGCCGAAGACGATGAGCTAATGGCCTTAGATGGATCTAGCAGTGTCGACAATAGACGCGCATGCCGTCCTTTCTCCTCTAATGCAGGCTTTACCGTCGCTGAGTCTTCGGTTTGGATTGTGCTCATGGATGACGAGCTTGCCATGGAAAGTGGCGCTCGAGTTCTGGGCTCAGTTGCAGACGTTGCCGTGAATGCAGACGGCTACAAGAAATCTATTCCAGGACCGGGCATTGGTAACTACCTAACAGTCGCTAAAGCCATGGCCAGCGCCCGAGCAATTCTTGGCGAAGAAGGCTTACGCAAGCACACTTATATGCAAGCGCACGGCACAGGCACCCCCCAAAATCGGGTCACCGAGTCACAAATCCTTAACGAATTGGCAGGCCACTTTGGCATAGATAATTGGTTAGTGGCGGCAATTAAATGTTACGTGGGGCATTCAATGGCCCCAGCTGGAGGCGACCAGCTCTCTGCAATCCTCGGCGCTTGGGAAGATGGCTTCGTACCTGGAATCAGCACCATTGATCATATTGCTAAAGATGTAGCTCAGAGCAATCTGCACTTACCGATGGAGCACGTAGAGCGAGGACCAGAAACAATGCGTGGAGCATTCATAAACTCCAAAGGGTTCGGCGGCAACAATGCTACCGGACTGTTCCTATCCCCTACTCAAACTCGCTCAATGCTTGAACAGCGTTGGGGCAAGAAAGCCTACAGCGCATTTTGCGCGAAGCAAGAACAAGCCGAAACTAATGCTCAGGACTACAACGACGTTGCAGATATCGGAAGTATTCCACCTATTTACAAGTTTGGCGAAGATGTTTTAAGCGGCGCCGATCTAACTATTAGCCCGAGCGAAATACACATACCTGGATTCGGCAAACCAGTATCACTAGACGCAGAAAACCCTTTTGAGGATATGACTTAATAGCATTGATGCACTTTCGAGCAATGATATGCACGTACTATGAGGGCGAGTGCATGGCTCAGAGCGACTTTAGGTAACCAGCAAGCCATTCTTTCACCGCCCATTTCCATCACCACCCAAAAATCTGGGCGCTTTCCCAGATACTGCTAAATACCAGAAATAAAGCGCGACGATTGGGAAAACCCAATCCAACAGGCCAACGCCTGACGGACCAGCGTTGTATACGATCGACAGAAGATTGATCACAAGGACCAACATTCACGGTAGCGCTACGATAAAAAGTAACACTCGAATATTTATTACTAACTTTTTTCTCGTGGTTCGAGCACCGCTTTAATTCCTGATCTCAACCTGTCACCAGGTTAATGGGTGTGGCAACGCTTACTAGCATCGCTTAACAGAGACTTCTCCATAGATGCAATTCAATAGTCAACTCGCACCCTACCAACGGTACTTCTGCCCCGCCAAGCGTTAAAATAAAGAACGTCTCAATGCTATTGCACACACGGACACGAAGTGCGCTCCATAGTTTGTAGGGAAAACGGCAAACTGCACCTTGTTTGAAAAAAACGAAAGGGAAAAACTAGTGAAGCACTTCATCCTTCACGACCAACGCTTTGGCTTTTTCTTCAGCCAACGTTGTGAGTTCTGGATATGGGCATATCGCCGCACAGGTTGTGAACTCATCACGCGCGGCACTCAGCGCACCTAATTTCTGCCAGCACTCGCCTCGCTCAAAATGCAAAGAAGCCATGACTTCTGGGTTGTTGTCATCAATAGCGAATTGATAATCGATGATCTCCAGCACTTGTTGCCAGTTTTGCGCCTGCATATACATCGCTTTAATGTTATTCAGCATGCGCAGCCCAACCATTGCTGTAGTGGCTTCAATCAGCATCGCCGGCACGTCGGCCACACCTAGATCTTTAGCATCAATAACACGCATATTCAACGAGTCTACAAGCACCCCATCAATCCGCGCCAAAAAATGTCCGGGGAAATTTATTCCGCAACTGGTGAACCCAAGTCGCCGCGCGCCTTCAATCAACAGTATACTTAACGTTATCGGAATGCCTTGTTTTTGCCTTAGCACCCAATCCAAACTGCTATGAGTCAAGTCTGCCGACGACAGCGGCGTTTCGCCAAATCCGTGCTGTTTAAATAACCCCAACAACTGACCTACATCGTCGATCTTTGGCTCGCTAATACTGGCTATAAATTGAGCAAAATTTTCCCGCACCAACGACAAATCCACGGCGCTATCAATCAGCGTGCCAACCAACAGCGCCATTTCGAATTCTTGAGCATCTAGCGCGCTCACATTTGAGAACGCTTTTAACAGTTGTACTTTATCCATCAGTTAGAACCCATGCGTATCTGCCTTGTATTGTGCAAGCTGCCATCTAATGTTCGCGAGTTTTACTGAAGTTAATATCTGGCCAGCGATCTTGGATAACGCTTAGATTGACTCTACTTGTAGCCAAGTAAGTCAAGTATCCGCCGCCGTCTATAGCAAGGTTTTCCTGATTTCTATTGCGGAAATCTGCAAGCATTTTTCCATCCTCACACTGTATCCAGCGGGCAGTAAAAATAGTTGAGTTATCCCAAATACACTCAGCCCTATATTCATCTCGCAGGCGAAATGAGACTAAATCAAACTGCAGCACGCCCACTGCGCCAACGACGATTTCGTTCTTGGACAAGGGGATAAAGACTTGAGTGGCACCCTCTTCAGCCAGCTGCTTTACACCTTTCTCAAGTTGCTTGCCACGCAACGGGTCTTTAACTCTCACACGCCTGAACATCTCGGGCGCGAAATTGGGGATACCAATAAATTCATGCTTTTCGCCTTCTGAGAATGCATCACCGATCTGAATAGTGCCGTGATTATGTAAACCAATAATGTCGCCAGCAAACGCTTCTTCAGTGTGCACCCGGTCACCAGCCATAAAAGTCACAGCATCGGCAATCTTTATGTCTTTATTGGTTCGTAGGTGACGCATTTTCATGCCCTGGCGATAGGTACCAGAGCAGACACGCATAAAGGCGATCCGGTCCCTATGTTTGGGGTCCATATTCGCCTGAATTTTAAACACAAAACCGCTGAATTTTTCCTCAGAAGGCAATACTTCTCGCGTCTGCGTCATTCTTGGCTGAGGCGATGGCGCTTGCTCTACAAACCCATCGAGCATTTGTCTTACGCCAAAATTGCCTAAGGCCGTGCCGAAGTAAACTGGGCTGACCGTGGCATTTTCAAAATCTTCTTGATTATATTCATGGCTAGCGCCACGGACTAACTCTATTTCATCGACATAATCAGCGTGTTCCAAACCGAGATATTCTTTCGCCTCTTCACTCTCAAGACCTTCTATAACTCTGTAGGGAAAAATGTGATGTCCTTGGCTTTTAGCGAAACAAATAATGCGGTCGTCAGCTAACTCGTAAATACCTTTGAAGTGCTGCCCCATGCCAATTGGCCAATTCATAGGCGCGCATTGAACCTGCAAAATATCCTCAATTTCGTCTAATACTTCTATCGGATCTCTAATCTCTCGATCCAATTTATTAATAAACGTCACAATTGGAGTGTCCCGCAGGCGACATACTTCCATCAGCTTAATGGTACGCGGCTCTACACCCTTGGCACCATCAATGATCATTAATGCGGAATCTACCGCGGTCAGAGTTCTGTAGGTGTCTTCAGAAAAGTCCTCGTGTCCCGGCGTGTCGAGCAAATTTACCGTGCGCCCCTCATAGGGGAACTGCATCACCGACGTAGTCACCGAGATGCCCCGCTCTTGCTCCATGGTCATCCAGTCGGAGGTTGCATGTCTGTCGGATTTTCTAGATTTAACCGTTCCCGCCAATTTAATGGCGTTACCAAATAACAGCAGTTTCTCAGTTATTGTGGTCTTACCCGCATCTGGGTGTGAAATTATCGCAAAGGTGCGTCTCTTTTTTACATGCTCAATACTCAAAACATCGGCCTTTGTTATATTTTGGTTATATGTTGGATTAGATCCGGTTTATCGGCGCGACACGGGGAATAAATCCGCTCATTCCCAGGTCTAAATGAAGCCGCCAATTGTATAGCCTTATCGGTAACGGTGTCAGATTTTCCATGATGCAAGCGGCAAATCTTCAATTTTCATAGATAGCCAACCCTCCCCTCGAAATATTTACACCCATTGATCCGTCCTCTCAAAAACCACTAAAAATGCGCAATTTGGCAACAAACTGTTTTGTCCTAGCTCAAACATCTAGCCAGAACTGCCGCCCCGCCAGCCAAACAAGACAGCCGCAGCTACCACCTGCTGCATTTCTTACCGCTATCGTCGCCTAAGAACCACCGTCAATCGACACTTTAAATAAATGCCCAATAATTTAGTGAATAGTTTAGAAACATGATGATCGAACGAATGCTCTCCTAAAGTTGATTTTTTCGCATCAGATAAAAGAGAACTAGGTAAATCTAAAACCGTGTTCCTTCTATGTAAGACCTAAGTTAAACGAAAGAAGGATGACAATTGTGAATACACAAATGAAAACTAAATTGACCGGTATGGCATTAGCTGTAGCTGCAGCAGGATTGATGGGCTGTGAGTCTTCTGGATCTTCTTCAGCAGCAACGGCAAGCGATTCAAGCGACCTTGTGCACTGCTATGGTGTGAACGCGTGTAACGGGCACAAAGACTGTAAAACTGCGAGCAATGCCTGTAAGGGTCAAGGCGCTTGTAAAGGCCAAGGCGGAATAGACATTGGCGTGAGTTTAGGCATATATAAAAATGCTTACCGAATGCGACTGAGAGAATCTATAGAAGTAGACCACACGGTTTTAGACATTTACCTTGGCGATGATTTGTTCGACCTCATGGCGGCTGAATACGTTAAGCATTGCCCTTCTTCAAAAACTTCACTACGCCATTTTGCCGACCAATTACCTGGTTTTTTGGCGCGTACAGAGCCTCATAGCGAACACGGAAAAATTCCAGAACTGGCTAGATTTGAACGACTGCTAATGACGGCCTTTGACGCAGCAGAAGCAAATAGATTACCCAATGAGACGCTAGCCGAACTCCCAATACAAGATTGGCCAGATACCAAACTGCGCTTTTACCCAAGTATGCAAATATTCAGCACCGAATGGAATGTTGTGGAGATTTGGCAAGCGATCCGCGAAGAGCGAGAACCACCACCACCCGTCGAAAGCACAAACCATTGGTTAGTATGGAGAAACTCCGGACGACTAACAGAGTTTGCATCAATCAAAGCCTTAGAAACTCAACTGCTACACCGTGCACTACAAGGAAAGAACCTAGCAGAACTTTGTGAATTTCTAGCCGAGCAAATAGGAGAGAGTATCGAAGCTGAAATATTTTTAAAGATCATGACATCCTGGTTGAGCAAAGGCATTATCACCTCGCCGCATACCCAAGACTGAGAAGGACTTCCGCTCGCTATGCCGTTAGCATTTCGGCCAGCGGGTCAATACAAAGCAGTAGCGAAAAGTATCTAAATTTCGTCGGTTTGTTGAATATCTAATTCAGACAAATCTAACCCCATCACAACCGCATCTTCCCTGCCCAATAGTGATGGATAATAGTCCCGCCGTAAGCCAATTCGGTTAAAACCCGCAGACTCATAAAGAGACAGCGCGACAAGATTACCTGACCGAACTTCCAAAAATATTGTTTGGGCATTTTGCAATAGTGCCCACCTTATTACCCAGCCCAGCCACCGCCGCCCCAGGCCTAAGCCTTGTTGCTCAGGATCAATGGCAATATTAAGCAGGTGTGCTTCTGCTGCTGCCTCGCTCAACATCGCATAGCCCACTATTTGCTTTTCGGTCATTAACACCTGGCAAACATAGCCCTTCGCTGACGCGTCTATGAAGTCGATAAAGGCTTTCTCAGACCAGGGATTCAAATACGCCGCGTTCTCAATGGCTAATACGTCAGCCAAATCAGCTACTAACATGGGACGATGAGTCAGTTCCACTTAGAGGTGCCCGAGTTCATCCCAGAGCTTTTCTTTTGACAAAGCATCTGTGGCGAGCTCCGCCAAATCGGGAACTTCTACAAAGCGCGAGGTTGCGCTGGGCAGCCAGGGTTTTAGTACCCTCATAGCCCCTGCACTCAATAAACCTATGCCTTCAGGGGACGATAATCCGTGCTTGTCCAAAAAGACTGCTACGGCAAGCTCTGGCGTTCCACTAGTAGCGACAACTGGCCATTGAAATTCGCTCAGTAGTGACTTTTTGGCGACCTCAAACTCACCGTTGGTAACACTCCAATTTAGGCATAGCAGCAGATCTTGAACAAAGGATTGGCTCGGGCCACTAATAGGCGCCTCGCTGATATAAAGGACATTGGCCTTTTTTGCGAAATAAAGATGAATTCTATCCGCCGGCAACACTTCAGGTTTTTCAACAGGTGTCGCTGTAGCCGTTGGTGCTTGAGTCGACGCAACATCAGCAGCTAGAGCTCGCACAGCCCCACCACCACTTGCTTCCGCCAGACTCGCCTTAATTTCAGCAAGCGTGTGTGGTGCTGCGGCTGCGGCTGGCACCCCAGGGGTATTCACCGCTACCTCAACCTCTGCGACTATTGGGCTGGAAGATCGAGAGCTCCAGACATCAATGCCCATGTCCATCAGCATACGTCTCTGCCGAGCAGACATTTGTTGATGCGATTGAGGTGAGGATAAGGACATGTGTTTTTCCGCTTGTTTAGGCTTAGATATTAACCCAAGCAAAAATGTACAGGGCAAGAAATTCGCATTTATGCAATATGCGGCGCTCCTTGGTTTTATACAGTAGCAGCCTTTTGAGACTTTCTAATTTGGTAGGCTCGCTCTCCGAGCAGAATTGCGAAGCAGAGAATATACAGTGCAACATCTCCAAAGCCGTCTTTTCTCAGCCAGATCAAATGCAACAGCGCTAAAGGAATGGCAAGGTAAATAACCTTATGTAAGCGTAACCAGTTCTGCCCTAGGCGTCTGCGCCAGCCCTTCGTAGAAGTTATAGCCATCACCAAAAGACCAAAAAACGCCGCAATTCCAGCGGTGATATAGGTGCGCTCGACAAAATCCTCAAGCAGCAACTGCCAGGAAGATTCTACATACAGCACGACATAGGCAAGCAAATGCAACACCACATAGGCAAAAGCGAATAGCCCCATCATGCGGCGGCTTCGCGCCAATAGGGGTTTCTTAAATAGGCGCTGTACGGGTGTGACACCGAACGCGACAAGCAGCATAATCATTGACCACTCGCCAAGGTAATGCAGCAACCCTTCAGCGGGGTCAGGCCCTAAACCAGAAGTGGGCTGTACTATCTCTAACGAAATCAGATAAACAAGCCAGGCAAATGGCGCACTGGCAAGCACCGCTAAGGTGAATTTTAGCGCGTTATTTGATCGACTTTTTGCCATCACCATTCCACCTTGAACCAGACATCACTATCACTTGCTACAAACCAGCTAGAAGAACTTTTTCAAATCCATGCCTTTATAGAGGTGTGCAACTTCTTCTGCATAACCATTAAACGGCAGTGTTGGACGCCGATTGGTATTGAAGAGAGTGCTCGGCAAACGTCGCTCGCTGGCTTGACTCCAGCGCGGATGCGAAACAGCAGGATTGACGTTGGCGTAAAACCCATACTCACTGGCTTGTAATTGCTGCCAAGTATTGAGGGGTTCTTTATCCGTAAAACGAATACTTACAATGGACTTAACGCTTTTGAAACCGTATTTCCACGGCACCATTAAGCGCCAAGGGGCTCCATTTTGATTAGGTAGCGCTTTGCCGAACACACCCGTAACCATAATGCTCAACGGATTATAGGCTTCGTCCATACGTAGGCCTTCAGTATAGGGCCAGTCGATACTTGAGAAAAATGAGCTTTGACCGGGCATCTCTTCTGGTCGAACCAAGGTCTTGAACTCAACATATTTGGCATTGCCAGTGGGCTCAAATTGCTCAAGAATTTTCTTTAACGGAATACCCATCCAGGGCACCACCATGGACCACGCTTCTACACAGCGAAATCTATAAATGCGTTCTTCAGCGGTCATGCCCTTAATAATATCTTCAAAGGCAAAATCACCCGTCCTTTTAGCTTCACCAGAGACGTTCACCGTCCATGGATCTGTAGTCATCGTATGAGCGTTTTCGTAAGGGTCACTCTTGTCGGTACCAAACTCATAAAAATTGTTGAATTGAGTAACAATATCTTCTGGTGTGATTTCATCATCCGCCTGTAAACCCGCTTGAGCAGAGCCCAATAAACCAGTGCCTGCAATCAACGCGGCTGACTGACCAATAAACTTTCGGCGGTTCAAATAGGTGGTTTCGGAGATGATTTCAGATGTGGGGATTTTTGGAGATTTGCCTATCAGCATTACTTTTTCCTTTGCTATACCATGAATTCGCGGCGCTAAGTTAGGATAACTACGTTAGCCAAATGGCTGAGAGGTTTTTACTAATCTAAGCGAAGGCGATATTTCTTCTATTTTAAAAGCCCAGTTACAAGCTTCTGTAAAAACTTGCTGGCTTGTTTATCTCTCTCGCCCTTTGTTCAGGCCTGGCATTTCTTGTTTGCATATCCAGGCCTAGCTTCTGTTGTTTGTATTTCTTGTTTGCATCTCTTATTCGTATCTTTTAGCTGTCCAGTATTTTGTTTACCGAGTTTTTGTATTTATCGAGTTCTTACTTGGTCTCTTCTGTGCCCTTTTCAGACTTCGCTATAGCCCATAGAGCTTTGAACGGCCCAGACAATGAATACACAACACATATTGCTAACAGCACTGACGGTGGATCTATCATTAAGACAGCAAACCCCATAACAATCAGCACTAAAGTGACGAATGGTATGCGTTCACGGATATTGACTGTTTTTGGCGAAAAATAGGTGAAATTAGAGACCATAAGCAGCCCCGCAATCACTGTTGCGACAGCCAAAAAACTCGCCCCGACTAATGAGGGCTGCGCAATACCGTTTTCTACGCAAACCCATATACCGAAACAAATTAGGCCGGCTGCAGAGGGACTGGCTAAGCCCGTAAATGAGGCTTTTTCACCTTGAGTGTTAAACCTAGCCAAGCGCAATGCCGCGCAGGCCATATAGACAAAGGCAGCAACCCAGCCAATTTGCCCAAGTTGAGAGAGGCCCCAAGAAAATGCTACCAAGGCTGGCGCAACGCCAAATGCGACCATATCCGAAAGGCTGTCGTACTCCGCACCAAACTCACTTTCAGTGCCCATTATTCGCGCTACGCGACCATCAGCGGTGTCCAATATCATGGCAAAGAATATAGCGATGGTTGCAGGCAAAAACTGCCCGTTCATCGCCGCAACAATGGCATAAAAACCGGCAAACAAAGCACCTGTAGTGATGACATTAGGTAATAGGTAAATACCGCGCTTCAGGCGCCCAGGCACTCGAGCAGTAGTTTCTGAGGTTTTGCTGTCTGTCTCTGAATTGACCTGCTCAACTGACTTCAATGGCACTTTTTCTTCATTAGACATAGGGCGGCTGCAATTAGATAAAGGCTGATTGTGCGCAATTCAGGACGGAATTACCAATGGCAACTAACGCTCATCAAACGTCGAATGCGGGTGAGTGCCACAAGATCAGCAATATCTGGGACTAATACTTTTGGTGTATCCCACATAGCCGTTGAATCATCGAGCTTAGGCATACTGGGATAGACTAGATCACAACCGAATGACAATGCAGCGGGGAGGAATTACAGGGCCGTAGTGGTGGCGAAATCCGGGCAGACCTAGGTAGTCTGCCCGGCGAGAGCATTAGTTAACTTCTTTGTTAACCAATCTATTTTCTTGAATCCAAGGCATCATGCCGCGCAGTTTAGCACCCACTTCTTCGATAGGATGCTCGCCAGTGATACGACGCATAGCCTTAACGCTTGGTGCACCAGCTTGATACTCTTGAACAAACTCTTTGGCGAAGTTGCCCGTCTGAATTTCGGTCAAGATGCGCTTCATCTCAACTTTAGTTTCTGCGGTAACAATGCGCGGTCCGCGGGTTAAACCGCCGTATTCGGCTGTGTTCGAAACCGAGTACCACATGTTTGCAATACCGCCCTCGTAGAAGAGGTCAACAATGAGCTTAAGCTCGTGCAAGCACTCGAAGTACGCCATTTCAGGGGCGTAGCCAGCTTCTACCAAGGTCTCAAAGCCCGCTTGAACAAGCGCAGCTGCACCGCCACAAAGTACCGCTTGCTCGCCAAAAAGGTCTGTTTCAGTTTCTTCTCTGAAAGTAGTTTCAATCACACCAGCGCGACCGCCACCATTTGCAGAGGCATAAGACAGCGCAATATTCTTCGCTTGTCCTGTCGCATCTTGGGCGATAGCAATCAAGCTGGGTACACCGCCACCGGCGACATAGGTTGAACGAACAGTGTGGCCTGGGCCTTTAGGCGCAATCATGATTACATCTAGATCGGCGCGAGGTTCAATGAGTTCAAAATGAACGTTAAAACCGTGAGCAAATGCCATAGTGGCATTCTCTTTAATGTTCGGCTCAATCTCTTCTTTGTATAATGAGCCTTGAAGCTCATCGGGTACCAAAACCATAATGAGGTCAGCGCCCTTAACCGCTTTTGGTACTTCTGCTACAGTAAAACCAGCATTTTCTGCTTTTGGCCATGAGCCTGAACCCTTGCGTAATCCGACCACAACTTCTGCAACACCAGAGTCTCGGAGATTATTCGCGTGGGCATGGCCTTGAGAGCCATAACCTACGATGACCACTTTCATTTTCTGAATGATGGAAAGGTCTGCGTCTTTGTCGTAATACACCTGCATGATTTTGGCTCCTATTGTTTAGGTTGAACGAAAGATTATTTAGTGCGCTGACTGCTTATACAGACAGCGTATGATTTCCACGGCCGATGCCAGAAACGCCGGAGCGAACTACTTCGAGTATGATAGAATCTGCGCCATTATCACCAATGGTGCTGATGAAGGCATCTAATTTATTACTGGGTCCTATTAGCTGGACCGTATACGTGTCGGAAGTAACATCTACGATTTGCCCGCGAAACACATCAGCGGAGCGCTTAACCTCTTGGCGGGCCTCGTCAACAGCGCGTACTTTGACCAGCAAAAGTTCTCGCTCAACATGGTCTGCTGAACACAGATTTGTAACACTAATTACTTCAATTAATTTATCTAACTGCTTGATAATTTGGGTTATTCTATCCTGGTCACCAGTCGTCGTAAGCGTTAATCTTGAAAGTGTTAGGTCTTCTGTGGGCGCCACGGTCAGCGTTTCAATATTGTAATTTCGCTGAGCAAACAAACCTACTACTCTCGACAAAGCGCCGGCTTCATTTTCTAATAACACGGCTAATATTGCTCTCACGATGGACTCCCTACGGTTTGAGTTTTACTCAAAATCATATCGCGCATTCGACCACCCTTGATTGCCATTGGGTAAACGTGCTCATGTGGATCAACCCAAACGTCAACAAAGACCAAGCGGTTTTTGTTTTCCTCTGAGAACGCCCACTCCATTGCTGCATCAAGTTCGGTTGCGTCACTGACCTTAACCCCAACATGACCAAACGCTTCTACCAAAGTTTTGAAGTCCGGTAATGAGTCACTGTAGCTACTTTGCGAATGCCTGCCGCCGTACTGCATATCCTGCCACTGCTTAACCATGCCCAAAGCCTGGTTATTCAGATTAATGATTTTTATTGGTAGGCCGTACTGCAGGCAAGTAGACAGCTCCTGCATGTTCATCATAAACGAGCCTTCGCCAGTGACACAGGCAACAACAGCGTCAGGTGAGCCCATTTGCACACCCATGGCAGCCGGTAAACCAAACCCCATAGTTCCTAAACCGCCAGAATTTATCCAGCGCCGAGGCTCATCAAAATGATAATACTGAGCCGCAAACATCTGATGCTGACCTACATCAGACGACACAAAAGCTTCCCCCTTGGTCACCCGATATAGTGTTTGTACCGCAAGCTGGGGCAAAATGGCCTTGCCTTGTTCAGGCTTTAAAGCATGATTGAGACCGTGATCCTTACGCCAGCCATCAAGCTGTTGCCACCAGTCAGCTAAATGCTCTGCCTGGCCGTCCGACTGCTGGGCGGATCGAGCCTTAACTTGGCTCTGATACTCTGCCCAAATGGCCTCTATCACCCACTGGGCATCGCCTACTAGGGCAATATGCGAATCGATGATCTTGTCGATAGACGCGGGGTCAATATCCATATGGATAATTTTCGCTTTAGGCGAGAACTTGTCTGGATTATTGGTCACGCGGTCATCAAAGCGCGCGCCTAGGGCAATTACTAAATCTGCGTCATCCATCGCCATATTGGCTTCATAGGTGCCGTGCATACCGAGCATGCCAAGGCTCAACTTATCAGTGCCAGGGTAAGCACCAAGGCCCATCAGCGTGGACGCCACCGGAGCGCCAACTGCTCGAACCAACGCGCGCAGCGAATCTTTGGCGTCGGCCTGAATGACCCCACCACCGACGTAAAATACCGGTCGATTAGCCGCAAGAATGGCCGCAACAGCAATTTTAACTTGATCCATGTCGCCTTCATAAGCCGGCCGATAAGAGCGCAAGTTAACGCTGTCAGGATAGTCGTATGCAAACGTTTCAGCTGGATCAGTGGTGTCTTTAGGCACATCAATGACCACAGGACCAGGGCGCCCGGTAGTGGCTATATGAAATGCTTTCTTAACAATGCCTGGAATCTCAGAAGCGTCTCGCACCATAAAACTGTGCTTTACCACAGGGCGCGATATACCCACCATGTCAGTCTCTTGAAAGGCATCCGTACCAATCAGGTCTCTAGGCACCTGCCCAGCAATAACAACCATAGGAATGCTGTCCATATAGGCCGTAGCTATGCCCGTGATCGCATTCGTCGCACCAGGACCCGATGTAACCAAAACGACTCCTGGCTGCCCAGTAGAACGCGCATAACCGTCAGCCATGTGCGTTGCAGCTTGCTCATGGCGCACTAAAATGTGTTCAATCTTCTGCTGACGAAAAATTGCGTCATAAATATGCAGGGCTGAACCGCCAGGGTAGCCAAAAATGTATTCCACACCTTCGTCCTGCAGAGAGCGAATCAACATATCACCACCAGACAGCATTTCCGTCATGTTCCAATCCCTTAAAACTTAAAAATAAAGCGCACACCCGAGGTCTTCGAGCTGGCTAAAAGATTTCTGCCACTTAGACCCGGTATTACCAGTGTAAAAAAGAAGCCTGCGTGGATCATTTATCCGCCATTTATCGACGTTAACGCACAAAGTACTCGTTTTTACTGTTCGCTGCCTAATCAGCTAGACCAAAATATGGCACCCTACCGCAACCCTAAGCCTCTGAAATATATAGACTTTGCGCGACTTGGACCTTTAAAAAGCAAAGATTTTTAGACAACTACAAGCGAGCTATTCTTGTGATTCCATTGCAGCATGTCAAACCGGATAATAAGGAGCGATTTTTCAAGACAGTCTGGTACTTCGAAAAAGCCCTATATCGGGACTATTACGCCCCTGTTAATGGCCTATTTCTGAGATAATTGGGGCTGCAAACAACCACCGACGCCATCCTTCCTGTAATGCCGCTGGCGGCTCCGGATTTGAGCGACGCGGAGCGGCAAGCTTGCCGGTAAGAATAGAAATCTGCGGATGCATGAGTGCAAATATTTGCGGCACTAATCGACCCCACACCAATTTTTCCTAGCTGCCAACGCGCAACGGCCACCAGGTCGACTAATCGCTTCGAGGGGTCATCTGGGTGCTTATGCACGGCCTCGGGCAACATTGGCAAAAACACCGACCAAACGTCCTCACCCACTTCAAAATGCTTGAGGCCAATACAAGGGCCAATCCAAGCCAGCAAATCTACTGGTTCAGCGGGCATAGCAATCACTAGACTGTTGATTATATTGGCCACGAGCCCGCGCCAGCCTGCATGAGCTGCACCGACGACGCTCGCGCTCTTGTTAGTAAGCAAAATGGGCACACAGTCGGCGGTTTGAATTGCAATGCCGATACCCGGCTTGTCGGTCCACGCGGCATCGGCCTGGGGGGTGCTATTGAGCGAAGACTCATCCGCATAAACGCATTTACTCCCATGGACCTGGTCAAGCCATTGCAACTGTACAGAGGTTGTTACAGGGGAGCTTCGTGGGCTTGTAAAGCGAGTTAAAGGGTCCACATCGGCAAACTGTTTATTGATGGCGTCTAATAAATTGGCGCGATTGGCTGTTACTACACTTGGATCATCGCCAATGTCGAAGCGAATGTTATTGCTCGCAAAAGCACCCGTGCTAGCGCCGCCGTGGCAAGTAGATGTACAACCAACGACGCTTTGCTCAGGAGCAGTAGGCCAGCAGGCCAGCAGGCATTTTGGGTCAGCGCGCATCTTCCGCCAACGTTTCATTTAGCAGGTTAAAATCCTCCGGTGGAGCAACAGCGAACTTCATCATTTCGCCACTTTGCGGGTGCGCAAAGGCAAGTTTTGCTGCATGCAAGGCTTGGCGGTCGAAGTTACGCAAAACTGCAATAGTTTCAGGGTCCGCACCTTTAGGAATAATACGTCGACAGCCGTAGCGACTATCACCCACCAGAGGATAGCCAATACTCTGCATATGCACTCTGATTTGATGGGTCCGCCCACTGCCGAGCTTAACGTTAACCAAGGTATGACTACGATAACGCTCACGCACACGCACCTGACTCAAAGCAGGTTTACCATCATCTCGTATAGCTTGCTTTGTACGCACCTTAAGATCGCGTCCGATAGGCTTATCAACATCTTGCCCAGCAACCATTACCCCTTCGCAGATCGCCATATAGCGGCGTTCTACTGCACGCTCTTGGATAGCCTCCACCAAGTGCCGCTGAGCTCTGTGACTGCCCGCTACAACCATAACGCCGCTGGTGTCTTTATCTAGACGATGCACGACCCCAGCGCGAGGTAACTCGCCCAAGCTAGGCCGATGATGTAACAAGCCATTGACCAGTGTACCCGATGGGTTGCCTGCACCAGGATGCACGACAAGGCCAACTGGTTTATTGATAACCAGTATGTCCTCGTCCTCAAAAACTATCTCAAAATCTACCGGCTCAGCCTTATCCCAGGCCTCACGAACCTCACGCACGACGTTGAGCGCCAGAATTTCTCCGCCCCATACGGTAGTCTTCGGTTTACTGTTTTTCCCATTCAGCGTTAAATCGCCCTCGACTATCCATCTAGTCAACTCGGCACGAGAAAATTCAGAGAACATGAGTGCAGCTACTTTGTCGAACCGCTGACCGCCATATTCCAAGGGAATAGGTGTCTGCTGAGAAATTTGGCTAGCGCTTTCTTTATTTATAATATTCATTTAGGTTGCAACCCTACCGAAATCGGTAAGAATAGCGATCTTTAAAGACCTACCAATATTAGCTATCAAAAATGGAGTTCCATTTTGCTCGATAAAATACGACCAGAGAACACTCGATTGAGATTTTTCTCAACAGCGACCACCCTGCTATTCGCAACCTTACTAGGCGGTTGTAGCCTGATCCCATTTCTGGGTTCCGATGATGATGAAGATGTCGACATTGAGGCTATAGAAACAACAGAGCAAAAACTCTACAGCCAGGCTCAACGCTCACTGCGCAGCTCAAACTTTACATTAGCCATTGAGCAACTCGAGTTAATGGAAGCAAGATTTCCTTTTGGACGTTTCGCTGAGCAGTCTCAACTAGAGCTCATCTACGCGCACTACATGACCTCAGATACCGAGGGCGCCAGAGCGGGAGCAGACCGTTTCATTCGACTGCACCCAAGCCACGACAGCGTGGACTACGCTTACTATTTGCGCGCATTGGCAGCTTATAAAAATGATCCTGGCGTAATCGACAGACTGGTGTCGGCTAAACCTGCGAAAAGAGACATGGGGCCACTGAACGAGTCTTATACCGATTTTGGCATATTGTTGACGCGCTTCCCAAGCAGCCAGTACGCCCCTGACGCCTTGCAACGCATGTTGCAACTGAGAAATATTTTGGCTGAATCCGAAATTGAAATTGCCGACTACTACCTCACTCGTGGCGCATACATTGCTGCAGCCAATAGAGCCAGCTACGTGCTCGAGAACTACCCTGATAGCCCAGCGAGAGCTGACGCATTGGCCACGCTGGTTGAAACTAATTGGAAACTAGGCCTCAAAGAAGAAGCTAACCGCTCATTAAGAGTGCTTGCAGCAAACCACCCCGAGTACAGAGATTTTGACAATGCCGGCAACTTAGTACTGGAAACCCGTATCAGAAACAGAGACCGATCCTGGGCAAATATTATGACCTTGGGTCTACTTGACCGACCTGACGTACCACCACCCATCACCATCGAATACCCAGAAGGCTTTACAGCGCCAACTCAAGGCGCTGTCAGCACCACCACAGAGAATTCTGCGAAAGCCGAAAAGAAAGGTTGGTTTAGCTGGCTGCCCTTTGTTGGCTAGGGGGTGGCTAGCTGCTGACTAATGATTCGTTGGCTGCTAAAAAATCGGCTTTTATGAGCCTTTTAAATGCGCGACAACCTCGCGCAGAACGTGCTTTATAACGGTCTAAGTCCGGCGCAGAACCCACACTCCATTTGTGCTATCACCCACACCCCGTGGCGCTGATAACCGTTTAAGCTCTTGACCGCCTTCATTAACCTTGATCAAGGCACACAACGAAGCGTTTTTATTGCTACCCCCGCTATCCATATTTCACCTACTCCCGCCCCTCTTGTCCCGGCCCTGCGGATCCTTTTTCTAGGAACAATGCCCGTGGCAGAAATTATATAAGCCACAAGCTAAAAACCGCACTAAAACGTAGTCAGCTAGGTACATCAGGTTTTACAATTATTAAACTGTTAACAACTAAGATCATCATCGGCATCCTTGGCGGCTTGGCTGTTGCAGGCTACCAATCTCAGTTAAAAACTCAGCGCGCCGACAATGCTGTAAACGATTTTATGGTATTTCTACAGAGCGGACGTAGCGCGGCAATAAACCAACGCACCGAGGTAATTTTGTGCCCTGTTGAATGGGCAGCAAACCTCAGCGGGGCACTAGAAACCAACACACCTCAAAGCTGCGGCTCAAGAAATACGTGGGGCCAAGGCTCAATGGCATTTACTGATCACAATAGCGATTTGCAAATTAATGGGGAGGATCCGGTAATTGGTTTACTGCCCAAGGAATACGTTGGTATAGATGTGAATTGGCTGGCGTTTCGCAACCGAAGCTATCTACGCTTTAACAAAAATGTACTGAAGGATTGGCAAAACGGTCGTTTTATATTTTGCTCGGCCGACATGGACCCAATGGCTACTCGACAAATAACCATTAATTCCGCCGGGCGAATTTACCCGTCTTACGACTACAACGCCGACGGCTTTCATGAAGATAACAATGAGCGGAGGATAACTTGCCCGCTAGCAAGGCCAGCGGCACCGCCCAACAACAAACACAACACAGCACCTGCTCGCTATAACAATCCGCCCGCCCTAACCATATGCTAGCGCTTTATTCTGCCTCGCTGGCAATAGGATCATCTACGGCCAAAATCGAGACGTCAAAAGTTATGTCTTTGCCGCTCAAGGGGTGGTTAAAGTCGACCTTTACCGTGTCTTCGTAAACGTCTAAAACAACGCCAGGCAACTCACCATCTGGGGCCTGAAAAGAAACGACTAAGCCAGGTTCTAAGCCTTCTTCGGAATCCATTTGTGCAAAAGTAGATTTAGCTAAAACACGAATGTTGGCCTCATTACGCGCTCCAAATGCGTCTTCGGCCAGTACGATTAACTGCACGTCGTCGCCTTCTTGAAGGCCCACTAAAACTGCTTCAAAGCCTGGGAGCAAATTGCCATCGCCGAGCACAAGAGATGCCGGCGAACCACGCCTCGTGGTGTCAATTTCTTCACCACCAGGCATTAGTAAAGCAAAGTGCAGTTTAACCGCAGAACCCATTTGGATTTTCGTTTTTGAACTCTCAGATGAAGCAATAATGTCTGACATTTTATTCTCTAGTTTTACTTTGCATTGTTATTTTTAACGCCCAAACTGGCTTTAGGTAAGTCCATAGATGGGGTTAACTCAAAGGGGCTGCTGAAACGCTACTCTTGAGCACGATACTCGCGGAAAATCAAAATCATCCACAACGCCACACCGCAAAATAGCGCAGAGTCTGCAACGTTAAAAGCCGGAAAAATATGCTCTTGATAATGCACCAAGATAAAGTCAACAACATAACCGTTGGCCATACGGCCCCAAAGATTACCTAAAGCGCCACCAAGAATAAGCGCATATACGCAAGCCAACATCTTTTCACTTGGGCGCAGCCGACTCATCTCCCAAAGTATATAAATACAAAAACCAATTCCTAACACAATGAAGAACCAACGCTGCCAACCACCAGCGTCAGCCAAAAATGAAAAAGCTGCTCCCGGGTTGTGCCATCTCACCCAAGCAAAAAACGGCAGAACTTGAATACGATCACCGTACGCAAGCTCACTGACCACTACATACTTTGTCAGGCGATCCAGTAGTAAAACTAAAAAGCCGAGACCCAACCAGCGCCAGTGCTGATAAAACTTAACATCACTGGTCGAGTTATTGTTAGCAGCCAAGTGACTAGATTCAGGCATAAAGAGCTCGCAAATTCTGTTGGTCAGTAAAGTTTAAAAGCGACCGAAGAGATCTAACGCATCCGCTCAATTGGCTAAAAACCACGACTTCGCCGACTGGATATCAGCTTCAATCTGAGCTTTCAAATCATCAATAGATGCAAAAGTTTGCTCATCTCTCAACTTCTTTTTAAACGTGACTTCAATCAACTGGCCATAAATGTCACCAGCAAAATCGAACAAGTGCACTTCCAGCAAAGGCTCTTTGCCATCTACCGTGGGACGCACACCAATGTTAGCAATACCGTCATAAACCCTACCGCCGGGTAAGCCCTCAACTTGCACACAATAAACGCCTTCCAGTGCAGCACGGTAACGTTGCAGGCGAATATTCGCTGTTGGAACACCCAACTGGCGACCTAACTGGCGACCATAAACAACCCGGCCCATAATAAAGTATTCATGGCCCAACAACTCTTGAGCTTTGTCAAAGTCACCACTTGCAAGGGTATGGCGTACCAAGGTGCTGCTGATACGCTCCTCGCCTTGCAACAAGGTGCTGAGCGATGTGACTTGGTAACCGTACTTTTGACCGGCCTCTTGCAGCATCGCAAAATCGCCTTCGCGACCACGACCAAAACGCCAATCATCGCCAACCACGACATGTTTGGCGCCAACAAGATCAACCATAAAATCTTTAACAAACCATTGCGCCGGGATATTCGATACCGCTTCGTTAAAGGGTAAACAAAACAGTCGGTCCAGCTCTGTACGATTGAGCAGCAAAACTTTTTCACGGAAACGCGTTAACCGAGCTGGCAGCTTTTCTCCAGCAAAAAACTCTCGAGGCTGAGGCTCAAAAGTCATCAACATGCTGGGAACGCCGTGCTCATTACCTGCCTGGCAAAGTTTTTCGATCAACATTTGGTGGCCTCGGTGGACGCCATCGAAGTTACCGATAGAGAGTACGCAACCGTGATGCTGCGCGCGAATGTTATGCAAGCCAGTGATAATTTCCATAACTCAGATTATAGGCGGATTATCACAAATAGTGGGGGATTCTATGCGCAGAAAGGCAATTTTTTACCACTAAACTGGGACGAGAGCGCGACTTCACCTGAGCTGAATCTGCGTTAGACGCCAACTCGACCTCACGCAACTAAACTGCGCCTAAACTCTGCCCCAATTCTGCTCCGACGTTGCTTGAACTCTGCTTAAATTAGATCCGGCCTATGCACCCTTGCTTTGATGCTTAAAGTCGCTGGGGCGCATGCCCAGCAAAAGCAGCACCAGCGCGTAGCCCCCCACGCCCAAGAGCATCACCACGGCAGTCCACCCTATTCTGGGTAAGGACTGCATGTCTAACCACAGCTGCGCATCAGGCAGCAAAAGGAACAGGCCAACGCCGAGCATAGCACTCGCGAGAATTGTTTTAGCGGCGGTTAAAGCCACCTTTTTATCTAACCGATAAAACCCTTTTTGCTGCAGCCCGATATATAGCAATGAGGCATGCGTCCACGCGGACAAAGCCGTCGCCATAGCCAGCCCTGTATGCCCCATGGTCTGAAAAGTTGCCAAGCTGGCGACCAAATTGACCGCGACAGCGACGATCGCATAGTGAAAGGGTGTACGTGTATCTTGGTGTGCAAAAAAAGCTGGGGAGAGCACTTTGACCACTACAAAACCGGGCAAAGCGATGGCGAACATTTCTAGAGCATAGGATGACATGCGAATATCTAGTACCGTCATAGCACCGCCAGAAAAGCTCATAAACAATACCGCCAAAAGCGGTTGAGCAAAGAAGTACAGGGCCACTGCAGCAGGTAGCGCAAGCATCAAACCCAAACTCAGCCCCCAACTTAGCGTTGCCTTGAATGATTCAGTGTCACCGCGCGCCACCATTGCTGATAAATGCGGCAACATAACGGTACCCAAGGCAACCGCTACAAGCCCAACCGGCAGCTCCAATAGTCGGTCCGCATAATACAACCAAGCAATGCTGCCACTGGTTAATGTTGAAGCGAGCACAGTGTTTACCAAGGCATTAATTTGCCCAACAGAGGCTGCCAGCACTGCTGGAATGAGCAGAACACCGACCCTTCGCACACCAGGATGCTTGGCGGAAATTTGTGGGCGCACCAGCAGGCCCATGCGGCTTAGAGTCGGCACTTGAATAACCAACTGGACGATGCCAGCGGCCATAACGCCCCAAGCCACCATGACCACTGGCTGCACGTTAAACCAACCGGTGAGCGCCAACATTGCCGCAATCATTAAACAAAGATTCAACATCACCGGAGTAAAAGCCGGTAGCGCAAACTGGTTATGTGCGTTGAGCAAAGAACCGGCAAAAGCCGTTAGGGAAATAAAGCCCAAATAGGGAAAAGTAATACGCACGAGTTCTGTAGTGGCAGAAAACTGCTCAGGTTGGTCTATGAAACCAGGTGCAAATAGCGCAGTAAGCCCCGAAGCAAATACTACACCGAGTGCCACACAGCCGATAAGAACAATGCCAAATAGCCCTAAAAGACCGGCCAAAAAGTAACTTAACTCTCTATGACCCTTATCTTTGTATTGCATCAGCACGGGCACAAAAGCTTGACTAAAGGCGCCCTCGGCAAATAAGCGACGAAAGAAATTTGGAATACGGAAAGCCACAAAAAACATGTCCGCTACAGCAGATGCGCCAAACAAATAAGACAGCACGATATCGCGCAATAGCCCGGTAACGCGTGACAAAAGCGTCATTCCGGCCACAACACCGCCTTGCCGTGTCAGGTTCTGGGGTTTGGAATCACAGCCATTTTTGGCGATAGAATCAGCGGATTTCTCAGCTTCTGGTGGAATTTTTGTTGACATTTACTCCCTCGGGCGGCATATTGCCCGCCTCAAATTTTTTGTCTCTTCTAGGAGAATTCTTTGGCTAACAGTCCTCAGGCGCGCAAGCGCGCAAAACAATCAGAAAAGCGTCGCTCTCAAAATGCAAGTCATCGCTCAATGGTTAGAACTTACATCAAAAAAGTACTCGGTGCTGTTGAAGCGAAAGACGCTCCAACTGCCGGTGCTGCCCTCGTTACCGCTTTGCCAATAATAGACAAAATGGTGACCAAAGGCATAATGCACAAAAATCAGGCTGCTAGGCATAAGTCTCGCCTGACAAAGAAGGTCAAGGCACTAGCTGAGGCCAGCTAAATTGACGCTCCGTGTAGCCTAACTTTAGCGTTAGGCTACATTTGCCTGATTGCCCCACCCCCAGTCGCCTAGAGCACTCTGGAGGGCTACATAAGCGCCCGTAGAGGCCTACTAACTCTTGCGACCTACGATTCTTCCAGTAACACCAAATTGTCTCTGTGCAGCACCTCTGGCTCTACTACGTGTTCGATGACTTGAGCAAAAGCGTCGCTATTGAAACCTTTAATCTTGTCTATCTCGGCACTGGAATAATTGGACAGACCTTGGGCAATTAGCGCACCTTGCTCTGAAACACAGCGCACCACATCACCCCGTAGAAAATCTCCTTGGACCTGAATAATTCCAACAGCAAGCAAGCTCACGCCGCGGTCCCGCAGCGCAGAGACTGCACCGGCATCCACACTCAACGTGCCTTTCGCACGCAAATGCCCGGCTATCCAACGCTTGCGCGCGTTCAATGGGCTTATTTCAGCCGTCAGCAGCGTGCCCATATCCTCGCCGCCTAACACCCGGGTTAAAACATCCGCTTCATGACCAGAAGCAATAATCGTATTGGCGCCAGAGCGCGCGGCGAGACGGCCAGCACGAATTTTTGTCACCATACCACCGCGCCCTAAAGCACCAGCGCCCTCGCCAGGCATGGCGTCTAAACTTGGGTCGGTAGCAATTGCGGTCAAAATACGTTTTGCGTTGGCGTTCACGCGGGGATCAGCGTCTAGTAATCCTTCGACATCGGTGAGGATAATCAACAGATCTGCCTCTAATAAATTCGCTACCAAAGCGGCTAAGGTATCGTTATCACCAAAGCGAATTTCATCAGTGGCGACCGTATCGTTTTCATTAATAACCGGCACCACACCCATTGAAACTAGGGTATTGAGAGTTCCCCGCGCATTTAGATAGCGCTGTCTATCCGCCAAATCATCGTGGGTTAACATGACAATGGCTGTGCCACAGGCAAATTTACTCAGGGCGTCTTCGTAGGCTTGAACCAACCCCATTTGACCGACCGCCGCAGCTGCCTGCAACTGATGAATCAACGTAGGTCGCTGGGACCAACCCAAGCGTTTGCAACCCTCGGCCACAGCCCCAGAAGAAACCAAAATGACTTCTTTACCGCCCGCGACAAGCGCGCTGATTTGAGCGCAGTAGGAATTAATCTTTTCGTGCTCAATACCCGCCGCCTGACTGGTGAGCAACGAGCTACCGATTTTCACGACAACACGCTGAGCATTGGCCAGCGCGGACCGGTTAGTTAAGACAGAGTTATTCTCGGACATAAATGACCTCTGTCGCCTCGTCATCCTCGTCATCCTCGTCCCAATCATCAAGATCGTCTTCTGAGCTTTCTTCAGCTTCACCAGAACGACGCGCACGCATCCGCTCGGAATGCGCCCAAACGTCTGCCGTAATTCTTGCCTCCAACTCTTCCAAATATTCAGCATGGTTTTCGTTTTCACGAGCCAACAAATACTCTTCAGTCAAAAACGCCATCAAGTCTCGAACAAGGTCCTCTAGACCAATATCACCCAGCGCAGAGATAGCGTAGAGGGGTCGGTCTGGGAACATCTCGGCAAAGTCTTCCAGCAGCTTATCTAACTCGGCTTTCTCCAACTGATCGACTTTGGACAAAGCAAGCCAAATAGGTCGCTCTGTCAGCGATTCACTGTACTCAGCCAGTTCAGTTTCTATGGCTAGCGCGTTATCAATGGGGTCGCCGCCATCTTCTGGCGCCACATCAACCAAATGCAATAGCACTCGGGTGCGCGACAAATGTCTTAAAAACTGAGCGCCTAATCCAGCGCCCTCAGCTGCACCAACAATCAACCCGGGGATATCTGCCATAACGAAACTGGCATCTGCAGCAACGCGTACAACGCCCAAACTTGGCGCTAAGGTAGTAAAGGGATAATCGGCGACCTTGGGGTTTGCAGCAGACACTTGTCCGATTAAGGTAGATTTGCCTGCATTAGGCAGCCCCAACAAGCCTACGTCAGCCAACAACTTCAATTGCAGACGAAGCTTACGCACGTCACCCAAATGACCCGGCGTAGTTTTTCTTGGAGCACGGTTGGTACTGGACTTGAATGCAGCGTTACCTAGACCTCGACCACCACCATTGGCAACCAACAAGGTTTCACCATGGGACCTTAAGTCACCCACCACCTCTTGTGTCTCTTCGTCGACAACGGTAGTTCCAACAGGCACCTTTACGTAAGTTGCCTCACCCGCCGCACCAGTCTTGTTACGACTAGCACCACCATGGCCATTGCGTGCCTGGTAAGAAGGTTGGTAACGAAAATCAATCAGAGTGTTTAAAGCTTCTTCGGCAACCAGAATAACGTCACCACCATCGCCGCCGTTTCCACCATCTGGGCCACCACGCTCGATATATTTTTCACGACGAAAACTTAGCGTGCCGTTGCCGCCTTTGCCACCCTGAACACGAATTGTCGCTTCATCAATGAACTGCATATTACCCCCTGGGTAAAACAAAAAACCCCGCATTAGCGGGGTTTAGTATCGTTGAACCGTAGTCTTGATTAAACCGTATCATGGTATAAATTTCTTTATACAAATCTGGCAAAACCCGCTAGGTTCTGTGCCAGCAGAGCCTTTCAACTATTAAGTTGGATCTACTGCGCTTGCGGCACGATATTTACAGTCTTTCTGCGCAAAGGTCCTTTGATCGTAAACTCAACGTGACCGTCTGCCTTTGCAAACAAAGTATGGTCGCGACCACAACCAACATTTGCGCCTGGGTGGAACTTAGTTCCGCGCTGACGAACAATAATGTTGCCCGCAGTCACTACTTGACCGCCGAATTTCTTCACGCCCAATCTCTTCGACTCTGAATCGCGACCGTTTCTAGTACTGCCGCCTGCTTTTTTATGTGCCATGAATGCTTCTCTTTATTCCAATGAACAGCGCTCTAGCTGCTAATTCCAGTAATTTTTACTTCGGTAAACCACTGACGGTGACCTTGTTTTTTCAAAAAATCTTTGCGTCGCTTGAACTTGATGATGCGGATCTTTTTGCCGCGATCTGTACGCATAACTTCACCGGTTACCCGACCAGTCTCAACATAAGGAGTCCCTACATTGACGTCTTCGCCGTTGGAAACCAACAAAACCTTGTCAAAAATTATTTCTTCGCCAGGCTCTGCGCTCAGCATTTCCAACCTCACAACGTCACCTTCCGCGACGCGGTGTTGCTTACCGCCGCTTTGAAAAACCGCAAACATATCTATACTCCTGGCGATCAGCTGGTAACTTTTTCGTCACCTGGCTGTCTTAAGTGTTGCTAAAAATTCTTGTTCAACCACCGAAAAAGGTGCGACAAATTCGACTCTCCCTCTCGGAAAAGGCGCGCCATTCTATAAGCAAAACTTAAGGATTACAACGCTTCAGGCGAAACCGAAGCTAGAATATTAAATTTAGACTCTAACTGCCGGTAGTCTGCAATTTGCCAGTCTAAATCGCTGCTGTTTTAGCGCCTTTAAAAGCCCTTTTAATAGAGGAGCTCTATTACCCCTGAACAAATTTAGATAGGATCATATCTTTACCAATTTAAACAAATCCGGCGTTCAGTTTCATGTTTTGCAGTACTAGAAAAAATGCCCTGCCGCTTCAACTTCGTTTTCTTTGTCACATTTTGTCGAAATTGAATTTCGCGACGACATCAGAAAAGGCGTTAGGATGGTTTAGCGCGAAAAATACAACCGGCGGCAATTATTAATGGAAATCTCTACAGCTCGTACACCTAAAGAAGAGAGTTCCGGCTCAGGCCCATTAAGCCAAGTTTATCAGTTGGTAGCGGAAGAATTTGCCGCAATGAACCACCTCATTCCGCACAAATTAACTTCTGATGTGGCGATGGTTGCAGAAATCAGCCGATACATTGTGGAAAGCGGCGGCAAACGGCTGCGCCCCATGATGGTGCTTTTGAGCAGCCAGGCACTAGGTTATAAAGGCGAGCAAAACGTTGAGTTGGCCGCAATCATTGAGTTTTTACACACCGCTACCCTACTCCACGATGACGTAGTTGATAGATCTGGACTACGTCGTGGACGCGTAACTGCTAACGAAAAGTGGGGCAATGCACCCAGCGTGTTAGTAGGCGACTTCCTTTACAGCCGTGCATTTCAACTGATGGTGGAGCTGGCCAGCATCGAAATAATGGCAGTGCTTTCTGGCGCGACCAATACCATCGCCGAAGGTGAGGTCATGCAGCTGGCAAACGTCGGCAACTCAGAACTCTCAGAGACTGACTATAGAGAAGTCATCCGCTGCAAGACTGCCCTGCTATTCGAAGCGGCAACACATACTGGAGCGCTCCTGGCCTTTGAGGCCGACGCCTCCAACAACCTTGAACATATCGAAGCACTGCGAAAGTTTGGCCTGCACTTTGGTTTGGCGTATCAATTAGTGGACGACTGGCTGGATTACGCTGGCGACACCAAGACCATGGGCAAAAATATTGGTGATGATTTAGCCGAAGGCAAACTCACGCTACCGCTTATTCAAGCTTTGAAGACAACCACAGATGCGGAACAAAGCCTGATTAAAAATGTGCTTCAAAATCAATCTGCAGAAGATTTGTCTGACATTTTGGCAATTGTGGAAAAATGTGGCGCACTCACCTACACCCACGATGCGGCAGTTGCAGAAACTAACCTTGCTTTAGAGTGTCTGGCGCTGCTGCCTGCTACGCCCTACAAAACTGCTCTGAGCACACTGGCGACTTTCTCTCTATCCAGACTAGGTTAAACCAGCGCATGCCGCTGTCGCAACGACGACCTTTTTTGTAACGCCCTAGTACCTCCCTAGTACCGCCCTCAAAACCTCTTACGAGAATTGGTGACTGCAAGGTTGAGAGCCGAAGTAAGAAAATGCGCAAAAAAAGAGGCTAGAGTAAAAGTGAGCGCAGGAAAACCGCCGGGCGAACCCGGCAGTGATATGCTCAGCTGCAGCTTATTGAAAAGAATTTACAAAATTCATCATTACCGCTGTCGCACTAATAGAACTGCCGATCATTATCGCTCTGTCACTCCACTGCATACCTACAAACACCCACCCTGCGGCGCTTAGTATATAAGCGATTTGACCCTGCATAACGAAACCAGCGGACATCAAAAATATTCCACCGACAGAAAGCAATGTGGCAACCCATTTAACATACCAATCCACCGTACCCGTAGGCGTAGTAGATTTAAGGTCGTCATTTTCTGCCTGAACCTCTTTAAGCTCGTCCATCAAGCGTTTCTTTTCGGTGGCTAATTCCATCGCTAAACGTCCTGCTCTACTCGTAGGCCCAACCGGCTGATGTAATTCTGGTGCGATATAAGTTACATCGTCATTCACTGGATCTGCGGGGTTATGCGCCATTACGTTTCTCCTGGTTGGGGACCTCAAAGCAATTTTGAGCTCGTTTATTTATTCATTTTCCCTGGCTATTTCGCCGGTTTTACTACTTGGTAAAATTAGTTTTATTTGCTCCATGCACCCGAAAAAAGCTCGAGCATGATGTGCTTTTTTTTCGCCGTGTCAAGACAATTTCAAAGACACTGAAATAGGGCCTTTTTTAGACCAATTCAGCGCGCAAGAAATCAGCCAACAAAAAATTAAAACCATTCAAAAACAGAGGGTTGTAAGAAAAAAATTTCGCAGTGAACAACTGGAAAAACAGCAAAAAAGAAAAAACTGCCGGAGTTTAGCGCTATGCAAATTCAGGTTTGTTAAATTTTACAACTGCCCCAGCCGTTGAGCTGAGTAGAAGTCGATAGAAGCGGATAACTGAAAATTTGAGGGCCAAAACCCCACGGCTCTAAAGAAGCTTTCGCCAGCCCATCTTTCCATAGACAAAAATGATTGTAAGGGAGAAAGGCTAGCTAATTAGAATCAAAAGGTGCAAGGCGCAGGTCGCCTAAAAAAGTGAAGCCTCAAACGAATATCGCTGGAAAATTTCGCGAGTGTCTATTTAGGGAGTTTGCGGGGACGCCTCTGATTGCTTGCCATCCGGCGCGCTGAATACAGCCAAGCTGGTAGAACTTGGTTCAACACAGCCTGCTTTCATACGGCAGCTGAAAACAGACAGGACAGGAATCATTGCGAAGGCAGAAAGCAGCATACCTACGGCTTCTAGGGCCATGCCACCCCGATACCAATTTTCGTGGAAGTGGTCGACGATGCGGAAGAATGCAGCGAAGTAAAAGAACATTGCTGCCACAGTCAAAAAAGCCAGAACTCGCGCTGAGCTAAAGCTGACATTACGCCATAAACTGGCTAAAGCCAGCACCGCGCCAGCTGCATAAGCAGCTGATAACAATGGAGTTTTGGGAATAAAGCCATGCAGCAAAGCTAGACCAAGCAGCATCAACCCTACTATTGCGTTAAATATTCTCATGTATCTAAAATCCTCGACATACCGCCCCCGGGTCTAGTCACTGAGTAATCAAAGCGATTGCACCAATGCTAAAAGGAGCATCCAACAAACGACATAAAATACGTCATCACAGCTCAATGAGCTGAGTGAGCGACTTCAGGTCAAAACTAAGCCCGAACGTCTAAGTATCTAGGCGGTGGGGCTTGAGACTATTTTCCGCTCCATCTATGAGGATTTGCGAGAATGAAGCAATTCCTTAGAGCTCTGCCCTCACTTAATTTGGAAGGATAACTATATTTTGCGACCTTGGGCTGAGAGTCAACTCTTTTGTTACGTTAAGTGACAGTCGGCACAACATTGTTACGCGCAGTGACCCAAATGTGGGCATCCGATCATTTGCCTCCCCATATTGAAGGAAGCAATTGGCCAAAAGTACTCAACCCCCCTAGAGGTCATAAAAAATGCAATAGAATCAGTAATATAGAGCTTATGTAAAATCCCAACCTGGAACCCCATCGTCCAACTGAACGCCAAAACTATTCAACGCCATGGAGACCAAATTGTATTGCCCAACAGTGAACACCAGATCCATCATTTGTTGAGTATTGTAATGCTCAAGTAGCCCCTGCCAGGTGGAGTCGGCTATGTGAGCATCGCTGTGTAACTCATCTGTGGCCTGCAACAACAGACTATACAGGGCCGAGATATCAGTACTCTGAGGGCCAGATTTAGCCAGCAAAATTTCTTCATCCGTGAGGCCTACCTGACGAGCAATCACCACATGCTGGCCCCATTCGTAACCGGCATTGCACAAAAAACCAATGCGCAGAATAACAAGCTCACGCTCCTTTGGATCTAACGTAGACTTGCCCAAAATATGGTTGGCAAAAACCATCCAGCGCTTTGCTAGCCCAGAATGATTGCACAGCGTGCGAAAAATATTCAACACTCTGCCCCTACTGGCAATAGGTGCAAGCAGTGCTTGCGCATCTGCGTCTAACTGCGCGTCAGCGAGGGCCTCAATTCTTGGTTTAGATAACCTCATCTTCTCTCTCCTTAAATGTATAATAGGAATATACCTCACTGCAGAAAATGGACACCAGACCCTTCGCAATTTGTGCTCAGCACCTTGAATGAGCCATTTCACTGAATGTCGCCAATGGTTAACATGCACTGTGCACGCACTTCGCTGCAATAAACGATTGCCACAAAAAGATCGAGGCCACCTGTTGAAAAATCTTCTCATTGTGTACCACTCTCAAACGGGTAATACCCAGCGCATGGCTAATGCTGTGCTTAGTGGGGCCAATGACAAGGACATAAGGGGTATAAATGTGCGCATGTTGCGTGCCGCGGATGCTAACCCCTCAGACCTCATGTGGGCCAACGGTCTTATTCTCGGCACACCTGAAAATTTTGGTTATATGTCGGGCGCGCTGAAAGACTTTTTTGACCGCACGTTCTATGCGGTGGAAGGAAAAATTGCACCTCTGCCCTACAGCGTATTTATCAGCGCAGGCAACGACGGCAGTGGCGCTCTGCGATCAATAGAACGCATTGCCAACGGCTATCCATTTGTTAGCGTGCAACCCGCATTGATTTGTAAGGGCGCGCCAAGTTCTACGGAACTCGCGCACTGCAGTGAAATGGGACAGGCGTTAGCCGCAGGCTTAGAATTGGCAATATATTGAATAGTCCACATATCAGCACATCTCCTTCACAAATAAACCAGTAATGTGATCGAAAAAGAAAAATCCGTATGAAGCTCAGTAAATTTACCGCCTGCTTCCGGATGATATTTGCACGTCCAGTAATCCAAAGTGAATTGCAGAAAGATTTGCACCACAAATTGAACCAAAAATTCTACAAAGCAAGGCTCAACCTCTTTTGACCGAAAGTACTGTTAAAATTTTGCATAGCTTATCTGAGATTACGCCAGAACAGTGGGACAGCTGCGCGCTTGGTGCTGGGCCCTATAATCCATTTCTTAGTCATAAATTCCTCTATGCATTAGAGGTCAGCGGCAGTGTTTGTAATGAAACCGGCTGGCAGCCATTTCACCTAGTGGTGGAAAACGGCGATGAGGAAAACAAAGAATTGGTCGGAGTGGTGCCCATGTATCTGAAAAACCATTCCCAGGGCGAATACGTGTTCGACCACGGCTGGGCAGATGCTCTGCAACGAGCCGGTGGCAGCTACTATCCCAAACTTCAGGCCAGCATTCCGTTTACGCCTGCAACAGGTCCACGCCTGCTGAGTCGCGACGGCAGCCCAGAGAGCCAAGACCTACTGCTCAGTGCATGCGCAGAAGTAGCTGAACAGGTTAAAACCAGCTCGTTACACATGACCTTTATGCCTAAGGATCAATGGCAACGAGCTGGCGAATTAGGTTTCCTCAAACGCATGGACCAACAGTTCCACTGGCACAATGCGAATTACTCAAGCTTCGACGATTTTTTGGCAGATTTGGCGTCAAAAAAGCGCAAAAACCTTAAACGCGAACGCCGTGAAGCGCTAAGTCCAGGAATAGAAATTGAGTGGGTCACAGGCGAGGACTTAAGTGAGCACCACTGGGACGCCTTTTACGCATTCTATCTCGACACCGGTGAGCGCAAATGGGGGACCCCTTATCTCAACCGCAAGTTTTTCTCGCTGATCAGCAAATCGATGGCGGATGACATTTTGCTCATTATGGCCAAAAGAGAGGGCCGCTATATCGCTGGCGCATTGAACTTTATTGGTGAAAACACACTCTTCGGCCGCAACTGGGGATGCATTGAAGATCACCGTTTTCTGCATTTTGAGGTGTGTTACTACCAGGCCATCGACTTCGCTATCGCCAACGGGCTAAAAACTGTTGAGGCTGGCGCCCAAGGCGGACACAAGGTTGTGCGCGGTTACCTGCCAAGCGCCACTTATAGCGCCCACTGGATAGCAGACCCGTCGTTCAGAGACGCAGTTGCCCGATATCTTGAGCAAGAGCGCGACCACGTAGCCGAAGACATTGCCCATGTTGAACAAAGTAGCCCGTTTAACGCCAACACAAGTCTAGAACAAATTCGCAAAGCGGCAATTAACAAACCTGGCGATGTTAAAACCGTAGGTGTTAAGCCTACAGGCATTGATGCTAGATATATTGGTACCACAGATACCAAGCCTGATGCAGCGGCAAACATGGCTCCCAATCAGCAAAAAGACCCCTAGCTATACTTGCCCAGTAGTGCCGGCCTGCAGTGTGGGCGCACAAAACTCAACGTTGGACAAAAGCTCGCGACCCTTGGCAGCAATAATTAGGCAATATAACTTTGGTTATAAACAGAAATTTCGCACAACTTATCCTAAACTACTCCCTTTCTATATCGGCTAATCAGGCACCTTGTTATGAGCTCTAAATCTACGATCAAATCCATTATCAACCACCACACAGACGTAGGCAGCAAAATAACAGTTGAGGGTTGGGTTAGATCACGGCGCACCTCCAAGGGTGGCTTTTCTTTTATCCACATTTACGACGGATCATGCTTTGACACCATCCAGGCTGTTGCAGATGAAAGCCTAACTAATTATGCAGATGTGCAGTTACTCGGCACCGGCTGCTCGGTAGTGATCACCGGCACATTGGTCGAGTCATCTGGCGAAGGCCAAGATAGAGAAATACAGGCCAGTTCAGTTCAAGTTGTGGGCTGGGTAGACGATCCAGAAAGTTATCCTGTGAGCAAAAAACAGCACACCTATGAATACCTAAGAACCGTTGCACACCTGCGGCCGCGTACTAATACCTTTGGCGCAATAGCCAGAGTACGCCACGCCATCAGTGCAGCCGTGCACCAATACTTTAACGACGAAGGCTTCTACTGGGTCAATACGCCGATCATCACAGCCAACGATTGCGAAGGTGCCGGGGAGCTCTTTCGGGTCTCCACTTTGGACCAGATGCAACAAGTTGCTGGGGGAAAACCCAACTACCAAAATGACTTTTTTGGTACAGAAACCTTTCTTACTGTGTCGGGCCAACTGAATCTTGAAAGCCACGCCTGCGCCCTTGGCAAGGTTTATACCTTTGGTCCAACTTTCAGAGCAGAGAACTCAAACACCAGCCGGCACTTAGCGGAATTCTGGATGATTGAGCCGGAAGTCGCCTTTGCCGACCTCGCCTCCAATGCCAAGTTGGCTGAGCATTTTTTGCAGTACGTTATTGGCAAAGTGCTAAAGCAGTGTCCACAGGACATGGCATTTTTTGCCGAACACATAGACGATAAAGTTATGCAGCGGCTGACCAACGTCACAGCCAACCCCTTCACAGTAATGACCTATAGCGAAGCCGTTGAGCTATTGACCTCAACTCAAAAGAAATTCGAATTCCCAGTGAACTGGGGCACAGACTTACAGTCTGAACACGAGCGTTTTATCACCGAAGAAGTGATCAAGGGTCCAGTTGTTGTCACCGATTATCCCAAGGAAATAAAAGCCTTCTATATGCGCCTCAACGATGACGAACGCACCGTTGCTGCAATGGACGTATTGGTTCCAGGCATAGGCGAAATCATTGGCGGCAGCCAGCGCGAGGAGCGCCTAGACGTATTTGATGCGCGTATGGATCCGGCATTGGCTAAAGAGCTTTGGTGGTACCGCGACCTGCGACGTTACGGCACAGTACCCCATGCAGGTTTTGGTCTTGGCTTAGAACGTTTGGTGCTATACATCACTGGCATGGAAAACATTCGCGACGCCATTCCATTTCCGCGTACACCAAATAGCGCCAACTTTTAGTGGGACCGCAGAATACAGAAAAACGTATACCCACCAAGAGCATGTTGGCGGCTTTATGGCAGCTCAAACAATTTATTTTGCCGTATAAAGCTGGCCTGTTTACCGGCATAGGTGCATTCGGTGTCGCTCGACTGTTTGAGGTAATGGTTCCTGCGCTCACGGCTGTTGCAATAAACAAAATGGCCAGTGGCGATTATCAAATAAGCATGCAAGTGTTTGGAATCATTGGCGCCGTCATTGCACGATACTGTGTGGTGACCTTTGCACGATTCAATGTCCGGAAGGTCGCGTTAAAGGTCTCTTATGATCTGCGCCAACAACTGTTTAAAAAACTCCAACAACAAGGCTCAGAATTTTTCGGTCAATACAGTATTGGCGACATGATGACCCGAGCTGTAGCTGACATATCACTGATCCAACGCCTAATATCAATGGGTACAATCCTTGTCATTATTCTGATCTATGCAGCAATAGTCGGCTTCGGATTCATGCTCTACTACTCTCCGGTCTTAACGCTGCTCCTGCTGCCGCCCATGCCAATCATATTTTTCTATGCGCAGCACTCATCCAAAGCCATGGGCATTGCTTCAGTGCAAGTACAAGAGCGACTGTCTGATTTGGGTACCCACACCCAAGAAAACCTATCTGGCATTAGGACCATTCAAGCTATGGTCCAAGAAGACAATGAAATAGATAGATTTAGCCAAACCAACCAAGCCTACGCCGATGTGTTTTACGAGCAAGGCCGCATCAATTCAGCAATGGCGTCTTGGATGCCCAGCCTAGCGGCGGTCTGTTCACTGACTATTTTGAGCTACGGCGGTTACCAAGTATTGGAAGGCACACTGCCACTTGGTAACTTTGTCGCCTTTTTCATGTTAGTCGGCATGGTTGTACAACCCTTTCGCGTAGCTGGCTTTATTATCAACTTATTTCAAAGAGCCGCTGTTGCAAGCAGACGCTTATTCGAAGTATTTGATCGACCACCTGAAATTAGTGACGAGCCCAGCGGCAACACCCCCGCCACCATCGTTGGCAATCTGCGTATTGAGAACTTAAGTTATACCTACACCGGCGCCGCAACGGCAGCACTTCGAGATATTTCCTTTACGCTTAATCGAGGTGAAACTGTAGCCATTATGGGCAGAGTTGGTAGCGGCAAAACCACTCTACTAAAGCAAATAGTCAGGCTAATTGATCCCAAGCCTGAATCTGTTTGGATCGACGATCACCCAGTAAAAGATTACCCACTGTCACAATTGCGCGCTCAAGTTGCCATGGTGCCTCAGGATCCGTTTTTGTTCGCGGAACCC
>CAUZON010000028.1:0-43534 GCA_963581445.1 Gammaproteobacteria bacterium | reverse complement strand
CACCACCAAAGTGCCTCTGGCGTCCATCTGAATTTCCTTAGAAACACCTAAGCTTGCTGCGAATTCTGGCACACGCTCAAACTCGAAAGACTTGCTGATTAGCGTGATGCTCGTATCGATGTTGTCATAGCCGGCATTCAGATAGGCAATGCTACCTTCAATCAACCAACCCGCTCCGGGCGAGGCCAAAGCCTCAAGCTCTATGCCCTCTATAGATGCCTCACCTAAGTTGCGCGTTACCGGCGCAACACTGTTAAACACCTGCACCTGTAACTCTTCATAATCGGTACTGAATAGCGCGCCGTTAACGCGCAACTTGCCGTCAATGAATGTGCCTTTAAACCCTACTTCAAAGACGTCCACAAATTCCGGATCGTAAGTTGGAATCAAATCTATATTTGCTGTGCCTGCAGGCGCGGTAAATGGCGCAACCACTGGTGGAAAAACTCTCTGAGTGAATCCGCCAGACTTAAAGCCTTCGGAATAATTGAAGTAAATCATCAGTTCATCTGAAAGGTCATAAGCTAAATTCACCGCGGGCGTAAACTCAGACACATCAATTTGTTTTTCTAACAACGGTAGAATTCGCTCATCCGGTCGGAGAAATGGTGCGTCCAAGGCCGCCAGAGGATTCCCAACTGGTACCCGCTGACTGATGCCAAGGTAGTAGTTTTGGAAAATAATTTGGTCTGGGGTAAAAGACTTCTGTTCGTCTGTGTAACGACCGCCTAGAGTGACGTGAAAGTCTTCTGTCACATCGTAAGTCACTTGGGCAAATGCCGCCCACGCTTCGTTATCAAAATCGCCACCTGAGCGAAAATTAGAGACCGTGAAGTCTAGGATATTGGTATTGGTGCCTTCTTCAGTAAAGTAATAGAGGCCAGCAACCCACTGAACGTTATCGTGAGTGCCTAATAGTTGAAATTCTTGGGTAAATTGATCTTGATCCAAGACATCGGAGAACTGAGATATGCGGTGTGGAGAGTGGTCTCCATCACGGGCAAATTCGGCGTCAAGCTGACGCACAGCTGTAATTGACTTCAACGAAAGCGCTTGGTTGATGTCATAATTCAATGTAACGGAGGCACCAAACGTGTCATTTTCTGAGTACGCAGGCGCTGTACCTTCGTCAGTCCCGTCTTTGCCAACGTAACGACTGTCATAGCAATTGGCGCTGGCTGGATTAGAGCTCACACCGACACCAGCAGAATTAGTCACGGCGCAAGGTTGCCCCGGCCCTAATGCGGCGGTAGTAACGTTATGAATAAAGGCCATTGGCGGCGGTGGCGCAAGCACAACCCCGGCCAACTGGCTTAAGTCGGTAAAATCAATGCCAATCAACTCCATTGCAGGACCATTTTCGCGGTCACGCGAAACATCTAAATTCAACTGTGCTGAAAATGCATCTGTTGGCTCCCAATTCACAGCAAGACGACCCGCAAGGGTGTCATCATTACCTAGATCAATACCGTCAGCACGCTTTACGTAGCCATCTTGCTTGAAACTGGCAACAGACAAACGCGCCGCTAACGTTTCGCCGAAGGGTGATTCGATGGAACCTTTAAAATTTTGCAATTTTTCGGTGCCCGCAGTAAAAGACAAGCTCCCAGAACGCTCGCCCCCGATTTCAGGTTTGATAGTAGTGATTGATATAGCGCCACCAATTGTATTGCGCCCAAATAATGTGCCCTGAGGCCCGCGCAATACTTCCAATCGCTCGATATCGACCAAGTCTAAAATTGCGCCCACAGAACGGGCGATGTAAACCCCGTCGACATATAAACCCACTCCGGGTTCTGTTGTTGGTAAAAACTCTTTTTGACCTACGCCGCGCAGATAAATTGCAGCAGAGTTAGATGCACCACCAAAACTGGGGTTGTTTTCTAGCGTCAGGCTGGGCGCAAAGCGTGATATTTCGTCTAAGGTCGTAATACCACGATAGTCTAACGAATCGCCTGTGTAAGCAGAAATGGCAATGGGCGCATCTTGCAAACCTTCCTCGCGGCGACGAGCAGTGACCACCACCTCTTCGACTATCGCATTGAATCCTGAACTGCGCTCTACAGTTTCCTCCGCCAAAGTTGAGCTTGCCCAAACCGACGACGCCAATACTACCGAAATAGCCAAGCCGCTTTTATTCATTTTCACAGGAAATCCCCTTTTATCATTCCATTGTTCAATTAATTTTTTTTGGATCATGGTGACCCCGCTCACAGCTTCCATACAAGTTCTTTTTTACAACGGCCCTAACAGCAGCTGGCTCTCACTTCTGAAGACTTGCGTAGCCAATCTGTGCTCATCTATTCGTCTCTGCGCCTATCTGTGCCTATCTAGGCAATCACCGGCACGCTGCTCATTGCCTCAGCTATTTGCGCATCAGACAAATCTAAATCCTCCATCCCACCACTCATGTATTTGTCGTAAGACGCTAGGTCAAGGTGACCATGGCCACACAGCGCAGTAAGAATAACCTTCTCTTCACCAGACTCTTTACAAGCTAAGGCTTCGCGAATAGCCGCAGCCAAGGCGTGAGTAGGTTCAGGAGCAGGCACAATGCCTTCAGAGCGAGCAAACTGAAGGGCGCTTGAAAAACACTCTGTCTGGGGAATAGAAATAGCTTCAACTAAACCCAGTTCATAAATGTGTGACACTAGCGGTGCCATGCCATGGTACCGCAGGCCGCCCGCATGAATGGCCTCTGGAATAAATGAATGTCCCAAAGTGTGCATCTTCATTAGAGGCGTCAACCCCGCAGTGTCCCCAAAATCGTATCGGTACTCACCCTTGGTTAACGTTGGGCAAGCGGTAGGTTCTACACAGCGAATTGTTGGATTCATTTTCCCCGCCATCTTTTCACGCAGAAAAGGAAAGGCCAAACCACCGAAATTGGAACCGCCACCTGTACAACCCACCAATATATCTGGCGTTTCGCCAACTTTGGCCAACTGTAAAAGCGCTTCTTCGCCGATAATGGTTTGATGTAAGAGCACGTGATTCAACACACTTCCCAGGGCGTAACGAACAGTGGGATCTTGCACGGCCTCACTGACAGCTTCAGAGATAGCGATACCAAGAGACCCTGGATGATCTGGGTCTTTGGCTAATAAAGATCTACCAAATTCAGTCACCGTTGAGGGGCTTGGGTGCACTTTGCCGCCCCAAATTTCCATCATGGTGCGACGATAAGGTTTGGCCAAATAAGAGGCCGCTACCTGCCAAATTTCACATTCCAAACCAAACTGCGCGCAGGCAAAAGCCAAAGAACTGCCCCATTGACCCGCACCAGTTTCAGTTGTGAGTTTGCGCACACCCTCTTGAGCGTTGTACCAAACTTGAGGCACAGCAGTATTGGGCTTATGTGAACCCGCAGGGCTTACGCCTTCGTACTTATAGAAAATCTTTGCCGGAGTATCGAGTAACTTCTCTAATCTGTGCGCTCTGAACAACGGGCTGGGACGCCATAAGCGGTATACATCCAAAACCTCACCGGGGATATCGATATAACGCTCAGTAGACATCTCTTGGGCGATCAGCGCTTTGGGGAATAAAGGCGCAAAATCTTCCGCAGTGGCAGGTTGATGCGTGCCTGGATGCAGTGCCGGCGGCGGTGGTTCTGGCAGGTCTGCCACAATGTTATACCACTGTGTGGGCATCTCATCTTCTTCAAGCAAGATCTTCGTATAATCACTCATCAAAATATCCAAATAAAAAAAGCCGGGAAGGCATAAAAAATAAAGCTTAATAAGGCCGACATCATATTGATCTCCACATTGAAAGAAAAGTACCTCAGCAAGCGTCAAACAAACGTGACGGAGCAGGCAAAAACATTTCTAGGGTTTCTAAAACGCGCAGGCTCATTAAGCCAAAGGTTTTAAATGAGCGAACGGCCCGCCACACAACCCCAAAAAGCCATCTGCAAAGCCCTACTCAGCCTAAACCCAGCGTAGGAATAAATGCATAGTCAGCGACAATAGACTGGTGCCAACAAATTCTGAAGCTCGGCGACTTGAGGAACCTAAAGCTCGAAGCATAATTCCAACCAGCATATTCAGCGACTTCGATTTAGATCCCAAAAAATCCTGACGCGGATAACTTTTTGCTACGCAACTCCAATGGCAATGTACAGAAGCGCATCCCAGAGTAAAAAGCGCCCGTTTAGACCTCTTACGGGTGCCAGTTCAGTGACAGCTCATTAACTGATGGTGCGGCATACGCATGCACCGATTCTTACTACACCTCCGGTAAGCAGCAAACACTAGACGAAATGCCTGAGCGACGTCGCATAGATTTATCCCATATCTGGCGAGATTTCGCCGAAAACTGGACGGTGAAGGACTTTGTGGACAATGGTACAGGACAGGTTTATACCGGTGTTTTCTGAGATGCCAACGAAAGCAAGAGACTTTCGCTTGCTCGCTGAATCCCACTACGCCACGCTACTGAGGCGTGAATGTGACCTACAGATTCTGCGCACGATAAGTACTGTTCTTTTGACTTAGGTCCGAACTAGCTTAAAATTGGGTTTGAATTAAGCCCACCGCTTGGTGAGCGTTTTTTGCCTATTTTTCTAACAAAAAACCCAAACTTCTAATCTCTATTTCTTTAACTTGCCACTTCGTCATTGCCCCAATCAACTCATGCACTGCTACTACCAATAGTGTAATTTGTGGTCGGGGATTCGAAAATTGAGGAGTAAACACAAATGAAGGATTTAAACCGCCTGCTAACAACTGCCGGCCTAATTGTTTTCACAACAATTTTTGCGGCCTGCTCTAGCCCACAGGAAAGTACAACAGCGACAGCGACAGCGACAGCGAACACTAACGACGACTCTCAGGCATTAGCGGCCAGATTTAACGCGCCCAGCCTTATCATGCCTAAAGACACGATTACCGCAGAACCTCAAACCAACGCTTACCGCGAAGCCTATTTTGGCGACCTGCACGTGCACACAGACTACTCGTTTGATGCTTATGCCTTTGGCACTGTGGCCACGCCCTATGACGCCTACAGATACGCGCAAGGCGAAGCCATAGCTCACCCAGCAGGTTTTCAAGTACAACTGGGCCAGCCGTTAGATTTCTATGCCGTGACAGATCACGCAATGTTTTTAGGCGCAGTCAAAGCAGCAGCCAATACCAACACCGAATTTTCTAAAGAACCTCACGTACAAGATCTGCATAACATCAATGCGCCAGACAATCTGAACATTGCCAGTCTGCCTCAGCGAGTGAAAGCCTTTAGCACTTTTCTCCCCGATACTTTAAATAGAATTACCAGTGGTGACACGGACGTGGCCATTGTGAATAAAATTGCCAAAGACGCCTGGGCGGACATTGTCCAAGCCGCCCAAGCAAACAATCGACCAGGTGAATTCACCACCTTCGTTGCCTATGAATACACCTCCTCCACTGACGGACGCGGCAACCTGCACCGTAATGTCATATTCAGAGACTCAGATAAACTGCCAGCACTGCCCTTCTCGCGCTTTCACAGTCAAAACCCTGAGGGCCTATGGGATTGGATGGACGGCCTCAGAGCACAAGGCATAGAAACACTCGCCATCCCTCACAACTCCAACGGATCTAACGGGGCAATGTTTCAAATGGTTGACTGGGCCCGTAACCCCATTGATGAGACCTACGCCCAACGAAGGATTCGCAACGAACCGCTAGTCGAAATAACTCAGGTGAAAGGCACATCAGAAACACACCCACTGCTCTCGCAAAATGACGAGTGGGCAAACTTCGAAATAATGCCGTATCGAATTGCCACCACTATAGCCAGCAAACCAGAGGGCTCTTACGCACGGCAAGCGCTGCTGAACGGCATGACCTTGGCCGACCAAGGTTTAACCAATGCCTACCAATTTGGCTTTGTTGGCGCATCCGACACCCATACAGGGGCGGCATCTCTCGACGAAGAAAGCTACTTTTCCAAAGTGGGTTTATTAGACGCAGACGGCAGTCGCCGCGGATCACAGCCGCTGACCGCAGGCGATGCTGAAATAATCAAAGCCGCAGGCCGAGTAGAAATCAAACAAATTGGCGGCAAACAATATGCTACCGGCGCGTATGAAACTTGGGGGGCATCTGGTCTTACTGGGGTCTGGGCTGAGGAAAACACACGGGATGCAATTTATCGCGCATTTAGGCGCAAAGAAACTTTTGCGACATCTGGACCTAGAATGAAGGTTCGATTGTTTGCTGGTTATGATTTCGACGGCAACCCCCTCAATGACACCAATGAGGTCGCAGCAGCCTACGCAAGCGGTGTCAGCATGGGTTCAGAACTATTAACCAATGGTGACCAAGCGCCCACGCTGTTAGCCCACGCCATCCAAGACCCAAATTCAGCGCCACTGCAGCGTTTGCAGATCGTTAAAGGTTGGACGGTTGACGGCGAACACAACGAACAAGTTTATGATGTGGCTTGTTCCGACAGCGGCTTGGTGAACACGGCTACTCATCGTTGCCCTGACAACGGGGCACAAGTAGATCTAAACAACTGCGCCATAAGCAGCAATTTGGGTGCAGCAGAGCTTAAAGCTGAATGGCGGGATCCAGAATTCAATCCAGAACACAGGGCCTTTTATTATGTCCGCGCACTCGAGAACCCCACCTGTCGCTGGTCAACTTGGGATGCCATCAAAGCGGGCGCAACCCCACGCTCAGATCTGCAAGCGACCATTCAAGAAAGAGCATGGTCGTCTGCCATTTGGTTAGTGCCGAACGCTGGTTAGCGGTCAAACTTATGCGAACCAGTTGCAAGGCCAAGCACTGGTAGCAAACACTGGGTTACTATTCTGACTTACTAATGTGCAAACAGATGAAGGGAATTAGATGAAAGCAGCAATTATGCGGGACGCCAAAATCATTGTAGATGATATGGCTATGCCAGTACCCAGCAAAGGTGAAGTTTTGGTTAAAACTTTGGCTTGCGGCATTTGCGGCTCAGACTTACACGCACTCAAACACGGCCATAAAATGGTGCAAACCTCAGCAGAAACGGGCGGTTCATTCACAATGGACCTGAGCAAAGATATTGTGATGGGTCACGAATTTTGCGCCGAAATTCTCGACCACGGCCCTGGCACCGAACATAATTTCAAAGTAGGTACTAGAATTTGTTCTTTTCCAGTGACCGTGCATAACGGCGAACCTTCCACTGTTGGTTACTCCAATGTCGTCCCAGGCGGTTATTCTCAAAACATGGTACTCACAGAATCTTTGCTGCTGGCTGTGCCTAACGGTCTAGCAACCCAACACGCGGCCTTGACAGAGCCCATGGCGGTTGGTTTGCACGCAGTGCGCATGGCAAGGCTAAACAAGTCTGAAATACCCTTGGTCATCGGCTGCGGGCCGGTGGGTTTGGCTGTTATCAGTGCCCTGAAGCAGATGGGAGTTGGACCAATTATCGCAGTAGATTACAGCGCCAAGCGCAGACAGCTGGCAGAGTTGATGGGCGCAGATCAGATCATAGACCCTAGCAAAACCTCACCCTACGAGACATGGGCCGCTCTGGCACAGAAGGACGTAAATGGAAACCCGATGCCGGTAGAACCATTCTCCGGTCAATCTTTTAGAGAAGGCGTATTTTTCGAATGTGTGGGCGTACCTGGAGTCATCGACCAAATAATGGCTGGAGCCAAAAAAGGTTGCCGAATTGTAGTGGTTGGCGTGTGTATGGAGTCTGACCAATTCAGACCTTTGATTGGCGTAAACAAGGAACTCAACTTGCAGTTTGTGCTGGCCTATACGCCGGAAGAATTTGCTGAAACACTCCATCACATTGCCGAAGGGCATGTTGATGTAGCTCCGCTGATTACAGATACCGTAGGCTTAGACGGGGTAGCGCAGGCCTTCGAAGATTTGGCCAACCCCGAGGTGCATGCAAAAATATTAGTCGATCCCTCAATAAGCAGTGAAAGCTACTAGGAGCGTGCAATGACTGACAGCAATGGCAATCACAACAGCAACGAAGAGCAAATCAAATATTGGAACGCTAAAGCGGGCGCTGTATGGGTCGCTCAACAAGAGCATTTAGACCATCTACTTACACCACTCTCCGAGGCTGGACTTGCTGCAGCAAAATTTGCTGCCCATGAATCTGCACTAGATATTGGCTGTGGCTGCGGTGACACCAGTATTGCCCTGGGGGCAAGCCAGAGTAGCGGCGCTGTTACAGGCATGGATATCTCAGAGCCCATGCTAGCCCATGCCAAGGTCAGAGCTGGCGCAATGCCCAATGTGAACTTTAAGCAAGCCGATGCGGCCACTGCTGAGTTTGATGGCCAATACGACTTACTGTTTTCGCGCTTTGGCGTAATGTTTTTTTTCGACCCGAAAGCTGCTTTCAAAAACTTACACAAAGCCCTCAAGCCCAGTGGGCGGATGGTCTTTGTGTGTTGGCAGCCACCCAGTGAAAATCCATGGATGTCTTTGGCAGGCAAAGCGGTGCAGCCCTTCATGCCGCCGGCTGTAATTCCCCCCAATCCACATGCGCCCGGCCCCTTTGCATTTTCCGACCCTGCTCATGTGCTGAATATATTGACCGACGCAGGCTTCGCTAACGTGCAAATTGAATCGTTTAACACCCCGCTGCACATAGCAGACAATTTAGACGATGCATTATATTTTCAAACACAAATCGGACCGGCAGCCAACGCCGTCGCAACACTTGAGAGTGCAGCAAAAGACCAAGCTCTAAATGCGGTAAAGGAGATGTTTCGCCCACATGTGACCAGAGAAGGTCTAAATCTAGAGGCGGCGGTCTGGATAGTCAGTGCCGAAAAGGCGGTTTAGGGATAACCCAAACCCGCATCGCCCGCGCAAACGCTTGTTGACCCAATAGGCTAACGATTAAAGCCTAGCACTGACTACCGAATGGCGATTGAAGGCAGCCAGCCGTCGACTAACGGAAGACGCCTGAGGTGGCAGAATAATAGATTAACCACTTTCTAAATTGCGGTTTTAGCTGATTTGAAAATCGCAGTTATTGGAGTAAATACTCTGGTTGCACAAATGATGGGGAAACATGGTTGATTGACCGTGGCGCCAGAAGGGCGCCATTGCGGTTAACTTTGAACGCACATACCAGCAAAATATAGCAACCTTGTGGCACCTTATTACTGACCCAGAAGATTAGATCGTTGGTCGCCAAATTTCAAATTCCAAGCGCAACCAGGCGGCAAATACGAACTATGGTTCGAAGAACTCCCTTCTGGGCAGCTAAACATCCAAGGCAAAATAGAAGCATTTCAAGCACCCAACCTACTTCAACTGAGCAGCATTATCTTTCAGCTAAAAGCAACAGATACAGGCTGCCGACTGGCGTTCCGCAACACGTTGGTGTTCAGACTAAGTATGAGCGAATTAGAGGTGGCCTAAGCCGTACTTGCGGATTGGCATCGCTATTTAGACCTTCTAGAACAAGCTCTCACCCAAGACTCGATGCAGCGCAACATTTCAGAACCCAACTACTCAGACCTTGCACTCAAAGGTCGTCACGCAGTGAACTAAAATTTAGCTCGCCGACGTGTCCTAAAGAACCTAACGATGCTGCCCGTGATATTTATCATTAGGTCGCATGTCCGTTGCACTGGCAACACGATTAGTCATATTGAAAAAAGCTGCGACGTTAGCAATGTCCCAAATATCGCGATCACTAAAGCCCACATCACGCAGTGCTTGGCGATCAGCCTCTTCGATCTTGTAACTTTCAACAGTAATTTGCGCCGCAAAATCTAACATCGCACGCTGACGCTCATCTAACTTGGCCACTCTGTAGTTCATCACCATCATTTCGCCCAGCTTAGCATCGCCAGATATCTCTCTCACCGCAGCGCCATGCGCAGTTAAGCAATAAAAACAACGATTGATGGAAGACACCACCACCGCAATCATCTCGCGCTCCAACTTACTCAAGCCGCTGCCTGCCAGCATCAGATCATTATAAAAGCCGGTAAATGCATTGAGCTTATCCACATCAAAGGCATAGGCTTGCAATACATTTGGCACCATGCCCAATTTGTCTTGGCATATGTCGAAATATTTTTGTGTCCCTTCTGGTAACGGGTCGAGCATCGGCAGGTCTAATGCGGTAGGTTGCGACATTTATCTTTCCATCTATAAAATTGATCTGGCAGTCTTTCACATAGTGCTGCGGCAGGAAAGAATCACGATAAGCCCTATCTAGCGCTCGTAACGCACCTGCCCGGCCACAATCGTCATCTCCACTTCAGTATTGGGAATCTGCTCTTCATCAACACTAAGAATATTCTGCGACAGCACCGCAATATCGGCCAACTTGCCTGGCGTTAGTGAGCCCTTGTGCGCTTCCTCAAAAGCTGCGTAAGCATTATTTATCGTATAGCTGGCCAACGCTTCCGCCCGAGTCATAGATTGCTGAGGATGGAATTTCTCGCCGTTTTTGGTCATTCTTGATACGGATGCATAATAAGACGCAATAGGATCTATGGCCTCCACTGGTACATCGGTGCCATTTGCCAGCACGGCGCCGCTATCGATAAGATCTCGCCACGGGTAGGAGGTTAACTTCGTACGCTTCTCGCCCAAACGCGATGGCACCCACGGACCATCTGATGTGCCATGCACGCCTTGTATTGCTGCAATAATACCCAGTTCGCCGAATCTCGGCACGTCTGCGGGATCTATATGCTGGGCGTGCTCTACCCGCCAGCGAAAATCTTTGACAACACTTTGACCGCTATTTTCCGCCGTACTTTGCGCAGAAGTAAAAGCTCGCTCGTATAAATCTAGCGTTTCTCGATTGGCTCTATCACCAATGGCGTGGGTATTCACTTGGTAACCGAACTTCACCGCCAACCGCGCAGTTTCTTCAATATCCTCAACCGATTCCAGCACCAAACCGGATGTGCTGGGTAAATCTACATAAGGTTCAAGCAACCAAGCACCATGGGCGCCTAAGGCACCATCGAGCTGGCGTTTAATAGAGCGAACCGTAAGAAAATCGTTTTCTTCTGCAGGCATTAAATAGGACGGAAGAAGTTGTTCCATTTGCGCATTAGTTTCGCCGCGAACCATGACATATAACCTGATGGGCAACGCGCCTTCACTTTCTAATTGCTTAAAAAAATCTATGGTCGAAAAGTCAGCGCCAGCGTCTTGGAATGAGGTCACGCCGTTAGCAAGGGCTTCAGCGCTTGCCAGAAAAACTTGTTCACGCTTCAACCGCTCTACTTCTTCATCACTGCGTTGTGATTCATATTCAGCACCTGCACTGGCTACCAATCGCTGTGCGGTTTCACGCAACAATCCTGTCGCACGACCATTCTCCGCACGGAGAATTGTGCCGCCCTCTGGGTCTGCTGTGGCATCAGTAATGCCTGCCGCTTGCAGCGCAGCATCGTTAGCGAAAGCGGCATGACCACTGGCGTGACCCAATAACACGGGGTTATTGGGTGATATAAGATTGAGCGTGTTGTTCAACGGCACACCATCAATGGCGCCCTCGGGAACCTGCTCCCACTTATCTTGATGCCAGCCGCGACCAAAAATCCATTCTCCAGGCTCCGCGCTGTCAACGGCAACCGCCACACGACTGACCGCCTGTTGCCAGCTAGTAATATCCGTCAGATCGAGTATTTGTTTAGACCGCCCAAGGCTCATAAAATGGCCGTGGCCCTCTATAAAGCCTGGCATGGCCATACGCCCGGCTAAATCAATCACTTGGGTATCTGCATTAATATAAACCCTGATTTCTTCGTTACTACCCACAGCGATTATTTCGTGACCCTTAACCGCAATGGCCTGAACATTGCCAAAGGCGTCATCAACCGTTGCAACAACACCATTGTGTAAAACCATATCGGCAAAAACAACGGGCGGTGTTGGGGTTTTGCTTGGTGCATCACAGCCTCCCAGTAAAGCAGTCAAGATAGATATGCTCACCAACGAGAAAAAATACTTCGAAAACAAAAAAATCAAGCAACACTCTCCAGATCGACTATGGCGAATAGACAAGCTACCCGTTCATGATTCGCTAATTTACCCTAACGTATGGTCTTTATGCAGTTCCCAAGGGCGCGCCCTTCTAAATAAGACATCCAGCAAATTGGCCTAAAAATGCCGATTGCCCGTTAACGGAGAATGTTCTGCGCATAACAGGAAACTATACGCCAACGGAAAAAAAGAAATTTTATACATTGGCATATGCGGAGAAAGTACGTCTCGAGCCAACACTTTCTCGATCCCCGATCGGCTCATACGCGGTACTACTTCAGCTCTAAACCCTGCATTGTGCCTTCTTCGCGCCAGGCGTCCAGCACCTTAAAGAACTTAACAGGCCCAGCACCGTAAGATCCATTTTGCACGCTCTTAGGGTTGGGCTTACCTTCGTTGTTGTAGTAACCGGGCGTACAACTTGCCTGAAAACTCTCACTAAGCCGCGACATTTTAACAATTTCCTGCACCCAAGCAGATTCTGCTTCTGCGGCTACTTCCACCGTTTCAGCATTTGCTTCTGCGCAGCGATTCATAATGTACGCAACATGTTTAGCCTGTTCATTCATCGCATGAGGGAAGCTTACTGTGAAGCCAGACTGCGCGTTGCTTATGATGAAACAATTGGGGAAACCTCGAGTTTGCAGGCCGTGCAGAGTGGAAATTCCATCTTGCCACTTGTCCTTCAGACTAACGCCATTGCGACCAATCAAATCGTAACCAGAGCGCCGAGTATATTCAGTACCCACCTCAAAGCCGGTGGCAAAGACAATGCAGTCCAGCTCGATTTCTACACCGTTAGCGACAATGCCTTTCTCGGTGATTCTGTCAATTCCTCGGCCTTGGGTATCAACCAAATGCACACTGGGTGAGTTAAATGCTTCTAAATATTCATCATTGAAACAAGGACGCTTACAAAACTGGCGATAATAGGGTTTTAACGATTCAGCAGTATTCGGATCATTCACTAATTCTTCAGCCCTGGCGCGCACCTGCTCCATCTTCTGAAAATCCGCCAACTCCATTTTCTCCGCCACTTCTTGCGGCGAAAGGCGTGCACCGCCTTTGAAATTAACCATGGAACCCAGGTTACGAATAATCTCTGTCCAACCATCGTTAACCATATCGACGTCAGCGAACCCGCCAGACACTAACGTATTGAAGTTATCCATGCGTTCTTGCTGCCAACCCGGCTTTAAATTTGCGGCCCATTCCGGATCGGTAGGTCGGTTAGCACGAACGTCTACCGAAGACGGTGTACGCTGAAAAACATAAAGCTCATCGGCGCATTTAGCCAAATGGGGAACGCACTGAATAGCTGTAGCGCCGGTCCCAATCACGCCGACTTTTTTACCTCTAAGACCGGTTAAGTTTCCTTCAGGGCCACCACCCGTATATTTGTAATCCCATCGACTGGTATGAAACGTATGCCCCGTATAGTCGCTAATACCTGCAATGCCAGGCAGCTTAGGACGATTCAAAGGCCCATTGGCCATAACCACATAACGCGCCCGCATGCGGTCGTCTCTGTTAGTTTTAACCGTCCATAGTTTTGTCGCTTCGTCCCACTCAAGAGCTTGCACTTCGGTTTGAAAGCAAGCGTGCTCGTAGAGATTAAATTTTTCGCCAATTGCCTTACTGTGAGCGAGAATTTCCGGCGCGTGGGTATACTTTTCTTTAGGTACAAAATTCAGCTCTTCGCACAGCGGCAAGTACACGTAAGATTCTACATCGCATGCAGCGCCAGGATATCTATTCCAATACCAAGTGCCGCCAAAGTCGCCGCCTTTTTCTATGATACGCACGCTGCCCACACCAGCTTCCGTCAAGCGAGCACCAGACAGCAAACCACCAAAACCGCCACCAACAACAATGACATCTACCTGATCTTCTATTGGCGCTCTTGTAAAACCTGTCTCTACATAAGGGTCATCTACATAATGAGAGAAGTCCCCTACAACCTCTTGATATTGCTCGCTGCCATCGCTACGCAAGCGCTTGTCTCTCTCAACCTGATATTTTTCTCTCAACGCAGCAGGATCAAAACCCAATTCATTTAAAGCAGAATTCTCTCTAGACACAATTACTAAACTCCTAATTCTCTCAACACATATACCAATTTGAGCTCAAAGCCAAAAACAACTTACTTGGCTGTGGAAAAACAGTCTAGTTAGCGTATTTGCAGCTTTGAGCAACAGCTGTGGCCTAATACATAACTTGGCAAAAGATATCCAAGCGGCGAAAAAGCAATGATATTATAGGTCTCTGATGCATTAAAAGGATACAGCCACATGACGGCCGAGAAACTCGGATTTTACGGAAAGTGTGTGGCTTTGAAGTGGCTACAGTCTTCTTGATGAAAGAGTTGAGGGAAAAGCTGGGGCCAAAGTTGAGGCAATAAAACGGGGGTTGTTTCCGTCCGGTACGCAAACTCAATAAAAATTTACACGGAAAAAAGCCTGGAAATTGTCCGCCACAGCGCGACGGATAGCTGACCTCAATTAACAGACTTGAAAAGAAAAGTTAGCCATGCGCCTGCAGAAACTTTTCTTCTCGCACAAACCAACCCAACTATTACCTCTAGCTTTAGCTTTGGCTTTGGCTTTGGCTTTGGCTTTGGCTTTGGCTTTGGCTACTCTAGCGTTACGCCCTGCTGCCGCAAAAGCTTTACTTTCTTTTCGCCTAAACGAAGGCCACTGCGTTTTTGCGCTAGCACCCATATTCCCAACTTATATTTATCTTCACAAATATAGGCAACAGGAACATTACCATCTTTATTGATCGCAACATATTTCCTTAAGTGCTTAAAACCTTCATTCCATTCTGACTCGCCACCCATCATCATCCCCTCGAAAAGAAACAACCTCAAGCAATTGACCAAGCCATTGAGGCTTTCGACCGCGAACATACTGTATACGCCTGCTCTTGAGCTTATGTAACCATTACATTTACGACACGTGCGCGAGAAACTTACATTTTGTTACTTTACTTCCCAGAATTGGTGTTTTTATTCCAAAACAAAATAATGAATGGGTTTTTCATACGAAAAAAATGTAGATACCTATACTAGAAGCGCACTTAAAGCACGCACCGCCATCTACCCGTAAAAAAAGTCAGTGGCAACATCATTAGCACCGTTCAACGAGAAACACTTAAAATGTTAGGCTTGCTAGAAAAATTTTTAATGTGAGCTGGGAATTGAAGTGCATCGAATGATGCTAGAGACAAATGGCTTAGGACCCGAATGGGCGCCGCGATTGGCACCCATACTGTTAGGAGGTTTACTTATAGACGATTTAAATCCGCTCTATAATAATTGCTGGCGCCATACCGCCTGCTGCACACATAGTCACCAAGCCAGTAGACTTATCGCTGCGCTCCAACTCATCTAAAGCCGTACCAATTAACATGGCACCTGTAGCGCCAATTGGGTGACCCAATGCAATGGCGCCACCGTTGACGTTAACTTTGCTGTGATCAACACCCAGATCGCGCATAAACTTGACCGGTACTACGGCAAAAGCTTCGTTCACTTCAAACAGATCAATGTCGCTTAGCGACATTTTTGCTTTGCCCAAAACTTTTTTTGCAGCATCTACAGGCGCGTTCAAAATATGCTCAGGTGAATGGCCCATATTTGCCATTGCCTTGATCTTAGCCCGAGGCTTTAGACCATGTGCTTTGGCATACTCTGGAGAAGCCAACACGAGAGCGCCAGCGCCATCGACCACGCCAGAAGAACTGCCAGCATGATGCACGTGCTCTATATCAAGCCCAGGCCAATGCTTGGCAACCATTTGCCGGAAAGTCATGCCTGAATCATAAAACGGTAGATCCATAAAATTGCCGAACACCGGCTGCAGCTTAGCTAGGCTTTCAGCAGTGGTTTGCGGACGAGGAAATTCTTCGTTATCTAAAGCAAGAGTGCCATCTGGACGATAAACCGGGATTAAACTCTTGGCAAAAGCGCCCGCTTGCATAGCTAGTCCTGCTCGGCGCTGACTTTCTGCGGAAAACGCGTCGAGCTCTAAACGGCTAAAACCTTCTTGAGTAGCAATAATATCGGCAGCAATACCTACATTAGTTTGCGGGTGACTATTACGTAAATCAACGTTGTGAGCATCTAAAGGGGTGGGGATACCTTCCGCCGCTACGTAGGACATCATTTCAACGCCACCAGCAACAACCAAATCTTCCATACCAGACATAATACTAGCAGCGGCCATGTTCACAGCTGAAATACCACCGCCACAAAAGCGATCTAGTGTGACGCCTGATGCCTTGATCGAGTATCCTGCGTCCAATGCTGACATACGGCCAATACAATTACTCTGCTTTTTTACTTGGCTGCTGCAACTGATAATCACATCGTCAATTTCTTCAGTGTTCAGGTTATTTCTCTCAGCAAGAGAGCGCAGAACCGTGGAAAGAAGCTTCTGAGGGTGCATTTCCCAGAGTGCGCCTTTTCCTTGCTTACCAACACCTCGAGGTGTCCGCGCCGCGTCAATAATCCATGCTTCCATACTGTCTTCTCCCGATATTTTTCTAAAAATCTGCAATCTAAAAGTTTGGAGGTACTCCGCTATTACAGAGTGCTCGGTCACTAAGACCTATTTCATGAGTCGCCCAAATTGAATTGAGACGCTTCAGTTGTTACCAAAGGTTATCACAACATTGCGTAAATTCGCTGCTGCGGATATCGGTAAAAAAGATGCCTTTCTTTGGTGTATCCTTGCTAAAGAGTCATTGCCAAAAAACGTTTTCCAATCAATTAGAACATTGCGAGTGGATTATGCAATCAGACCTAGACAAGATGTTGAAGAATAACGAGCAACTCAATCAGTTGGATATGGCTATCGTGGTCAGCCACATTCAGCGTGAGACCGATGAGTGGATCTACAATACGATTATGCTCGAGGGCTACGATGTACCTTTCAAATATGTTCGAAAGAAAGCCTACAAAAGCCTCAAGGGCGCTAGAGTCAATGTCACCTACTACCCGGAAACAGAAGAAGTTGCCGGAATGAAATTCGAAATCATGAAGGTAGTGCGGATTAAACGAGCATAGACAAGCATTCTATTGAGCCTAACTTTTACGAGTAAATGCCTTAGGTGCTCCGACCATGTGGTTACTGAGTTCTATTCCTCCACAACTTATTTCAACAAACTAGTTACAAATTCAACTAGAAGAATATTGAAAAAGTCTCGTACACTCAGTGCTTTGTAAAACCAAGGAAAGCAAAATGAGCACACAAGACACCTACGTTCCCCCCAAAGTATGGACATGGGATCAAAGCAGCGGCGGCAAGTTTGCCAACATTAACCGCCCTATCGCAGGTGCTACTCACGAAAAAGAGCTTCCTGTAGGTGAGCACCCACTTCAGCTGTACTCTCTAGGCACTCCTAATGGGGTCAAAGTCACCATCCTCCTCGAAGAACTTCTAGCCCTGGGTTTTAGCGGCGCCGAGTACGACGCCTTTATCATCAACATTGGCAACGGCGACCAGTTTAGTAGCGGCTTTGTAGCAGTCAATCCAAATTCAAAAATCCCTGCATTGGTAGACCACAGTACTTCGCCCACCACCAGAGTGTTTGAATCTGGTGCGATCATGGTTTATCTGGCTGAAAAATTTGGCGCCTTCTTACCCACAGAACCTTCACAGCGCGCTGAGTGTATGTCTTGGTTGTTTTGGCAAATGGGCAGTGCGCCCTACCTAGGTGGCGGCTTTGGTCACTTTTATGCTTATGCTCCAGAAAAATACGAATACCCAATCAATAGATTTGCTATGGAAGTGAAACGCCAATTGGACGTATTAGACCGAAACCTAGCAGAACGCACCTACCTTTGTGGCGATGACTACAATATTGCAGATATGGCCAATTACTCTTGGTATGGCAACCTGGTATTGAACAACATCTACGAGTCACGAGAGTTTTTAGACGTTGCGAGCTATACCAACGTTGCCAGATGGGCTACGCAAATCGAGGAGCGCACGGCTGTACAGCGCGGGCGTCGCGTGAATAGACCATGGGGGCCTGAGGAAGAGAGAGTCACAGAGCGGCATAGTGCCAGCGATTTTGACTAGCATTCGCTTCGCTAATCGTAATAAAACGCACTAGTCTTCATGCTACAGCGGGCTCAACCATGGGTCCGCTGTTGTCAGTTGCTCTGGCCGACACTTGGCAAACCTAACCTTGACGAGGCGCGCGAACCCGCTGAACAAGCTTTTGTCATCCACTACCTGTCGTTCACTACCTGTTATCCAATACCAAACAGCATTTGAGGAATACCAATGACGGAACAAACCCCCTTAGTCCTTAGAGAAGATGTCGACCAGGTCGCGTACCTCACCCTTAACCGACCAGATAAACTCAACGCACTAACAGTTTCCATGTTCGAAGAACTGCGCAAACACGTGTCAGATATTGGCAAAGATGCCTCTATAAGCTGTGTGGTGTTAAGCGGCGCGGGCAAGTGTTTTTCAGCCGGTCACGATTTAGCCGATATCGCAGGTGGCGAACGGGTGCCCTCACGCGGCTGGCATTCAGAAACCCTACGCCTTATGGAGTTGCTGCCCAAGCCAGTTATCGCCGCGGTACACGGTCACTGCTACACAGGGGCGTTAGAAGTTGCCTTGGCGGCAGATTTTATTGTTGCATCTACCACCGCAAAATTTGCCGACACTCACGCTAAATGGGCGCTCACGCCAGTATGGGGCATGAGCCAACGACTGCCTCGCCGCGTGGGTATCAGTACAGCCAAACGTATGATGTTCACAGGCAACACAATCAAGGCAGAAGAAGCATTAAGAGTAGGCTTAGCAGAAGTCGTTTTCGACAACGAGAACTTTATTCACGAGGTGGCTGGTATGTGCAAAGCCATTGTTGAGAATTCTTCATTCACTCACGCGGCAAATAAAAAGCTGATCGAGACCACCGACGGTAAGTCACTGGATGGCGGGCTGCAGTGGGAAGTCTTTGCCAGCGAAGGCGTAGGCCCAGACATGCAGGCGCGTATTGCGGCATTCAACAAAAAGTAACCGCTTGTCTAAGCAGTTGACAACGAGTATTCGGTATTGCTTACCGGGTACTCGGTACTTGGCCAATCCTCTTTAGCTAAATTCTCGAACAGCGAAAAGCAGAGCTGTAATAAGAACGGTAGAAGCGCAATAGAGGATCAATCGAAGGACAAAATGCACAAAAACCTACATACAATCCTCGGCAACGCACAAGTGCTGCTAGAACCTTTGGCACCTCAGCATTATGAGGAATTGCGCCTGGCCTGCGCCGAAGACCAAGAGATATGGGACATTTACCCAAATTCCATGCTCGGCGAACACTTCGACAAAGCCATCGCCGGCATGAGTGAGGCACAAAACCGAGCGGTATTTGCAGTAATCAATAATGATCCTAATACTGGGAAAAAAGTCGTTGGCATGACCAGTTACATCAATCCAGACCAACAGGGCGTGGTGGAAATTGGGGGCACTTATATCAGTCCCGCGGTTAGGGGAACAGATTTCAACCTAAATATGAAACGTTTGCTCATCGAGCATGGTTTTAGCTGCGGTTATCGCCGTATTGAGTTCCGCGTGGATGTGCGCAATAAGCGATCGCAAAAAGCAGTGCTCAAACTTGGGGCAAAACAAGACGGCATTCTCCGCGAAAACAAGATCACCTGGACAGGGCATATTCGAGATACGGCAGTATTTAGTATTTTCCAAGACGAATGGCAAGCAACTCACGGCAACGCCTAGCGAGCTTTGTAGTTAACCCACAGACATTGCCAAAACACGTGAAATTTGGGTAAAGCCCTTACCGCTTTGCGCGCGCCATTGGTTAAACGCATCTTGGGTAAGGAACAGTGCCTTTTGACTAGTGGGCTCTTTTTCCACCACCCCTGCGCCGACTAACGCAGCCACAACATCTCTGCTCAAAAGAGGTGTCTCAAAACCAATAAAGCGTAAAAAATACCGCCCACTCTGACCGCCCAGGCGCGCACCGCGTTTTTTCAACAACAGCCACATCTGAGCAAAATCATCCTCGGGCCAAGCTGCTAGAAACTTGCCAAAGGAACCATGTTCACTACGAATATCTAGCATAAACTGCGCATTCTCCCGAACACTGCGGATCTTTGTGCCATGACGTACAATATCTGTATTTTGCTGCAAAACCTCTAATTCTTCGTCCGCCAACATCGCACAGTGAATGACATCAAATTCATTAAACGCCTTTTCAAATCCAGGCCATTTAGCTGTAATAATTTTCCACACAAAACCCGCGCGAAACACACAGGCTGTCATTTCAGCCAGCACATCAGAGTCGCTCAACTTGGCGAGGTTTACCTTTTTCTGCGGGTTGCCCAACAGCGCTTCAAGGGCATTTTCACCTCCCTTACGCCGAGCGGCACGCTGGTAAATTTTGTCAAATGAATGCATTGGGTCGTCCCAGTATTTATGTACGTTTTCTTTATTTGCAAAAGGTGTGCTTTACAAAAGTTGTGCCCTAGATTTGCACATTCAGCAAAATTGGCAGCGACAAAACGTAATAAAGATACGCTACGGCAATCTGATCAGCAATTACAAGTCAAAACGAAATTTACGAAGAGGATTTTGGCCTCAATCATGCCTAGCAATTAGTCCTACCTTTCGGCATCTTAAGCAGCAGTAATAAAGGAAATACAATGTCATCTATTCTAAACCAAGCACTGACCCTGCCATGCGGCGTGAGCATTTCAAATCGGATCTGCAAAGCGGCTATGACCGAAGGTCTTGCCAACCCCTCTGGTGTCCCTACACCTGAATTAGAGCGGCTCTACGGCTTGTGGAGTGATGGTGGCGCGGGCATCTTACTTTCAGGCAACATCCAAGTTGATGCAGATCACTTAGAGCGGCCCGGCAATGTTGTGGTAGACAAAGTGCCCGACAACGAAATGCACGTAGCCCTAAGCAGTTGGGCCGCCCAGGGCACCAGAGCCGGCAACCATTTCTGGGCGCAAATCAGCCACGCTGGGCGACAAACCCAAACCGGCGTAAACAAGACGCCGAAAGCCCCTTCAGCGGTAGCGGTAGGCATACCCGGAGGCCAATTTGGTCAACCCATTGCGCTGACTATTGAAGAAATCCAAGAAATCGTAGAGCGCTTCGCAATCTGCGCTCGAGCCTGCAAAAAGGCAGGATTTACTGGCATCCAGGTGCATGCGGCTCACGGTTATTTGCTTTCACAATTTCTCAGCCCCAGAAGCAACCTACGGGAGGATCAATATGGCGGCAGTCTGGAAAACCGCGCGCGCGCCCTCATTGAAGTCATCACCGCTATTCGCCAAGCAGTGGGGCCTGAGTTTCCCATTTGCGTAAAACTCAATAGCGCAGACTTCCAAAAAGGTGGCTTCGCATTCGCAGACAGCATTGTTGTCGCTAAGTGGTTAGAAGAGGCCAGCGTAGACATATTGGAAATTTCTGGCGGCACTTACGAGCAACCTAAACTCATTGGGGTTAAAGGTGTGGAAGCCGTTGAAGAGCAAAATGTGAAAACATCAACTGCCATGCGCGAGGCCTACTTCGTCGATTTCGCCATCACCATGCAAGAACATGTTTCCATCCCCTTAATGGTGACCGGTGGGTTTAGACAACTTGCCGTGATGGAGGAAGCGGTGAGCAGCGGCGGAGCTGACATGATTGGTATCGGACGACCTATGTGTGTTTTGACCGATGCGCCGAATAGACTTTTTGCTGGCCAAGCAGAACTACCTAGATACGAGCAAGAGCTGTCGCTGTTCCCCAAATGGCTATCGTTTCTCGCAAACTTTAAGCCGTTTTGGGCACTAGCGACCTTTGGCGTGCAATTTTGGTACTACGCACAACTTGAGTTACTGGGTAGAACCGGCGAAGCAAAGGTTGAGATGACACCGTTTCAGGCGACTAAGAGAATCCAGGCCTTTGAGAAACAATGGTTGAGTGAGCGCTAGATCCAGCAACTTTAATCCCTGCGACTCAATCTAAATCACTAGACAGTCTCGCTTGGATTAGTGCTCAGCCCCTCTTTGCATTCCTAGATAGGCCCAATGCCGACTATAAATTTTGGCCAGAGATTTATGCCAACGAAGTACTGACAAACACCATATAGAAAACGACGCCGATCAATGCCACAGCAGAGATTGTGGTAAGCAAGTCACTTTGTTGATTGTTTGCAATCACGACTTTTTCTGGTGCAGCCAGGAAAAGTATAATTCGTAAATAAAGTACGTATTGCAGTGACAGCACGCCAAACATCAGTAAGGACGTCATAGAGGCCAACTCGTAAATATCCTGCAGGCCTGTGATCGCACCAATAAACACCCCTACCAATCCTATGCTAGGAAGATATCGGCCAAAGCGCTCTAAGTGAGTCGTCTTTGCCGCCGACTTTAAGGCAGGCGGCATTAACACCAAGCCTAGTTATTTAAAGTTTTTACTCTGCAGAGATTCGGCCTAACAGTATGGACGCCACTTCTTTGCCATGAGAGTTTTGCAAAAAATGCCCTGCGTCGGGGATACCATCGAAAGAGGCATTCATTCGCTCAGCCCAAGTTCTACCCCAAGCCTCGGTAAACACATCATCTGCACAGCCCCAAATAAAGTGGACCGGCTTGCGCCATTGCAACAGTATCTTATAGTGATGAGTTTGCGCTGCGGCATTACCATTAGTGTAGCTGTCCAATGGAATAGACAATGGAAATTTGCGATAGCCGTTATAAGCTTCGTCAGGCAAGCGCTTATAAGGGGCAGAAAATCCCTCATACATTTCTAACGCCTTGCCCTCAATCGCTGGCGGCGTACCATTCATTAACGCAGGAAAAATTACTTCAGGACCAGCGAGACCGGCGCTAAGCACCAATAAAAGCGCCAAATCAGGCTGAGTGCGATGGAACCGCCCGCCTTCATGCCAAGCTGCATTCCAATTGCGGATGCCCTCACTGTATTCGTATTCAGGATGATGTAGCCATGTATTCATAATGCACAGACGATCAAAGCGCTCAGGCATGTATACAGACTGCGCCAAACCCGTAGGCCCGCCCCAATCTTGACAGACTAACGTGATATTTTTTAGATCTAGCGCAACAATTAAACTGGTCAGCACTTCAGTGTGCCGCGCAATGGTGTACCAACTGAAATCTGTTGGCTTATCTGAGCGACCGAAACCCAAGTGATCTGGGGCTATACAGCGATATCCAGCGTCCACTAACAGCGGGATTATATCTCTGTAGAGATAAGACCATGCTGGCATCCCGTGCATAAGCAGCATAACTGGCCCATCTTTCGGCCCCTCATCTACATAATGCACACGCATATCCTGCCAAGCGTGATAATTGGGCGTATAAGTAAAGTCTGCAATGTGTGCAAAATTGCTGTCTGGTGTTCTAACAAAATCTGTCATAAATCCATTCCCTTATCTGCTTTGTACTCTTTTAACTTCTTATTGCTCTCGTATCTGCTGTTTAACTCGCATAATTTCTAATGAGAGCCATCAAACGCTTTAGAGATATATGATACTTTTTTGAAAAAATTAACAGAACAGCTTATGGCTAAACTTGACCACATCATGTTTGCAAGCGCGGACTTAGATCAAAGCATCGAAGAGATAGCTGATTTAACCGGCGTAAGGCCCGCATTAGGCGGTTCTCACCGGGGTATTGGTACACGCAATGCGCTGCTATCGCTGGGTGATGACCAATATCTAGAAATCATCGCGCCGGACCACCGGCAAAATCTTTCAGGCACCACTGGCGAACTTCTCCTTCAACACGGCGGTTCGGGCATACGCGGCTGGGCTGTGGCCACCACAGATCTAAATTCCCTAGCCGGCTTTGCAACAAATGCTGGCTATGGCTGCCAAGACATCCTGAATATGAGCCGGACCACACCAGAAGGGGTGCATTTAGCATGGCAGCTACGATTTCTTAGTGGTAACACGCTATTGCCCTTTTTCATCGACTGGAAGGTTTCGCCACATCCAGCCCTAAGCACGCCAAAGGGTTGTTCATTAATAGAATTTTGCGTTGCAACCCAAGATATTGCTAAGTATCAACAACTCATGATCGCGCTGGATTTAGAGATATCTATGACCAGTGACGGCGATCGCTTCAAAGCCACGCTGCAAACACCCAAGGGCATCGTTGAATTAGGCAATTGGTAAAAGATTCTTAAGCTCCTGTGGCAAGGTAGCTAACACCGACTAGCCCAATCGACTTAGGAGCATATCCTAAGCGCACATCCTAGTTAAGCCCAAAACAAAAGGGGCCCCTTTACCCATCTGTTATGTTCGCCTTTTTTTTCGATAGATTAGACCACTCGAAACACTCTATTATATTCCTAATGAATACTTACTGGGGAGAAGTAACATGCCGGGACATATGGATTTTGACGCGCAAATGGTTGCGCAAGCTAAGCCTATCAAGAGAACTGAAAAGGCCAATGTAGAGACCAAGCGCGTTATGTGCGCGACCTGCGATATTGCATGCAGTGTCGTGAGCGAGGTCAAAGACGGTCAAGTCATCAAAGTCCGCTCATCTGACAACCCAATGTTCCGGGGCAATATCTGCATGAAGGGTATTGTTGCGCCTAAAGGCTTTGCCAATCCAAATAGAATTACTCACCCGCTAAAAAGAGTCGGCGAAAGAGGCTCTGGCAAATGGGAACAAGTTACCTGGGATGAGGCTTGGGCTGACATCGGCCCGCGCTTGCAAAAAATCATAGACGAACATGGCCCTGAGGCTTGGGCTGTTGCCACCAGTCAATGGAATACCGGCACAGACCACGGCCTAGGTCGCCGCATAATGAATAACATCGGCACGCCCAACTGGATTAGCGGCGTTGCCCTTTGCGCGGGTAATACTGCTGCCATCAACCGATTTACCTACGGTTGGTTTCCTAGCCCTGATTATGGCAATACCAACTGCATCGTCTTGTTTGGTCATAACCCAAAACGACACAGCTGGGTGCCTATTTATAATAGTATCCGCAAAGCCCAAGCGCGGGGGGCCAAGTTAATAGTTTTAGATCCTCGCAAAAGTGAAAGCGCTGAAGTGGCAGATATATGGTTACCTCTCAAAGCCGGCTCGGATGCCGCTATGTGCCTAGGTTGGCTCAAAGTCATTTTGGACGAAGAGCTATACGACAAAGATTTTGTTAAAGATTGGACCATTGGGCTTGACGAGTTAAAGGCCAGAGTTGACGAGTACCCACTGAAGCGCGTGGCTCAATTAACCGAATGCGACCCGGAACTGATTGCCAAAGCGGCGCGTATCTATGCCACTGCTGGCCCTTCGATTATTCCCTGGACACCCATCACGGACATGCAGCGCAACAGCACTTCAGCCATTCGCCTGCATAGTATTCTGCGCTCGGTTTGTGGGTATTTAGACATCAAAGGTGGCGAAACACTGCAAGGCTTCAACCCCAACGTGGTCTCTGAATCCGTCATTGAAATGCACGAAGTGCTTTCGGAAACGCAAAAGGCCAAACAATTGGGATCCAAGACCCACCCCGCGTTTACTTATACTGGTCAGCGCGCTTTGCGTGAGCCAAGCAAGAGAGTATGGGGGCACGAATATCCGAACCAGGTGACCGGCTGCTTTATGGCCAACCCCTCAGCCACCTTCAGAGCCATGGCAGGAGAAGGCGAATACCCTGTAAAAGCGTTCTTTTCACTGGGTAACAATACGACCATGAGCTTTGCCAACATGCCACTGATTATCAAAGCCATCATGAATCAAGATTTAGTGGTAGTGCACGAGCAATTCATGTCGCCAACCGCGCAAATGGCCGACTATGTGCTGCCTGGCGATAGCTGGCTTGAAAGACCCTGGCTCAGCGATAGTTATGGCTGGAGTTCTGTGTACCGACCCTCTCAGCAATCTATGCAGCCGCCGGGAGAGTGTCGTTCAACTTTTGAGTTTTGGCGCTGCACAGCCAATGCACTAGGACGCCAAGAGTTAGTGCCTTGGGATTCTATTGAATCCTTCTATGATGAACGCTTACAAGGCACCGGCATGAGCTTCAAGGATTTTTCCGAAAATCACGACATTTACTTTGTCCCTCCGGAAGAAAAAAAGTATCTGCGCACTGGCTTTGGCACTCCTAGTGGCAAGGTTGAACTGGCTTCTTCGGTGTTGGCTGGCCTTGGTTTTGACCCACTACCCTACTTCCGTGAAGACCCGCCCATGGACCCCGAGTATCCACTGATGATGTTCACAGGCGTGCGTGAGGACGAATATTTCCAAACAGGCCACAGGCACATTCCCGAAATGCGCGTGCGCAAACCCGAACCGCTGCTTTTTATTAACGATACGACCGCAAAGGAAACCGGTGTTGAAGAAGGCCAATGGGTCGAGGTGAGTAACCCAACTGGCAGCATTGAAATCAAGGTGGCCATAAAGCCTGAAATGCCCACAGGTCTAGTACGCATTCCTCATGGCTGGTGGAAGCCCGAAATGCCTCAGGGCAATGGCGAACTTTCCGGCGCGCACAAATACGCGGATGCACAGCTGTGTCCGGACGACGAGGACTACTTGGATCGGGAGCAAGGTATCCCCCATTTGAAAGGCATACCTTGCCGCATTACCGCCCTCTCAGAGGAACAGTCCTTATTGATACAACCCGCCCCGGCTTCATCCAAGGCGAATCAGGCCTTTATGGTTGAAGCGAATCAGGGTGGCGCCATGTCAGGCGACTTTATGGAAGACAAAATCGTTGATGCAAATCTGGGTTATGATGCTGCGGAGTTGAAAGAATATCGCGAGAGAGCAACTAAATAGTACCGCCGCTGAAAAGGATCCTCTGCTACCGCTAGATCTATCGGAATAATGAAAATGCTTACAAGAAAAATCATTGGTCTTTGCTTAGGCCTTATGTTGAGCCACGCAACTGCGGCGCAAACCGTTTATCAAGTTTCAATTGGCAGCTATAAAAGCCAGGCCAATGCAGAAAAAGCAGCGGCGAGGGCGGCCAAAGAATTGGGCAATGGCTATTCGGTAGAGGCCACACAAACAGGCAAAGGTAGCTTGTATAGAGTGCTTTCCGAGCCGCTGCTCTCTCGCAGCGCTGCAGACTTAGTCAGTGCTAAAGCGCGCCGAGCAAATATAGCAGGCCCGTGGGTGCTGACGCGCAACGGTCCGGCTGTTGGTTCAACGAATAATGCCCCCGGAGCTCTTAGACGGTCGTTATCAACCGCCGGGGAAGCGCAAGGCCTGCCAACCTCACGTGCTCGACCAAAATCTGGAGCTAAAATTTCATCCACAAATTCTGCCGCCAATAAAGATGATGTCAATGCCACACAGTCAGGCGTACAAGTATTAAATGGCCGCAAAGGCATGCCTGTGTCGCTTACCCGTCAGAGTGGCGGCGTGACTGAAGCCGGCGCGCTTCGCATACGTCGAACCGATGAAGCTCAAACACCTTTCAAAATAGACGGCATTTTAGACGAACCCATCTGGCAGGAAATTACTGTAATTGATGAATTTGTCACACTTGAGCCAGACACCCTAAAAAAAGGAATCTACGAAACCCAGGTTAAGATTGCCTACACCGATAAAGGTCTTTATGTCGCGGCGAACATGGAACAGCCTCGAGACACACAAATTAGAAGACTTTCAGGACGAGACGTCTTCTTTAATCTTAATCGAGACAGCATCAACTTAACCCTGGATACCTCTGGCGAGGGGCTCTATGGATTTTGGTTTGGCATCAACCTCGGCGACTCGCTTATGGACGGTAGCGTGCTTCCAGAAAAACGTTTTTCTAACGAATGGGATGGCCCCTGGTTGGGCGCGAGCCAACAATATGATGAGCGCTGGACTGCTGAGTTTTTCATTCCATGGAGCGCCATCTCCATGCCCGCTGCCCCCGACAAACGTAATATGGGCATATATTTCTCTCGCAAAGTCGCTCATCTCGATGAACGATGGGGATGGCCTGCCTTACCTTTTACCAAGCCAAAATTCATGTCCGCCCTGCAACAACTGGAAATGGATGGCGTATCACCGCGCCAGCAATATAATATTTACCCCTTTGCCGCCGCAACAGCGGACCAAATAGATGATGAAACCCGCTATCGCGTCGGCGCTGATATGTTCTGGCGGCCTTCTAGCAACTTCCAACTTAATGCAACTGTTAACCCCGATTTCGGCAACGTTGAGTCAGATGACGTGGTCATCAACCTAAGTGCTACCGAAACATTCTTCCCCGAGAAGCGATTATTCTTTGTCGAAGGACAAGAGATTTTTGTTGCAACCCCCAGGGCAGACACGCGCAGCTCGGGCGTGGGCCAAGGCGGGCCACCTACAACGCTAATCAACACAAGACGCATTGGTGGTCGACCACAAGCCCCCACACTGGCACTAGGCCAAACAGTCTCTAGCAGAGAACAAAATTTACCTGCAGATTTACTCGGTGCGTCAAAGGCAACAGGACAAATCGGCAAGTTCCGTTATGGCGTATTAGGTGCCTTTGAGGACGAGGTTGAATTCGAGTCTATGGTCAACAACCAGCCAGTAAGACTCACCCAAGACGGCTCAAATTACGGAGTTGGCCGACTGATGTATGAAAATAATTCAGGCGGTAGCTACAAGGCGGTAGGCGTACTGTCTACGGTCGTTGACCACCAAGATCGCAGTGCCTACGTAACTGGCGTAGACGCCCATTATTTGTCAGCTAACGGTAAGTTACAGACTGATAGCCAAATTTTTAGATCAAATTTGACCGACAGTGATGTTGGTTACGGTGGCTTTATCGACTTTGAATATACTTTCCGTCAAGGAGTACAGCAGCGGCTCGGCATTGAACACTTCGATGACAACATCAATATTAACGACCTTGGTTACCAAGCACGTAACAACTACACACAGATCAGAACAGCCCACACAAGAACCTCATCAAATCTTTCATGGGCACGCAACAATCAATTCGATATCCGTGGTGCGTTACAGGAAAACGGTGATGGATTTTTCACTAGAGGCGGTGTTTTTATTTCCAACCGCGCGACCTTTAATAACCTAACCAGCGTTACTGGACGCATCAGCCACTTTTATCCCGGCTATGACGACCTCAATAGCTTCGGTAACGGCGTTTATCGCATTGAAGAGAAAACCGCAGTGGGCCTTGGTTTTGACTCCAACTCTGCAAAGGTAATGAGCTTTGGCGTTGGCATTGGCTATGAAGAGGAGGACCTCAGCGGAGACAGCTACTATTACCATGCTAATGTTAACTGGCGACCACTAGACGGGCTAAGTGTTGGCGCAGGCGTGAGATATCTGGATCGCGACGGTTGGTTGTTGCACCAAGAAAATCGCAACTTCACTACATTCTCCGCAGAACAGTGGCAGCCTAACCTTAACGTTGAATATTTCCTCAGTGCTAAGCAGCAATTCAAAATTTCCGTGCAATGGGTTGGCGTACGCGCCGAAGAGGATGGCTTTTATCTTTCCCCCGCCACATCCGGTAACCTAATTGCTACAGCTAAGCCTACCGGGCCATCTGACTCATTCTCCATCTCAGATATGGTTTTTCAGGCGCGCTATCGTTGGGAAATTGCACCGCTATCAGACTTATTCATTGTTTACAGCAGAACCTCTGATTTATCCCAAGCGTTACGCCAAGATGATTTTGATGATCTGCTAGACAACGCTTGGCAAGAGCCAGTGGGTGACCAGTTCGTTATGAAAATACGCTATCGCTTTGGCTCGTAGATAAGTGGCAAATGCACTTAACTATCGGAGCGAAAAAGCAGCCAATTTATGTTTCGGGAGGATTTTATGCTAACTATACAACCAACAGGAGCGGCTTGCGGAGCTACAATTACAGGCGTTGACTTATCTGCACCGTTAAAAAAAGAATCTGTGGAAGCTATTAGAGCCGCATGGATAGAGCATAAAGTGATTGTATTTCCCGAACAAAATCTTAGCGACGAAGATTTAGTGCGTATTACAAATGATTTAGGTTCTGTCGGCGACGACCCCTATTTTGTCTCCATCAACAAAAACACACCCGTTGTCGCTCTGACTCGTAGAGCTGACGAAAAAGCACCCGTATTCGCTGAAGTTTGGCACACCGACTGGAGCTTCAAAAAAGAGCCGCCTATAGGCACATGCCTTTACAGCCTAACGATTCCCCCAGTAGGCGGAGATACAGGCTTCACCAATCAACAAAAGGCTTTAGCAGAGATGCCCGAAGAGCTTAGAGCGCGACTGGAGGGTAAGATTGCTCTGCACTCAGCAGCGGCCGGGTATGGTCCTGGCGGTGCCTATGGCACCCGTGAGGAAGACTCGGACCGTAGTATGAAAATCCTCTACTCCGAAGATGCCCACGACGTTGAAACCCACGCAATTATCAACGTGCACCCAGAGTCAGGAAAGGAAACCATTTTTGGTACTGCGGGTTACATCTGTGGTATTGAAGGCATGACGCACGAGGAAGCAAACCAGTTAATTTTGGATTTGTACCAATGGCAAACCCGCCCCGAATTTCAATATACCCATAAGTGGCAGGAAAACATGTTGGTCATTTGGGACAACCGCTGCGTGCTGCACAAAGCCAACGGTGGCTACGATGGCTATGACCGGGAACTGCATAGGACCACTATTGCTGGCGCGCCTGAGCTTTGCCTTTGATACCCACTCAACCCAGATGCTGTCCTCGCTTAGTTAGGCCTAGTCAGACTTAGGCGAGCATCATTCGGGTAACGCAAAAGCCACCAAATAGTCCGCTGTTGAACCAATAGGGCTACGCGAATCGCCCCCTGCCGCCATCACAATAAATTGCTTTTGCCGCCCGTTTTCGTCTTCAACGCTGTAACTCATAGGAATTGAATTTGCTGGGCTTGGCAGGTCATGACGCCAAAGCACCTTACCCGTATCTGTATCGTATGCTGATACTGCGCTATCAAATAGAGAGCCAATCACCACAAAGCCTGCCTCACTCAGCAAAGGGCCGCCCACTTGCGGTAGGCCCAATTTCGCCAAGCCAAAACCAAGTGAACCATGTGGCTGGCGCCAAACTTGTTTCTGAGTGTTCAAATCTAAAACCAGCAGCTCACCAAAAGGCGGTCCTGCACACGGCATCACGCCAAGATACGGATCCATCATCATCTCTCTGGCCATATAAAAACCTGTGCCCAACTGCACACCCAACTCAACACCCGACTCTATATCTAGCCGCTGCAATATCTGCTCATAGGCTGCAAACTGCTCATCCATTGAGGTATCCCTGTCGATCATCACGGCAAGTAGGTCATCAGTGCCCGCAGTGCTTATAAGTTTAGTTCTGTAAGCCAAGTTGTTCACATGAGCCACAATCAGGCCACGCTGCTCATCGACCGCCACACCGCCCCAACTGCTGGCGCCCATATTGCTAGGTAACCCAATGGTCCAATCGGTGGTGATGGGGTCGTATACATCACCGATGCGCGATTCTTTCTCAACGCCATTACACAAATTGAGCAATGACCCACCCGGCGTATAGCTACGCGAGAGTTGAAACGCTTTGGGTGGAAAGACCTGAGTTGGAGACAACATTTTTTCCAACGGTCCATACCTTGGTACCGCCTGCTCGCTCACGTCGATAAGAGGCTCGCCGGTTTCTCTGTTAAGTACAAAGATGAAGCCCATCTTTGTGCTTTGAATCAGCGCGGGCACCTCAACGCCGTCCAGGGTGATGTCAGCAGTCGAAGGAATTGATGGCACGTCAAAATCCCAAAAATCTTTCTTCACAGTTTGAAAGTGCCAAACGTATTCACCAGTAGAGCCGCGCAGGGCAACGATAGAGGAGCCATAGTGACCCATATCCTCAGCCCCCTCTCGATAATAGTCAGGCGCAGGATTACCCGTAGGCAAAAATATCAAATCGCGCTCAGGGTCTATGGCAAACCCTGCCCACACATTAGGGGTGGCCAGAGCATAGCCCGCATCACTGACCAAGCCCTTAGTATAATCAAAATTTGGTGGTGCTAAATCAAATGCCCAAACCAGCTCGCCTGATTGAGTATCAAAACCACGGACAACACCACTTGGCGCATCGACCCGCTGGTTATCGGCAATGGCAGAACCCACAACAACCACGTCTCCAATAACACTAGGCGGCGATGTCACTTGATATTCCTGGGGCCACCACAATTCGCCCACCCCTTCCTTCAACAATACCTCTCCGCTCTCGCCAAAGTCTTTGCAGCGCTGACCGGTGGTGCCATCAATTGCGATCAACCTGGCATCATTGGTGGCGACAAAAATACGCGACTTACAGGATTGGTTTGGTTCAGAACTTTCACTGATTTCTTTGCTTGAGCGCCATTGAGCTACAGCACGGCAGTTGGCCTGGTTGGGATAATCTACTTTGGCCACGTCAGGATCGAAACGCCAAAACTCTGCACCCGTTAGCGGGTCTAGGGCAATTACTTGGTTGTGCGGTGTACACAACACCAGTTGGCCGTTCACCAATATCGGTGTGGATTGAAAGACGCTGTTCAGATCACCAGTCCGAAATGTCCAAGCCACTTCCAGATCAGCAACATTGTCCTTATTAATTTGCTCAAGCTTAGTTGCGCGACGACTGCCAGAACCGGCGTAATTTGCCCACTGGGATGTCTTCCTGATTTCAGCTGCTACTTCAGGTCCAGCGATTGATTTATCAAAGTCACCACTGATACAACCACTCAAGAGCAGCAGCACAACAAAGCAACCGCCCCTGTCTAGTTTTAGCGAATGTATTGCAGCAATCAATTTAGAAAAGGATATTGCCATTTGTCTTCTCAATTATCGGTCTACGGGGATTTAGCGACCTCACACCGAATATTGTAGCCATTGTTGCTCGAAATCACCCGCAGCAAAAACTGTTGCCTAAAACGAATTTGACAACACCCAAAGTAATGTCATTATAAGTGACATTACTTTAAGTCAAGAGTCTAATTATGGTGCGCTTAACTGACCTGCCCGAGTACGAACGGGACCACCTACTCGAAAAAAACATGCCGCCTCTGGGCCCAATGCCTTGGAGTAATAACGCCAAGCCTCTGAGTGCAAAGCGTATTGCTCTGATCACTACCGCAGGCCTGCACTTTCGTGGCGACAACGCATTTGATTTTGCCGATCCAACCTTTCGACCCATATCCATTGACGACGACGCTAATGATTTGATCATGAGTCACAGTTCAGCGAACTTTGATCGCAGCGGTTTTGTAGAAGATGTAAATTTAGTTTTTCCTATTAAGCGCTTTAAAGAATTGCTTGCTGACAAAACCATCGACTCGCTGGCAGACGTACATTACAGCTTTATGGGCGCAGGCCTCATGCCCAAAGTCTATGAGAAGAGTGCGATACAAGTAGCAGGCCTGCTCAAACAAGATCTGGTGGACGCCGTATTTTTAACACCAGTCTGACCCAACTGTACTCGCGCCGTGTGCGCGCTGAGCTACTATTTAGAAAGGGAAGGCATCATGACCACCGGCATCAGCTTGATCCGTGAAAATGCTGAGAGTATGCAGCCACCGCGCTCGCTGTGGGTACCCTTTCCACTGGGTAGACCGTTGGGTAAACCCAATGATAAAGCATTTCAGCACCGAGTTATTGCAGCAGCCCTTGCATTACTTGAGCGCACAACAGGCCCCGTCCTAGAGGATTATCCAGAGGATGCGCCAACCGTAAGCATCGAGGAGTCGTCTGCTTGCCCGGTTTCGTTCGGCAATACGCAGGCCAAAGCGACTACCTGGGCGGCGCGCTTGATAAGCGAACTGACGCAAATGCAACCTTGGTACGATTTTGGTAAACGCAGGCGCAACGGACGCTCTTTAGTGGGTGTAACCGGCGAACCTATGCAAACTATGCTCAAAAAATTAGGCGAATTATTAGATTCGGACACCTTACCTACCGCTGAACTTAAATGGTTTAAACTCGCGATAGAGGATGCCAAGGTATTTTATATAGAAGCGCTGACCGCCCAGCCGGGCGAATACTCTGCCCAGGCCATAGAGCAAATTTTGTGGCATGAAACACATCTGGGCGCCGGGTTAAGGATTTTTTATGAGCGATTTACTGCAACACCAAAGCTCGCCATCATGGCGCGGATGGTGGCGTCTCGTGAAGCCATAGGCGGTTTTACAGGCGAGGAAATAGAAATTAACGACATCACCAAAAAGGAAAAATGAGCAATGAAAGTAACCCCAATAACAGCTAATTTTGGTGCCGATATCGAAGACGTCAATTTGGCCACCATAAACGACACTGAATTTGAGCAGCTTTACAGCGCTTGGCTTGAGTACGGTGTGTTAAGGATTCGTAATCAAAACTTAGATGACGAGCAACTGCAAACCTTCAGCAAACGCTTTGGCCCATTGGAAGAGGCGCCTTTTGGCCGCATGTCGGAAGAGGACAAAGCGAAAATTAAACATCGTTATGTCACGACGCTGTCTAATATTATTGCCGACGGCAAACCCATTGGTGGTTTGGGCAACTCAGAGGCCACTTGGCACTCAGATATGACTTACATCGAGACGCCGCCACCAGCAAGTTTGCTCTTAGGTATCGAAATTCCCGAGCAAGGAGGCGATACCCATTTCGCCAATCAGTATGCTGCCCTTGAGGCATTGCCTGGCGAGCTGCGCACACAAATCGCAACTCTAACCATCAAACACAATGCCGCGCACACGAGTGTCGGCAAGCTACGGCCAGGATTTGAGGCGTTTGATGACCCGCGTGAAGCGCCGGGAGCCATCCATCCAATGATCAGACCACATAACGAAAGCGGCAGACCGGCCCTGTACCTAGGCCGCCGAGAATGGGCCTATATTCCAGGCCTGTCAGTGACCGAGAGCGACGCACTTTTAGATGAACTGTGGGCATACGTAGCGCTTGAGGAAAATACTTGGACACAAAAATGGCAACCACTGGACCTTATTATTTGGGACAACCGCTGCGTTATGCACAGACGCGATGGCTTTGACCAAAACAGCCGCCGCTATATGCGTCGCTGCCAAGTATTGGATCGCAATGCCGTTTAACCCTCAACCCATGAGCGCCCAAACACCCACCGACGGTAGGCGCGAGCGCACAGGTGCCACCCGCAACGTAATATTGGCAACGGGTAGACGACTCATTATTGAGGGCAACGGCGAACCCACCGCAAAGGAAATCGCCGACGCAGTTGGCATCACCACAAGAACCTTGTTTCGGCATTTCCCAGACATGGGCACATTACTGATTACAATAATGGAGCAGGCACAGGAGCAGGCCCGGGGCGTGATGGATGAACCCTTCCCCAGTAATCTTTCACCCGCAAAGAACTGGTTAGAACTTTTGCAAATTGTGGTGGAGCGCAGAACCCGGATGTACGAGTATATTTTACCCCTACACATTTCGCCCACCATTCAGCGCCATTGGAGAACTCAAAGGCAGGCAGCAATTGGCAAGGGTGTCCGGCGACGACGCAAACGCTTACAGGAAATACTGCCCAAACATCTCACCTCAAACACACTTCTATTTGAAGCCCTTGATGCAACTTTGAGTATTGAATTCTGGATAAGCCTGCGCGTAGACCAAGGTTTGAGCAGCGCTAAGGCGAGCAAAGTACTGAATTACTCGGTAGATCGGGTAGTTAGCCAGCCTGGATAGAGACAGGGAAGAAAAGAAGGAGGGGTAGCGAAAACAAAAGAAGAAGCCTCCAACAAAACCTCCTTAATCGGCCCTCTTTGCTGAACCGAGGCAAAAAAAGCCGCAGTATACAGAGACTTTAATCAAAATCTGTTTAACAACTGTCTATGACCCGCTGTCCACCTGCCAATGGCTACGGCCTTGAGCTAAAACTCACGGGGGCTAGCGAAATGCTAGCTATAGTTAAGCAATGTTTCAGGTGCGCCGCCTTCTTCACCTAGAAGGTGTTGCAGGTATGACTCATAGTTCTCCATCCACATGCCTGAAGAACGTGTTCTACCTGCCTGTTCGTCGCTCTTGGTGCTCTTTGTGTACCAGTTGTTACAACGCAGCCATACCTTACCTTCAGAACTGGCTTCACAGCGGTCGGTCCAAGCCTCTACGGCATTCATCGTAGGCTCAACTTCAAGCTTTTGATCAGCTTTCATTTGCGCAACCAGCTTGGCAATGTAGCGCGACTGTTCTTCACACAACAGGGTTACATTGGTCACTGGGTTAAGGCTCTGCGGCCCAATCATCATGTACATGTTGGGCATATCCTTCACATGAATACCCCAAAGAGATTGCGGCTTGGTCATCTGAAAATTATTTTCTGGCGCGGCGCCAAAGCGCTCAGCTAGTGATGCGCCATTACGGCCGTTAATTGGGAACGGAATAAAGTTACTGTCGAATCCCGTCGCGTAAATAATGACGTCGAAGTCGTATGTCGCGCCACTGGCTACTTCCAAGCCAGTTGCATTAATTGCCACAACACCGCCGGGTTCGTTGACTAAAGTGACGTTAGATCTGTTGTAAGTCGCGTAGTAATCATCAATAAACAATACGCGCTTGCAGAAGAACGGATAATCCGGCGTTAAGGTCTTGGCTAACTCAGCGTCGTCTACTTCTTTGGCAATACTCTTAGCAATACCGGCGCAAATCTTCGCGTTTGCCTCTTCGTCTTGGAGCATTTCAAAGGTAAAGGGTAGGTCCGTAGGCACAGGAAGCTCGCCCTTCCAGTCGACATGACGCAATTTTTCGCTGTATCCGCCGGCTTTAAAAGCTTCAACCATTTCAGGAGGCGTGGGTTCATCATCTCGTGGCAGTACCCAGGTAGGTGTGCGTTGAATGACCGTTAAAGACTCAACATCGTCAACAATGGACGTAATGACCTGGGCCGCTGATGCACCAGTACCAATAACGCCCACCTTCTTACCTTTTAGCGAGGCACTGCGGTCCCACAGAGCGGTGTGAAAACTCTCGCCCTGGAAAGTTTCCATTCCAGGCACTTCAGGCATACGCGGGCTTGAAAGTGGCCCGTTAGCGCTGACCACGTGCTGACAAGTAGCCGTTTGCTTATCTTCGCCGCTCTGAGCATCTATTGTGGTTACCTGCCAAGCAGCGCTGCCTTTACCAATATAGTCAACGCTGACTACTTTTCGGGAAAACTGAATATGATCGCGGAGTTCAAAATGATCTGTGAGCATTTCCGCGTAATCTGCTATCTCACCCTGGCTTACATACTTCTTTGATGGGATAAAACCGGTGCGATCTAAAAACGGCAAATAAGTGTAAGAAGGTACATCACACGCCGCGCCCGGATAGGAACCTACACCACCATGGCTCCATACACCGCCGACAGAAGAATTCATTTCAAAAATGCGTACATCTTCAATACCCGCTTCTTTCAAATACTGGGTACACATCAACCCTGAAAATCCACTGCCCACTATGATCACTTCAAACTGATTCTGCATGTTTACTCTCTAATTACTTAACTCTAACGATCTAAAATTTTTGCGCTTGGCGAATGCCGTTAACGGCCAAAACCTTTTAAGGAGAGATTATACCCCAAGCGAGCAGTTGCCCAAACACTAACTAAGGCAACCTGTCTAAATCGACCCAAACGCGTTCAGAAATGCCCAGGCAGCAGGCGCTCTTCGCCAAAATATCTTAGCTTGCGCCTCGCCCTTTGCGGTATCTTGCCATCAACTGAGCGGTTGAAGGGTCAACATTAGCGTTGCTTGCCTCATCACTCTGCAATTGTTGGAGAATCTCAATGGCTAGGCTTTTACCCAGCTCTACGCCCCATTGATCAAACGAAAAGACATTCCAAATCACCCCTTGGGCAAAAATCTTATGCTCATAGAGTGCAATCAATTGGCCCAAAACGAACGGTGTCAATTTTTCTGCCATTAGCGTGTTTGTTGGTCGATTACCGGTAAACGTTCTATGCGGAATAAGCGCCGCTTCTACACCCTCATTTGCCAAAGTCTGACTAGATTTACCAAATGCCAGCGCCTGAGTTTGCGCGAAAAAATTCGCCATCAATTTGTCGTGATGATCGCAAGTGGGATTGTGCGATTGCGCAAAGCCAATGAAGTCCGCAGGCACTAACTTAGTGCCCTGATGCAACAGCTGATAAAACGCGTGTTGACCATTGGTTCCAGCTTGCCCCCAAACAATAGGCCCCGTCTGCACAGCCACCTCTGCGCCACTTTTATCAATGTATTTACCATTGCTTTCCATATCTGCCTGCTGGAAATAGGCAGGAAAATGCTTGAGGTAATTATCGTAAGGAAGAATTGCGTGGGTCTCAGCAGCAAAGAAATTGTTGTACCAGATACCCAGCAAGGCCATCAGCACAGGCATGTTTTGCGTAAGTGGCGCGGTTCTAAAGTGTTCGTCCATTGCATGGAATCCACCCAGCATGGCACGGAAATTGGTGGCACCGATAGACACCATAACCGCCAGTCCTACTGAGCTACAAAGGGAATATCTGCCCCCTACCCAGTCCCAGAAACCAAACATATTTTGTGCATCTATACCGAAGGCCTGCACCCCCTCTGTATTGGTAGAAACAGCAACAAAATGTTTAGCTATAGCGTCCTTATCGACCAATTGCTTTAGCAACCATGACCGAGCAGTGCGCGCATTGGTCAAGGTTTCATCCGTGCTAAATGTTTTTGAGCACACAATGAAAAGGGTTTCATCCGCATGCAGCCCCTGCACTGCTTCGGCAAAATCTGAACCATCAACATTAGAAACAAACTGTATGTTTAGGTTGCGCTGGCTGTAAGCACGCAATGCCTCACAAGCCATCATTGGACCGAGGTCAGATCCGCCAATACCAATGTTAATCACATTGCGAATGGGTTTACCGGTAAAGCCCTGCCATTGACCAGAACGGATTGTTTGTGAAAATGCCTCCATTTGGTCTAAAACCGCGTGAACTTGCGGAACCACATCAACACCATCTAATTCAATACGAGAGGACTTCGGCGCGCGCAATGCAGTATGCAAAGCGGCGCGTCCTTCGGTGACGTTGATTTTTTTACCGGCAAACATGTCATTTATAGCGGCAGGCAATTGTACCTCGTCAGCGAGATTCATCAGAAAATCTAAGCTCTCACGAGTAATGCGATTTTTCGAATAGTCTAAGAATAACCCCTGAAACTCTAACGAGAACTCTTTCGCTCGCTGCGGGTCATCTGCAAATATCTGGGTTAGTTGCAATTCTGCAACTTGCTCATAGTGAGCGAGTAACTCACGCCAAGCGGCACCAGTTTCAATTCCCATGAGAGAACTCCAAGTTTGGGTAGTTAGTTTGCCGCCTAAAAATCAACAGCTAAGACGAAAAGTTAGGAATAAACGATCATCAACATGGTCTCTTTAACACCTCGCTGCACTATCGCTCACGGCGCTTTTAAGCGTATTCGTCAAAGTACAAGAGCTCAAAGGCCGTTCTTCTATTCCCACTTGTTAAGCCCGCGAGACAAACTTACTAGATTCGGTATTTACCTTAATTCGCTCGCCGGTCTCAATATATTCGGGCACCTGAATCACTAACCCAGTAGTTAAAGTCGCTGACTTAGTACGCCCAGACGCAGTTGCACCCTTAATACTAGGCGCGGTTTCGACAATATCCAACAGCACAGTCACGGGCACGCTGACGCTGAGTATTTCGCCCTCAACAATCAACGCGATAAGATCCTGCTGACCCACCTCCATAAATACGAGCTGATCCTCAATGGCACTTGTATTCAATATATACTGACTATAGTCATCAGTATTCATAAAGACATGCTCGTCACCATCTACATAGGAATATTGCACGTCTGTACGTATGCAATCAATTTGTCCGAGCATGCTATCGCCTTTGAAGCTTTCGTCCAGCTTTTGGCCAGTACGCAAATTAGTGAAGCGGATTTTATAAAGGGTTGATGCACCTCTAGAAGAAGGGCTCTTTGCATCTACATTTTTCACGCTATGTGGCACCCCACCAATATCAACTACATCACCACGCTTTAAGTCACTTGCTTTAGGCACCGACTGCTCCCGATTAAATTCATTTGCAGCATACAGGTTAGCCATGCGAGCAACCAGCCAGCTAGCGATAGACAAGAAATTAGTCGCGTACTGCCATCATCCAAGCCATTCAAACAACCATAGGTTTGACACCGTGTTAACAATGGTATGCTCAGAACGATAAAGTAGTAGAGGCGCGATAATTAAAAATTCACCACACACGCCAGTTGATGGCAAGCTATCCATAGGTACAAAACTGGCATTTGGCGTTGGCGCTACTGGCGAAGCTGTCTATATTGGCCTGTTCAACACGTTTATCACCATCTACTACAACCAAGTAATGGAGCTAAATAACGCGTTAATCGGCATTGCCATCATGCTGGCAATGATTGGCGATGCAATCACCGATCCTTTGGTCGGTATAGTCTCTGATCGCTGGCGCTCACCCCGCGGACGTAGACACCCCTTTTTGTGGGTCGCCCCTATTCCACTTGTAATTGCCCTTTGGTGTGTTTTCAATCCACCGGAATTTTTGCGCGGCGACGGTGTGGATAGTGGGCAGTTCGGCCTCTTTGTTTGGCTGGCAGCTTGGACCATATTAAGCAGAGGATTTCTGACTCTTTATAGTGTTCCGCACATGGCTTTGGGTGGCGAACTGTCTAAAAACCAATACCAGCGTTCACAATTGTTCAGCTCGAACACACTCTTTGGTTATGTATCGGGAGCTTCATTTGCTTTTGTCGCTTGGAGCGTATTTTTCGTTGACGAAAGGATACGCCTCAGCGACGGCGCTCTGGTGCCAGGGCACTTAGCGGCAGAAGCTTACGGACCGCTAATTATGACGGCATGCGCAGTCATTCTAATAGCTATTTGGGCCTGTGCAGCGGGCACTTCGAAACACATTCCAAACCTAACTGCTGCCCAAAGAACAGAAAACCGTCTCACCCTTGCGCATTTTTTCGCACAAATTTTCAGTACATTTAGAAACCGCAACTATCTGACTATCCTTGTGGGCTTCTTTTTCTTTATGATTGCCAGCGGCATATACGACACTCTGAACGTATTCATAAACACCTATTTTTGGCAGCTGCCTCCAGACAAGATTCGCTGGCTGGGTCTTGTCGGGGCCCCTTCCGCAGCCTTGGGTGCACTGCTTTCACCGCTCCTTATGCGCCGTTTCGACCGAAAACCTATTCTACTCGGCGCACTGATAGGCACAGCTATATTTGCACAGCTTGTGGTTAATTTAAGACTACTAGGGCTTCTGCCTGAGAATAATGACCCAGAGCTCATGTACTACCTACTGATCAATGCCGCAGGATTCACATTTTCTCTTGGGCTAGGAGGCGTTGCGGTACTGTCGATGATTGGCGATATAGTTGACGAAAACGAACTGGCCAAAGGCGTTCGCGAGGAGGGGCTATTTTATTCAGCCAGAGCGTTTTTTGCTAAAGCGTCTTATTCCTTCGGCCACCTCTTCGCAGGCATCATGCTGGAGTACTTTGTGCGGCTGCCCTTTAAGGCGGTTCCAGGGGAGTTAGAGGCTGATGTGCTCGTTCGTATGGGACTTACAGCCGGGCCTATAATGGGCCTCGCCGCGGTCTTTTCTTTGCTGATCTACAGCCGTTATAACCTGCCCAGAGAAAGACACCAAGAGATACTGCAGGGGCTTCAAGATCGGCAAAATGAAAAGGAAAGCGGGCACGAAGGCGTGAACGGAAACGACAAGGCCCAGTCTATCGATAAGGAATAACTGGGCTTTCTAGGGGGGCCGAACGCGCTTGTAAAACGCTTTCGGTACTAGCGAATTTCCGACAACAGCGCGGAGTTAATCACAAGATTACGCACACCATGAGCATGATCTTCATCAAATGCGTTGTCTTCTAGCCACTTACCTACACTTTCAATGGCCACTTTAGGCCGCACGCTCCAAGACACCTAAAAAGGTGATCCCGCTTCGTTGTATCCAGGGCCCGTTGTGGAACCCGAATACTCAACGGCCTTACCTGTATCCCTGGGGATATTCGGTGCTTGATGATAACCATTGCTTTCAGCCAACTCGGTGAGTTGATTAAAGTTTAAAGCATTTGCATCATTCACTAGAACAAACACCTGGGCCACCACACGCAACTGCGGGTTGCCAATAGCGTCACTTAAACATGCGCCAAGCGTAGCACCGGGTTTAACTTGTGCAGTTGAATGTACATAGTGCACTTCAATCGTATCGCCGGGGTAAAGGCTGCCATGAGCACTGGCACCCACAATGGCATCTAACTTGGTCAATTCTGCCGCATTCAAAGTGCCTGAGTATTGGTAGCCCGAATGATAGCCTTGGCCGTCTCCATTGACTGCATATTTAGTGAACTCACCACCCTTATGCTCGGCGTTTTTATGGAAATGAGTATTGCAGAGATTCATTTGTGCATAGCTCGGCGCTGGGCCAAAAACTCGGCTATTAGTGCCTACTCGCTAACCAATATCTCGAGGTGCTTGAAGACCGAAGCCTTTGCCAGCAGTATTTTTTGTGAGTGCTGCACGTTGTTCAATGATCACGCTATCGGCAACAGCCTCCACCTTACCAGCCATTGCATTTGCGGCAATAACCAGTCACCCCAGCGCGCCATTAAATAACAATTTCTTCATCGTCTTCTCCAGTTCTTTAATATCAGAAATGGCAAATGCCGTCTGAGAAAGTTGGTTACAACAACCCCAGAGCTGCCATCTAACTACTATTCTAACAACCATCCAAACAAGTAGCCGCAGCCTAGCTGCGCCCTAGCCCGCGCAAACGGATTAAGGACAGCTAGCCAATACTCAATTTACTTTTTGGCGTGCAAGCGTACTGGTAAATCTGTGTAGCCGTGCACAAAGCAAGACGGCACACGCACACCATCACCCACCACTTCTATGAACTCAAAACGCTTTTGAATCTCTTCCCAAAGCACTCTTAATTGCAATTCAGCCATACGATTACCCATACACCTGTGCAGACCAAAGCCAAAGGAAATATGGTTACGCGCACGATGCCGGTCCACTTTAAATTCCTCAGGGTCAGGGATACTGCGCTCATCTCGGTTGCCCGATGCATACCACATAATGACCTTATCGCCGGCCTTGATCTTTTGCCCGTCAAAATCGAAGTCTTGAGTAGCAGTGCGACGCATATGCGCAAGCGGTGTTACCCAGCGAATAATCTCAGAAACCATATTCGCAATTACTTCAGGTTGCGCACGCAACTTGTCATATTCGTCCGGATTTTGATTAAGTGCTAACACACCACCAGTAATTGAATTACGTGTCGTATCGTTACCGCCCACAATCAACAGCAGAATATTACCCAAGTATTCCTGTGGCGAGAGATTTTTTGTGGCAGCTCCCCTGATCATCATGGAGATGAAATCATTGCCCACAGGATTATCTTCACGCTCTTTCCAGAGCTTAAGGAAGTAAGCCAAGCACTCCATCAACTCTTCCTGACGTTGCTCAATAGAATCTATCACGCCTTCACCTACTCGGGCGAAAACAACATCTGACCAACGAGTTAGCTTGTAGCGATCTTCAAAGGGGAAATCAAACAGAGTGGCGAGCATTTGAG
>CAUZON010000027.1:0-45085 GCA_963581445.1 Gammaproteobacteria bacterium | reverse complement strand
TGCGATGCAAAAAACGGAATCGCATGCTGTCGGGCCAATCGCGAATAACGACGACACGTTAAGAAACCGAATCCACTCTTATGCGAATGTAGATCTTGGCGAATGCTCTATTGATAGAGCGGTAGTGGCTCAAACTGACGCTAATTTTGATCTTAGCGCTCGCTCTTCTAACCAGCGCGGCCTGGGCGCTATCGAGTATCTTCTTTTCAATACGACTTTAACTACAAGTTGCGCTCCTCAAATAACCGAAACCTCATCTTGGGACGAACTTTCCTCTACAGATAAAAAGACGCAGCGTTGCACTTATGCATCGAAGCTAGCATCCGATGTTGCATCTGCAGCGTCCTCGGTGCTCACGAGTTGGCAGGCGTCAGGCAACGATTACAGGGCAACGTTTGTAAGTGAAGGTAATGCAGGCGCATCTCTACAGGCCCTAACGGACGTGATTATTGTTCACATGGACAAGGAAGCTAAGGATCGAAAAGTAGGAATTCCAACAGGGGTAAAGGAAGAGTGCTCCTCATTTTCTTGCGCGAGTTTAGTAGAGTTTCCGTATACCGAAACGTCTTCTGCTGCCATTAAGAATAACCTTCAAGGGTTTCGATCGATTTTTACCGCGGGGGATGGGAAAGGCTTAGATGATTTAATTACCGAGCGTGGTTATGCAGATGTGACGGCTAGTCTCCTCGAGAAAACAGATGCTGCGCTCGCTAATATAGATGCCGCTACTGTTTCTATATTTGATCAGGCGACGGCAATAAACGACTCCGCAACTGAAACACAGTGCACTAATTCATATGTTAGCCCAGACACGCAGTCCACAAACTACAGTGCGTGCGCGCTAACGGGTTTAATGAAAAGGATTACAGACGTCTTGAAAATAGAATTTGTAACTGTCCTAGAAGTTAACTTGCCAGGTTCGGTTCAATCAGATAATGACTAGAATAATGAAACAAACATTTTTAATGGTGGGTAGTGCGACCGCGTTGATGTTCAGCTCTTTTTACGGCGTGCATGCCGGGCAAATAATTGAAGAAGTGCTAGTTATTGGGACAAAAGAGGACGCGCGGAAAGTAGCGGGTTCTGGCAGTGTGATCGATAAAGAGGATTTGGATCGGCAAGATCAGACTGACTTGAATCAGATACTTGCGTCAGTTCCTGGCCTCTATTTCCGCGAAGAAGACGGGTACGGTCTGAGGCCAAATATCGGTATTAGAGGAGCAACGACTGACAGAAGCCAAAAGATAACCATGATGGAAGATGGCGTTCTAATCGGCCCGGCACCGTACTCCGCACCCGCCGCCTATTACGTCCCAAATGTTGCGAGGATGAGCGCGGTAGAAGTGCTTAAAGGCCCTTCGGCAATAAAGTATGGTCCCCATACAGTCGGTGGAGCCATCAATTTTGTAACCGCAGATGTACCTGATGAATCTCAGGGGGAGGTCGACCTTAGCTATGGTTCCGATGCCTACGCAAAAATGGAGGGTTTTGTGGCAAAACCTATTGAGAGCGTCGGCGTTCTAGTCGACTTTTTACGATATCAAAGCGATGGATTCAAGCAGTTAGATGGAGGCGACGATAGCGGTTTCGAGAGAAACGATATTAACGTTAAATTGAAATGGCAGCCTAAAACGGAACTTCATCAAGTTGTAACATTTAAGGTGGGGTACGCTGACGAAAATTCTGACGAGACCTACTTAGGATTGACAGACGCGGACTTTAGTTCCAACCCTGACCGCCGATATAGAGCGTCTTCGTTAGATTATTTTTTAAGCAAACACCGGTTAATACAAGTTAACTATGGTGTAAGCATCAACGAAGGACTGCAGGTTAATGTAAAAGCCTATCGCAACGAGTTCGAGCGCGCCTGGAACAAGTTTGATGGTCTCTTGTCAGGCACCGCTACTCAGAAAATTTTAGCCAACCCGAAGTTTTACGGTAATCAGTACTTAGTTTTGACGGGTGCCGTGGACTCCACTGGTGTTGCTGCCGACACTATTGATGTTACAAATAATGATCGGGAATTTATGTCGTCTGGATTGCAGTTAAGTATGAATTTAGATCATAAGCTGTTTGGGATAAATCAAACGCTTTCCAGTGGAATTCGCTACCACTACGACGAAGTAGATCGAGAACACAAGCAGAGAGGTTACTTAATGCGCAGTGGCCAGCTTGTTTTTGACGGTGTGACCCGCGACCCTAAGGTGGTTAATCATGCAGAGACAGACGCTTATTCTATTTATCTCTCAAACGACTTTCAGTTCGAGCGCATGCTGGTAACCTTGGGTGTTCGTCACGAAGATATTTCTGGATCGGTTGATAATTTACTGATCGGTGTAGAGTCTGCGAATGACCAACAAGAAACCTCTCCTGGAGTGAGTGTGTTTTTCCCTTGGAATGATTCATACAGTTTCGTTGCTGGCGTGCATCGAGGGTTTTCCCCCTCGGGTCCCGGTTCGAGTGGCGTTAGTGCAGAAGAGAGCGTTAATTACGAAGCGGGTCTCCGATTCCAACGCGGCGAATTGTTTGCCGAAGCCATTGGCTTCTTTAGTGACTACAGCAATTTATTAGGACGTTGCCGTATCAGTGATTTTGGTTGCCAACCTGGCGATGAATTCAGTGGTGGTGCTGTAGAAATATATGGCCTCGAAACGATGCTAGATTATTCTATGCCGCTAGGAGAGGAGTTTTCGTTCTCACTGAAGGGGTCCTACACATATACACACTCTGAGTTTCAGGACAGTTTCCTTTCGACATTTTCTCAATTTGGTATCGTTAGAGCCGGGGATGAGTTGCCCTACCTACCACAGCACATGGCAAACGTAGATGCTAGGTTGACTAACAGTTCATGGGAGTTGTCTGCCAGTATAAAATACCAATCTAAAATGCGAGAAGAGCCAGGATCAAGTAATATCCAATCGGATCTTCACGCTGAAGATTACACAGTCGTAGATCTAGGCTTGACATGGTTCATTTCAGAGCCTTTTTCTCTGCAATTGCTGGCTCGTAATGCTGCTGATGACAGAGCGATTGTTTCGCACCGACCTTTCGGCGCTAGACCGAACCTACCTCGGACTCTGATCTTGCGTGCTAGATATACATTCTTATAGGGCAATGCTCCGTCCCGCACTGGCAGCAGGAGACAAGGTCGAACGTAGAGTGCCGAGTTTAATATGGAGGGTATAACTGGGCCTCTGCAATTTTTTTTAGACCCCGGCAAACGAATTTACTGGGGTTATGCCTTTACGGCGATTTTAATCGCTTCTCTCGCTACCACTTATCAACGACGATCGTTTGATCCACGATCACAGTTGCTAGCTCTCACAAATCCCCACTATTGGTTTAACCGATCCACACTGGTTGACTATGCCCTGATGTTTATTAATAGTCTGATCCGCACTTCGCTTATCATACCAGCGCTAGGTGCTCGATTAAGCGGGGCACTCATTGTTGGTGCATTCTTGCAGGTTAACGTGGGTGATGTTCAGATTGTCTCTTTTTCCTGGTTATTCGTCGCAATTTTATTTAGCGGAACACTATTTTTAGCGGATGACGCTAGCCGCTTTCTTCTCCATCGAGAGATGCACCGGTGGCCGCTGTTGTGGAGAATGCACAGGGTCCACCATAGCGCCATAGTACTCACTCCATTTACGGTTTTTCGCGTTCATCCTATAGAGAGTATTGTGTATTCTGCGAGAGGATTTATCGTCTTCTCGTTAGTAGCAGGTATTTTCATTTGGTTGTTCAAAGGGCAACTTAACGCTTTAGAATTGTTGGGGGTAGACGCGTTAGGCTTTGTTTTTAATATGGCTGCCGCTAATTTGAGGCATTCTCATGTGCGCCTATCCTTTGGGCCTTTGGAAGGGTTGTTTATTAGTCCAACGCAGCATCAGATTCACCACAGCGTTTACCATCAAGATATAAACTTTGGTTCTTGCTTTTCACTATGGGACAATTTTTCCGGGACGCTCGTCCGGTCAAGAGAATTACCTAGTGACACAAAACTAAAATTCGGCCTAAATGATCATTTGGAACTAGGCAGAAATATAAAGCCTATAGGGCAGACTAGAGAAAAAAATGGTCATTATCTAAACGTGAAACACAAATTTGTGAGATCCACGAAAAGTGAACTAATCGAGGTTGCTAAAAAACTCATTAAGTTCGGCCACATGTAATTTAGAGTTTGTGAGCATTGCTAAGTTGAATTGCAGGATAGTCGCACAAGAGCTTTTACGCCCTCGCTCATTTTTTTACGAATCCGGTCTTTTTTTGCTGGAAAGGTTGAAGCCGTTCATACCTAACATTTACGATCTTACGAAAACCCTTCACTGATCAAAACGATGACTACTGATTTAACTTTTCGCCCTTGTGTTCATTAGCTGGATCAGTAGACCCTACAGCCATCCCGGTCGGAAAGAAGTCTCGCTTAACGAAGCAGAGCCTAGGCTTATGCAAATCAAAAGTTGCTTTGACATCTAAGCCTGTTCTTTGGTCGGCATCGGTTCTCCGATAAAAAAAAGGGTTGGAGCAAACTATTCGAGCCACCAGTCCTTAATTTCCTGTTGGGTGGGCTGTTAATCTTGCCCCATTGACCAAGTTTTACTTGCTTGCCTAGAACGCTCAAATTCTGAAGCATGTTCATCTACTCTGCGTAGTGGGAGGCTTCGTTTTACTTCTTGCGTGTCCTCTGCTTGCTGACGGTTTGCATTCGCAGTGAGTTGATCAATCATGCCATTGTCCTATATTTGTCTAAGCTATTTCGTGCTGTCTAGGTTTCATTAGACATCTAAATCATTGGTGCGTCCAAAGAATATTTTGCATTGAATATATTCCATTTAAGAATTAATTTGTGTAGGGCAACTCTAAAATCGTCGCTTTAATTCTCTCTAGCGAGGTATGCCTAGCTCGGTGAAAGGTAATGCGATACTCATCTGACCTGTTCTTATGCGTAGGTTGTGTTTGAAGAACAACGAATGTAGTTTATTTTGTGTTCGTTGGGGGCTGAAAGGTTTCGGCGATTTAGTTTTTTAATTTGGTGAGCGAGTTCAAATTTCGTTCGTCATTTTTAAGATCAATGCATTCTAATTTCGTTAAAATAGGCTGGACACAGTTTCTATGGCGTATTTTCTGACAACTGCTGATCGTGTTGAGATTCACGAGCTTCCTGGTCGATATGGAGACGCGATCGATGATCGAAATTGGGCGAAACTCGATACCGTATTCACACAGGATGCTGTATTCGATCTAACAAGCGTCGGTTCTCGGGTCTGCAAAGGGCTCGACGACATCAAGGCCTTTATGGAATCTGAGGCCGCACACCCCCGGACCCACATGATGACCAATATTTATGCCGAATCGGATGAACATGTCGTTGAGCTTCGTTTTCGCATCGTCGCACTAATTGGCAAGGGATTAACGTCAACTGGCAGCTACTACGACAAACTTGTTAAAACCGATAATGGGTGGCGCACCTATTACCGATATGTTTCTAGCCGACGACGTGACAAGCGTGATGCAGAAGTTGATCTCAATGGCATAGCGCTCTAAAACCTGCGATGGCGGCCGCGAGTGCCTGCTCACAGTTTTTAGCGGAAAGTTGGTACGACAGAGTTTCATGCGCAAATCAACTGGTTTTGTATTTTTTGCCGTGTTTAGGCTTTGTTTGGTTGGCTTTTTCAACTAGGTAGAGCAATCCACGTTGTTAGCGGTCAAACCATTTGCGTCCTCGCAAATGGAGAAACGCAAGTTGTCGTTGCGGAATAAAGACAACTGGCTAGGGAATTATGCGGCGTGCTCGAAGATCGCTAAGCCAATAGCAAAAACTCTTCTCGCTATCGTAGGTCTGAGTGAATCCTGCCTGATGGATTTTGACGGTACTAACGAAAATCGGAGGCGTTGGCTCGCTCGCACCATGAGCAAAACACAAATCTGCGTAGTGGTGAGATTCGCCGACGATCTGCTCAAGCGTATTGGGGGCTAGGTTATGCCTCGCAACGACGTTTTGCCAAAGCGGTTCTCGCTCCGTTACGTAGTCCGCTACCGATAACGATTCATCTTCGCCCAGTTGCACTTCTAACGTTTGTGCAATTGCGGGCCACATGTCTCGCCAGCTAAAAACCTCGCCATTGGTTAAGTTATAGGTTTCACCCTGAGCGCATCGATGGGTTGCCGCCCATAGGCACGAGTCTCCTACCAAACGCACATCTACAGCCTCTAGGGCTCGATCTACGCCTCCTGGAAAGGCTAACGACAATCCTTCTTCTTGGCGCAGAGCAGCATAGACACCAATCACTGGCGGAAGATTCATCACGACGCCATGGTTGGGGCCTACAATCATCTGCGGCCGCAATATGGTAAATGTATAATCATGGTACTTGGCGTGGTCGCGTAAAAAGTCCTCTTGTAGCCAGTAAAAATTTGGGTGTTCAACCCGGGGCTGACTCTCGCGCGCTGGAATTCGCATTGGCCCCACCATGGCACCATAAGCCTTAGTACCTTGAAGTAGCGTGACGTGCTGCAAGCGGTTGGATACCGTTACTGCATCAAGGAGGTTCTCCAGCATCTTTCCGTTGGTGCTGATTTGCACGGGGTCAGACCAACCATCAACGAGTCCCGGAAGTTCGAAAACCGCGGTATAAACCACATGGGTAATGCCTCGAAGCTTCGCACAGGCCTCGGTACAGGCGTCTTTGTCCTGTAAATCCATAGCCACAAAATCAATAGTTGCCTGATCCAGCAGCTTCGGACGGCGCCGCGATGCCGCGATTACCTGCCAACCCTCGCGCGCAAAGCTAACGGCTGCAGCGGTACCCACCAAACCACTGGCGCCAACTATCAGTACTTTGTTCTGCATGACTCTCTCCGTTTATTGCACGCACGGCTTCTTGGCCTTGGTCAGCTTAACGTAAATGATCAAGGTAGTAATCAAGGCGCTTAACAAGGCAACTATGACACCGAGTAAAAATCTTGTGCTGAATTAATCGCCACAGCTAGCGAAACTGGGTCAGGCTTGGTGGCGGCGCATCATTCTAATAAGCGAGTGAAAGACTTCGACCAGACACCAATCGAGATTGTGATGGGCTCCACGGCAATAGCAGCCTCTGTCGACGATGTCTTGAGGTACTCGCGAAATGGCGATGACGCCCGGCTAATGGGCCAATGGCGTTTAATTAGGGATTTCTCAATTAATCTGCTATTTGATTGGGGTCGGTTTACTGTCGACGAGGCAGACATATTGCTGGCGAGAGTTCACTAAAGGTAGATGCCTTCGGTTTATCGTATTTTGGGATTGCTGTCAGACCCCCAAACATCGAGTGAACAGTATTAAAAGATGAATCATATTTACTCTGAAACTATCTTCCTAACTAATTTAAGCAACCAATTGAAGCTACTTGTGGACAAAGGCCTGGTGACCAAAGAAGGGCATCGCAGAGGTCGATATTCGTTGGTTACCGAACAGAGTTATTCATGAATTCATCTATTCATTCTTATTTTGTGTGGTGCGATTGTTTTTTACTGGCTGGCAGAGGGCCTTGCTATTGAAGATCCGAATGATAAGTAATTTCGGCAAAGACTAGGATTAGCACCTCGTTGGGCTCAGTCTCGGCGAGATGTAGTGGGTGCTGAATGAGGCGAGGGTGGGAGCCGAGTAAAAGCTAGTTGTAATTTTTGCTCTACCCCATTGATCAGAACGTTGCCGGTTGTAGGAGATACTTGTATATTCTTGCCTTTCATACGCCAGATAAAGCTAACTGAAACTGTTTCAGTCGGCGTCATCGCTAATAGCTGCCCCTTTTTGAAGAGAGCCATTTATGATAGTAGTAACCCCTTCTAAACAAGGTGAAGCAATCAATCAAATCACAGGGTACGGGACGCAACGTTATCGAACCTATGTGCTTTCAGCCCTAACGCTGATCTACATTATGAACTTTGTCGACCGTGGCTTACTAGCCGTGGTCGGTCCTGAACTGGTGCCGGAACTAGGTATTTCCGATACCCAATTCGGTCTCCTGACTGGCTTCGGTTTTGCCCTTCTCTACACAATTGTGGGTCTTCCTCTGGCTCGATATGCCGATAAAGCTCACCGCGTGTGGATTATGTCCGTATGCGTTGCTCTATGGTCTCTCATGACAGCGCTATGTGGGCTGGCAACCGAAGTCACTGTCGGCTCGGTCACCATTGGCGCGTTCTGGATTTTGTTGATGTGTCGCGTCGGCGTAGGCATTGGCGAGGCAGGCTGTACACCGCCGGCCAACTCGTTAATCGCAGACTATTATGCGCCGCGTGACAGGTCTCAGGCGCTGGGCGTCTACGCCATGGGCGTAACACTCGGCACCATGTTCGCCAATCTAATCGGCGGTTGGGTGACTGATGCGTTCGACTGGCGAACGGCGTTTTTTGTCGTCGGCCTACCGGGCTTGTTGCTTGCCGCTGTGTTTAAATTGACTGTGAAAGAGCCGCCACGCGGTTACACAGATCCAACTGGCACGCAGTCCAAAGAAGAAGTGACGTTTCGCGAGGCGGTCAGCGAACTGACCACGAAGCCCGCTTTCTGGCTAATGACGGGTGGCGCCACTGTCGCTGCTTTCTGCGGCTACGGAATCTCCTCGTTCCAGTCCATCTTTCTTGTTCGGGCTCACGAAATCACCGCTGGTGAAGCAGCCATTTGGATCAACGCACCCGTGTCGTTGTCATCTGCCATCGGCACGTTTTTTACAGGTTGGCTTGCAACAAAACTTTACAAAAAACACCCGGGCGCCATTGCCTGGCTGCCTGCTGCGGGGTTGGCTTTGTCGGTCCCATTTTATGTGTTTGCCTTTACTACACAGAATCTACTCTATGCCGCCATCGGCTTGATCATCGCTGGATTCGTGAAGTACGGATATCTTGCAGCCCAATACACCATTGGCCAAGGCGTGGTGAGCATGCGTGTTCGTGCCACCGCGACAGCAGTGCTGCTGTTCGTTGTCAACCTCATCGGTTACGGATTTGGTCCTCTTTTTATCGGAGCAATCTCGGATATTTTCTTTGTCAATGGCGTGGCTGAACTTGGCGTTGCAGTAGAGGAACTGACTCGAAACCAGTGCCATCCGCGCGTTATCGGAGAGTTAAGCGGAAACCTGCAGAGTGTCTGCGGTGAGGTCTACGCCCAGAGCTTACAGTCGGCGATGGTTATCATGGCGCTTTTATATATTGCAAGTTCACTGTTTTTCTTATTGACCTGGCCCCGGCTGGAGAAGGATATGGTAGACAGAAACTAGCGCTAAAACTGGGAAGCTAAGACGTTCAAACCTGCTGTCATAACGTGCGCTGGGTATACCCAGCGTAGGATGGTACTGCGCTGCTAATGCGCCTTCTTCTAAGTGGAAAGTAAGTGGACGAAAGGCACGCATCTCAGCTAATTTGGTCCCAACCGCATGCCACCTCTGCTTACGAACGCTGAGTGCGCCTTGGTAAGGGCGTCAATAGCGGCAATGAATTTGAATCCACCAGAAACCCAACAGAGACAAAAAAATGACAAACGAAAACACGCCAAACAGCCTACATTTTATCTCTCTTGACGAAGCTGCGCAGATGACCGAGGGAACACGCATAACCTTCATACCCGGCGTCCAAGCGTTATATGCAGAAGCGCTTAAGAATATCTGTTTCGTAAAAGACATTCCGATCATCAGGGCACTCCACCCAATGATGGGTGTCGACAAAAAAACCGGCAAAGACCGACAGACGCGTTTGTATGAACTCACAAAGCAGACTGGCTTGCCAACTATGTTTCACAATGATGAGCGACCAAGAAATGTTTGGATAGAACAACTGGCGCTCGCTGAAAACATTGGCAGTTTGAGCAGTCCAGCGCTGATTCCTGAAAATTACGCACATCGAGTCGATATGTTTGGTTTATGTGCTGTGGTCTTGGCAGAAGACGGCTTGCTTTGGAATATGCGGATCTTGTCTGATGGCCCTTTGGGCCGAAAATACGGATACAGCGATGAAGCGAGCGCCGCAGCGCCAGCCAAAATTGCTGAGGTAATCACTTTGATCGACACTCGCCTCAAGCAGCAAGCCGAGCGCGGTTCAAAATATCTTGTAGGCGATTCACTTTCGGCAGCCGACATTTATTGGGCGACGATGGGTATGAGCGTTATGGCGACGCCGCCAGAGATTATGCCGGTGACCAAGCAAAATCAGGGCATGTTGAAATTCTTTGCGGCCAATTCGGAACTGCCAGGCATCGCGAAAGTGCTCTCGCAGCGGGTAAAAGATCATCAACGATACATACTCACCACATACTGTGAGACGCCAGCAGTTCTGGGCGGCGATCTTTCATCGGTGACTCGATAGATGCGACACGATCGGAACGCCCAGCGCCTTGATCATGGGGCCACGCGTTATATCCCAATCAGTCCTCTGATATTTATTCCGATTAGGCGGTAGTCTAAAGCGGACTCTTATGAAAGTGGTTTGTGTGGTCTAGGTTCATCATTGTCTGGTTTTTGCGGGGACGCCGACAGGTGCTTCTATAGCACATCACATATTAGCCACGTCATCTACATGGCTATGCAACCCTAAATTGTAATTGTGCGAATGCTTAATTCACCTGGGGCTAGCAGTTTTGCCATTCTGGTAGAGCTTCACTGCAATACGAAGGTTTTTAGTGGTGAAATGAGCCGGAAAAAGTGCAGCCTTCTCAGCGCTGATCATTGACGCGACGCTTCTATTGTAACCGCTCAGGCAATGTTGCACGAAGCCTGAGGTCCCTTGGAGGGAGAATCATTGAGGGGGGGAGTTTTCCCGCACCTCCAAGGCCAAGAAGGAGTGAGGCCTAGGTGGTGAAAATTAAGTTTTCTTGGTCGTTGTTTTCGTCCACATAAAATCAACGTTGTCCCTCACAATTGTGGATGCTTTGATCGCTGAGGTTAGTTCTCATAGGGCACCATCTCGGTGACATCGATCAATGCCAACGTCAATGCTACGCTGTAGAAGTGCGACAGCGAAACATTTCAGGGTCCACTAATCGGGTGGCGTTATGTATTTTAAAGTGCCATAAATTCTTTAGCAGCGGCGACCACGGCGCGTGCACAATCCCCCGGCGTTTTGCCACCGTTGAATAAATCTTTACATGGCCCGCTAAGCACCTGAGGTTTATTTTTTGCGATCCACGCAAAAAGTTGCTGGAATATTGGCGGATCATCGCCCACAAAGCTGATCGCAGAAACTTTGTTTTCTTGGATGGTCATTGTGAACGTGTCGGTGGCTACATAGCCCATTGTTTGACCGAAATCATCGTTAACAGTAACGGCGCAAACAATCGCCTTGCTCGCATTGTGAACGCAGAGATTTCTGTTCTTAATTTTGTAGTTAGCGGCTTGTGCCCATGCTTGATAGTAAAGCACTCGATCTGCGTCGGCGCTGGGCACGAGAAACTGGGTTAATTTGTTTTGGTCAAAAGTATAAAAAGCGTCTAAAATCGACTCGGCGATTTGCAAATTATCATGGTTGGCGCTGCTCATAACTGGGCAGAGGAAGAGTAGGAAAAAGCCAAAAATACGGTGCATGTAGGTGTCTCGCATTATTTTCCAGCAAGGCATAAACTGATTTTGCACTTACTTGGAGAGTGGTTTAGCTATGTTAGATAAGTTCATTCAGTATGCCCTGCACCCCGTAATCTTGATATCTGTTTTAAGCGCGTGGCTACTCACAGATTCACCGTTTATATTTTTTGGGACGGTTATTGGTCTTCATGTAGTGCTCGGCACTTTGGAATATATACGCCCAGCACGTCCGGCTTGGGTAAGTGCGGCGTTAAGTAAACTTGGCGCTCTGGTGCTTGTTGTAACGCTTTTTGTTGCTTCAACGATGGTTGGGGTGCTTTATAACAATCAGCTGCCTGGCCCCCTTAGCCAGGTAAGCAGCCTATCAGGCCTCGATTTTTGGCCCCATAGTTGGCCGTTATTAGTTCAAGCATTTATGGTTTTTCTTGCCAGTGAGTTTATTTGGTACTGGATTCATCGAGCTGAGCACAAATGGAATGTGGTTTGGCGAATATCCGGTCATGGCGCCCACCATTCTTTTAAGCAGTTAAACGCGCTAAATTTTGGTCTGAACCATCCGCTAGAGCTGTTTTTTTTGGCCTTGCCCGCGGCACTTATAGGGATGCTTCTTGGTGTCGGGGAAGCGGCCCTTGGTGCAACGATTCTCTTAGTCACACAAGCATCTATTGCGCATTCAAATCTAAATATGAGCAGCAAATGGATGGATCTGTTTTTTACCACCAATAGACACCACATTGGACACCACTCTATGGTGCTTGAGCAGAGCAATACTAACTATGGGTGCGCAACATTAATTTGGGATCGGCTCTTTGGTACGTTTGTAGATGGCGATACGCAAGAGTGCGGTACGGGTCCGACAGAACCGACATTGTTGCAGAAGCTAGTGATGCCAATTCGTGAGCCGCGAGATACGACGATTGCGCCAAGTTAAATGATTCCTGAGCCAGGGCGGGGTGGTTGCGCGATCAACAATGGAATAATAAAAATATTCGAACGGTGTATCGAAGATTCAAGCCTTCAAATATCCGCGCGTGCAGAGTTTTAGACAATAATCCATATTTTTGCGCCCCGGATATTCCTGTAAACTATTGAGTCATCCACATAGGGAATTACGAAATGCAGTTTGATGATGTCCTCCTCGGACGCCGTAGCGTCAGAGGCTATAAACCAGACCCTGTGCCGAAAGCACTGATTGAAGAAGTTTTGAAACTGGCAATGCGTTCGCCGTCTTCGATGAACACCCAGCCGTGGAATTTTACTGTCATCTCCGGTGAACCCTTAGACCTCATTCGCGCCGGTAACACCGAGCGTAATGTAGCCGGTGTGCCGCATTCTCGTGAGTTCCGTATTGGCGAGGCCTTTGCCGGGCAACACCGCGACCGTCAGGTTGGGGTTGCTAAGCAATTGTTTGCTGCTATGGGTATTGAGCGTGAAGATAAAGAGAAGCGCATGGACTGGGTGCTGCGCGGTTTTCGCCAGTTTGATGCGCCGGTCTGTGTAATTATTACTTATGACCGAGTGTTGGCAGACAGCGATGACACGGCTTTTGACTGTGGTGCGGTAACAACTGCGCTGGTTAACGCGGCTTGGTCTCGTGGCTTAGGTGCGGTGATTAACAGTCAGGGTATTATGCAGTCGCCAGTGGTACGCGAGCATGCAAATATCGCTGAGGATCAGGTGATCATGAAGGCTGTTGCGTTGGGTTGGCCAGATGACAGTTTTCCGGCCAATGCGGTAGTTTCCGAGCGCAGAAGTGTTGCAGAAGCAACTTCCTTCTTAGGCTTTGAAGACTAACTAACGCAAAAAGTAACGCAAGAAGGGCGGTGGCCCGTTCAATCCGGCCGCCGCCATCTCGCCTTATGCTGTCATGAATCTCTTTCTGAGGTGTAGGCATAACGCGTATCTCATTTTCATCATCTGTCCACTGCTGTTTCTCAACCCGTTGTTGATGTAGGTACCCGTCCTCGTTCTCTGGCAGCTAAAGAACCCTATTGCCTTTGCAAACTCATGGATGAAAGCCGCAGAAAGAGGGCGCGTGCCAAAGTTGGCCGAATATGATTTCTCTTCATCTCTATCCCCTACTATAGTTACGATTATGTGCAAAGCTTAAGCTATGGGCATTTCGACGGGCTGGAAAACGTTTGAGCAAAAGCACGGGGTTACTTATGTTTAAAAAAGTTTTTTTAGGTTTTCTGGTTATCTTGCTTGTGCTGGTTGGTGTGTTCACTGTTAAAATTGTTATTCCTTTGCAAGACGGTGCTGAGAGATTCGGGCCGGAAGCAGCAGCTCTTGATCTGGCACTGCAAGATGACAGTAAGATCGCGTTACCTACTCCTCAGGCTGCGGTTTATCAGGCAGCGCCGAACCCCAATATGAATCTATATTGGGGTGAACTGCACGTCCACACTGCTGAAAGTTTTGATGCCAGTCTTTTTGGTAATACGCTGGGTATTGAAGATGCTTACCGTTTTGCTAAAGGGATGCCGTTAACCACAGCGGGTGGCGAGACTATGCAGCTGAGTCGCCCGCTGGACTTTGTGGCTATTACAGATCATGCCGAAGGTTTTGGTACTCGTACCCACTGCGACAATCCGGATTTGTCCGTCGGCGAGGACCTTGCCTGTTGGCTGGCCAATATGCAAAACCCGATGATTTTTAGAATTTTGGTTGGCAATATTCGTGGTACTGCAGACCTTGGTGATCCATCGAAACCTGTAGGTGTCTACCAACAGACCACCCGGCAATCCCCTAAACCTGGCGCTTTTCCTACTTGTAAAATTGGCGATGGCTCCCTTGAACGTTGCTACAATAACGCCACCACTGATTGGGCGCGTTATATAAAACTTGCTGACGAGTACTACGAGCCGGGTGAATTGACCACGTTAATTGGCTACGAGTATTCGCCCGGACTGCCCGATCAAGGTAAGCATCATCGCAATGTGATTTTCCGCTCTAATACTGTGCCTGAACGTGCTCTTTCGAGTTTTGATGTGCCTAACGCTATTGAACTGTGGAAGAGTCTTGAAGCGAGTTGTGGCAAAAATTGTGACTTTTTGACCATACCGCATAACCCCAACAAAGCATGGGGGTTAACCTATTCGCGTTTCACTTGGGACGGCCGCGAATATGATGAGGCCGACTGGCTGATGCGCCAAAGGCGCGAGCCGCTGGTAGAAATATATCAGGTCAAGGGCGCGCAGGAATGTGCACTTGGTGTTGGCGCTACAGATGAAGAGTGCGGCTTTGGACAAGTGCTTGATCCTTGCTTGCCCGGCCAGTTAACAGGTTGTGCGTTTACCACAGGATTTGTTCGTCAAGGGCTCAAGGTGGGGTTGGAACTTGATCAAGCGTTGGGATTTAACCCTCTGCAAGTGGGCTTTATTGCTGCCACGGACAGCCATAATTCTAATCCTGGCGATGTGGAAGAATGGGATTTTCCCGGTGCGGTGGGTGCGGTCACTTCCCCTGCTCTTCGGCGTTTGCGAGGCGGTACGGAAGCAAAATCTTATAAGTCGATTCTTAAATTCCATACTTCGGGCGGTCTTGCAGCTGTTTGGGCGCCTGAAAATACCCGCGAAGCTATTTTTGACGCGCTTGCTCGCCGTGAAACCTACGCGACATCTGGCCCGCGCATGGCGGTGCGTTTTTATGCCGGTTGGGATTTTGATGAAGCTGCGTTGAAAAATGCCAATGCAGATAGGCCCTTAATATCTGATGCTGTACCAATGGGCAGCGAGCTGCGCGCGCAGAGTGCTAACCAATCGTCTCCTGATTTTTTGGTTTGGGCAACGCGAGACCCAATGGACGCGCCTCTGCAACGAGCGCAAATGGTCAAAGGTTGGATCGACTCTCAGGGCAAAACGCACGAGAAGGTGGTGGATATCGCTTGCGCTGATGGACTGAAAGTGGATTCCGCAACTGGCCGCTGTCCGGACAACGGCGCCAGTGTCGACCTTAATACGTGCACCTTTAGTGCAGGTTCGGGTGCTAATGAACTGAAAACGTTATGGCGCGACCCTGACTACGATCCGGCCCAGAGTGCATTTTACTACGTGCGAGTGCTGATGAATCCGACTTGCCGTTGGTCCAGTTACGACGCAATTCGTTTGGGGCGCACGCCAGATGCACGCGTCCCGGCAACCATACGCGAGCGAGCATGGACCAGTCCTATCTGGCTAGACCCAACAAGCTAACCCTCGATCAACACGTAACGGAGCAGTTTGCTTCAAGTAAGGTAAATGCATGAATGTTCGTATCACCTCTTTTGTTTGTTTGATCTCCGTAGGCTTTGCCGTGGGCGCCTGTTCTGATGAGCAAATAGCAAAAGACAAGCGCACTGAGGCGCAAAAATATTTCCGCTCGACTAATACGGTTATCCCAGCAAGTGACGAGTTGATAACGTTTCCAGCTTTGTCGAAAGAGTTTAATGCCGCGCCCAAACGCCCGCAGGTTAATCCTGACCGCAATGCTTACTTTGGCGATTTGCACGTTCATACAACGCTGTCGTTCGATGCTTCTGCTTTTGGTACAACAGCATCGCCGGAAGACGCTTATCGTTATGCGCAAGGAGAGGCGATCAAGCATCCGAGTGGATTTGAAGTGCAGTTGGCTCAGGCGCTAGATTTTTATGCGGTAACGGATCATGGGGTTTTTCTTGGTTTGATCAATGAAGCGGCAGATACCAGTTCACCAATCTCTAAGTACGATTTTGCCAAGCCCTATCACGATATTAATGAATCAGTTGACGGTGGTATCTTGGATCTGGCGAAAAGAAGCAAGGTATTCAGTAACTTTGTCAGCGACGTTGTGATCAGCCTACTCGACGGTACTATCGACAACGTGACGGTTAATAATGTCAGTAAATCTGCGTGGTCAAAAACCGTTGCAGCAGCAAACGCGGCCTACCAGCCTGGAACGTTTACAACCTTTGCTGGGTATGAGTTTACTTCATCTACAGCAGAGCGAGAGGCACTCCATCGCAACGTAATTTTTCGTAGTACCGAACGCTTACCTGCCGTGCCGTTCTCGCGCTTCAATAGTATTAATCCCGAAGGTTTATGGGACTGGATGGACTGGCTGCGTAAACAAGACATTGAAAGTCTAGCGATACCTCACAACAGCAACGGATCTAACGGTGCAATGTTTCCGCTTAACGATTGGGCGGACAAACCTATTGATAGCGATTATGCAGAGCAACGCCTACGCAATGAACCTCTAGCAGAAATCACCCAAGTCAAAGGCACTTCTGAGACCCATCCGCTTCTATCGAAAAATGATGAGTGGGCAAATTTCGAAATTTTCCCGTTACGTACCTCCACCAAGATACTCAGCAACCCGCCTGGGAGCTATGTTAGAAATGCCTGGCAGCGAGGGTTGTTAATGCAGCAGCGTGTCGGTGCAAATCCCTATAAATTCGGAGTGATTGGTTCTAGCGATACCCACACAGCCGCTGCCTCGCTTCAGGAAGACAATTACTTTGGCAAAATCGGCTCCTTTGACAGCAGCCCCGAGAAGCGCGGCTCTATACCTGCGAGCTTTCTTTACGGCACACTGATTAAACTTGCTGCTCCAGATATGGCAGAAGAAGTAGATGGCTCAACCTACCTCAATTTTTCCGGCTACAAATATTGGGGCGCTTCAGGTATTGCCGGGGTCTGGGCAGAAGAGAATACCCGCGAGGCGATTTATGATGCGCTGCGGCGTAAGGAAACATTTGCCACCAGTGGTACCCGGATTAAAGTGCGTTTCTTTGCCGGCTACGAAATCGATAAAGCACAAATAGACAGTCCGAATTTAATTAAAAGTGCATATCAAACTGGCGTCACGATGGGTGCCACGTTACAAGCCCGCGGTGAGCGCCAACCGACGTTTTTAACCTGGGCGGTAGCCGATCCAAACACCGCCCAACTGCAGCGCATGCAAGTAATCAAAGGCTGGTTAGAGAAGGGCGAGCACAGGGAGCAGGTCTATGATGTGGCGTGTTCAGATGGCTTAAGCGTGGACCCACAAACCCATCGCTGCCCTGATAATGATGCTCAAGTGAGTCTAAATGACTGTTCAACTACAGCTAACGTTGGCGCCAGCGAGCTTAAAACGCTTTGGCAAGATCCTAACTTTATGCCAGGGCAAGAGGTATTTTATTACGTGCGCGTGTTGGAAAACCCGGTTTGCCGTTGGTCTACATGGGACGCGTTACGCGCCGGTAAAACGCCGCGCTCAGATTTGCCAACCACTATTCAGGAACGCGCTTGGTCGTCACCTATCTGGTATGGCAGGAGAGTTGAAAGCACCAGCTTTGCCAACTGAAAGCTGTCGGAAAAACTGTAAGGTATGGGTTGGCGGATATTCGGTCCCATTGGTGGGGTAACAAGGTCGCCACACCTTGTTTTCCTTGGCGGCCGCCCTGTTCATGCGGCCTTAGGGGTTTGCCAACGCGCCAATAGGTCCCTGTTATCATCGTCCCAGGGGTGAAAGTTGGGGTCGAAATAGCTGAGATAATCGCTGCGCAATTCTCTAAATACGCCACGTTTAGCGAAAAGAAAATTAAAGCCACTTTGAAACGTAGACAATTTCCAAAACTTTTTATCTTTACGCAGCATGTAGAAGGTGTTTGCCAGTAGGTCGAGCATAAAGTGCACGGTAAATATCCGCAGCGTTAGCTTCCTAGCCTTGTAGTTGCCGCCAATCTGAGTATAGACATCGAAGGCAACAGATTTGTGTTCTAGCTCTTCAGCGGAGTGCCATTCCCACAAGTCCCGTATTTGACGTGGAGCATCACTGAGCATCCAACCATTGAGAATTTTACTTGCAAGGATGGCGGTGAGATGTTCCACGCCACAGGTTGCCGCCAACTGAGCTTTACGCGACATTTTTTTTCTACCTTTTTGCACCAATTTCTCGGTTCTGGCCTCCATTTTTTCCTGGCTGTAACCACGCAGTTCACACAATACCCTGTTGTATTTGCGGTGTTCTCGAGAATGAACGCCCTCCTGAGCAAAAAAGCCGCTCATCTCTTTTTGCAGCTTAGGGTCTTTGATTTCATCCTTATAGTGGCGAACACTTTCGATAAAAAAGCGCTCGCCAGCGGGGAAAGTCATACTCAGGGCGTTAAAGAATGCAGTCTTAAACGGATCGTTGTCGAGCCAATCATTGGCCAGTTGTTGGCTTAGTTCGAACCTGAGATTCCGGACTTCTAGTGCCATGCCTTCAGGCATACGTGAAGCGTTAGTGATTACTGTCATGTTTGTTCTCTTGGGGTGGTAAAAAACAAACAATACATTGGGGAAAAGAGTGGGGTGGAATCATATTCGGCCAGCTTGTTGTGTCTTTATGTTCTGGGGGTTTTAGCCGTTTTAGCCGTTTTAGCCGTGTGGGTTTTGGCGGTAGGTGTTAGGCGCAATGCCGTTCCAGCGCCCAAATGCCCGCCGAAAGTTCACCGTTTCCGAGTATTCCAGTAGGTGTGCAATTTCAGCAACGGTCAACTCGGTCTTAGCTAAATATTCCTTTGCAAGTAAGTCTCTGATCTCATCCAAGGTAGATCTGAAATTGGTAGATTCTGCCTTTAGGCGCCGTCGTAATGTGCGCTGGCTAATATGTAAACGCTCGGCTACTTGTTCAATGGTAAGAAAATCGCCAGCGGATTGAATCAGTAGTTGTCTTACATCGGCGGTAGCTTTTCCTACTCTATCAAGACCGAGCAACATTTCTTCGCACTGCTGATGAAAAACCACGTGGTCGGAAATATTGGCTGTCTTAACGGCAGTCTCGAGGACATGCGTTGGTAGAAATAATTCGCTGTGTTCGGACTCGAAAGTGACCTCCGCCCCCAATATCATTTTGTAGCTGCTTGCATGAGCGGGTTTAGCGTACGAAAAGCTGATCTGCGCACCCTCAAGGTGACGGCGAAAAAGAGAATTGCCGATGCTAGCCAATTGTGAAAAGCACAGTTCGGCAACTATTTGCTGTTGCGCTGGCGTGCCTCTATTTAGATCCAGTCTAAGCAATAGGCCTTTGTCATGATCCTGGGATAACCAGCCTGGGTTGAAAAAAACCTTCCCGTAGCGCAGCAATAGCTCAATGGACTCTCTCAAGGTTGCGCAACTCAGCAAGGCAAAACCGAAGGTACCGTAACTTTCAATGCCAATCTGCTGGCCCAAGCGTAGTGCCAGAGTAGGGTCGCCAGCAAGCGTCACCGCGGTTTCTAGGGTTATTAGTGGGTTGTTGCCTGGCGTTAAGGTTTGATCTGAGTTCGATGCCGTTTGTTCTCTTAACTGCGATTGGTGAAGCAGTTGTTCCGCAGTAACCCCTGCTTTTTTTAACTCGGCTATTAGGTGCGTAAACACGTCACGCTGAATTTGACTTGTCCTCATGGCTCGCTCTTGGTGCATATCGCTATTGATGGTCACTCAACACCTTAGTCGAAATTCATGTCCGAATATGACCCTGTTTGAAGTTGTAGGGTTACTATACTGAGCTTTGATAGAAATTGGGAATAGGCATTGGCACAAAATTTTTTGGTCTGCGCTGCGCTTGAAGACACAAGCCACAATGAATAAGCAAACAGTCATTGAACCCTTGGCAGGTCACCGCACCGCTATGCTTTTGTTGGTGTTGGCCTACACCCTGTCGATAAGCGATAGGATGATTTTGTCAATTCTCTTTCCCGATATAAAAGCAGAGTTCGATCTGAGCGATACCCAGTTAGGGTTGTTAGGAGGGATTTCATTCGCCTTGTTCTACGCCACCATGGGTCTACCTATTGCGCGCTTGTCTGACCAATACAGTCGCAAGTGGATCATTATTGCCAGTCTGGTTATTTTCTCCTTGATGACCGCGTTTAGTGGTCTAGCCGCCGGTTTTGTCAGCCTGCTGCTATTTCGTATTGGTGTAGGCATTGGTGAGGCGGGAGTGAACCCTGCAAGTCACTCTATAATTGCTGACTACTTTCCGGCTCATCGTCGGGGCTTCGCCATGGCCACGCTAATGCTGGGCGGTAGTTTTGGCATGATGTTGGGTTTTGTTGGGGGCGGGTTTATTGCCGAGGCTTACAATTGGCGCGTTGCCATGGTGGCCGTAGGTGCCCCCGGCCTATTGTTGGCCCTTGTTATGGCTAAACTGCTGCGTGAGCCAGCTAGGGGCACCTTTGAAACGGAAATACCACCGCCGCCACCGCCCATATTTACCACTGCCGCCACAATGTGGGCCAACCCTGCTATGCGGCATCTCATTGCGGGCTCCGTTGTGGCGGGGTTGATGTCTTATGGACTTACTCAGTGGTTACCCACTTTTTTCATCAGGGCACACGGTCTGAGTCAATCTCAGGCCGGTCTTATGATGGCTGGTGTGTTTGGCATTTTGGGTGCGGTGGGTGCGCTGGTCGCCGGTAAGTGGTTTGATAGCCTTTCTATTCGGGGTTTCCAATATGGCATGTGGATGCTTGCCATTGTGCCGTTCATCTCCATACCATTGTTTGTTTTGGGTTTATTATCGGACGATTTAACTACGGCGATGTTGCTGTTTATTATTCCGGGTTTCCTCGGTAATTGTTTTCTTGGACCCAGCATAGCCATGGTGCAAACCTTGTCACCGGTACAAATGCGGGCAGTTTCATCGGCGGTTAAGATGCTCTGCCTCAACCTCATTGGCTTAGGCCTCGGTCCTTTACTTGTAGGTGTGTTAAGTGATTTGTTCAACCCTCTTTATGGTGAGGATGCTCTAAGTGTGGCGCTGGCCTACTTTTCGCTTGTAGGTCTCTGGGGTGCCCTACATTTTTGGCTTTGTGGCCGCGCTCTGGCGAAGCAGAAAATCCTCTAGGGTGGACGCCGTAAACAACGGTGTCTGCTCTCTACCGGTTTGATAAAGTGGTGAAGGTCAATAATAGGAATCTTGAAAATGAATACTCGGAAAGTGCTCAGTTTGTTACTGGTTGCGGTTGTTGGTTTTGGGGTTTTCAAAATCTTTGTTGATGATACACGCCCCCACAACCCTAAGGTTTTTGCTTCTCCTGAAAAAACTCAATGGAAACCAGTTGGCGCGCGCGCAACCGTAAACCACAGTTACGATGTTATTCCAGAGCCGGATACTTTTAATGCCATTCATGTGGGCGTGGCGAATTCGGACAGCGTGTGGGGCGTTGCTGCGCCGATGTTTGAACTTGATTGGGTTGCGGAGCCGTCCTACTTCATCGGTAACGGACCGCTCTTTGATAACCAAGGCAATTTGTATTTTAGTCCACAGTTCTACCACGGCGAACGTGTGGTGTTGGTGTCACTCGACGCCCAAACCGGTGTACGCCGTTGGGCGATAACCGCGGACGACGCAATGCATTCTGCCAGTCCCGCGTTCATATTGAACGACCCTGACAACTCTGGCGCGCAGATTATTTACATTATTGGTTATGCGCGCGCGATGGCTTTGAGACCAGATGGCTCAACGATTTGGAGCATGCCTACTGGTTTACGCCTACCACCGTTAGACCCTGACAGAAGTGCGGGTTCGAAAGTGCATAGTTTCAACTATCACCCGGCAACAGATTCGCTGATCGCTGTGTCGAAGGCCGGAGAACTATTTGCCTTCAACCGCAGAACAGGTGAGTTGGTGGCGCCTATTGGGCAAGTACCCGGTGCGCCTGCGGTTAGCGGTAATGGTACGAAAATTCCTGGGTTTGTCGTAGATCGAGTGGACCCGCTGATGGATAAAGCCTTCGGTAAGAATGCGGCTGGTTTGAGCTTATTCTCCTCGGCCGTGAGTTATATCTACGGTGGTGGCGGCTTAGTCACTAATTTTTTCAGTATTGATCCTCAAAGCGGCCGAATTTATATAGCCGCCACAGCGAATGATGCAGAGGATGGTGTCGAGGATGGTCGATCTGAAATCGGTGCGATTTACGCCTTTGATCTAATTAGTAGCCCAGATGATGCTGACGGTGGGTTTGAATTTCAGTTGTTGAATCGCGCAACTTTTCAGGGTGGTACCGGTTCAACCCCTGCCCTAAGCCCAGATGGCCAGCGCCTGTACGTGTCAGATAACCTGGGCAATGTTATTGCCCTAGACAGTGAGTTAAGCGAAATATGGCGTGTGGATGTGGGCGAACCTTTGGTTGGTTCAATTTCAGTGGCTGCGGATAATAATGAGCTGTACGCCGTCACCCGCAAAGACATAATTCAACTGGTGGACAATGGCGACAGCGGTGCGCGGACATGGACAGCAGAACTCACGGGGTTTGATGGGTATGCCAATGTCGATGAACAAACAAATTCGTTAACCGCGACGATTACAGCCAACGGTGTGGTGATTGGTGTCGGCGGCGGCAAGTCGTTGCTGGGTTCCAATCTGATGCTACATGTTGGTATGGGGCTACTGGACCGACAAACAGGAAAACTACGCTACTTTGCAGAAGGCCGAGAGGATTCATTGGCCATGAGCATTGTCGCGGCCGACGGCAGTATTTACGTCGCTCATTCGCCCCTAAGGCGTGCCGTAGGCAAAGCCATGTATCCCGAGCTAACGCAGGATATTACGGGCGGTATTGCGCGTTATAAGCCCATTCGCTTAGACCTGCTCGCTCGTGATGCTATCTGCGCGGCACAGGCACGCGCAGCCAATGCCAGTACCTTAAGTCAGGCTACTGAGTTGGCTGCTATCCGCACAGATATTCGACAGATTAAGGTGCTGCTCAAGCAAGCTGCTAATGCTTTAAGTAAGGCGGTCATCGATGGCGACATGACAATTGATGCAGCTGGCGTGCTGAAGGGGCTTTTGCTGCAGAGTACTGCAAATTTGGCACCAGCCAATTTAGAACTTGTGGTAACTGATATGGCTGGGGCGTGTAGGATGTTTGACCAGTTTTGAGGCTGATTTGATGTTTTCGATAACTGGATGCTCTTACTACTAGTCAGGTACGTAGAACCAAATCTCTTAAATGCCGCTTCTGTAGGTATAAATTGCTGGCGGATTTGCACGCACGTCAAGATAATCATCACCGCGAATTTGTCGGCCCGTTCGAGCAGTTCGTAATGGCCTAGGTGAAAAAAATGCAGCAGCGCACCCCATAGGCCTTTTAAGGCCGGCTATTCACGGCGTTTGCGTTGCCACAAAGCGATTGGTGATTCACAATGATTGCCATTAATTTTTGCGGCAGGCATGAAAAAAATGGCATTCGAAGGATTGGGATTAAGACAGCGCACTGGACCATTTTGTGCATTGTTTGTAGGCCTATTGTTGGCCGGTTGTGAAAGGACTACACCGCTAGACCAGACTCAGATTGCTGGGGCGTTGGGGCAAGCTGTGTTTGCAACGGACCACATTGTTATTGACCGACGGGTTGCTGCCAATCCTCAGCGCAATGCCTACTTCGGTGATTTGCACGTGCACACAACTTATTCATTTGACGCCTATGCCTTTGGCACCTTGGCCACACCGTATGATGCCTATCGCTTTGCTCAGGGCGAAGCCATTAAGCATCCTTCCGGTTATGACATGCAGTTAAGCGAGCCATTAGATTTTTATGGTGTCACCGATCACGCAATGTTTATGGGCGTGGCGCCAGTGGCTGCAGATACCGATAGCGATTTGTCTAAGTATCCTTTCACCGAGGTGATACATGATCTGAATGCGCCAGATAATATGGATCGTTGGAGTTTGCCTGATCGGTTGAGCAGCTTCACCAAACTTTTGGCCGGTTTAGTGCCTGGCATTATTGGCGGCGATATCGAAGCTGAGGAAACGTTGGCCATTACCCGCCGAGCTTGGGCAGACACAGTCAGGGCAGCGGATATGTTCAATGATCCTGGCCGCTTCACCACGTTTGTTGCCTACGAGTACACCACCGGGTCTGACGACCGAGGCAACCTGCACCGCAACGTTGTCTTTGAAAGCAGCGACTTAGTGCCGGAAGTACCCTTCTCCCGCCTACATTCAAACAATCCCGAAGATCTATGGAGTTGGATGGACAAACTGCGCGAAGCGGGCGTTGAATCTATGGCCATTCCACACAACTCTAATGGCTCTAATGGCCAGATGTTTAAGCTCGTGGACTTTTTCGGGGAACCTATCGACAATGACTATGCCGTTCAACGCATTCGTAATGAGCCGTTGGTGGAAATTACTCAAATTAAAGGTACTTCGGAGACTCACCCAAGTTTGTCCACAACAGATGAGTGGGCGACCTTTGAGTTGATGGAGTTTCGTGTTGCAACCACGCTACCCAGCGAGCCTGAGGGCAGTTATGTGCGTAATGCTTTGCGTCGCGGTTTGGCGCTAGAAGCGCAAGGGGTCGCTAACCCCTATGCATTTGGTGTGATTGGCTCCAGTGATACCCACACGGGTGCTGCGCAAAACGACGAATCCGAATTCAGCTCAAAGTTGGGTGTTCTATCTTCGGATGCGCAGCTGCGCGGCTCGGTGCCTTTCGGTCCAGCTGAAGGTTGGCTGTTCAATACCCTTGCGCCTCAAGCAATGACCGAGGTAGACGGCTTAACCTATGTGGGTGGTGCTCAGCCCACCTTTGGTGCCTCAGGGCTTGCTGGTGTGTGGGCAGAGGAAAATACCCGGGAAGCCATTTACGCCGCACTGCGCCGTAAAGAAACATTTGCCACATCTGGCCCGCGCATGCGTTTGCGATTTTTTGCAGGCTACGGTTTACCCAGTTATTTATTGGATTCCATTGACGGCGTGGCACAGGCTTACGCAACAGGTGTCACTATGGGCGCGGATCTCATGCCGCCGTCTGATTCTAACGAGAGCGTTTCTGAGGCCGCGCCGCAATTTGCGATATGGGCTCAAGCTGATGCCAACAGCGCACCACTTCAGCGCCTGCAAATTATTAAAGGCTGGATAGACGCATCTGGCGAGACCTATGAAGAAGTCATAGACGTTGCCTGCGCCGGTGGTGTTGCAGTAGACCCCGCAACTAATCGCTGTCCAGATAATGGTGCTTTGGTCGATTTAGGCGATTGTAGTATCAGCGCCAATACCGGCGATGCGCAGTTGCGCACGGTTTGGACTGATCCAAACTTTAAGACTAGCCAGCGTGCGTTTTACTACACCCGTGCATTAGAAAATCCCACTTGTCGCTGGAGTACTTGGGACGCCATTCGTGCCGGCACAGCACTTCGTTCTGACTTGGCGGCAACCCTGCAAGAGCGTGCTTGGTCGTCCCCCATCAATTATGTTCCACAGGGCTTTCATTTAACTCGGCAGTAGTCTTTGAAGTAGTGCTCAGGTTTTGGTACTTATATGTGAATACTTGGGTGCAAGTATTCACATATAAGTATTTCGATAGCACTGGTGTATCTATAAGGGTTATTCAAATAGCTATTTGGAAAACTCTTTATACAGCTATTTAAAAAATGGGTAGGTGCTTTTTTTGGGGAGGGGCAGTCTCCTGCGTCAGCGTCTTTTTAATGCGTTTTTGTAGAATTACTCAGCGCGGATATTTGGCGTTTCGCCAGGGCGATGGTTTTGCAAAGGTTGCAATAAAAAGGTTCTCCACCTTGTCTCGCGCCCAACGAGTTTTACGCAAGAACTTCAGCGATGATTTAACAGATGGATCACTCTTAAAGCAGTTGATGTCTATCCTGTCCGCCAATCCATCCCAGTTATAGTGTTCTACCAGTCTGGTTACAACCGTCTCGAGGGTTACGCCATGCAGTGGATTATTTTCTTGTTCGCCTGTCATATTCGAATAATCAGTTGTTAGTCTTTTTGATTTCGCTTGAAGCGTTGATTGGTGAATTGATAGATAAATTTGTGGGAGATGGGGGGAGCGGTTGCCAGGCCTGTATGAGCCTATTGATATAAAGAACAGCCAAGCTGGCTAAGGGTATAAATTTCGCCGCAGAACTGGGCTTTGAAGTTTTGCTGTTGGTTGACTCTGCTTGAGGGTTAACGCCACAAACATGAACGAACTACTGGGTAGTCTGTCCATGTCTGTTTTGTTTTCAGTGACTTGCTAATTAGATAGCAGTAACCTTATTCGCACATGGTCCTTTTTGGCCTTGGCCAACTTCGAACTCAACTGCTTGGCCGTCACTCAATGTGGCATAATCGCCGCCAGACTGGATTTCTGAATGGTGAACAAATAAATCTTTGCTGCCATCTTCTGGTGTAATAAAACCGAAACCTTTGTCGGCGTTAAACCACTTTACTGTACCTTTACTCATTTTCTATACTCTAATTTGTTGGTGAAAGTGCAAAAAAGAAGGCCAAACTCATTGGCTCGACCTCTGAATTGCAATTTTCGATAAAGACCTAAAACACATTCATACTAGGAACTTCGGGTGAGTATATCAAAAAATTGGCTTTGTAACGCATTCTTATGTGTTTCTTATTGCATTTTTTAATTTAGCTATTTTGCGCGTTTTTGATCAAAAAGCCGATTTTTGCACATAAGGCGATTTCTTAGGATAGGTCGACGGGCAATTTTTGCGCCATTTTTAAGATTCGTGCGCTCCAGACCGCCCGGTACAGGCGCCGACGGCAGCCATTAACTGTTAGACGGCGCTGGAAATATGCCATCGGCTAGGCTTAAAGTCTTTGGCTCTTGAGTTTAGTTGCCTAGGTTGACTCACTCCTCAGAAATTTTCCGCTTAACCGAGAACTATCGAAGATTTTGTGTGCTCACCGATGGCCTCATTCGCTCTGGAATTGGGCAGGTAACGGGATTAGGTGTTTCTAACAACCCTTTGCAACGCCTAGTGTCTAGAGAATTTTTCTAGCGCTTAGGTTGTTAACGGTGAATTTCAGAGAGCTTATATTGCCGTTGTGCAAAATGTTGATTCGGTTAATTTGTTCAGCATTTAAATCCATAAATATGGACGTGGCTATTTTTTCAAGCAGTGAGGGCTGCTCTAGTGTTTCTTGATAAACAAAAACGAAGTCACCCTCGGCTTCAGCGCCAATGATTTCTGCCTTCGCCAATGTACCGTCTTTCAGTAAGAGCTGCGTATTTCTGGCGGCGTACACTGCGAGCACCGCCAAGTGTTCTAGCGAATCTAAATCTGGGTTGTCGAAACCCATACTCCTGAGCAGGGCGACGCTGTCGTGCTGATGCAAGCGGTGAGTGATCTCTGCAAATTTTTTATCATCGCTTAACGCCACCTCTGTCCAGCTTAGATGTTGCCTATGCGCGCTTGCCAATAGAGGAAAGCACAGTAGAGCTAAAGCGGCCCTTAAACAGTATTTGCTTAGAGTTGAGTGTATTGCGCGGTTGCGTGCGCGCGCTCTCACGGGTCAGTACTTTCGATTAGGGGCACATTTTTGCTGGCCTTTGTATCGTTGCCGCCTTTTAGCTCCACCAACATGTCTGCCATGAGATTTCTTTCCTCGCGCTTGCGTTTGTATAGCGCCATTCTTGATAAGGTGATGCTTGGGGGAAAGGCGTTGTTGGAAAAGTCCGCGTCGGCCGTTTGGTGTCTGTCGTCGATAGAGACCTTTGCTATGGTTTTGTTTTCCAGCAGCACATGGGTGATGTTCTCGGCATTACGCCGCCAGATTTCAGCGGGTAAGTTGAGTTGTCTGGAGCTGCCGTCTTCATACGTGATGTTCATGGGCAGCGGGCTGACTAAGCCTCCCTTGTTTTCTATATCTATGAAGTAAACATAGGGTTCGTCTTCTATGGTTCGAGCTAACACTTGTTTCTCCCAGTCATCCAACCCCTTCAAATATGACTGATATTTATTTCTGTCTTTGTTGGACACCGTGAATTCATCGTTCTCATTATAGAAATCAGTGATTGCAGGCAGCCGTTGCAGGCGAGTTGTGTAACCGGCTGCGGCGTTGCGTTCTTGCATTATGGGCTGAGGATAAAGTGCTTCGTTTTCTATACGGTTCAATGGGAAATCTATTTCTGGATTACCTGTCTTTATACGATACTCACGTATGTCGTTAACGGCCATATCTACATGGTCCGTGCTGTAAAACCAGCCGCGCCAAAACCAGTCTAAATCCACGCCTGAAGCATCTTCCATAGTTCTAAAAAAATCTGCCGGCGTAGGTCGTTTGAATTTCCACCGGTTGGCATATTGCTTAAATGCAAAATCGAACTGCTGGCGACCCATGACAGTTTCGCGCAGTACGGTTAGCGCGGCGGCGGGTTTGGAATAAGCATTTGGGCCAAACTGCAAAATTGAATCGGACTGTGTCATGATCGGCACTTGATTTGTAGAGGTCATGTACTCTGGAATATAGTCCAACACATTGGTTTTGCCGCGAAAGGCTGGGAAGCGCTCTTCCCACTCGAGCTCAGCAACATATTCCAAAAAGGTATTTATACCTTCGTCCATCCATGTCCACTGACGCTCATCTGAGTTAACTACCATGGGGAAATAGATGTGGCCTATTTCATGGATGATGACACCAATCAGCCCGTACTTTATTTGGCGCGAATAGGTGATAGTGTCCTCTGGGCCTTCAGAGGTACCGTCAGAGTCCTCCTCATCCTGGTCATCCTCTTTTTTCTCAACTGACGGTCGATAGCCATTAAACGTGATCATTGGATATTCCATACCACCACGCTCCCATGTGTTAACAGACTGCGCGGTTGGATAGGGGTAATCGAAGGAAAAGCGTGAGTAGATGTCTAACGTGTGGATTACGGCTTGCGTGGAATATTGGGACCATGCCGGTTCAGCTTCGTTTGGATAAAATGACATGGCTAATACATTGTCGTGTTTGGCATTAGGTTGGTTATGCAGCATAGCATCCCAAATAAATTTCCGTGACGATGACCATGCAAAGTCGCGAATGCGCTGGGCATTGAAACGCCAAGTTTTGCTGCCGCTCGGTTTGTCTGTCAGGTTTTCGTTGGCCAGAGCCTCCTCGGGGGTGACAACGAATACGGGCGTTTCCGTGTTGGCTTGGACCAAGCGTTGGCGCTGTGCTTTGGTTAACATCTCACTGGCATTAGTTAGTTCGCCAGTAGCGGATACGATATGTCCCTCTGGTACAGTAATGGCGACTTCATAGTTGCCGAATTCTAAAGTGAACTCGCCTCGGCCTAGGAATGCTTTGTGCTGCCAACCGGCATAGTCGGTATACGCAACCATTCTTGGAAACCATTGGGCAAGGAAGAAAATGTAGCTGTCGTTGTCTTCGAAATGCTCGTATCCACCGCGCCCGCCAATGGCCGCTTGCTCAATAAGGTTGTAAGCCCAGCCGATGTTGAACACAATTTTGCCCTTCGGCTTCAGTGCCGATTTAAGATCGATGCGCATCATGGTGTCTACCACCACAAAGGGTAGGGGGTTACCACTTTTGTCTGTGACAATTAGGTCGCTATAACCGTGTTCTTTGTCAGCAAAAGATTGTGCCTGCCGAAGCCGGTTAAAGCTGATCTTATCCTCTTTGGGGTTGGTGGTTTGTGAGCGGCGATCGAGAGACCCTTCGGCAAATCGATTTTGATCTAATTGCAGCCACAGGTAGTTGAGAGTATCTGGCGAATTGTTGGTGTAGGTGATTTGTTCACTGCCTACAATTGATTGGTTGTCTTCATCTAGTGCCACCTGAATTTTGTAGTCGGCTTGCTGTTGCCAATAGGCAAACCCAGGTGCGCCGGATGCTGTGCGGTAGCTATTTGGCGTGGGCAGCAGTTGCTCTAGCTGCGCGAACTTGCGCGCGCCGCTGCCGGGTTCTCCCGCTAAGGCCAGCCCAGAATAGGGGAGTAGAAACGTTGCTGTGAAGCAAACTAGTAATTTTTTGACCAGCGACATGTAGGAGCCTCCGTTGCCTGCTAAGAATGAACATAGTCTAACTGCTTAAGTTGGGTTTCTCGAATAGGCCCGTGTTACTAAGACTAAGGCTAGCAAGATGTAGCGGAACGCCCGAAGTTAGGCTTGCTACTGTACTTGGACATTTCGTCTTTCTTCAAAGGGGTTGGAGTAAAGGTCACTTCGAGGGGGATGAAACGATTGGCAGGGTATCGCAAAAAAAATCACTCCCGAGCAGTTTTTTGATAATCAACTGCTCTCAATCAGCCGCGAAAATGAGTGGGAAACGGGGGGCGTGAGAGGCCAAAAAGCCCACGTATGGAGGGCTTTTTAACAGGCCTGCTAAGCTAGGTTATAGGCCTACAGCCAAGCTTTCTGGTACTTCAATATATTTCGCTCTGAAGTATTCGCCCAAAGTTTTGGCCTGCTTATCTATACGGTGGTTTGACGCAGCGCCAGTACCTAACACACCCTTTATATAGAAATTCATGGCTCTTAAGTTTGGTATGTCGTAGCGCTCTACTTCATAAATACCAAAGTCAGGCGCGAGCCGCTTGAATTCTTCCACCGTTAAAAACTCGTAGAGAAAACTATAGGCTTCATCTGTCCGTGCCCAAACGCCCATATTTGCATTGCCGCCTTTGTCCCCAGAGCGTGTGCCGAATAAGCGTCCAAATGGAATGCGTTTGACAGGCCCGGTGGGTGCCGGTGCAATGACCGCTGGCGTTTCTTGGTAGTAGATTTCATCCAGTCCTAAGCGCTGGGTGGGCAACACTTCGGTGGTTTTGCCGCCAAAATGGACAATTTCGGTTAAACGCTGGCTGTCTATTAACGCCGGCCAGTGAATGACAGCGGCGTCGCCATTGAAGCCTGCCGCGCCTCTGCCGGTGTTGCCCGGTATGCCCGCCAAGCCCAGTTCTGTGACTTTCGCAGAAAAAATTCGGCCAAACTTACTTGGGTCTTTGCTGGTTAAGGTTACGCGCAATGCAGCGTGGGCGACTTCATTACTGTCAGGATCTTCTTGATCACTTCTGATTAGGTGTATGTCTACATCTTCAAACTGCTCACGCCCGCCGATGTTGTGGAACACTGCGTCTAAAAAGCGCTCGGCTTTTAGCTCTATGTCTAAGCCCGTGAGCAGAGTTTCCATAGATTGCTTATATAGTCCGCGTGTATTGAAACAGACCTTGTGGGTGGGTGGAGGGCTGCTGCCCCTGCAACCGCTGACATATACGCGGTCATCGCCAGCTTGTTCTATTTTCATAGTGTCGAAATGCGCGATGACATCTGGGTTGTAATAGGCCGGTGTTGAAATTTCATACAGCAGTTGGGCGGTAATGGTACCTACGGAGACCAGTCCGCCAGTTCCTGCGTGCTTGGTCACGGTAAAGTTGCCGTTGGCTTCTATCTCAGCGATGGGGTAACCCACATCTCTAAAGCTTGGCACCTCCTCAAAAAACGCATAGTTGCCGCCACAGCACTGAGCGCCGCATTCAATAATGTGTCCAGCGGCGAGGGCGCCAGCTAACGCATCGTAGTCGTTGCGCTGCCAGTTGAACTTCCATGCGGCAGGCCCAATGACCACGGCGGCGTCTGTGACTCTTGGGCAAATGACAATGTCCGCGCCTTGGTCCAAGGCTTCTTTAATGCCCCAGCCGCCAAGATAAGCGTTGGCCGTGAGCGCCTGTTGGTCGGTGTCTTTGAGCGCAACCTGAGTGTCTAGGTTGGTGAAAGACTCGCCGTCTTTTTGTAGTTGCTCAAGGTCCTCAAGAATATTGTCGCCCTCTATGTAGGCCACTTTAGAATCTACACCTAATACTTTAAGTATCTTTTCGACTTCTTCAGCCATGCTTTTAGGGTTTAGTCCGCCGGCATTAGTAACAATTTTTATGTTCTTCTCTTTACAGCTTACCGCCACCTCTTTGAGCTGTTTTAAGAACGTGCCCACATAGCCCATGTTTTCGCCGCGGGCTTGTTTTTGGCCATATAAAATGGACATGGTTAGTTCTGCGAGGTAGTCGCCTGTGAGCACATCAATGGGGCCGCCTTCAACCATTTCTCTCGCTGCGTCTAATCTATCCCCATAGAAGCCGCTGCAATTGCCAATACGTATTACGTCTGTCATTTCCCTTCACCCTCTTTGATATGCCTTTCAAAGGCATTGCCTCGATACCCCTTCTTTATAAAAAGGACATTGCGATCAATTTTTGTAAAGCGCCCTTAAACTTTTGCAACCCAGGAGGGTTTGCGTTTTTCTCGGAAAGACGCCATGCCTTCTGCGCCTTCATCTGAGCGGAACATGCGCGTACTCCACTCGGCTGTTTCCTTAAAGGCTTCAGCCGTAGTTAACGTGGGCACTCTGCGGGCTAGCTTTTTACATTCCTGAACGGCTATCGGGCCTCCAAGATTGATCATGACAATTTCCTCTTCCACCGCGGCGTGCAATTGGTCCGCTGGTACTGCGCGATGCGCCAAGCCCATGTGCACGGCTTGGTGGCCGTCAAAACGCTCGCCGGTCAAGAACAGCTTCATGCCATGGTGGGCGCCGAGCTTGGGTAAACAAACTACAGAAATAATCGCCGGTATGACACCAATACGTACTTCAGAAAAGCTCATTTGTACGTCTTCGCGGCTGATCACAATGTCGGAAGCGCCAACTAAGCCCAGGCCCCCAGCGAAGGCTGCGCCATTAATGGCTGCGATCACAGGCTTTGGGCTGTCCAGTATTGCGGTGAGTACATCTGCGTAGGGTACTGCGCGAGATGACCCTTCCGACAATTGCCCTGGCGGGCTTTTTAGATCTGCGCCGGCGCAGAAGGCCGGTCCATTGCCTGTGATAACAATAGAGCGCACGGCATCATTTGCATTAGATGCGAGTAAATGGTCATAAAGTTCTGTGACTAAAGCTGACGACAATGCGTTGCGGTTCTCTGGTCGGTTTAGCGTAATCCACGCTGCGCCATTTTTTATTTCGTAAAGTGTCGCTTGGGTACCTGCCATTTTTATTCTCCTTCTACCGCAGCTAGTGTGACTAGCAGTTGGGCGTTTTCAACTTGTTCGCCCACGTTGACGTGCACTGATTCCACCACGCCGTCACGTGGCGCAGTAATTCGGTGTTCCATTTTCATGGCCTCTAAAATCACCAGTAAATCGCCCTTTGCGACCTTAGCCCCTGCAGCAACTTGTGTTTCTAACACTGAGCCGGGCATAGGAGCCGTTAGACCACCGCCGCTCTCATCTGAGTCGGTAGATGGATAACGGGGTAGTTCTGTTAGACACAGGTCGCCATGATTACTGTGTATGAGCCAGTCATCTGCATGTGGCGAAACATTAAAGTGTAGTCGGCGTCCGTCTAGGTCTAGATCCACATTACCCTCGCCGCTTGCATAGCAAGTAACGTGCATAGTTTGCTCATCTACATGTACTGCAAACGTACCGCTGCGTTGGCGCTTATAGGTCACCTCAACTTCATCTTTTTTGCCAAACTTATAGCTGATGCGTTCCATGGGCATGGTGGAATTGCGCCACCCACTGCTCATGGTGCCCAATACTTTGGCCGCGGCGCGTCTGCGCGCTTGGCCCTCTATCGTTGTGGCGATTGCCGCCTCGACTAATTCTTGGCGGGAAACTTCGCGGGTTAATGCAGGTTTTACGCGTTCGATAAAGTCAGTGGTGGTGTCCCCAGCTAAGTACTCTGGTGTGCGCAAAGTGGTGACCAAGAAATCTCTATTGGTTTTTAGACCTTGAATCTCTGTGGTCTCAAGCACACGGGCCAGTCGGCTGACGGCCTCTCGACGCGTAGGGGCATGGACAATTACCTTGGCAATCATTGGATCAAATTGCGTGCTGATTTCACTGCCTGTTTCTACCCCGGAATCAAAGCGCGCTTTGCCAATGGTTGAAGGTGTCCAAGCCAGCACGGGGCCAGGCGCAGGGAGGAAACCCTTGGCTGGATCTTCAGCATAAAGGCGGGCTTCTATTGCATGACCGTTGATACTTATATCTTCTTGGGTGAAAGACAATGTCTCGCCTTCTGCCACGCGAATTTGTTCGCGGACTAAGTCTTTACCAATAATCTCTTCAGTAATTGGGTGTTCTACTTGTAAGCGGGCGTTCACTTCTAAGAAGTAAAAGTCGTCGCCGCTGAGCAAAAATTCAACTGTACCTGCAGATGAATAGCCGAGCTTTTTCGCAGCGGCAATAGCTGCGTCCCCCATGCGGGAGCGTAGGGCATCGTCTACTGCTGGGCTGGGGGCCTCTTCAATGATCTTTTGATGGCGACGCTGAATTGAGCACTCGCGCTCGTAGCAATGTACTAAGTTGCCGTGGCTGTCGCCGAGAATTTGAATTTCTACGTGGCGCGAGGTGGCGAGCCATTTTTCTAAGAACACGGTGTCGTCGCCAAAAGAACTGCCCGCTTCGCGTTTGGCACCCTCCACGGCGGCAACTAGCCCTGCTTCATTTTCAACCACGCGCATGCCGCGACCGCCGCCACCGGCTGATGCTTTCACCAATACCGGATAACCAATTTTTGCCGCTGCTGCCACGATGTCGGTATCTGCTTCAATTTCCACACCGGGTAGGGTTGGTACGCCGGCTTCATCCATTAGCCTTTTGGCAGACAGTTTGTCGCCCATTAATCCAATGACTTTTGGGGTGGGCCCAAGCCACTTAATGCCTGCGTCTATTACTGCCTGAGCAAATGCTTCGTTTTCGGATAAAAATCCATAGCCCGGGTGAATGGCGTCCGCGCCACTGCGCCGACAAGCGTCCAAAACTTTGCCCACATCTAAATAGGTTTCTGCTGTGGTGCGACCGTTTAAGGCCACCGCGCTGTCTGCTTCATTGACAAAGGGTGCGTTGGCATCGCTGTCTGCATAAATGGCCACGGTACTGATACCCATATCGTGGGCAGTGCGCATGATGCGTCGTGCTATTTCGCCACGGTTGGCGATCAATAGTCTTGTGATAGGGGTGATTACATGCGCCATGTGCCGTACTCCTTGGTGCCTTTAACTTCGTTGTTGTGACAAGCCGAGAGAGACATCGCAATGACCTCTCTGGTGTCCCGTGGATCAATCATGCCGTCGTCTGCAACTCTAGAAGTTGCGTACAAACCTTTTGATCGCTCTTCGGCCCAGTGCTCTGCAATGGCTACGCGCTCTTCATTGGCGGCTTCGTCGAATTCTGCGCCGCGCCGCTCGGCAGCGCCGCGCCCAACAATGGTCATTACCCCGGCCATTTGCTTGGGTCCCATGACCGCTATTTTTGCGAAAGGCCAGATGTAGGTGAAAGATGTGCCAAATGCGCGCCCACTCATGCCGTAGTTACCGGCGCCGTAGGAAGAGCCCACAATTACGGTGACATGAGGGACCGTGGAATTGGCCACGGCATTGATCATCTTGGAACCGTTTTTGGTGATGCCGCCATGCTCAAAGTCGGTGCCCACAAGAAAGCCGGTGATATTGTGCAAAAACACTAGGGGTACATCAATTTGGTTACAAAGCTGAATAAATTGTGCCGCTTTTTCCGCGGACTCTGAAAACAGCGCGCCGTTATTCCCAATTAGACCAACTGGGTAGCCGTGAATAGATGACCATCCGCACACTAGTGTGGGGCCGTATAGGGGTTTGAATTCCTCAAATTTAGAACCGTCGACAATACGCATAATGACTTCGCGAATATCCAACGGGCTGCGTAGGTCTTTTGAGACCAAGCCCAGCATGTCCTCTGGGTTGTGCTTGGGTTCGGTGAAAACAGCCTTTGGTTCTGGGCCAAGTTTGCGCCAGTTTAGGTGTGAAACCACTTCCCGGCACATGCGCAGCGCGTCCATTTCGTCTTGGGCTAAATAGTCACCTACACCAGAAATCTGTGTATGCATGTCTGCGCCGCCTAAGCTTTCAGCGTCAGCATCTTCGCCTGTGGCCATTTTCACCAAGGGCGGTGAACCTAGGGCTAGCATGGTCTGGTTTTTAACCATGATGTTGTAGTCGCTCATGCCTGGCTGGTAAGCGCCCCCAGCTGTGGCTGCTCCAAATACCACGGATATTGTGGGGATGCGCATTTTGGAGAGTTCGGTGATCTCGTAAAACAGCCGCCCAGATTCAGCAAAATGCTCTATCTCGTTTTGAATAACCGCTTCAGGATCGCCGCCTGCTTCACCGCGCAAATCCGCGCCGGCGCTCTCAACAAACTGCACATAGGGCAATCTGTTCTCGCGGGCTATTTCTAAGCCGCGCATTAACTTTTTCGAGTTGAACGGGTTGAAGGCGCCTGCTCTAACCGACGGGTCGTGACCTAAAATGACGCACTCAACGCCTTCTATAACTCCAATGCCGACAACAAAACCGGAACCTAAATCGTAGGGAGAGCGCCAAGCAGCCAGTGGGCTGATTTCCAAGAAAGAGGAATCTCGGTCCAATATGTTGGCTATGCGTTCTCTGATGGGCATCTTGCCGCGCTTGCGTATGCGAGCCACTGCCTCTGCGCCGCCGCCCTCAGCTGCTTTGTCGTACAAGTCTTGTAACTCTGTGAGCGTTTCCAGCATATCGCTCTTATTCTGCTGAAAAATGTCAGCTCTGGTGTCCAATTTGGATTCCAGTATCGGCATGTTTTCCCCCCGGGACTTTATAGATGTAGTTTTCATCAACGCTCTAAACCTATCAGAATAAAAAGCCAGCCAGAAGGTTTTTTTATGCTAACTTATCCTCAATCAAGGAGGACACGTGACCGCACAACTAGGATTACAGCAAGCAAAGAGTGCGCGCGCCAGAGAGGGTATCTGTAGCGCCGCAATCAGCTCGTTAGCGGCTGTAGGCTATGCGGAAACCTCCATCATTCGTGTTGCCCAGATGGCGGGCTTCTCTAAAGGCGCGGTGCAACATCATTTTCCGACTAAAGAGGATTTGATTGCCGCAACGGTAGACACACTGCTGCTTAGAACTGTGCAGAGAAAAGAATCTCAACCAGTGTCAGTGGAAGCAGCCCTGATGGATGCGTGGCAGCGCTTCATTAACACAGCTGCCTACCGCGCGTTAATGGAGGTGCTCAACGCCTCGCGTACAAACAAAGCGTTAGCTCACCGTATTTCAGATGAGCTGGTAGATTGGGGAAAAAATTTAGATCAGCAAAGCTTAGCCAGTTATCGCGCCAACAGCGGCAACGATCAAGAGGTAGTCATGTTGCTGAATATGACCCGCAGTTTTATGCGCGGCTTGCTGATTCAGGAGCATTATGGGGTAGACCAGCAGACCACCCAGAGCTACGTTAAAAAGTGGATAGAATTGATAGCACCTTTGTTGGAGTTGCGTGCGCTCACGTAGACTTGGCTTAACAGAGCGATGCGCGAGACAAAATTTAATATAATGAGGCATCTAGTATGACAACCACCCAAGCAGAACTAAAAGAGTTCGAGGAGCAAGCAGACCGTTGGTTTTTGGAAAATAAGCCGGCTAATCCCGGGTTTATTTTACCGGAAACTTTCATGGAAGTAGGCACTGACAGTCAGTTTGAGTTTTTGCGAAACTGGCAAAACAAGGTCTATGAAAACGGTTACGTGGGCATGGCGTGGCCGAAGGAATATGGCGGCGGTGGCGTGGACCAAGTGTTCCAAGATATTGCTACAAAGGCTATGGCCAAGCATCGCGTCCCATTTTTACCTAACACCATTGGTTTAAACTGGGCCGGGCCGCTGATTTTAATGATGGGTTCCGAAGCGGAAAAAGCCAAATATATCAAGGGTATTCTCAGCGCCGAAGACATGTGGTGCCAAGGTTTCTCTGAGCCTGATCACGGTTCAGATTTGGGTAGTGCTCAGTGCAAGGCGGTCAAAGATGGGGACGAATACGTTGTTAACGGCTCTAAGATTTGGACCAGCCTAGGCAGTTATGCCAAATATATGATCCTACTAGCAAGAACTTCTCAGGAAAGTAAAAGCAAGTATGCGGGTTTAAGTTTTTTCCTAGCGCCCATGCAGGCTGAGGGCATTGAACCGCGACCGATCAAAAAGCTAACCGGAGAATATGGTTTTTGCCAGACGTTTTTCAACGACGCGCGGATTCCCGCTTCTTGCATGATAGGCAATGAAGGCGAGGGCTGGAAGGTGGCGATGGCTACTCTCACCTTTGAGCGTGGCGCTACAGGTGGTCAAGCGGGCGGCTTAGCGATGATGGATTTAACCATTGACGACATTGTTAAGTTGGCACGTAGAGCCAAGCGCAACGGTCGACCAGCCATTGAAGACGCCCACGTGCGCAATGAGTTGGTAGATTTGATCACCGAGTCGCAAAACAATTCGTTAATGGCGGCACGAGCCAAGGTGCCTGCACTTGCAACTGACTGGCCTACCGCTATCAGTATGTCCGGTAAGCTGCGCTCCTCAGAACTCAAACGTCGTATGTGTCAGTTTGCCATTTCGCTACAAGGCGCTAATGGTGCTCGTTATGTGAGCAAAGATGCCGTTGACGGAGGTATGTGGCAGCGCTCTTATTTGAATGCGTTTTCAGGAACCATTGGTGGTGGCACCACGCAGATCCAACACAACATTATTGGCGAGCGTGTGCTTGGCCTGCCCAAGGGTTAAATAGGAGAGCCACATGGCGACTATAGAGTTCACCGAAGAACAAACCATGCTGCTAGAAACCGCAGTAGATTTTTGTCGAAAAAATTCGCCCTTAGATGTTGTACGGCGACAAATTGAATTGGATGACAGTGTGGATGCTGGTATTTGGTCAGAAATGGCAGACCTGGGTTGGCTCGGCATTACTATTCCAGAGCAGTATGGTGGGCTGGGGCTGAGCCTGGCAGATGTTGTACCCATTGTTGAAAGTATGGGCCGCCATCTTATGGGTTCGCCGTATGTGTCCACGGTGCTCGCAGCGAATGTATTGGTGGTTTCGGGTAGTGAGACGCAGAAGAATCATTGGCTACCGCAGATTGCTTTGGGTGCTGTTGCTAGTATTGCGTTGACGGAAGAAGACGGTAATTGGCGATTAAAGGAAATTCAAACTCAAGGTGTAGTTGCAGGGGGGGCGTTAACGTTGACCGGCAAAAAGTGCTTTGTGTTAGATGCGCCGAAAGCTGCCGTTATCGTTGTTTCAGCAATGATCGATAGCGCGCCACGATTGGTGCTTGTGCAGGCAGATCAACTGCCAGCCAATGCGTTGACCCGGGAAACGGTTATTGATGAAACTCGTCGTAGTTATACTCTAGATCTAGACGGGGTAACTGTGCCCGCGGAGCAGATATTAGATGGTGCAGATTTCGCCAGCGTTGAGCAGGCCGCGTTATTGTTACTGACTGCTGAAATGGCAGGTGGCCTAGCAGGCGTTTTGCACGTCATAGTAGATTACCTAACAACTCGTAAACAGTTTGATCAGTACATTGGTAGCTATCAGTCTTTAAAGCATCCCTCGGTACAAATTTTGTTATCTATGGAGGCCTGTCGCTCGCACCTTTACCACGCCGCAACGTTGTTGGCTGGTGAAGATGCCAACGCAATAGAGTCAGCAATTCGTATGGCCAAAGCCCAAGGCAGCGAAGCCTTTGCTTTTGCTGGTGACCGTGCGGTGCAATTTCATGGTGGTTTTGGCTTCACTTACGATTGCGATGCCCAGTTGTTTTTACGCAGAGCATTGTGGTGCCAGTATCAGTTTGGTGACGCGGCCTATCATCGAGCGCTGTTGGGGCCGCTCCTACTGGATGAAGTGAGTTAGTTGGCATTAAAAGATAAAGCTGAAACTCGAAATAGAAATACCAACAGAAACAGAAACAAAGCGGCGTCAAGTTCGTCGCTGAGAATACGATAAGTAGTAAAGAGAAAAAATGAAATTATATCACTGTAGCGATTCGCGCTCTTTAAGACCGTTGTGGGCTTTAGAGGAAATGGGTTTGGATTATGAACTTATAAATATGCAGTTCCCGCCTCGTGCCACCTACCCGGGCTACCTCGATCTGAACCCAATGGGTACAGTGCCTACTTTTACTGACGGTGAAATGGTCATGACCGAGTCATCTGGCATCTGCCAATACTTGGCGGATAAGTATGGTCCTACGCCGCTGTCTGTCACTGTAGATGAGCCAGAGTATGGCGAGTACCTGAATTGGTTGTATCGTAGTGATGCCACTCTGACCTTTCCTCAGACATTGGTATTGCGCTACACCCGCTTAGAGCCTGAAGAACGTCGTATTCCTCAAGTGGTTGAAGATTACTCCATCTGGTATTGGTCGCGGTTGCGTGCAGTGGAAGCGGCGTTAGAAGGTAAAGATTTTTTAGTCGCTGACAAATTCACTATTGCCGACATAGCGGTGGGTTACGCACTTTTTCTCGGTGTTTCACTGGGCTTAGACGCGCGCTATAAGCCTAACTGCAAACGTTATTTAGAGGCGCTCATGCAGCGTCCTGGATTTAAGCGCGCTCGCGAAATGCAGCAGGCTTAACTCTCAATCCGGCGCTAGCAGATCGGTTGTGTTCATTTGAATTGGCGAAACAGGAAGCGAAAGGTATGAAAATAAATACTGGGGTGCCTGCTCATGATTTGCGGCAAGTGGGCTTAGCTGCGAAAGCAGCCCAAGACAATGGCTTTAGTGGTATTTCTACCCAAGAAAATCGTCAGGACGCATTTCTACCTCTAGCGGTGGCGGCGACCCAAACAGACGATCTTGAGATTCGCACCAATATAGCCATCGCGTTTGCGCGCAGTCCAATGGTTGCCGCTAATCAATCTTGGGATTTACAGCGGGCCAGTAACGGTCGTTTTACGTTGGGGATAGGTAGCCAAGTGAAGGGCCATAATTTGCGCCGTTTCAGTGTGCCGTGGAGTGCGCCGGCACCACGTATGCGCGAGTACGTGCAATCCGTGCGTGCTATTTGGGACTGCTGGGCGAATGGCACTAAACTTGATTATCAGGGCGAGCATTACCAATTTAGTTTAATGACACCTAATTTCACGCCGCACCCGTTAGCCTGCGATGTGCCGAAAATTCAGATTGCAGCGGTTGGCCCAGCAATGATGAAAGTAGCAGCGGAGGAGTGTGATGGTGTCATGCTGCATGCGTTTTGCACCCGCAAGTACCTGAATGAGGTGATTATGCCGCGGCTAGAGAAAGGCTTAGATAACAAGGGTAAGTCTCGCCAGGACTTTGAAATCTCTGGTGGTGGGTTTGTTGTCACTGGTGCAGACGATGAAGCTGTTAACAAAATGTTTGAGTGGGTGCGCATGCGGGTTGGATTTTATGGCTCAACACCCTCGTATTGGCCCGTATTTGAATCCCATGGATGGGAAGATTTGGGCCGCAAGCTCAATGATATGTCGAAGAAAGGCCAATGGGCAGAAATGACACAAGAGATCTCAGATGACGTGGTCCACGCATTTTCAGCCGTGGGACGGTTCGATGAAATATCTACTGCCATTGACGAGCGTTTTGCCGGCGCCGTTGATGTGCTTGCTTTGCCAGAGACTACGCCCAAAGATTTGGTCCTAGAGTTGCGCGGTAAAAACTAGATAAACGGCCAGACAAAGATTGGGTTGAGACAAACGGAGTGTTTATTCAAGAATTCTTAGATGGCAAAGCCACTACGTTTTAATTACTCGTTTGGCTGCTGAGGTGAGGCGCAATTTGCCTCGCCTTTGTTTTGATATTTCCTCTGCACTTGATCATAACCTTGCCCTCAGCCTTTAGGTTATTTTACTTACCAAATAAATTAGCCTAAATAGGCTCGCCACTGTGGTTGAGTTGCTGCTCTAAATAGCCTTTCTCGGTGAGTAGCGTCGCTAAGCCTTTTGGACCTCCATAGTGCCCCGCGCCAACCATTAGGGTTGTAGTCTCAGGCTGGGTTAAATAAATTTCTATTTGCTTAAACATGCCTAAGTTGCGTTCGTCGTAAAGCCGGTCGGCGATAGGTTTTAGAACAGGGTCGTTATCTAGATCCTTTCTAGATAGAGCATACAATTGATGAATATCAACCTCTAAAATGGCTTTGCCTTCGACACTTCCCTGTCGCGCATAAGCGGCGTCTACGCCCGCATTAATGTTATAGCCAAGACTGTTTAATTTTATCAGCTCAATTTGGGTTGAGAGCATACCCGGAGAAGTGCTAAAAACTGTGTCTTTAGTCGCGCCTAAGCTTCTGAGAAATTTGATGGCTTTTGTTCTCAGTTTCCTGCTCATCGCATCTTTGACCTCTTTTTTGTCTACATGCGTAATGGTTTGAATTTTTGCAATCCGTTTGGGGTCAGTGAATAAGAGTGGATTTATTTCTAAAGCCAGCCGATCAGCCCTTCTAAAAACCTCATCATAAACGGCGGGCAATGGTAACAATGTTGGTTTTAGAAGGTGGATAGTGCCGGCCAAATAAATACTGTTATGGGTGTTTATATCGCTTGTTTGCCATACCTAACGGGGGGTTCTTCCATCGACCCGGCTTTGTACAGTCTGCCCAACTCAATGACGGAGTTGTCGAGTAAAACTATCTCGCAAGGGCTAGCGATGTTGCTGTTGGTGCGGTATTCCTCGCATGTTTGTGGAGCAGCCTGGGCCGCCCCAAGATGTGAGCGCACTCCAACGGATCTTCCAATAGCAAAGGGACCCGAACCATTTTGTGCATAGGCTAATGCTTTTGGGTAAATCCAGTGCTTAAGCGGTAGGGTTTAGATGATGAAGTGTGGGAGTAGATGGAGGGGAAAAGGCGTTATACAGGGGTGTTTGAAGAGTTGGTGAGGAGTTCTACATAAAAAATGCCACCTCTATTGAAGTGGCATTTAGTTGGAGCTTGAAAATCCGGCTAGCTAGTCGAGATATTTCAGTTCCGCCTTCGTCAGTGGATGTACTCGATATCTTGATTATAGGTTGATCCTGAATCCTACTGATGCTGTGCGCGACTTGTTTGGTCGCGCGCCATATGGCTGTCTGCCTAGGATGTCCTCGCTGTCAGTTGCGTTTTCCAATTTTAACGAAACAGAAGTTGTTTCGTTAATTTGGTAATGCCCTGCCAAGTCTATTGTGGTCGAGGAATCGGTTTTCTCGAAATCGCCGCAAGAGGCTCTCACACACACCGCATCGACGTAACTGGCCGTTGCATAGACTGACCAGTCACTCCATTGAGCGCCAACTGATAGATTCGCCTGGTGCTCTGGAATATAGGGAATTGGGTCGCCGGCGCTCACAGACCCAAAAAAATCAGTGTTGGCAATATCGGTATCGAACTGGCTGTCGATATAAGTATAGGTCAGGCTAGCTGGAAATTTGATGGTTGCTGAGGAAAACAGATCCTTTGAAACCAGTAATTCTAAGCCCTTAACTGTTGCTGCTTCGCCATTAAAGGCATCACCGATAATGCAATCGGTGCCAGAAGAAGCCGTACACTGCCCTAGCAAATTGTCGTAGTCGCTGAGGAAAATTGTCGTTTCTGTATAAAACGCGCCTGAATGCCGTAGTCCGAGCTCATAGTTGATGGCGGTTTCTTCTTTTACATTGGGCGCATTAGTTGGCGCTGTGAAGCCTTTGTGCACGCCAGCGAAAATTACATTGCTGTCAGATAGTTGATAGCTCGCGCCAATACCTGGTAGCCAAACCTGTGTTTTGTTTTGGCGTTGGTCGCGCAGGCTAGCATCGGCTCTTAAAGACGGGGTTGTGGTGCGACTTGAGCGAGTCTCCCAGCGTCGTCGTTGTTGATCAATGTCTTCGTAACGCAGTCCAGGAGTGATCACCCAGCGGTCGACCTCAATACGGTCGTAGACGTGGATTGCTATGGCTTCAGCGTATTGAACTCGGTTACCCGCATTACCGAGTAAGCCAAGATCGTCTAATACCAGCGCACCACTTTGTTGGCTAAATGTACTGTTTCTCTGCAAACGGTCTTCTTCATCCTCATGCACGCGGAGGCCAAAGGATACATCGTGTTTAACTTCTCCTAGAGCGACAGACCATTCAGCGCTCAGCTGAATGCCCTTTGAAACGTACTTTCTAGCGTTTGAGCGAAGTTGGATGCTGCCAGCAGCGGTATCTAAGGTGCCGTCTAATATCTGGTTCAGCTGCGCTGGGGTAAATCCATTCTGATCTCGTCCCAAGTTAGCGGCAGTGATGACTTTAGACCAACTGGTACGCGAAAATGATTGTGCATCGCTGCTGCCATCAAAATCTATACCTTCAGTTTTATACCAATCACGCTCATGTTCATTGTTGTAGTAGGTGGCCGAAACAGAGAAATCCTCAGTGGCCTGCCAGCGATAGCGCAAAATAACTTGGTCGTGCACTGTTTCAATATTGTCCAATTTAGAGATGCCATAGCGGCGTAATGCCTGGGCATTAAAATCAGCATCGGTTAAGCCTAAGTAACTTTGATCAGAATTTTGCGTTGCTCTCTGATATTTGAATTCAACAGCATGATTTGAAGTCTTCGGCGCATAGCTGAGCTTGAGCATATAGTCCTCTATGTCCAAACCACTATTGCCGCCTCTATCGATGGTCTGAAAGCCATCAGATTGCCATTGATGAGTTTCAATTAACACGCCTATGCCGCTGTCCAGCTCAGTACCGTAATATCCGTGCAATCGGTAAGTTGAATTTTCGCCCGCCTCAACGGTCAATGCACCTGCAGTCTCATTAGGGATGGGGGTGGAAACCATGTTGACGGCGCCACCAATGGTGTAGGGGCCTTGAGTGATGGCTGCTGGTCCTTTCAGAACCTCTACTGCACTCATACGACCAAAAGTCGGAAAGTAGTATGCGCTAGGCGCTGAGTAAGGGGCTGGTGCGATAAGGACGTTATCTTCAAGTAGCGTAATTCGACCGCTGCGTTCTGTTGCAACACCGCGAATGCTTAGATTGGGG
>CAUZON010000026.1:0-46464 GCA_963581445.1 Gammaproteobacteria bacterium | reverse complement strand
GCCGGGCGATAACATCAAGATGGTAGTTGAGCTTATATGCCCAATTGCGATGGATGATGGTCTGCGTTTTGCTATTCGCGAAGGCGGCCGTACAGTAGGTGCGGGCGTTGTTGCTAAGGTAATCGCTTAAGGCGAAACTATATTAGGTAAGCCCGTTAAAAACGGGCTTACCTTTATAGAGCTGCGGCATAGCGCTGAAGCTAAGATTTAGAAATTGAATTTTGAGAAAGATTCTCAAAGATAGTTTAACCCACAGTATTGGATGATTAGATCGGACTAAAGGCCAGTAGCTCAATTGGCAGAGCAGCGGTCTCCAAAACCGCAGGTTGGGGGTTCGATTCCCTCCTGGCCTGCCATCTTTTAGCTGAGATGGTGAAAGATGCCGAGGTCCGAGACAGTGAACGTTGACTTTTTGCCGCCTGAATATGATTAGGAAGTTTGTGTGAGTACAAATGCTGAAAATGGCGCCGGTAGTTTGGACTGGCTGAAATGGTTGGTTGTGGGTTCTTTACTTGTTGCGGGTGTATTTGGCAATTGGTACTACCAAAATGAGTTTCTTCTGGCTCGAGTTGTCGGGCTGTTAGTCGCTGCGGTGTTAGCTGGTTATATTGCCGTGCTAACAGAACGGGGCGCGCGCATTTGGAACCTCATGAAAGAGGCTCGGGTCGAGGTTCGTAGAGTCGTTTGGCCGTCTAATCAAGAGACCACTCAGACAACGCTTATTGTTATTGTTATAGTGATTATATTTGCCCTAATTATGTGGGGTTTAGACTCCCTGTTGGGTTGGCTTGTTAGCTCCATTATCGGGTGATTAGTAATGTCTAAGAATTGGTATGTGGTACACGCATATTCAGGTTTCGAAAAGAATGTTGCTCGTGCCTTGCAGGAGCGAGTTGAGCTTTCTAGTCACCAAGAGTTTTTTGGCGAGATTTTGGTACCTACCGAAGAGGTGGTAGAGATGCGGGCTGGTCAAAAGAGACGTAGCGAACGTAAGTTTTTCCCCGGCTATGTGCTGGTTGAAATGGAACTCAACGACGATACGTGGCACCTAGTTAAAGAAACCCCTCGAGTCATGGGTTTTATTGGTGGCAAAGCAGATAAACCTGCGCCGTTAACGCCTCGAGAGGCTGCAGCGATTTTAGATAGAGTGGCCGCTGGCAGTGAGAAAGCGACGCCTAAGACAGTATTTGAACCAGGTGAAATCGTCCGCGTTACTGATGGACCGTTTAATGATTTCAGTGGTGTGGTTGAAGAGGTCAACTACGAGAAGAGTCGCCTACGAGTGGCGGTTACGATTTTTGGGCGATCTACTCCTGTGGAGCTAGATTTCGGTCAGGTAGAGAAGGGCTAGTTAAAGCCAAATAAAGGAATCGATTTCGGTTTAGCCGCTGAGATTGCATATAACCAAGGGGAGTGATGCGTTTTATCCGCACACGCTTGTACCCATAAAGGAGCGAAGATGGCTAAGAAAGTAGATGCCTACATTAAATTGCAAGTTGCAGCGGGTCAGGCAAATCCAAGTCCCCCAGTTGGCCCAGCACTTGGTCAACACGGCGTCAATATCATGGATTTTTGTAAGGCGTTTAACGCACAGACACAATCCATGGAGCAAGGACTACCAATTCCAGTTGTTATTACTGTATACGCTGATCGCAGCTTTACATTCGTAACGAAGACACCCCCCGCAGCTGTACTTTTGCAGAAAGCTGCTGGCATAACTAAAGGTTCCGCTACACCTAACACCGTTAAGGTTGCCAAGGTAAATAGAGCTCAACTAGAAGAAATCGCGAAGCTAAAGATGCCAGATCTGACTGCCGCCGACATGGATGCAGCAGTACGCACCATCGCAGGTACAGCGCGTAGTTCCGGTATTGATGTAGAGGGCGTTTAGAGATGTCAAAAGTAACTAAAAGAATGCGCCTTATCGCTGAGAAAGTAGACGGCGGTAAAGAATACGAAATCACTGAAGCGGTGACCCTGTTGAGTGACTTGTCGAAGACTAAGTTTAAAGAGTCTTTTGATGTGTCCATCAACCTTGGCGTTGACCCACGTAAGTCCGATCAAGTCGTTCGTGGTGCTACTACTCTACCTCACGGTACAGGTAAGACTGTCCGTGTTGCAGTATTCGCCCAAGGCGACAATGCCGATAAAGCCACAGCAGCAGGCGCAGACCTTGTGGGTTTCGAAGATTTAGCTGAAGAAGTAAAAGCCGGCAAAATGGACTTTGACGTAGTTATTGCTACACCAGATGCCATGCGTATTGTTGGCCAGCTTGGTAAGGTTTTAGGTCCCCGTGGCCTTATGCCAAACCCTAAGACCGGAACCGTTACACCTGACGTTGAAACCGCGGTGAAAAACGCCAAGTCAGGACAGATTCAGTTTCGTACAGACAAGGCTGGAATCGTTCATGGCAGTGTAGGGCAGGTTGGATTCGACGTTGATGCAATTAAGCAAAATTTAGAAGCTCTTATGAGTGACCTAAAGAAAGCTAAACCTGCGTCGGCCAAAGGCATATATCTGAAGAAGATTACGCTTTCCACGACGATGGGCCCTGGTGTATCAATTGATCAGGCTTCATTAGAAATTTAAGTTTTGGAGGCTCGAGGACTGATTAGTTAGTTCTTGGGGCCGTCAAAAACCGTAGGAGTCGCATCACTTAGGTGAAGGGGCTTAATTTCCTACGCAGATGGTGAGTTGCTCTAACAAGTAACGGATGAGACATCCAAGGGCATTCAACAACGCGATGGGTCTAACCCAAAAGCGCAGTCGAGTTGTCTGGTGAAGATCATCGTCTCCGGGTCGCGAGAGTGTCAGCTTTACAGCTGTCTATTCTAAAAGCGATAGAGATTCGCCCTAAACAAAACCGCTGCAAAGCGAGTTTTCGATAAACGACCAGCAGCAATGTTGATGAACTAGGAGAAGCACGTGGCGTTAAGACTCGAACAAAAGCAGCAAATTGTTGCCGAGGTTAATGAAGTTGCCGCATCTGCTTTGTCGGCAGTAATTGCAGACTATCGTGGTTTAACTGTAGCGGAAATGACTGAGATGCGCGTTAAAGCGCGAGAATCAGGCGTATATCTGCGAGTAGTTAGAAACACGCTAGCAAAGCGCGCTGTAGAGGGCACTGAGTACGAGTGTCTGAACGATGCCTTTGTTGGACCAACGCTCTTGGCATTTTCGCAGGAAGATCCAGGCGCCGCGGCTAGACTGATTAAAGAATACGCGAAAGACTTCGCAGAGCTAGAAGTGAAGGCATTGTCTATTGGTGGACTATTACTCAGCGCTGATCAATTAGATCGGGTCGCTAAGTTGCCAACACTAGATCAGGCAAGATCTATGCTCATGAGTGTCATGCAGGCGCCGGTTGTGAAACTGGCAAGATCCTTGAACGAGGTGCCTGGCAAGTTGGTGCGTACCATTGCAGCCGTAAGAGACCAGAAACAAGCGGAAGGCTAACAGCCTCAAACAGAATCGCTAAGAAATTTAGGAGATAACGAAATGGCATTATCGAAAGATGATATTTTAAATGCTATCGCAGAGATGAGTGTAATGGAGGTTGTTGAACTAATCTCCGATATGGAAGAAAAGTTTGGCGTATCAGCGGCAGCAGCCGTTGCTGCCGCCCCTGCCGCCGCAGAAGGTGCTGCTGCTGCTGCTGAAGAACAAACAGAATTTGATGTTGTTCTCCAAGCTGCCGGCGACAAGAAAGTAAACGTCATCAAGGCTGTTCGCGCGGCCACTGGGCTTGGCTTGAAAGAAGCTAAAGCATTGGTTGACGAAGCACCTTCTGCAGTTAAGGAAGGCGTAAGCAAAGACGAAGCCGAAGAAGTTAAGAAGCAGCTCGAAGAAGCTGGCGCTACGGTTGAACTCAAGTAGTTTGACCGCTTTAAGCGTTCTTAGGTAAATGATTGGCTGGACTTGTAGTTAGTTTCTTTGAAACGGCTACAAGCTCTGGCCTTTTATGCGTGGGGTGAAAAGCCTCAATAGATTAGTAATGAATTTTAGACTGTAGGAGGCTCGCATGGCGTATAGCTTTACTGAGAGGAAACGCATACGGAAGGATTTCGGTAAGTTATCCGAAAAGATGGAATTGCCCTATCTCCTGGCTATTCAGGTCGATTCATACACCAATTTTTTGCAGGTTGGCACCAGCGCCGAAGAGCGTGCTGAGTCCGGCTTGCATGCCGCGTTTAAATCGGTGTTTCCGATTGCCAGTTATTCAGGCAGCGCTGCATTAGAATACGTAGATTATCGCCTTGGCGAACCTGTTTTTGATGTTAAGGAATGTGTCCTTCGTAGCATCACCTACGCAGCACCGTTGCGCGTAAAAGTCCGCTTGATTATTTATGATAAAGAAACATCCAACAAAACAGTTAAGGATGTGAAAGAGCAAGAAGTATATATGGGCGAAATCCCGTTAATGACAGGCAATGGTACCTTCGTTATTAACGGCACTGAGCGTGTTGTTGTTTCTCAGTTACACCGCTCTCCCGGCGTATTTTTTGACCACGACAAAGGCAAGACCCACAGCTCGGGCAAGCTCCTTTATAACGCTCGTGTCATTCCTTACCGCGGCTCATGGTTAGACTTTGAATTCGACCCTAAAGACTCCGTCTTTGTTCGTATTGACCGTCGCCGTAAACTACCAGCCACCATTATTCTGCGTGCGCTAGAATTTTCCAGCGAAGAAATACTGGCAACGTTTTTCGATACGAATACCGTACTGATTGATGGCGACAATGTGTCGCAGGAACTGATTGCAGAACGCCTTCGTGGTGACGTTGCTACATTCGATATTACTGGCCCAGATGGCAAAGTCATTGTCGATAGCGGTCGCCGTATTACTGCACGCCACGTTCGCTTGTTAGAAGACAGCGGCATGACCAGCCTTGAGGTGCCAAAGGAGTACTTGCTCGAGCAAGTAACAGCCAAAGACATTGTTGACGAATCAACTGGTGAAGTAGCTGTTCCATGTAACTCAATCATCACTGAAGAAATTCTAGAGAAGTTGTTCGAACTGAAGATCACGAGTTTCGAGACGATCTACACGAACGAGCTTGATTGTGGTCCGTTTATCTCAGACACCATGAGAGTCGACCCTTCAAGCAATAAGATGGAAGCCTTAGTCGAGATCTATCGAATGATGCGTCCTGGCGAGCCGCCGACTAAAGAGTCTGCTGAAAACCTGTTCAGCAATTTGTTTTTCTCCGGCGAGCGCTACGACCTCTCGGCCGTTGGTCGAATGAAATTCAATCGTCGTTTGGGTCGTGAAGAAATTGAAGGCGAAGGCATTCTCTCTAGTTCAGATATTGTAGACGTTCTTAAGACGTTGCTCGACATTCGTAACGGCAAAGGCGCAGTGGACGATATTGACCATTTGGGTAACCGTCGCGTTCGCTCTGTAGGCGAAATGGCAGAGAACCAATTCCGTGTTGGTTTGATCCGTGTCGAGCGTGCTGTTAAAGAGCGCCTGAGCTTGGCAGAATCTGAAGGCTTGATGCCTCAGGATATGATCAACGCCAAGCCTGTTGCTGCGGCTGTGAAGGAATTCTTTGGTTCCTCGCAGTTGTCCCAGTTTATGGACCAAAACAACCCATTGTCTGAAGTCACGCACAAGCGTCGTGTTTCAGCATTAGGGCCTGGCGGATTGACACGTGAGCGTGCTGGTTTTGAAGTGCGAGACGTGCATCCAACTCACTACGGTCGCGTATGTCCTATTGAGACACCTGAAGGCCCGAACATTGGTTTGATCAATAGTTTAGCGACCTACGCGCGTACTAACGACTATGGCTTCTTAGAATCCCCTTACCACAAAGTGGTAGATGGAGTGGTTACCAAGGACGTTGAGTATTTGTCCGCAATTGACGAAGCGCAATATGTTATCGCTCAGGCCAGCGCGCCTTTGGATAGCAATGACCGCTTTGACACTGATTTGGTAGAGGTGCGTCACCAAAACGAGTTTACCAGGACTGCTAAAGAGAACGTAGACTTCATGGATGTATCACCCAAACAGGTGGTATCTGTGGCCGCGTCACTCATTCCTTTCCTAGAGCACGACGATGCTAACCGAGCACTTATGGGCTCAAACATGCAGCGCCAAGCAGTTCCAACGCTAAAAGCTGAAAAGCCTCTAGTTGGAACAGGTATGGAGCGCAACGTGGCGCGCGACTCTGGCGTCTGTGTTACCGCACTTCGTGGTGGCGTAGTCGACAGTGTTGATGCCGGTCGTATTGTTATTCGCGTTGCAGACGATGAAACAGCGGCGGGTGAGGCAGGCGTAGATATTTATACTCTAACCAAGTTTACCCGTTCAAATCAGAATACCTGTATCAATCAGCGTCCATTGGTTAAGCCAGGCGATAAGATTGCAGCGAAAGATATCCTAGCGGACGGCCCATCTATTGATATGGGTGAGTTAGCGCTGGGGCAGAATATGCGGATCGCATTTATGCCTTGGAATGGTTACAACTTCGAGGACTCCATCTTGGTGTCTGAGCGTGTTGTAAAGGAAGATCGTTTCACCAGTATTCACATTCAAGAGCTCACCTGTATCGCTCGCGATACCAAGTTGGGGCCGGAGGAGATCACTTGTGATATTCCAAACGTTGGCGAGGGCGCCTTGTCCAAGCTAGACGAATCTGGAATTGTTTACATCGGTGCTGAAGTCAGTGGTGGCGATATTTTGGTTGGTAAAGTGACACCTAAGGGCGAAACCCAGCTAACACCAGAAGAAAAGCTTCTCCGCGCAATTTTCGGTGAAAAAGCTTCGGATGTAAAAGATACATCTCAGCGTGTACCGACCAGTGTTACAGGTACGGTAATTGACGTTCAGGTCTTCACCAGAGATGGTGTAGAGAAAGACGAGCGAGCGCGAGACATCGAGCAAACTCAGCTGTCCAAGATTCGCAAAGACTTGGACGATGAGTTCCGTATTATCGAGATCGCTACTTTTGAACGTTTGCAGCAAGCGCTTGATGGTAAACAAGTTGCCAGTGCACCTGGTTTAGATAAGGGCAAGAATATAGATGCCGCTTACCTAGCCGGCCTGCCGAAAGACGATTGGTTCCGTATCCGTATGAAGGATGATGCGCTAAACGAACAGCTTGAAAAAGCTGAAGCGCACATGGCGGAACGTAAAGAAGGATTGGAAGCGATCTATGCTGATCAGCGCGGTAAGCTAGAAACTGGTGATGATCTAGCACCTGGCGTGCTTAAAATCGTCAAAGTTTACTTGGCTATTAAGCGTCGTATTCAACCCGGCGATAAGATGGCTGGCCGGCACGGTAATAAAGGTGTTATCTCGGTGATTATGCCAGTAGAAGATATGCCTTTTGACGAATATGGTGAGCCGGTAGATATCGTCTTGAACCCATTGGGCGTGCCGTCGCGAATGAACGTTGGGCAGGTATTGGAGACCCACTTAGGTTGGGCGGCCAGAGGTATTGGCGACAAGATCAATGGCATGTTAGAAGCGCAGCGTAAGACAGCTGATATCCGTAAGTTCATGGAGCAGGTTTACAATGAAGTGGGCGGCACGCCTGCGGATATTAAGTCGCTCAATGACACTGAGGTTTTAGATCTGGCTCGTAACTTGCGTAAAGGTCTACCTTTCGCCACGCCAGCGTTTGATGGTGCATCTGAGGCAGAGATCAAGAGGATGCTAGAGCTTGCAGACTTGCCGGTTACTGGACAGACCACGCTTTATGACGGTCGTACCGGTGACGCATTTGCTCGCGAAACTACTGTGGGCTACATGTACATGCTCAAGCTCAACCACTTGGTTGATGACAAAATGCACGCACGTAGCACAGGTTCTTACAGCTTGGTTACGCAGCAGCCACTGGGTGGTAAAGCTCAGTTTGGTGGCCAGCGCTTCGGAGAAATGGAAGTGTGGGCATTGGAAGCGTACGGTGCGGCGTATACGTTGCAAGAAATGTTAACTGTTAAGTCAGATGACGTTGCGGGTCGAACCAAAATGTACAAGAACATTGTCGACGGCGACTTTAAGATGGAGCCGGGTATGCCCGAGTCCTTTAATGTGTTGGTCAAAGAGATTCGTTCTCTAGGTATCAATATTGAATTGGAAGCGGAATAACAACCTTGAGCGTATTGAGTGGGCGTAACCCACTCGAACGAGACGCGCCTTGTTTAGGCAGGGCGTCTCCAACAGAAAATGAGGAAAGATCGTGAAAGACTTACTTAATTTGCTAAAAGCCCAGGGTAGCGTTGATGAATTCGACGCTCTGAGAATCGGTTTGGCATCCCCAGAAATGATACGTTCATGGTCCTTTGGCGAAGTAAAAAAGCCAGAGACCATTAACTATAGAACCTTCAAGCCAGAACGCGACGGCCTATTTTGCGCGCGTATCTTTGGCCCGGTAAAAGACTACGAGTGCTTGTGTGGTAAATACAAGCGTTTGAAGCACCGTGGTGTAATCTGCGAGAAGTGTGGTGTGGAAGTCACATTAACCAAAGTTCGTCGTGAACGTATGGGTCACATCGAGCTTGCATGCCCCACCGCACATATTTGGTTCTTGAAGTCGTTACCGTCGCGTATCGGCTTACTTCTAGATATGACGCTACGAGATATCGAGCGTGTGCTTTATTTTGAATCCTTTGTTGTTATCGATGCTGGCCTTACCGATCTTGAAGTGGGACAGCTGCTCAACGACGAAGAGTACTACCAAACATTAGAGCAGTATGGCGATGAGTTCGACGCCCGTATGGGTGCCGAGGCTGTACAGCAGTTGTTGTTGAACTTAGACATGGAAGGCGACATCGCCCAGCTGCGTGAAGAGATTCCAGCAACTAATTCAGAAACTAAGATCAAGAAGTTCTCTAAGCGTTTGAAGCTTATGGAAGCATTCACCAAGTCAGGCAATAAGCCTGAATGGATGGTCATGACAGTACTACCTGTTCTGCCACCAGATTTGCGGCCACTAGTGCCATTGGACGGTGGTCGTTTTGCAACTTCTGATTTGAACGACTTGTATCGCCGCGTTATTAACCGTAACAACCGCCTCAAGCGCCTGTTAGACCTGTCTGCGCCAGATATTATTGTGCGTAACGAAAAGCGCATGCTGCAGGAATCTGTAGATGCGCTGTTAGACAACGGTCGTCGCGGTAGAGCAATTACAGGATCCAACAAGCGCCCACTTAAGTCACTTGCTGATATGATTAAGGGTAAGCAAGGTCGCTTCCGTCAAAATTTGTTGGGTAAGCGAGTGGACTACTCCGGTCGTTCAGTGATCGTGGTTGGACCCAAACTGCGCCTACACCAGTGTGGTTTGCCTAAGAAGATGGCATTAGAACTATTTAAGCCGTTCATCTTCGGTAAGCTCGAAGACCGTCAGCTTGCGACAACTATTAAAGCCGCTAAGAAAATGGTCGAGCGCGAAACTGCGGAGGTTTGGGATATTCTCGCCGACGTGATTCGTGAACACCCGGTCATGTTGAATCGTGCTCCTACATTGCACAGATTGGGTATTCAAGCGTTTGAGCCGGTACTTATTGAAGGTAAGGCTATTCAGCTTCACCCGCTCGTTTGTAGTGCGTACAACGCGGACTTTGACGGCGACCAAATGGCTGTCCACGTCCCGCTGACATTGGAGGCGCAGCTTGAGTGCCGTGCATTGATGATGTCCACTAACAACATTTTATCGCCAGCCAGTGGTGAACCTATCATTGTTCCTTCACAGGACGTTGTATTAGGCATTTACTACATGACCCGAGACAAAGTAAACGTTCAGGGTGAAGGTTCGGTATTTGCAAACTTAGATGAAGTGCACCGTGCGTTTTATGCGCAACAGGTGAACTTGCACGCCAAAGTGAAAGTGCGTATCGAAGAGCATGTAGCAAACGAAGCCGATGAGTTGGTTGCTCAGACTACTATTTATGACACAACTGTTGGTCGTACCTTGTTGTATGGCATTGTGCCTAAGGCGATGCCATTCGAAATGGTCAATCGCGCTATGGACAAGAAGGCAATTTCAAACCTTATAAATGATTGCTACAGACGTTGTGGTCTGAAAGAAACCGTAATTTTTGCCGACCAATTGATGTATGCAGGTTTCGCTCACTCAACAGCCTCTGGTTCATCTATTGGTGTTGAAGACTTTGTTATTCCTCAAGCTAAGAATCGCATCATTGGCGAAGCCGAAGCGGAAGTTGCCGAGATCGAATCTCAGTATGCGTCTGGTCTGGTAACTCAGGGTGAGAAGTACAATAAAGTAGTAGATATTTGGTTGCGCGCCAATGATTTGGTTGCGCGCTCTATGATGGACGGCATTTCTAAAGAAACAGTAGTAAACCGCGACGGTGAAGACGAAGAACAAGCTTCATTCAACTCAGTGTTTATGTATGCAGACTCCGGTGCTCGTGGTTCGCCCGCTCAGATCCGTCAGTTAGCAGGTATGCGTGGTTTGATGACTCGTCCAGACGGCAGCATTATTGAAAATGCGATTACTGCAAACTTTAGAGAAGGTTTGACAGTTAACGACTACTTTATTTCGACTCACGGCGCACGCAAAGGTCTCGCTGATACGGCGCTTAAAACAGCCAACTCAGGGTATTTGACCCGTCGCCTTGTCGACGTAGCTCAAGACGTTGTTATTACCGATGAAGATTGCGGTACAACAGCAGGGCTATTCGTTACTTCTATTATTGAAGGCGGTGACGTAGTACTTCCGCTGGGCGCACGCGTTCTTGGACGTACCGTTGCAGAAGACATACTAGATGTAGACGGCAAGACTCTGCTTATCGCCAGAGGCACGTTGATTGATGAGGCTTGGGTAGAACAGTTAGATGCACTTGGTGTAGACACCATGACTGTGCGTTCGGCTATCACCTGTGAAACATTCCACGGCGTATGCCGTGCATGTTACGGACGTGACCTCGCACGTGGACACTTTATCAACGTTGGTGAAGCAGTTGGCGTTATCGCGGCCCAGTCTATTGGTGAGCCCGGTACCCAGTTAACCATGCGTACGTTCCATATTGGTGGCGCAGCATCTAGAGCAACAGCGGTTGATAATATTCAGGTTAAGCACGGCGGAACAATTCGTCTGCACAACTTGAAGACTGTAAAACGAGAGTCTGGTGAGCTAGTAGCTGTATCTAGATCTGGTGCCATTGCGGTTGCTGACGACCATGGTCGCGAACGTGAAAGATATAAACTTCCATATGGCGCAGTTATTTCTGTCGCCGACGAAGATAAAGTTGAGGCAGGGCAGATCATCGCTCAGTGGGATCCGCACACCCACCCAATCGTTTCTGAAGTAAGCGGTAACGTTGAATTCTTCGAGATGGAAGAAGGCTTGTCTATGAATCGTCAGACTGACGAATTGACTGGTCTAACCAACATTACCGTACTAGATCCTAAAGATCGCCCAAGTGCTGCAAAGGATTTGCGTCCAGCTGTGCGTCTAACAGATGCTAAAAGTGACGCAGTAATGCTTCCTGGTAGTGAAGTCCCAGCGAATTACTTTATGCCAAGCAACGCTATTCTTAATATGGAAGACGGCGTTAAGATTGGTATTGGCGATATTATTGCGAGAATCCCGCAAGAAGGATCTAAAACTCGGGACATTACCGGTGGTCTGCCACGGGTTGCTGACTTGTTCGAAGCAAGGAAGCCGAAAGAGCCTGCAATTTTGGCTGAGGCTACAGGTCTGGTGTCCTTTGGTAAGGAGACTAAGGGTAAGCGTCGTTTGGTAATTACGCCATTAGACGGCGATCCAGTAGAAACGCTGATTCCCAAGTGGCGCACTATTGGTGTGTTTGACGGTGAGCAGGTAGAGCGCGGCGAAACAGTTTGTGACGGACCGTTTAGTGCGCACGATATTCTTCGTCTGAAAGGCGTAGAAGAACTTGCCAAGTATATTATTAATGAGATTCAAGAAGTTTACCGACTTCAGGGTGTAACAATTAACGATAAGCACATCGAAGTAATTTGCCGACAGATGTTGCGCAAAGTAGAAATTGTACACGCTGGTGATTCAAACCTTATTAGAGGCGAGCAGGTTGAGTTTGCGCAAATTCGCAGAATAAACGCTGAGCTGCGCGAAGAAGGCAAAGCCGAAGCGGAATTCCAGCGCTTGTTGTTGGGTATTACTAAAGCGTCTCTCGCTACTGAGTCCTTTATTTCTGCGGCATCCTTCCAGGAAACTACTCGGGTGCTTACCGAAGCAGCTGTAACGGGCAAGCAAGATTTCTTGCGCGGTCTGAAGGAGAACGTTGTAGTAGGGCGACTAATACCTGCGGGCACCGGCCTTACTTATCACGCGGATCGTAAGCGCCAACGTGAAGAAGAACGTGCTGGCACTAATAAAGACAGCGTAACGGCAGATGATATTGAACGGGCATTGAGTGAGGCATTGTCCGCACGCAACGCTGAATAAGTAGCACTGCATAAGTTTTCGGTGTGTTTTGCGAGCGCAGCGAAAACGATAGAATAATTAAAGGCCCTATTGGGCCTTGTTTAAACTTCGGGCCGCGATTAGAATGCCGGCCCGGATTCTGGGTCGTGAAGGCCCAACGTATGGAGATCTAAGTAAGTTATGGCAACCATCAGCCAATTAGTTCGAAAGCCGCGAAAGCGCAAAGTAGTCAAAAACATTGTGCCTGCACTGCAAGCTTGCCCGCAGAAGCGCGGCGTCTGTACACGTGTTTATACAACGACACCTAAAAAGCCAAACTCAGCATTACGTAAAGTATGTAGAGTGCGCCTAACCAATGGTTATGAAGTAACTTCTTACATTGGTGGTGAAGGCCACAACCTCCAAGAACACTCAGTTGTTCTTATTCGTGGTGGTCGCGTAAAGGATTTACCTGGTGTTCGATACCACACGATTCGTGGCACATTAGATACCTCGGGTGTTGTTGATCGCCGTCAAGGCCGGTCTAAGTATGGCGCCAAGCGCCCTAAGTAACCCCCAATAACAAATTTTTATTCTCAGTAAGGCCTCAGATTTTCTGAGGATTTACCTGAAGCAAGGAGAAAGCAATGCCAAGACGTCGCGTAGTCGCAAAAAGAGAAATTCTTCCAGATCCTAAGTACCACAACCAAGTGGTTGCTAAGTTTATGAACCACGTAATGGTCAGCGGTAAGAAAGCTGTGGCTGAGCGTATTGTTTATGGCGCCTTAGAACGTGTTCAGCAAAAAGATGGCGCTGATCCGATCGAAGTGTTCGAAAAAGCATTAGAAGCTATTGCACCAATGGTAGAGGTTAAATCTCGCCGGGTAGGTGGCGCAACTTATCAGGTACCAGTCGAAGTTCGTCCCTCCAGACGTAATGCATTGGCTATGCGTTGGTTAGTTGACAGCTCGCGTAAGCGTAGCGAAAAGTCTATGGCTGCAAGATTAGCCGGCGAGTTGATGGATGCCGCTGATGGACGTGGTAGCGCAGTTAAGAAGCGTGAAGATACGCATAGAATGGCTGATGCGAATAGAGCCTTCGCGCATTATCGCTACTAATAGTACTGCTAGCCTGGCTCTAAGTCAGGCTGGTAGTTAGTTCCGGCCTCTATTTACCCCTACGAAGTAAACTGCCATGCCCCGCACTACGCCTATAAGCAGATATCGGAATATAGGCATTGTGGCCCATGTGGATGCAGGCAAGACCACAACAACCGAACGTGTTCTTTTTTACACAGGTCTTTCCCATAAGATCGGAGAGGTTCATGACGGCGCGGCTGTCATGGACTGGATGGAGCAAGAACAAGAGCGCGGCATTACCATAACGTCGGCTGCTACCACCTGCTATTGGGCAGGCATGAGCAAGCAGTACGACGAGCATCAAATCAATATTATAGATACCCCAGGCCACGTGGACTTCACTATTGAAGTCGAGCGCAGTCTGCGCGTACTCGACGGTGCAGTTGTCGTGTTTTGCGGCACGTCGGGTGTTGAGCCTCAGTCTGAAACAGTATGGCGACAAGCCGATAAGTACGTCGTTCCGCGCCTAGTATTTGTAAACAAAATGGACAGGCAGGGCGCGGATTTTCCCAGAGTGGTTGAGCAAATAGGCGAGCGCCTAGGCGCCCACGTTGTGCAAATTCAAATGGCCCTTGGCTTTGAGGAAAATTTTGCTGGCGTAATAGACCTTATCGAAATGCAGGCTGTTCATTGGGGGGAAAACGATCAAGGGCTAACCCATGAACGTTCAGATATTCCAGAAGAGTACCAAGCCGAGGCGGAAAGACTCCGGGAAGTTTTAGTCGAGGCTGCGGCGGAGGCTAATGACGAGCTGACCGAGAAGTACTTAGAAGGCGGCGAGTTAAGCGTAGATGAAATAAAGCTTGGCCTGCGTTTAAGAACATTAGCAAACGATATTGTTCTCGCAACCTGTGGCTCTGCGTTTAAGAACAAAGGTGTGCAGAGCGTACTTGATGCTGTGGTAGATTTTTTACCCGCACCAACAGAAGTAAAAGCCATAGAAGGTGAGTTATCTGACGGTACTATCGGAGAATGTCCCTCCGAAGACGCTGCGCCATTTGCAGCCCTTGCCTTTAAGATAGCTACAGACCCTTTTGTCGGCACCCTAACGTTTTTCCGAGTTTATTCGGGCGTGTTAAAAACCGGTGACCAAGTATTTAACCCTATCAAAAGCAAGCGTGAGCGCGTCGGGCGAATGGTACAAATGCACGCTAATAATCGTAATGAAATTAGCGAAGTTCGAGCGGGTGATATCGCCGCAGTTATTGGTTTCAAAGACGTCACTACTGGCGAGACTTTGTGCACAAAAGAGCATTCTATAATTTTAGAGCGTATGGATTTTCCTGAACCAGTGATATCAGTGGCAGTCGAGCCGCGCTCAGTAGGGGATCAAGACAAGTTAACCGTCGCGCTGGGCAAGCTCGCTCAGGAAGACCCTTCATTTAAAGTCGAAACAGATAAAGAAACAGGCCAGACAGTAATCTCCGGTATGGGCGAATTACACCTCGATATTATTGTCGACCGTATGCGTCGCGAGTTTAATGTCATAGCCAACATCGGCAAGCCCCAAGTTTCCTACCGCGAGACTATTCGCGGTGTTGCTGAGCAAGAAGGCAAGTTCATTCGTGAGGCAGGCGGCCGCGGTCAGTATGGTCATGTGAAGGTTCGCTTAGAGCCGTTTAAAGATGAGGATGGTGAATTTGCTTACGAGTTTGTTGACGAGATCACTGATGGTGTTATTCCCAAAGAATTCATTCCCGCGGTAGATCAGGGTATTCAAGATCAAATGCGTAACGGCGTTATTGCTGGGCATCGGCTAATTGGCGTCAAGGCTACGTTAATAGGTGGCTCATTTCACGATGTTGACTCTTCCGAGATGGCGTTTAAGATCGCTGCGGCAATGGCTTTCCGCGAGGGCGCAATGAATGCAAATCCTGTGCTGCTCGAGCCAGTGATGATAGTCGAAGTTGTTACGCCAGAGGATTATATGGGTGATGTGGTCGGTGATCTGAATCGCCGGCGCGGCATGATCGTAGGTATGGAGGAAACTCCGGCAGGTAAAGTAGTAAAAGCAGAAGTCGCTTTATCGGAAATGTTTGGTTACTCGACAGATTTAAGGAGTAGTACTCAAGGTCGCGCAACCTACACAATGGCTTTCGCAAAGTACGCTGATGTGCCCGACGCAGTGATGGACAGAATTCGGTCTCGATAAATACAACCGTAAGGAAGGCAGATGGCTAAAGAGAAATTTGAAAGAAACAAACCACACGTAAACGTGGGCACAATTGGCCACGTAGACCATGGTAAGACAACATTAACAGCGGCACTGACAAGAGTTTGTGCTGAAGTTTACGGCGGCGAGATGCGCGATTTCGCTCAGATTGATAATGCGCCTGAAGAAAGAGAGCGCGGTATTACAATTGCGACCAGTCACGTCGAATACGAAAGTGAAGGGCGTCACTACGCACATGTTGACTGCCCAGGACACGCCGACTATGTGAAAAACATGATCACCGGTGCGGCGCAGATGGACGGCGCTATCCTAGTATGTGGCGCGACAGACGGCCCAATGCCACAAACGCGTGAGCACATTTTGTTGTCACGTCAGGTTGGTGTTCCTAAGATAGTTGTATTCTTGAACAAAGCTGATTTGTTGGCAGAAGACTGCGGCGGTGTAGGCACCGAAGAATATGAAGAGATGAAAGAGCTTGTAGAAATGGAGCTTGTTGATCTTTTAGAGCAATACGAGTTTTCAGGCGACACGCCCATCATCATGGGCAGCGCCCTGATGGCATTGGAAGGCAGGGACGACAACGAGCTAGGTACTACAGCAGTTAAGAAGCTCGTGGAAACCCTAGACAGCTTTATTCCAGAGCCCGAGCGCGCAGTAGACTTACCGTTTTTGATGCCTATTGAAGATGTATTCTCCATCTCAGGTCGTGGCACAGTAGTAACAGGTCGTGTAGAACGCGGCATTGTGAATGTAGGCGACGAGATCGAAATCGTAGGCGTTAAAGACACAACTAAGACTACCTGCACAGGTGTTGAGATGTTCCGTAAGTTGTTGGACGAAGGTCGAGCAGGCGAGAACGTTGGTGTTCTGCTACGCGGCACTAAGCGTGAAGAAGTAGAGCGTGGTCAGGTATTGACCAAGCCAGGTGCTATTACACCGCATACTAAGTTTGAGGCAGAAGTATATGTACTGTCCAAAGACGAAGGCGGCCGTCATACACCATTCTTTAAGGGTTACCGCCCACAGTTTTACTTCCGTACTACGGATGTAACCGGCGCGTGTGAGCTACCTGAGGGTGTAGAGATGGTCATGCCGGGCGATAACATCAAGATGGTAGTTGAGCTTATATGCCCAATTGCGATGGATGATGGTCTGCGTTTTGCTATTCGCGAAGGCGGCCGTACAGTAGGTGCGGGTGTTGTTGCTAAGGTAATCGCTTAAGGCGAAAGTTGTGAGGTGGTCGGTAACCTTTGTTGCATTGATGGGGCAGGGGTTGGGATCGGAGTAGGTTTTGCTCTGCAAAGAGCGGCCCGCTTTGGTGGCGTTGGACTAAGTTAACTAAAAATAATGCGAAAATAATTACATTAATTACGTTATTCACGACAAGAAGTGTTGCTTGAAATAATTCTACTCTGTATAGTTCGCCTCCCGCTTTGGACAGCGCGAGGCCTTAGGTTTTAGTCTAAGAAGCGTCACAAACGGCAGTTTTACAGTCGTTCCATGCGGGTGTAGCTGCACTAAGGTTGCGGTGAGATGCTCTTTAACAGGAGAAATGCTCTTTTAACCATTCGTGCGTTGAGTGCGGGTGGAGAATGAGTTAAATTTAATTAGGGTTGGAGTTTGTAAGTGCAAAATCAGCGTATACGCATTCGCTTGAAAGCATTTGATCATCGTCTCATAGATGTATCGACACAGGAAATAGTTGATACAGCTAAACGGACTGGTGCGCAAGTGAAGGGACCTATCCCGCTGCCCACTCGTATAGAGCGGTTTACAATTCTTGTATCACCTCACGTCAATAAAGACGCACGGGACCAATACGAGATCCGAACCCATAAAAGACTCCTCGATATTGTTGAACCTACAGAAAAGACAGTTGATGCGCTTATGAAGCTCGATCTGGCTGCTGGGGTTGAAGTACAAATTAGTTTGAATTAATCGGAGTTTTGCTGGCTCTTGAAAGAGTTGGTGAGGTTGTGAAGTTTTGATACGAAAAGGCTCCGATTGGGGGCTGGCGATTGGCGAAAGCCGGGCACTGTCCTTTTACTCGAAAGAGTAGAGAGGGAGGGAGCCCAGCACGCTGTTGTTACCGCACAAAGGTAGGATTAGACCAATGGCAATTGGACTGGTAGGTAAAAAAAGTGGCATGACCCGCATCTTCAATGAAGAAGGCGAATCCGTGCCGGTCACGGTTATAGAAGCCGAGCCTAATAGGATTACTCAGGTAAAGAGTGTCGAAAGCGATGGCTATGTAGCCGTCCAAGTGACCACGGGCGAAAGACGACAGAGTCGCGTAAGTAAGCCTATGGCCGGACATTTTGCAAAGGCGAAAGCTGGCGCGGGTCGCGGTTTGTGGGAATTTCGTTCCATGCAAGCTGATGAGTTAAATGTCGGTGGCGAACTTACTGTCGGGCAGTTCGCTGCAGGACAGACCGTTGACGTGCAGGGCACATCAAAGGGTAAGGGTTTTGCAGGCACCATCAAGCGGTGGAACTTTGCAGGTCAAGACGCCACTCACGGCAACTCAATTTCTCACCGTGCGCCGGGTTCTATTGGCCAATGCCAAACCCCTGGTCGCGTATTTAAAGGTAAGAAGATGTCAGGTCACATGGGCGCTGCTCGCGTGACAACGCAGAATCTAGAGATTATTCGGGTAGATGCAGAGCGAAACCTTATTATGGTTAAAGGTGCTGTGCCTGGAGCGACTGGTGGAGACGTATTTATTCGTCCAGCAGTTAAGGGTCGCCCAGAAGCGTCGGCTGCGGGAGAAGGGGAATGAATTTGAATCTAGCCCTGGACGGCGGCAGCGTTGAAGTAGCTGATAGCGCATTTAGCAGAGAGTTTAACGAATCGCTCGTACACCAAGTTGTAGTCGCTTATATGGCGGGTGCGAGACAAGGTTCGCGAGCTCAGAAGAATCGTTCAGCAGTGAGCGGTGGTGGCAAGAAGCCATGGCGTCAGAAAGGCACTGGTCGCGCACGAGCGGGTACTACTAGATCTCCAATATGGCGTTCAGGTGGCGTGACATTCGCTGCCCAGCCACAAGATCACTCAACGAAAGTGAATCGCAAGATGTACCGCGGCGCGCTACGTTGCATTCTTTCCGAGCTTATTCGCAAAGAGCGCCTTGTCGCGGTTGAGAGTTTTTCAGTTAAGGCGCCTAAGACTAAAGAGTTGTTAACCCAGCTTAAGAGTTTAGATATGAGTAACGTACTAATCGTTACGGAAGACGGCGATGAGAATTTGTTTTTAGCAGCTCGGAACGTTCGCTTTGTGGATGTTCGAGATGTTGAGGGTGTTGATCCGGTGAGTCTAATCAGTCACGACAAAGTGCTGATCACGGTTGCCGCATTGAAGAAGTTAGAAGAGGCATTGGTATGAACCAGGAGCGCATCTTTACTGTTCTACGCGAACCTCACATATCAGAAAAGGTATCTGTGCTAGGTGATTTGGCTAATCAATACGCTTTCAAAGTATCTGTAGATGCTACGAAGGCTGAGATACGCGAAGCTATTGAGACGATTTTTAAAGTCTCAGTGAAGAATGTCAGTACAGTAAATGTAAAAGGCAAAACAAAGAAGACTGCGCGCGGTATGTCGCGCAAGAAGAATTGGAAAAAGGCATACGTGACCGTAGCGCAGGGCCAAGAGCTCGACTACATGGTTGCGGAATAAGGGTTTAGCGTAATGGCTGTTGTAAAAACGAAACCAACTTCACCGGGACGTCGATTTGTCGTTAAAATCGTCAACCCCGAGTTGCATAGGGGAGCGCCGCATAAAGCGCTACTAGTATCGCAATCTAGGACCGGCGGTAGAAATAACGCTGGACGGATAACGACTCGGCATCGAGGCGGCGGTCACAAGCAACACTATAGAATTATAGATTGGAAGCGCACGAAAGATGGCATTCCAGCAGTAGTAGAGCGTCTAGAGTACGATCCCAATAGAACGGCAAACATTGCGCTGTTAAAGTATGCAGACGGCGAGCGACGCTACATTATCGCGCCGAAGGGCGTCCACGCGGGAGATTCAGTAATGAGCGGGCCAACTGCGCCTATCAAGTCTGGTAACACGCTAGCGTTGAGAAGCATTCCCGTGGGTAGTGTTATCCACTGTGTCGAGTTGAAGCCTGGTAAGGGTGCTCAGATGGTGCGTAGCGCCGGTGGCTCTTGTCAATTGGTGGCTAGAGAAGGCGCGCATGCGACTTTGCGTATGAAATCTGGCGAAATGCGCCGTGTACTCAGCGAATGTAGAGCAACACTTGGCGAAGTAGGTAACAGTGAACATAGTCTTCGTTCATTGGGTAAGGCTGGCGCGCAGAGATGGCGCGGAGTGCGCCCAACTGTTCGTGGTGTAGCTATGAACCCAGTCGACCACCCACATGGCGGTGGTGAAGGTAAGACATCAGGCGGTAGACACCCAGTTTCACCCTGGGGAATGCCAACAAAGGGTCACAAGACCAGAAAGAATAAGCGTACCGACAGCCTCATAGTGCGTCGTCGCAGCAAGCGATAAACGGAGTAACGTAAGTGCCAAGATCATTATTTAAAGGCCCATTTGTTGATACCCATCTTTTGAAGAAGGTAGAAAACGCCGTGGCTAACAGTGAACGTCGTCCAATTAAGACTTGGTCGCGTCGCTCAATGGTCATGCCTGAAATGGTTGGTTTAACCATTGCCATTTATAACGGCCGTCAACACATTCCAGTCGTTATCAACGAAGACATGGTAGGTCATAAGCTGGGTGAGTTTGCACCCACTCGTACTTATCGTGGCCATACGGCTGATAAGAAAGCTAAGCGATAGCGCGCAGATTAAGGTAGAGAAAGAAGATGGAAGTCAGAGCGATTGCAAAACGCTTAAGTATCTCCGCGCAGAAGGTTCGCTTAGTGGCAGACCAAGTTCGCGGCAAGCCAGTGGCTGATGCTTTGGATATATTGAATTTCAGCACCAAGAAAGGTGCTGTATTAGTGAAGAAGACCCTTGAGTCAGCAATTGCAAATGCTGAGCATAACGAGGGCGCCGATGTAGACGATCTCCGCATATCGGAAATCTTCGTCAATGAAGGTATGACAATGAAACGCATTCGTCCACGCGCTAAAGGCCGTGCGGATAGAATCCTAAAACGCAGCTGTCACATCACCGTGACGGTTTCGGATACAAAGTAAGAGAATAGTATGGGTCAAAAAGTACATCCAACCGGTATTCGCTTAGGGATTGTCAAAGATCACACATCAGTGTGGTATGCGGACAAGAAGAACTACGCTTTATACTTATTAAACGACTTAGAGGTGCGTCGGTTTCTACGCAAGCGCCTAGCTGACGCCTCTGTTGGTCGAATTGAGATTGCTCGGCCTGCTCAGACAGCGCGCGTAACCATTCACACGGCACGTCCTGGCATTGTGATTGGGAAGAAAGGCGAAGACGTAGAGCGTCTACGCAATGACTTAAGTAAGATGATGGGTGTGCCCGTCCACGTGAATATCGAAGAGATCCGTAAGCCAGAATTGGATGCGGTGCTAGTCGCTCAAAATGTAGCTCAGCAGTTAGAGCGCCGAGTACAGTTTAGACGAGCGATGAAGAGAGTAATACAGAACGCAATGCGCTTGGGTGCCGAAGGTATCAAGGTGCGTGTTGCTGGTCGTCTTGGTGGAGCAGAAATTGCTCGTTCTGAGGTCTATCATGAAGGGAGAGTGCCACTGCACACCCTTCGTGCAGATATCGATTATGCAACTTTTGAAGCTGAAACTACCTATGGTATTTTAGGCATCAAAGTGTGGATCTTTAAAGGTGAAGTTATCGGGCCACAAGCCCCTGCTCAAGCTTCTCAGCAAGCCTAAGCCGTAATTAAGTACGAAGATGTTACAGCCGAAAAGAACAAAATTTAGAAAAATGCACAAGGGACGCAACCGAGGCCTCGCCCTGAGAGGTAGTCGCGTCAGTTTTGGTGAGTTTGGTCTTAAAGCCATTGGGCGGGGTAGACTTACTGCGCGTCAAATTGAAGCCGGTAGACGAGCTATGACTCGTCGTATTCGCCGAGGCGGAAAGATCTGGATTCGAGTGTTCCCTGACAAACCAATTACCAAAAAGCCCTTGGAAGTTCGCCAAGGTAAAGGTAAGGGTAGCGTTGAATATTGGGTAGCTCTTATTCAGCCGGGTCGCGTTCTCTATGAAATGCAGGGTGTGTCAGAAGAGATGGCGCGTGAAGCATTAGCATTGGCGGCGGCTAAATTGCCTTTTAAGACAGTATTTGTTAAGCGGACAGCAATGTAATGAAAGTCCAAGATTTGAGAGAAAAGACTGCAGAAGAACTGCAAACTGAAGTGGTACGTTTACGCCGCGAGCATTTTTCGCTGCGGATGCAAAATGCTAGTGGCCAGCTAGGTCAGCCGCATCTTCTTAAAGAAATACGTCGCGATATCGCACGGGTGAAAACAGTGATGAAGGAGAGTAAAGATGTCTGAAGCAGAAAAAGCACAGACTAATCCGCGTACTGTATCCGGAGTGGTGGTCAGTGATCGTATGCAAAAAGGTATCACTATCAAAGTCGAACGTAGGGTCAAGCACCCGGTTTATGGCAAGTACGTACGTAAGTCGTCCAAGATTCATGCGCATGACGAGGAGAATACCTGCAAGATTGGTGACATAGTGACAGTTATAGAATGTCGCCCATTGTCAAAAACAAAGACCTGGATGCTGCAGAGCGTCGACGTTCGGTCTACTGGAGTTTAGAGAGCAATGATTCAGACAGAAAGTATGCTCGAGATTGCTGATAACAGCGGTGCTCGAAGGGTTCAGTGTATTAAAGTCTTAGGCGGAAGCCACAGGCGTTATGCTGGTATTGGCGACGTGATTAAGGTCACTATTAAAGAAGCCATACCCCGTGGTCGCGTTAAGAAGGGCCAGGTTATGGACGCAGTAGTTGTGCGTACTCGTAAAGGCGTTCGTCGACCTGACGGCTCTTTGATCAAGTTCGATCACAACGCTGCTGTACTGCTTAATGCTCAGAAGCAACCCGTCGGTACTCGTATATTTGGGCCGGTTACGCGCGAACTCAGAACTGAAAATTTTATGCGTATTGTTTCCTTAGCGCCTGAAGTACTTTAGGTATAGAAAATAGATGAATAGAGATCCTAAGAGATTGTCGGCATGTTAAAGATCAAGAAAAAAGATGAAGTGGTAGTAGTTGCCGGTCGCGACAAAGGTCGTCGCGGTGAAGTTCTGCGCGTCATGAAGGATGGCAGACTAATGGTTGCTGGTATTAACATGGTTAAGAAGCATAAGCGCCCTAACCCCAATACAGGCGATCAAGGTGGAATCGTTCCTCAGGAAGCGCCGATTCAAGGCTCTAACGTTGCAATCTGGAATCACGAGAGCGAAAAAGCGGATAAAGTTGGTCTGCGCATTGAAGATGGAACGAAAATTCGCTTCTTCAAATCAAACGGCAAAGAGATTGAAGACTAAACATGTCTAATTTATACGAACATTATAAAACTGAGCTGCACCCTAAGTTGCAAAAAGACTTGGCGATCAGCAACCCGATGGAAGTGCCTAAGATCACTAAGGTTACGCTTAACATGGGTGTGGGCGAAGCGATTACTGACCGGAAGGTAATGGACGCAGCCGTGTCGGATATGACGCTAATTGCAGGGCAGCAGCCTGTTATTTGTTTGGCACGCCGTTCTGAAGCGGGTTTTAAAATCCGTGAAGGCTATCCGATTGGTTGCAAGGTAACTTTGCGTAGAGAAAAGATGTACGACTTTATTGAGCGTCTGGTAAGCATCGCAATTCCACGGATGCGTGACTTCCGCGGCCTGAACCCTAAGTCCTTTGACGGACGTGGCAATTTCAGCATGGGTCTGACTGAGCAAATCGTATTTGCTGAAATAGATTACGACAAGATCGATAAAATTCGCGGTCTTGATATCTGTGTGACGACCACAGCTAAAACAAATGAAGTGGCACTTGAGCTATTAAAAGCATTCAAGTTTCCTTTCCGTACATAGAGAAGAGATTAGTTATGGCAAAGCGTTCCATGATTGAAAGAGAGAAGAAGCGAGCAGATACCCGAGGCAGACTCGGTGCTAAGCGCGCAGCTCTTAAAGCGATTATTTCTAACCGTAACGTATCCGATGAGGATCGTTGGGATGCGCAGTTAAAGTTAAATGCGCAGCCACGTGATGCAAGTGCAGTTAGACATCGACGACGTTGCGGTATTACTGGTCGCCCTCACGGTGTTTACCGGAAGTTCGGCCTCTCGCGAAATATGTTACGCGAAGCTGCTATGCGCGGCGATGTTCCCGGTTTAGTTAAGGCCAGCTGGTAGGTATTTATTATGACAATGCAAGATCCAATAGCTGACCTCCTCACCAGGGTAAGAAACGCCCAAATGGCTGGTCACGTAACGGTTAAAATGCCTAACTCTAAGGGCAAAAGAGCGATATTAGATGTCCTACAAAGCGAAGGTTTCATTTTGGGTTACTCTGTCAGCGATGAAGTTAAGTCAAATATTACAGTTGATCTGAAGTACCACAACGGATCTCCGGTTATTGAAGAGATTTCGCGGGTTAGCCGTCCAGGGCTGCGAATCTACAAAGAAAGTAACGATATACCTAAAGTCCGCGGTGGACTTGGGGTGGCGATAGTCAGCACCAATAAGGGTGTGATGACCGACAAGAATGCCCGTTCTCAAGGGATCGGTGGCGAAGTACTTTGTACGGTTTTTTAGGGGAACTTTAATGTCTCGCGTAGCAAATAATCCAGTCGTTCTTCCTTCAGGTTTAGAGGTAAAGATCACCGGCCAGCACTTCTCAGTGAAGGGTGGCAAGGGCCAGATGGAGATGGACATCCATGAGTACGTTGCTCTCAAGCAAGAAGATGGCGAGCTGCGTATAAGCGCTCAGTCAGAAGCTCGTGCAGCAGATGCAATGGCTGGCACCATGCGTGCATTGGTGCAAAATATGGTTACAGGCGTAACTACAGGGTTCGAGCGTAAGTTGGAGCTCCAGGGTGTTGGTTATCGTGCTGCATCACAGGGCGATACATTGACGCTGCAGTTAGGCTTTTCTCATCCAGTAGTGTACAAGCTGCCCGAGGGCATCTCAGCAAGTACGCCAACGCAAACCGAAGTTGTGATTGCCGGTATGGATAAGCAGCAGGTTGGCCAAGTGTGTGCAGAGATTAGAGCGTTTAGACCACCAGAGCCCTACAAAGGCAAGGGTGTTCGGTATGCGGGCGAGTACGTAAGACGTAAAGAAGCCAAAAAGAAGTAATTAGTTTAACAGCCATAATCATTTGGGCGCGGAGAGACTCCATGCCCTAAGGAGCTGGGCGGTTGAAGAATAGAGAAATGGATCGCGCATTTACGAAGTGCGCAAAATGGAAACCGGGTTCGAAGCATGAACAGTAAGAAATCAAGCAGATTAAGAAGAGCGCGTCGTAGCCGCATGAAAATGCGTGAGCTGGGTGCTGTTCGTTTGTCAGTCAATCGCACACCTCAGCATATGTATGCACAGGTGATTTCTGCCGATGGCGGAGCCATTTTGGCCCAAGCGTCTACCTTAGAAGAGGCACTACGTGGCTCAGCTACAGGAAACGTTGAGACGGCGGCTAAAGTCGGAGCGTTGTTGGCTGAACGAGCGAAAGAGCAGGGTGTAAAAGCTGTCGCATTTGATCGATCAGGTTTTAAGTATCACGGCCGAGTAAAAGCATTAGCAGATGCCGCTCGCGAAGGCGGATTGGAGTTCTAAATGGCTTATACCGATAAAGTAGATGAAGAAGGATTAGTTGAGAAGCTAGTTCAGGTGAATAGAGTTGCCAAGGTTGTAAAAGGCGGGCGGATCTTTGGTTTTACCGCGCTAACAGTTGTTGGAGACGGTAATGGTCGGGTTGGTTTTGGGCGTGGTAAAGCACGCGAAGTACCAACAGCGATTCAAAAGGCAATGGAAGCTGCCCGGCGCAACATGGTGGATGTAGATCTTAATGGCGGTACGTTGTGGTATGCCACCACTGCTCGTCACTCGGCATCTAAGGTATATATGCAGCCAGCGTCTGAAGGTACTGGTGTAATTGCTGGTGGCACAATGCGAGCTGTATTAGAAGCTGCAGGTGTCCACAACGTTTTAGCTAAGTGCTACGGATCAACAAATCCAGTCAACGTGGTTAGAGCAACGTTTAAGGCGCTTATGGGTGTTAAATCACCAGAGCGCGTTGCTGAAAAACGCGGTAAGACTGTCGACAATATTGTCGCTTAAGGCTGAGGCATAGTTATGAGCAGTAAATCTATTAGCGTGACCCAGACTAAAAGCCCGATTGGTCGTTTAAAGAATCACAAGGCCTGTTTGATGGGTTTAGGGCTTCGACGTATTGGTCATACTGTGACTGTTGAAGACACACCTTCCGTTCGCGGAATGATTAGTCGCGTGCATTACATGGTGCATGTCGAGGGAGAATCCTAATGCATTTGAATGATTTGCACCCTGCTGATGGCAGTCACAAAGCTAAGCGTCGCGTTGGTCGCGGTTCCGGTTCTGGCTGGGGTAAGACATCTGGTCGCGGTCAGAAGGGCCAGAAGGCACGTTCAGGTGGCGGAGTCCGTCCAGGTTTTGAAGGCGGTCAGCTTCCTTTACAAATGCGTATACCTAAGTTCGGTTTCCGTTCGCGCGTAAGTTTGACGACCACTGAGGTGCGTTCGAGCGAATTGGCGAAGGTGGATGGCGACTTGGTCACCTTAGACACCTTGAAAGCTGCAAACGTAATAAGAAGAGACATGAAGCGCGTGCGAATCATGTTATCAGGCGCGGTGTCTAGAGCCTTCAAGGTAGAAGATGCAAGCATCGGCGTGACTAAAGGCGCTCAAGCAGCTATCGAAGCAGCTGGTGGTTCGGTTGTCGTTTTCGAGCCAGTTGTGCCGGGTAAACTGAAGAAGAAAGAACGCACTGAAGAGACAGCAGCTGCGGAGTAGTCGTCAAGACATCGCACTGTATATCTAAGATTATTAAAGAAGCATAGAAAAAATAATGTCCAATAACCAACAAGATGTAGCTAGTCAGCTAGCAGGAAATCAGGCAGGGGTTGCAGAACTCCGTAGCCGTCTGCTGTTCGTGCTCTTTGCCTTGTTGGTGTACCGAATTGGAACGCATATTCCTGTTCCGGGGATTGACCCCGCACAATTGCAGGCGATCTTTAACCAGAATCAGGGCGGTATACTCGAGCTGTTCAATATGTTCTCGGGTGGCGCTTGGGAGCGTATGAGTATTCTCGCTCTAGGGGTAATTCCTTACATTACAGCCAGCATTATTATGAATTTGTTGACCATGATGTGGCCCCAGTTCCAGCAATGGCGGAAAGAGGGTGACGCAGGCCGTAGAAAGATTACACGCGCTACTCGTTTGCTGACATTGGGCATCGCATTAATTCAAGGCACATCGCTCGCGGTCACCTTAGCGAACCAGGGGCTTGCGTTCGAAAGCGGCTTCACATTCACATTCGTTGCTACTCTGACGCTGGTGACCGGTTCCATCTTCATGATGTGGCTAGGCGAGCAGATTACAGAGCGCGGCGTTGGTAACGGTATTTCGCTGTTGATTTTCTCGGGCATTGTGTCCGGTTTTCCTTCGGCGCTGGGGCAGATGTTCGAGCAGGCACGCTTGGGCAACCTTAATATTATCGCGCTATTAGCGATGGGCGTGCTTGCCATAGCTATCGTATGGCTTGTTGTCAGAGTCGAGCGCGGACAGAGAAGAATTACAGTAAACTACGCCAAGAAGCAGCAAGGGCGGAGAGTTTTTCAGGCCCAGAGCAGTCACTTACCGTTAAAGATTAATATGGCTGGCGTGATTCCCGCTATTTTTGCGTCCAGTTTGCTTTTGGCTCCGGCTTCCATGGCTAGTTGGTTTGGTAGCAATCCTGGTATGGGCGCGCTACAAGACGTGGCGCTTGTGTTGTCTCCGGGACAGCCTCTGTACATAATGATGTTCGCAGCAGGGATCATATTTTTTAGCTTCTTTTATACAGCTATTATGTTCGACCCAAAGGATGTCGCAGACAATTTAAAGAAACAGGGCGCTTATGTTCCTGGTATACGTCCGGGACAACAGACTTCTAAGTACATTGATGATGTGATCACCCGACTCACCGTTTTTGGCGCGCTTTATGTGACCTTGGTGTGTTTGTTACCAGAATTTATGGTGGTCTTTTTTAACACTTCCTTCCAACTAGGTGGAACCGCAGTGCTTATTGTGGTCGTGGTAGCAATGGACTTTATGTCGCAAGTGCAATCACACCTAATGAGTAGCCAGTACGCGAAGTTGATGGAAAAGTCGAAACTACAAAACTATGGGCGGCGTCGCTAATCGACACCCATTTGGTAGGAAACTATGAAAGTAAGAGCATCAGTAAAGAAAATTTGTCGGAACTGTAAAGTCGTAAAGCGCAAAGGCGTTGTACGAATTATTTGTAGTTCTGAACCTCGCCATAAACAGCGCCAAGGGTAGTTGGTAGTTATGGCATCAAGTGTAAGACGGAGCGAATAGATGGCACGTATTGCCGGAATCAACATACCGGATAACAAGCACGCAAGAATCTCGTTGACATATATCTTCGGGATTGGAGCAACCACCGCAGTGAAAATCTGTGGTCTGGCTGGCGTGCAACCGGAAACTAAGATTGGTGAGTTAGACGAAGCTAACCTGGACGCAATTCGTAATGAAGTTGCAAAGTTCACGGTAGAAGGCGACTTACGTCGAGAAACATCCATGAACATCAAGCGATTGATGGATCTGGGTTGTTATCGAGGAATACGTCATCGTCGGCACTTGCCAGTGCATGGACAGAGAACAAAAACCAATGCGCGCACCCGTAAGGGCCCGCGTCGTCCGATCCGTAGATAGGGCAAGGTAGAGAAACAAATATGGCTGAACGTAAAAATGCTAAACGTGTTGTCGTAGACGGAATGGCGCATATCCATGCGTCCTTCAACAATACGATCATTACGATTACAGATCGACAAGGCAATGCGCTGAGCTGGGCTACCTCTGGTGGCTCAGGTTTCAGGGGTTCACGTAAAAGTACCCCATTTGCGGCGCAGATTGCTGCCGAGAAAGCCAGCCTAGTTGCTGTTGAATTTGGTATGAAGAGTGTAGATGTTTTCGTTAAAGGACCTGGTCCAGGTCGTGAGTCCGCAGTTCGCGCCATAAACGCGGCAGGCCTTAAAATAAACAGCATCGCAGATGTAACACCAATTCCTCACAATGGCTGTCGCCCACCTAAACGCCGTCGCGTTTAAGTGCTGGGAATTGTAATGATGCATAATCGAATGGAGAAATAGGTATGGGTCGGTATTTAGGTCCAAAACTCAAGTTGAGTCGTCGAGAAGGCACTGACCTCTTCCTAAAGAGCGGTGTTCGTCCAATCGATTCAAAGTGCAAGATTGATAACCCACCTGGCATGCATGGCCAGCGTCGTGGTCGTTTATCAGACTATGCGGTCCAGTTGCGTGAGAAGCAGAAGGTACGTCGTATTTACGGAGTATTGGAAAAGCAGTTCCGTAATTATTATAAGAAAGCTGACCGTAAGCAGGGCGCAACGGGTGAAAATCTGCTCAAGTTGCTCGAATGCCGGTTAGACAACGTTGTTTATCGCATGGGCTTTGGTTGTACAAGAGCCGAGTCGCGCCAATTGGTGTCGCATAAGTCAGTGACCGTTAACGGTCATTGGGTAAACATTGCGTCTTACCAGGTTAAAGCGGGAGATGTCGTGGCGATCGCTGAGAAGTCGCGCGCGCAATTGCGTATTCAAGCGGCACTGCAGTTGGCTAGCCAGCGCGGCGAGATCGATTGGGTTGATTTAAGTGCAGACAAGTTCGAAGGTACTTTCAAGCGTCTACCAGACCGCGAAGAGTTACCGGCTGAGATCAACGAAAACTTGATCGTAGAACTTTACTCTAAGTAATTTATTGGGCGCCTTGGCGCCTCTTTGGGAGACAAATATATGTCACAATTGGCAAACGAATTTCTGACTCCACGAAATATTGAAGTGCAATCTGACAGCCCGTTTCGTTCTAAGGTTACTTTAGAGCCATTGGAGCGCGGTTTCGGCCACACATTGGGCAACACGCTGCGTAGGATCTTATTGTCTTCTATGCCCGGTTGCGCCATTACCGAAGTACAGATCGATGGTGTTCTGCATGAGTACAGCACGATTGAAGGCGTTCAAGAAGATGTCATTGATATACTTCTTAATTTGAAAGACATCAGTATTATTATGCACAACCAAGATCATGGCACTATCGTTCTAACAAAGAGCGGCGCTGGTGTGGTTACGGCAGGTGATTTCGAGCTTTCCGAAGATATTGAAATAGCCAACCCTGATCATGTTGTTTGCAACTTGAACGCAAGCGGTTCTATTCGGATCGAAGCTAAGGTAACGAGAGGTCGTGGATACGTTCCGGTTGATTCTCAAGCCTCAGCAAGTCGCGAAGAAGAGGGGCGGCCAATCGGTTCGTTGCGGTTAGATGCTTCCTATAGTCCGTTGCGCAGAGTCTCGTACAGTGTGGAAAGCACGCGTGTTGAGCAACGTACTGACCTGGACAAGCTAGTTCTAGATTTAGAAACTAATGGCACGATTGATCCCGAAGAAGCGATCAGAAGAGCGGCTACTATTCTGCAGCACCAACTTGCTGTTTTCGTCGACCTAGACAGCGAAAGCGAACAGGTTGAGGAAGAGAAAGAGGACGAAGCAGATCCGATACTGATTCGTCCGGTGGATGACTTAGAGCTTACTGTGCGTTCAGCAAATTGCTTGAAAGCAGAGAATATCTACTATATTGGTGATCTGATTCAGCGCACCGAAGTAGAGCTATTGAAAACACCAAACTTGGGTAAGAAGTCACTGACAGAAATCAAAGACGTTCTGGCATCAAGAGGTTTGTCATTGGGTATGCGCCTAGAAAATTGGCCGCCAGCAAATCTATATGGTGGCCGGATATAATCCAGGCTCGACTCACGAGATAACAGGATTCTAGAAATAGGGTCGGTAAAAAAGCGTCAACACGCTTATAGGTACAGGAACGAATAATGCGTCATCGAAAGAGTGGCAGACAACTAAATCGAAACAGCTCGCACCGTCAGGCTATGTTTCGCAATATGGCCACATCTCTAATTGAGTGTGAAGTCATTAAAACTACACTGCCAAAAGCTAAAGAATTGCGTAAGGTCGCTGAACCGCTAATTACGCTAGCCAAGGAAGATTCGGTAGCGAATCGTCGCTTAGCTTTCGCTCGCACGCGTAGCAAAGCAGCGGTAGGTAAGTTATTCACAGAGCTCGGTCCACGCTACCAGGAGCGCCCAGGCGGCTACACACGTATTCTAAAGTGCGGTTTCCGTACCGGTGACGCAGCGCCTATGGCTTTCATCGAGTTTGTTGGGCGTCCAATCGCTGAGGTAGAAGAGTTCGACGCAGATATGGCCGCTGTTGAAGAAGGGCAGGCAGTGGAAGAAACGGAAGCTGTAGTTGAAACAGCGGATGAAGCCGTAGCAGAGGATGCTGATCAGTCAGATACAAAGAAGGACTAAATCGCTGTGAGTAGTAGCTTTCACCCGACCCCTAGAACATTGATGGGCCCAGGGCCATCGGATGTACATCCGCGAGTTCTGGGAGCCATGGCGAAAGCTACTATTGGTCATCTAGATCCCGAATTCATTGCTTTGATGGAAGACATCAAAGAACTCCTGCGATATTGCTTTCGCACTGAAAACAAACTCACCCTACCTCTTTCGGCTCCAGGCTCTGCAGCTATGGAAGCGTCCTTCGCCAATTTAGTTGAAGCCGGCGATAAAGTTATCGTCTGTATTAATGGCGTATTTGGAATGCGCATGGCAGAGAACGTTCGCCGTATGAATGGCGACCTCGTTACTGTTGAGGACGCTTGGGGCACTCAGGTTGACCCTGAAAAAGTCGAAGCCGCGCTTAAAGCCAACCCAAAAGCCAAAATACTTGCCTTCGTACATGCCGAGACCTCCACTGGAGTGGGCTCAGACGCAAAGACGCTGTGTGCCTTAGCCCAGCAGTATGATTGCCTGAGTATCGTCGACTCGGTAACGGGTTTAGCGGGTATCGAATTAGAGGTAGATGCCTGGAAGGCAGATGTGACTTACTCTGGCACCCAGAAGTGCTTATCCGCACCGCCCGGAATCAGCTTGATTACGTTTAGTGACAAAGCGGCTGCTCAAGTTACGGCTAGAAATACGCCAGTACAAAGTTGGTTCCTAGATTTGTCGTTGCTCATGGCTTACTGGGAAGGGGATGGCGCTAGAACCTATCACCACACGGCTCCGGTAAATGCCATGTATGGCCTCCATGAAGCGTTGTTAATGGTCAAGGAAGAAGGTTTAGAGAACTCCTGGAACAGACACCGAGCTATGCATGAGATCCTGGTTGAGAACCTAAACAGCATTGGCCTAGAGTTCGTGGTTGATGCCAGCTACAGATTGCCGCAGTTGAATCTAGTAAAGATCCCAGAAGGTGTTGACGAGGCCGCGGTACGCAAGCGTTTGTTGAACGAATTCAACTTAGAAATAGGCGCAGGCCTTGGTGCATTCGCAGGTAAGGTTTGGCGCATCGGCTTGATGGGCTACTCAGCACGCCGCGAAAATATCCAGTTATGCACTAGCGCCCTAAAGCACTGCATGAGCTAGTACAAATATTTAGGCTTCGCGCTTTTACCAGCCTGATTTGCAGGCTGGCTTGTAGAAATAGTCTATGTCGGGGTAGTAACTTCTTAGCTACTAAGAGACCTTACTTAGCAGTGAGTAAGGGCTGCAAAAATCTTCCCGTATGAGACTTCTTCACTTTCACGATCTGCTCCGGGGTGCCCGTTGCGACGATGTGCCCACCGCCTGAGCCTCCCTCAGGACCTAGATCGATAACCCAGTCGGCGGTCTTCACCACGTCTAAATTATGCTCAATAACCACTACTGTATTTCCGTCATCCCTCAGTCTGTGCAGTACTTCTAGTAACTGCGCTATGTCGTGAAAGTGCAGGCCGGTGGTCGGTTCATCGAGAATATATAGCGTTTGACCGGTATCACGCTTGGATAGCTCACGGCTTAATTTAATTCTCTGCGCTTCGCCGCCGGAAAGCGTGGTAGCCGATTGGCCCAGGCGAATGTAGGAAAGCCCCACATCAATCAGGGTTTGTAGTTTTCGCGACAGCATTGGCACGGGTGCAAAGAAAATACCGGCGTCCTCCACTGTCATATCCAACACCTCGTGAATATTCTTGCCCTTATAACGAATATCCAGTGTCTCGCGGTTATAGCGTTTGCCGTGGCAAACATCGCAGGGGACATAGATGTCCGGTAAAAAGTGCATTTCTACCTTAATCATACCGTCACCTTGACATGCCTCACAGCGACCGCCTTTTACGTTAAAACTAAAGCGTCCAGGCTTATAGCCCCGTGCTCTAGACTCTGGTACTTGGGCAAACAGCTCTCTTATGGGCGTAAACAGTCCTGTATACGTCGCTGGATTCGAACGCGGAGTTCTACCGATCGGACTTTGATCAATATCAACAACCTTATCCAAGTGTTGCAGCCCATCTATCGCCTCATAAGGTCTCGGTTTAAGAGTGGTCGCTTTGTTCAGCACAGTAGCAGTAACTGGATAAAGGGTATGGTTGATAAGGGTGGATTTTCCTGACCCGGAAACACCGGTGATACAGGTCAATAATCCGCACGGTATGCTCACAGACACGTCGTTCAAGTTGTTGCCACTTGCGCCCGTCAGAACCAAATTCTTTTCTGGGTTTGGAGCTACGCGCTTGGCAGGAATGGCAATAGACTTCGCGCCGCTCAGATATTGTCCGGTTATAGATTTCTTGTTTTTGACAACTTCATCAAAAGTGCCTTCAGCGACAATCTCGCCACCGTGTACACCGGCTCCTGGGCCGATGTCTATAAGGTAGTCGGCTCTGCGCATCGCCTCTTCATCGTGTTCTACCACGATCACCGTGTTGCCTAAATCGCGCAGGTGTTCAAGGGTATGCAGCAGTCTTTCATTATCCCTCTGGTGCAGACCGATTGATGGTTCGTCGAGGATGTACATTACACCAACCAGACCAGCACCAATTTGGCTAGCCAGGCGGATTCTCTGCGCCTCACCGCCAGATAACGTATCCGCGCTACGGTCTAAGGTTAAATAGTTGAGCCCCACGTCGACCAAAAATTGCAGCCTAGCGGTTATTTCTTTAAGAATTTTGTCGGCAATAGTGGCCCTCTGCCCTTTCAGCTTCAGAGTGCTCAAGTGCTTTAAGGTGTCGGATACTGCGCTGTGAGTGACACTTGGCAAGTCTGTTTCGCCAATAAAGACGTTTCTCGACTCTTCCTTTAGCCTAGTGCCCTGGCAGGTTGGGCAATCAGTAACACGCATGAATTTTTGCAGATTCTCTCTGACCATAGACGAATCGGTTTCCCGAAAACGCCGCTGCATATTTGGCAACACACCCTCAAATCTGTGGGTGCGGCGAATGACATCGCCCCGGTCATTGGCATAACTAAAGTCAATGCGTGTGCGCCCGCTGCCGTTCAGAATGACATCTTGGTTCTTTTTGCTGAGCTTTTTAAAAGGCATCTCGACATCAAATTCGTAGTGATCGGCTAAGGACGAAAGCATATGGAAGTAGTAAATATTTCTTCTATCCCAGCCCCGTATGGCACCTTCCGCGAGAGTTAAGTCTCTGTCAGCAACAACCAACTCGGGATCAAAAAATTGCGTAACCCCCAGTCCATCACACCCGCCGCATGCGCCGGCTGGGTTGTTGAAAGAAAACATGCGTGGCTCAAGCTCAGAGATACTGTAGCCACAGGTAGGACAGGCAAAGCGCGAGGAAAAAACTAACGCCTCGCTCTTTTCGTCATCCATATCCATAACTAAGGCCACGCCGTCGGACAACCCAAGGGCAGTTTCGAAACTCTCAGCCAGCCGTTGCGCAATGTCTTCTTTAACCCGCACTCTGTCGATAACCGCTTCTATGGTGTGTTTTTTCTTTTTATCCAACGCTGGGGCATCGTCAAGGTCAACAATCAGACCGTTGATTCGTGCTCGTACATAACCGTTGCTTATAAGCTCTTGGAAAACATGAAGATGCTCACCCTTACGCTCATTAACAATGGGCGCCAGAATCATCACCCGCAGATCAGGCATGTTAGCTATGACTTGATCGACCATTTGGCTGACAGTCTGGGCGTCCAATGGCAGAGAGTGTTCTGGGCACCGAGGTTCACCAACCCTTGCATACAGCAGGCGTAGGTAGTCATAAATCTCGGTTATGGTACCAACGGTGGAGCGCGGGTTATGCGACGTGGACTTTTGTTCAATGGAAATTGCCGGCGAAAGACCTTCAATATGATCTATATCTGGCTTTTCCATCATCGACAGGAACTGCCGCGCGTAGGCCGAAAGAGACTCGACATACCTTCTTTGGCCCTCTGCATACAGCGTATCAAAGGCGAGCGACGATTTTCCCGACCCCGATAGTCCGGTAATGATTACCAGCTTATCTCGTGGAATGTCTATGTCGATGTTACGTAGGTTGTGGGTGCGTGCACCGCGTACTGAAATCGTGTCCAAGGTTACTGTCGCTCTTGTTCGGTAGATGGGCGTAATCAACATAGCTTGGGCCTGGGTAAGCGGCAAGCTACGGCTGACGAAGGGTATCGGATATTGCGTGAAATTGTCGTGTAGTTGCACATCTGCGTTCAGCATTAAGCCTTCATATACGTTGGCACTTTCCTACACCCATAAAGATATCCGCTCACCGAATGAGCAGCATTTTAGAGTGGGTGACATCAGTTTTTTGCACTACACTAAGCAACAGCGTCATCTTATGCGGAGAAGATTATGGCCAGAGGAATTAACAAAGTAATGCTCATTGGAAACCTTGGGCGAGATCCAGAAACCAGATATGCCCAAAGTGGAAGCGCGGTTACAAGGTTCAGTATTGCCACATCCGAGTCATGGAAAGACAAATCCTCGGGTGAAACGCAGGAACGTACCGAGTGGCACAACATAGTGTGTTTTGCTCGCTTAGCCGAGATAGCCGGTGAATATCTGCGCAAGGGTTCAAAGGTTTATATTGAAGGCAGCTTGCGAACTTCCAGTTGGGAAGCGGACGGACAGAAAAAATACCGTACTGAAGTGAACGCCCGTGAATTGCAGATGTTGGACAGTCGTGGCGGCGGCGATAGTGGCATGGGCGGAGGCAGTGGCGGAAGTATGGGCGGCTCATCAAGCGCGCCTGCGCAATATACGCCAGCGCAAAGTGGCGCGCCCAGTGGATTTGAAAACCAGCCTCAAGCTCAGCCTGCGACGGTAGCTGTGGACAGTGCGCCTACCCTGTCAGACGACACAGATTTTGAAGACGACATTCCCTTCTAGCGCTGGTTAGCATTTTGCTAACTGACGGCTGTGTCTTTGGACTGTCTTGGATACGTTTTTGTGGGCTCATTGTCTTTTTTAACGCGCTCTTTGTTAAACAACAGAGGAATATGCCCAGCGCTATTATCTAGTCGTGGTCTAGTTTTGGCGCGGTTGAGCAATATGCCTGCAAGCAGCAGTGTAAAGTAGGCCGGCAATAGACTAGCTACAGTCCTGCGTATATTAGGCCGAACAACACTAAGCCCAATACCAATCGATACACAACGTAGGGCAACATGCCCGTTCGTTCGACTAGCTGAATGAAGTAGTGAATTCCTAGGTAGGCGCTAACACCAGAAAGGGCGGCGCCAGCGGCCACCTTGGCTAGATCAGTCTCGACATTGCCTTCAGCTAAATCTAACGACAACAGCAATTGAGCGCCGGCGATAGTTGGAATAGCCAACAAGAACGAAAATCTTGCTGCCTCCACTCTACTCAGGCCCAGTAGTAGCGCCGCAGTAATGGTAATACCTGAGCGTGAAGTGCCAGGAATTAACGCAATACTCTGGGCCAGCCCTATGAGCGCAGCGGCCTGCCAGGTAATTGCGCTATTTGATGTTGGTCCTCTATCTGCGTACCAAAGCGCGGCACCAAATAACATTGTCGTGGTCGCTATTACCGGTACTGTGCGCAACTGTTCTTGAATAAAGTCTTTCCCAAACAAGCCAATGACAATGACGGGTAGGGTAGCTAGCACAAGTTTCAGTACTTGCTTTATACCTAATGCGGCTTGGTGTATTTCTGGGTTACTTGAGGCTCGCCCCGAGCGTACCGCATAAACTGCAGGTGCTTGTGCAACAGCCCAAAGCATGGTCAGTAAGTCTTTACGAAAATACGCGAGCACCGCAATGAGTGTGCCAAAGTGTACAGCAACATCAAATGCCAAGCCTTGGTCTGGCCAACTGGTCAACTGCGCAGGCAGCACTAGGTGCGCCGAACTTGAAACCGGTAAAAATTCTGTAATTCCCTGTAGTAAGGCCAATACCAGTACTTGTAACCATTCCAAAGCTGTCGTTCCTCTGTGTGCGAAGTGTTGTGCTAATTTTAAACAAAGACTTGTGCTAAAAATTATGAGTTTACCCAGCCGTTTAGTAGGGGCGTCGTCAAAGAAAGGAGCATAACATTGGCGACGCCAGTCTAGGCTAGTTATAGTTGCGCAAAACATCAGACACCCTAATTAAAACAAATGAGGAGTCGGCAGTTGTCAGAAGCTATTGCTAACGAAAAAGAACGTGGCGGATTAGAGTTACCCGAAATCCCTCTTTTCCCCCTTCGCTCAGTCCTATTTCCTGAAGGCGTTTTGCCATTGCGTATTTTTGAGCCGCGGTATGTAGATATGATTCGCTGGTGCATGCGCAATCAAGTCAATTTTGGTGTCGTATTGTTGCGCACTGGCAGTGATGTCGCCGATAAAAATGCGGATGTTATGCCCGACGTGTTTCGCGTAGGCACTGAGGCGAAAATTGTCGATTTTAATCAAGCCGATAATGGCTTGTTGGGTATCGTCGCCCAAGGTGGACGAAAGTTTTCTATCAAAGAGCTTTACCTGCAAAAAGACGGGTTATTAAAAGCAACGGTAGAGTTTGCCAAAGAAGAGCCTATGGGCGAGCTGACCCCCGCACATGACTCATTGGTTGCTGTACTCCAAGATCTAATGCAGCACCCGCTTATTCAACAACTGAATCCACCGATTAGACTAAATGAGGCCCGATCAGTGAGTCACCGCCTTGCAGACCTGCTGCCTATAGAGCCAGAAATAAAACAGACTCTGTTGCAGATGAGTGGCGCTAAAGAGCGGCTTACAGAATTAGAGCGGTTGGTGACCAAATTTGGTCAGTAGGCGAACACATTAATATGCGCTTTAAGTGGGCAGCAGGTGAATTAGTAAGTGAGCGTGTAAATGAACGAGCAAATGAACGAGAGGTTGGACACCTAATTCTTTTGGCACATTCGCAGATTGGGTAGGTGAGCGCTGCGACTTTTACCCCTATAATGTGCAGCATGGACACAAATATTAAAAGTTACATGCAGGGTGTTGGCCGTGCAGCTAGAGATGCCTCGCGCGTTATTGGGGCGGCATCTTCAGCAACGAAATCTGCGGCACTTAAGGCAATTGCTGAAGCGGTAGATCACGCTCGACAAGACATTAAGCTGGCTAATGCGCAAGACATGCAGGCCGCACAGAAAAATGCTATCGACCAACCGCTGATCGAACGCCTTTTTTTGGACGATAAAGGCATTGATCAAATGATCGAAGGCCTTCTCCAAGTAGATGTGCTAAAAGATCCGGTTGGAGAAATGTCGGATTTTAGTTTTCGTCCCAGCGGCATTCAGATTGGCAAAATGCGCGTGCCGTTAGGCGTAATAGGCATGATTTACGAGTCTCGCCCCAACGTTACAGTGGACGCCGCGAGTTTGTCTCTGAAGTCTGGCAACGCTTGTATTTTACGTGGTGGCACCGAAGCATTTCATTCAAACCAAGCGATAGCCAAGTGTGTGGTTGCAGGTTTAGAAGCTGCTGGCTTACCTTCTGCATGTGTACAGTTGATCAATACCACCGATCGAGCAGCAGTAGGCGCACTTATACAGTTAGATGACTATGTAGATGTTATTGTGCCTAGAGGCGGTAAGAGTTTAATAGATCGCATTTCTAAAGAAGCGACTATTCCAGTAATTAAGCACCTAGATGGCATTTGCCATGTGTTTATTGATGGCGACGTAGATATCGATATGGCAAAAAGTATAGCGTTCAACTCGAAGGTTGAAAAATATGCAGTGTGCAATGCGTTAGAAACCTTACTGATACATGAACAAAGCGCTGCGGAAATTTTGCCCACGCTTGCTGAGCAGTACGTAAACGCAGGTGTTGAATTACGTGGCTGCGAGCTTGCGTGCACTATTACACAGATGGCGTCTGCCACCGAGCAAGATTGGGAGACCGAATATCTGGGCCCAATTTTGGCAATAAAAATTGTCGCAGATCTAGATGCAGCAATAGCTCACATAAACGAATACGGCTCCCAGCATACGGATGTCATTGTGACCCAGAGCTTTGCCAACTCCCGACGCTTTATTGCGGAGGTAGATTCAGCATCGGTCATGATTAACGCATCTACGCAGTTTGCCGACGGATTCGAATATGGATTAGGCGCTGAAGTGGGTATATCCACAGATAAAATCCATGCACGGGGACCGGTTGGTCTAGAAGGGCTTACATCGCAAAAGTATGTTGTATTCGGTAATGGCGAAATCCGTAATCGTTAAAGTGCAAAGAGCGCACAACGGATGATCGGTATATTCGGTGGCACTTTCGACCCGGTACATAATGGGCATACACATGCGGCGCTTGCGGTGGCTGCTGAGCTGGGACTCAGCTCTATTCATATGCTGCTGTCAGCTCGGCCTGGACACAGAGCGCCTTCGCAGACATCCAATGAACATCGCTGGCAAATGCTCCAGTTGGCCTGCGCCGCGCACAGTAACTTAATAGCGGATGATAGCGAACTGAATAGACCAGGTACTTCTTATACCTTTGACACGCTGGCGGCAATGGCTGCGAATAAAAGCTCAACGGGTGAGGATAATTCTCCTCCTGTGTGGATTCTTGGTCACGATTCCTTCGCAACGCTGACGTCATGGTATCGCTGGAATGAAATCTCCAATTTGTGCAACCTGGTGGTATTAGATAGACCCGGACAAATGACCCTAGAAGACCGCAGTCTGGTAAACTTTTGCGCTCAGCGCCAACGCGAAAAAATAGACCATAGCAGGGCCGGGCAGATGTTAAGGTTGCCGCTTCCAATGCAGGAAGTTTCAGCTACATTTGTGCGTCAGCAGCTGGGCTTAGGTCAGAGTGTTTCTGATCTGTTGGCTCCAGCAGTGAGTCAATACATTGAACAACATCAACTCTATATTACAACGGAGAGTATCGTTTGAACCCAAGTGCATTACGTGACCACGTCACCGCAGCCATCGAAGATCTTAAGGGCGTAGACATTGTCTCGCTAGATGTGGCGGCGCTCACACCAATGACGGACTACATGGTGTTGACCAGTGGTAACTCTAACCGCCACGTTAAAGCGATAGTCGACAATGTCAGTGAATCTGCAAAGGCAATTGGTATTCAACCGCTAGGCATAGAGGGACGCGAAAGTTACGACTGGGTGCTTGTAGATTTGGGCGACGTATTAGTGCATGTAATGAACACAGAGGCCCGCGGCTTTTACGAGATAGAGCGATTGTGGACGGAGATGTCTAGTCGTAGTAAGCCAGCAATGGAGCGCGTAGAGCCTGAGTAGCGAGCACTTATTGACTAAGATCAATTTAACTAAGATCGGTTTAACTAAGATCAATGAAAATACGCATATTATCCATTGGTAATAAGTGCCCCAGTTGGATCAAAACTGGGTTCGAAGAGTATGCCAAGCGTATGCCTCGAGAAATGCCGATGTTGTTGTTAGAAATGCAGGCGCCACGCCATCATGCTGACCCCGCAAAATATCAGCAATACGAAGCACAAAAGTTATTAGCGCAAATTGGCAAAAATGATTGGGTTATAGCGCTTGATGAACATGGCGGTTCTTGCTCTAGTGTTGGCTTGGCTAGTGAGCTTAAGGTGTGGCAAATGGAAGGACGAGATGTTGCGTTTCTTATCGGTGGTGCAGATGGGCTTGGAAAAGAGGTGCTCAGTCGGGCCGATCAAAAAATTTCTTTGTCGAAGTTAACGTTTCCTCACTATATGGTTCGCGTAATATTAGCCGAAGCTATATATAGGGCCTGGAATATCAGTACCGGGCACCCTTATCATCGTGTGTGAGGATGGCTAGTTGTCACTAGAATTATCGATAAAGGATCCCGGTCGCGAACAGGAAATGTTTGTAGGTCGAGCTACGACGCTATTTGTTCTGGTAGTTATCCTGTTTGCTGTATTGGTCGCACGAATGTTGACCCTGCAGATTGTCGAACATGAAAGGTATCAACTCCGAGCCGACAATAATCGCCTCCAAATCCAGACTATAGTGCCTTCCAGAGGTATGATTTACGATCGCAATGGTCGTCTGCTGGCCGATAATCAAACATCTTTTTCATTAGCTGTAGTCGCCGAGCGGGTAGAAAATGTTGACGTGCTATTTAGCGCTATTGTCGAAATTTTATCCCTGGGTCCAGAACAGGTAGAAAGAATTCAAGCTGAGCTAGCGAAACGTCGTAGGCCCGATTCCGCGGTTGTTATTTTAGAAGCACTCTCAGAAAAACAAGTGGCTCTGTTGGCTGTCAATCGACATCGCCTCAGAGGTATTGAAGTTATCAGCCACCTTATCCGATCTTACCCGATGGGCGCGTTGGCTGCCCATGCAGTGGGTTCTGTAAGGCGCCTGACAAAAGAGGATTTAGAAACCGTAGAGCCCGTTCAATACAGTGGCTCGCAGTTTATTGGTAAGCGCGGGGTCGAAGCGTTTTACGAAAAAAGTCTGCATGGGAAAGTCGGCTACCAAAAAGTAGAAACGGACGCTCATAGCCGAGTGCGCCGGGTCTTAGATGTGCAAGGAGCGCAGACAGGTAAAAATTTGACCTTACACTTAGACAGCAAGTTACAAGCCGCCAGTGTCGACGCATTAGCTGGCCGGCGTGGCGCAATAGTTGCGTTAGATCCAATTACCGGCGGCGTTTTGGCTATGGTTAGCGAGCCAAGCTATGACCCTAATCTATTTGTTAGCGGTATGTCGTCCTCGCAATTCAGGGAGCTAACAGATTCTATTTATTTGCCGCTTTTTAATCGCGCAGTAAATGGTCAATACGCGCCAGGATCTACCTTTAAACCTGTTGTTGGTTTAGCTGGTATTAGTGCAGCGATAACAGATTGGGAAGAAACCATTGAAGATAAAGGTTGGTTCAAATTGCCGGGCCAAAAGCGCGTGTATAGAGATTGGTCCTGGACAAAGGAGAACTCTGGAGGCCAAGGCGAGGTCAATTTGAATAGAGCAATTTACCGGTCGTCCAATGTTTATTTTTACGACCTTGCCAGCCGCATGCCAATTGACTCGTTGCTTGGTTTTGCTGGCCAATTTGGTTTTGGTCGGAATTTGGCGTTAGACATACCAGAAGCAAGTAGTGGTTTGCTGCCTACGCCCGAGTGGAAACGTAATGTTAAAAATCAGCCCTGGTATCCTGGAGACTCGGTGAATTTGGGTATTGGTCAAGGTGACCTTTTGGCCACGCCCTTACAAATGGCAACGGTGGCGGCCACTATCGCTAATCGCGGCCGAGTAGTTCGCCCCAAAATGCTCTTGACCAGTGATGCCTCTATTGACGAAATGAATGGTGTAGATGAGCCGCCACAAATTCTTGGCCTCAGCGAAGAAGACTGGGAGGCCATGGTAGATTCCATGGAGGATGTGGTTCATCGCGGCGGTAAAGGCTTTCGCGGAAACGGTACTGCGTGGGCGTATATTGGGCAAAAAATTGGTTACCGCATGGCTGGTAAATCAGGTACGGCACAGGTGGTGGAGATTAATCAGGGAGAGGTCTACGACGAAGAGAAATTGTCGGAGTTTCGTCGTAAACATGCATGGTTTATTGCCTTCGCGCCGGTTGATAACCCAACAATAGCGGTTGCCGTGCTGGTGGAGAATGGCGGCGGCGGAAGCACCGTAGCTGCTCCTGTGGCTAAAGCGGTTATTGACGCGCATTTGTCTACAGAAATACCGAGTGTTCGTTAGATGCATATTTTTATGGTGTCAGTATGAGTCGCGATTTTCAGCGCAGTTTACCCAGTTACGAAACCGGATCGTCTTCAAGTTGGTATGCGCGGATCCACGTCGACCCGATTTTACTATTGCTAATTACCGGTGTGGTGCTCTTTGGATTAGTCATATTAAGTAGCGCTGTCGATGGCAAAGACGCATTGTTTGAAGCCCAAGTGCGGCGCATTGGATTAGCCTATGCAGCGCTCATAATAGCTGCGCAACTACCCCCAGCAATATACTTGCGCTGGGCACCTTTCTTGTACATGGTCGGGCTGGTGCTGCTAATTTTGGTTTTATTTGTGGGCGTTAAGGTAAAGGGTTCACAGCGCTGGATAGATATTCCGGGCTTGTTCAGATTCCAACCCTCCGAGCTTATGAAGATCGCCGTGCCAATGGCGGTGGCGTGGTACTTACAACAAAGGGTTCTCCCTCCTTCCCTCAAACATACAGCGTTTAGTTTGCTTATTATCGGCGTGCCTGCCTTTCTGATTGGTGTAGAGCCGGATTTGGGTACCAGCATTTTAGTCGCCGGGGCTGGTGTAGCCGTATTATTACTAGCGGGTTTGTCTTGGCGCTGGATTTTTGGCGCTTTTGCGCTCATTGCGGCGGCTGCGCCATTGTTGTGGCAGTTCGTGCTGAAGGACTATCAGCGGCAACGAATCTTAACCCTTTTTGACCCTCAGAGTGATCCGTTGGGCGCAGGCTGGAACATCATTCAGTCCACCACTGCAATCGGTTCTGGTGGTGTCTTCGGAAAAGGCCTATATCAGGGCAGTCAGAGTTATTTAGATTTTTTGCCCGAGGCGAGGACAGACTTCATTGTCGCAGTGGTCGGCGAGGAGTTAGGTTTTGTCGGTGTCGCATTTTTACTTACCCTCTATCTGCTGATCATTGCTCGAGGTCTGTTTTTAGCCTCTAAGGCAGGCAGTACTTTTGGGCGTCTGGTGGCCGGCGCATTGGTACTAACGTTTTTTATCTACTTATTCGTCAACATAGCTATGGTCAGCGGTATATTGCCCGTAGTGGGCGTGCCGCTGCCTTTAGTAAGTTACGGAGGTACTTCGGCTATTACTCTGATGGCAGGTTTTGGCATTATAATGTCGATGCGCACACATAAGGCTTGGTAGGAGGAATTTATGTTTTTTCGATTATTTGGTATTCGCTGGAAAATTTTTTCCCGCCTCGCAATAGGCGTCTTAATATCTATCCAAGTAGCTTCTGTATATGCCGCAGACGACTATGTTGGTCGGCCGGAGGTAGAATCGTATATTGCTTCGCTTGTCGCGGAACATGATTTTTCTCGGCAGGCATTGGAAGAAATTTTTCGTCAAGCGGAAAAGAAAGACAGAATAATCGAGCTAATATCTAGACCCGCTGAAAGACGTCTGCAGTGGCACGAATATCGTAAAATTTTGGTCGATCAGTCGCGAGTCAAATTAGGCCTAAAGTTTTGGCAAGAAAATGCTGAGACCCTGGCCCGAGCAGAGCTGGCTTATGGTGTTGACGCGGCGATCATTGTTGCAATTATTGGTGTAGAAACACGTTACGGTCGTATTACGGGTTCGTATAAGGTGGTCGATGCACTAGCGACGCTGGGGTTCGATTACCCGCCCAGAGCCAAGTTCTTTCTTAGCGAGCTCACGCAATTTTTATTATTGGCTCGTGAGGAAGGTAAGAGCCCACTGAGTTTAAAAGGCTCCTATGCTGGGGCCATGGGTTACGGCCAATTCATTTCCTCGAGTTACCGGAACTTTGCGGTAGATTTTGACGATGATGGCGTCAGAGATATTTGGAGCAATGAAGTTGACGCTATAGGCAGTGTGGCTAACTATTTTGCGCGCCACGGTTGGCAGGGTGATAGTGTGGTGACGCAGAAAGTCAGCGTTAAAGCGCCTACCCCAGAGCTTCTAGAGCTGGCTAATAGCTCGCTAAAACCCAATATGACATTGCAACAGTGGCAAGAGTTGGGTGTGGAAATGCCAGTCTCAATGAGCGAAGACTTACAGGCCAATGCAATGTTAATGCGCATGGGTCAGCCTGATGGCGCAGACTTTTGGTTGGGCTTCGATGACTTTTATGTCATCACGCGCTACAACCACAGCAGGCTTTATGCCATGGCGGTCTATCAATTAAGCGAAACCATCCGCCAGCTCCGCGCTGAAGCTAGCGAGGCCGGGTGAAGCGATTAGTTTGGATTGTCGTATTGCTGGGTCTGTTGGTGGGATGTGCAACGCAGCCCCCACCTAAGGCTGGACGTTATGATCAAGATCAAGACGCTGCGCCAGTACTCGCTCCGACTGCAATGGCCCAACTTGCAAACCTAGGAAATCCTCAGGTGGTCGATTTGTCCCCTAGTGCTAGAGGTAATCCAGCTACTTATAATGTTTGGGGTAAGGAATATGCGGTACTGCCCTCTTCTCAAGGTTATTACGAAGAAGGTAACGCTTCTTGGTATGGCAGCAAATTCCATGGCCGATTAACCTCAAGTGGCGAGCCATTCGATATGTTTACGTTAACCGCTGCTCATCGTTCGCTACCAATCCCCGTATTCGCTCGAGTGACCAATTTAGCTAACGGTAAAAGCACCATTGTGCGCATCAACGATAGAGGCCCTTTTCACAGCAACAGAATTATCGATTTATCTTTCGCTGCGGCAGTAAAGCTAGGCTTTCACAAAAACGGCACTGCCCGAGTTCGAGTTGAAACCATTCGCGAAAACATTGAAGATTTTTTGCTGGAGGTTGGCGACTTTGATGATCTAAGCCGTGCACGATCAGCTAGAAACCAGCTAGAGGTTACATCAGGCGCTGTTGTTAAAGTTGTAAAGCTGCTGGGTGCTGATGTGTATCGATTGCAAGTTGGGCCTATGTCTAGTGGCGCGCCCATTGAGCGGTTAAAAGCTTTGGTCGCTACTCTTGGCTTGGGGCAGGTCGATATTCGCCCCGTTGAATAATCAGTGGTAGATTTTTTGCTGGTATTTCTAGCAGCGTCAATGTTTGTAGATTACTATAGTTCCTTATCCGCCATGACTGCTACCTTTTGTCTAGATAGACACTAGAAACTGTCCGCAAAATTTCGTCCCCTTGGTCGATGGATGTTAAGATACATCTCCTTAGCAATAGCAACGTGCAAAAAAATGCCTAAAGCCCATATTCTTAAATCCTCGATCGCTTTCGTCGTTTTGACCGCTTCAGCTGGATTTTCAGTCGCTCAGAAACCGCTCACCTTACCACCGCCAAATATTCAGGCCACTTCCTATATTTTGCTTGATGCGAAAACCAACAAAGTGCTCGCCGAACAAAATTCAGATCAACACAAAGCACCAGCCAGCTTGACTAAAATAATGACCGGCTATCTTGTCGAGCAGGAAATTAATCTAGGTCGGCTAGGGCTCGAGGAAGAAGTACAGATCAGTGTTAATGCCTGGCGCACAGGTGGCTCTAAGATGTTCATTCGAGAAGGTACGCGAGTAACCGTTGGCGATCTTTTGAAAGGCGTCATTATTCAATCTGGTAATGATGCAAGCGTTGCACTAGCAGAGCATATTGCAGGCAGCGAATTTGATTTTGCAGGTCTGATGAAC
>CAUZON010000025.1:0-46712 GCA_963581445.1 Gammaproteobacteria bacterium | reverse complement strand
CGCCCCCCTCACAAATTGCGCGTTAAAAGCAATAGGCGTTTACACGAAATAATGCACATGCAAATGGAAAATTTGCTCAGTTTTCATAAGGATCTCGTGATAACATCGCCCCCTCAACAACATGTACAGCGGATAAGGTATATTTAGCTCGATGAGTTCTCACACAAATTTTGAGATCACCTTCTGGGGCGTAAGAGGGTCTGTGCCGACACCTGCACAACACACCCATAAATACGGGGGAAATACTCCGTGCCTAGAAGTTAGAGCGGGCAATAATCTACTTTTAATCGACGCAGGAACTGGCATTTGTAGATTTACTGAGCGCCTGGCAGACGCCCAGAGCCAAGGCTTGGATATTACAATTTTGCTCAGCCATACCCACTGGGACCATATTCAAGGGCTACCCTTCTTCAAGCTTGCATTTAACCCAGCAAACAACATAAAGATTTACGGCCCCAAAAGACCGGGATTTACCCTTCGCAGCTGTTTAGAAGCTGCAATGACGCCGCCGAACTTTCCGGTTCCATTCGACATGCTAGCTGGTGTTAAAGAGGTCAATGAAATAGAACCGGGAGCGTCCCTTGAGCTAGATGGTGTAACGATTTCCACTGCAGAGTTAAACCATCCCAACGGCAGCATCGGTTTTCGCATAGAACACGACGGTAAAAGCCTCGCTTATTGCTTGGACCACGAACATGAAGAACATGATCAGATCCATCGAGGCCTGGCAAAGCTGGCCCAAGACGCCGACGTACTGATTTTTGACGCGGCCTATTCAGATGAGGATTATCCGCGATTCAAAGGCTGGGGGCACTCAACCTGGCAAGTAGGCTATAAAACAGCGCGGCAGCTTGACGTAAAGACACTCGTTCTCTCCGGCTTCAACCCGGACCTTACCGATGATGCCTTAGATGCAATTACACACTTAACAAAAGACATGACTGGTAATACTGTCGTGGCTAAAGAAGGCGATTCGCTAACGCTGTAAACCAGCTGATGTTTGACCGCGTTTGATTCCGGTTGAGCCCCTACTTATTTAGGGCTTAGCGAAGAAAACTTGCTTTATATCAATCAATGGAACCTCGAGACGGTATGGAAGACGCAGAGAAAAAGGAAAAAATAGCCAAAATTTTGCCCGCTTTAAGCCCGAAAGATATCGAAGATTTCTTACCCTTTCTTGAAGAAAAGCACGCCGAGGGCGGAACAATTTTGGTATCCCAAGGTGCTACTGACCGCGACTTGTATTTACTCCTCAACGGCTCCTTTTCTGCCTTCTATAAAATCCGCGTCAATTTGACCGCCGTTTCAACCAATGTGGGCAACTGGCCTGGCCCCAGCCTTCTGGGTGAAGTCAATCTGGTACTGGACAACACGCGAACCGCCACAGTAGTCGCTAGAGAGCCCTGCGATTACCTTTATCTATCCAAAGAAACCTTCGACGAAATCAGCGAAAAATGCCCTGCCATTGCGATTAAGATCCTCACAGCTTCTGCCGCGATCATTAACGGCCGCTTCGAATCAATGCGCAAAACTATGTACTCCAGCATTATTCACGACAGCCCCACCGTGCCGGTGGGCATAACACGACTTGGACGCCTGCTGGGCAACTGGAGCCGAGTACCAGACGAGATCAGCAAAAAGCTCTTTGCAGATTTTGAGGGTGAAAACTTCAATAGCTAACCCCCCTAGCACTTCTTTAGTTCAGGCGAGTACCAATACTCAGCAGCAGGACAATAAACTTGCGCCTACCCAACCAGCTTCAATGACTATATTTGCGAGCTTAAGTCGTTAACCTCTGATAAATTTAGTATCTACAACGCGCCAAACTACGGCCAACTAGTAGAGCTAACGAGAGGGGAAAAAGATGAGCGAGACAACAGAAATGGGTCTATTCGAGACCATGTATAACTGCCGCGCCATGCGCAAGATAGACACCAAAGAAGTGCCAGAAGCGCATTTACTCAAGCTTATAGGCGCCGCCAATCAAGCACCCTCAGGGTCTAATACCCAAGGCGCACGCTGGATTGTAGTAAGAGACCCAGAAACCAAAGCACAACTAGCGGAGCTGAACAGAATAGGCGTAGAAAGCTACTTAGCACCGTTAGTGGACAACCCCGGCAGCCTTTCACACCAGCCAGCAGATAAACGCCAGCGGATGGTCAATGCCGTAGTATGGCAAAAAGAACATTTGCATGAGATACCCGCACTGCTTATTGCATGCATGGATTTCGGCGACAAACCAACGCCAGCAATGGTCGCAGGCGGCAACGGCTCCATATGGCCAGGCATTCAAAACTTACTCTTGGCAGCCAGAGCCCTGGAGCTCGGCGCAGCGCCCACTACACTGGCACTGACAAACCCTGAGGCCGTGGCCAAGGTTCTGAACCTACCCGACTCGATGCATGCTTACTGCCTTATCCCAGTGGGTTATCCACTAGGCAAGTTCGGACCGGTCACCAGAAAACCGATGGAAGAAATTCTACGCTTTGATCGCTGGTCTGACTGAAGTCAGATGAGTTGCTCTAAGTTTGAACTTGGTTCAACCGTAGGGCGACTCACTTTTAGAATAGCCCCAACTCAAATTCCTACCCTTGAGGCAAGCTTGCTTTGTCTTTAACGCCCAATTTGATTACCATCGCACCATGGCCTTGTAGTTCAATGGATAGAATAGTCGCCTCCTAAGTTAAATTGGGTCATATGTTTGGAAACGGCATATGAGATGCATTCAAATTCGGGGAAACCTTTTTACTTACGTAATGGCAATCCCGAGCCAAGCCGATCAATTCGGAAGGTGTAGAGACTTGACGGATGCAACCTAAAACCAACCACGCGCATGCGAGGCTGGCATGGTTAAGAGAAAGTCCAGACCACGAACATTTGTAATGGCTACGAAAGTAGTAGTGGTACGAAGCGATAGATACAGGTTCGACTCCTGTCGGGGCTACCATCACCGCGCAGCGGCAACTAATCCAACAAGTTCCGAAAAAGAGGGCCATAGCGCTTTAGACGGCCCACCCGCTATTCAGAAAAGTCCACATGCGAAGCTATTGCGCCACCGGCGCGACGCCCATTCTTACTGGACGCGGGGTTAGTACTCCCCCGCACAAATTAGTATGCTCTGAACAAGATTAACTTAGATGTCCTGTCAAAATGCTTACAGCTAGAGCAAGCAATGAATGAAGAATTAGAGTTTCAAAGACTGCAAGAAGCGGAAATGAAAACTGCGGCACAAAGCTATTATAAAAAAATACAAAGCCGCAGAACCGTTAGAGACTTCAGCGACCAACCCGTAACCGCAGACGTTATACGCAACGCTCTCCTTTACGCAGTCACAGCCCCAAGCGGCGTAAATATGCAGCCGTGGCATTTCACGGTGACAACCGACCCTAAAATCAAAAGCGAAATAAAAGATGCAGCAGAAGCTGAAGAAAACTTTTTACACACAGTGCGCACCTGAGGAATGGTGAAGCGCCCTTGCGCCAGTTGGCACCGATGAACACAAGCCATTCATTAGCACCGCACCCGAGTTGATAGGTGTGTTCCTTAAGAAATTTTCTTACACCAAAGGCGACAAGCGTTTAAAAAATTATCACCCCTATGAGTCAGTGGGCATTGCTTGTGGCATGCTTATTTCCGCCTTACATCACTCGAGTCTTGCGACCCTCACCCACACGCCAAGCCCAATGGCATTTCTAAACCAAGCATTCGTTAGGCCAAAAACAGAAAGACCCTACTTACTCTTGATTGTAGGTTACCCCGAGGAAAATTGCCAAGTGCCTGCAATTGAAAAGCTACCTTTTGAGGAAATCGTCAGCGTTGTTGGCGAGCAAACACAGGAATATTTCAGATAACAATAATAATAGCCGGAGGCGGCATAGCAGGTATGGCCATGGCCTTGACCTGTCGCCAACTGGGACTAAAAGCGCAGGTTTTTAAAGCGGTTAGCGAGATCAAATCTCTGAGTGTGGGTATCAACCTCCAGCCCAATGCGGTTAGGGAGCTGATTGATTTGGGCCTTGAAGGCTTGCTCGAGGACATTGGCATCCAAGCCGAAGAGTGGGCGCTTTTACCAAAAGCGGCGAGTTAGTTTAGGCGGAACCTCGGGGATTAAATGCAGGCTGTAACTGGCCACAGTACTCTGTGCATCGCGGCCATCTGTTGATTGGGCTGCTGACCGCTGTAAAAAAACGTTTGCGAAATGAGGCAGTAGTCACTGATGCGCGTTTGACTCAGTACAAAGTCTCCGAGACTGGCGTTGCCGCAGAATTTACAGCAATGGATGGCAGTACCCATTGGGTTAATGACGACCTGCTTATTGCCGCAGATGGCATTCACTCCAAGGCGCGTAAACAAATGCACCCTAGTCAGGGCCAGCCAAATTGGGGCGGCGCGGTTATGTGGCGCGGAATTTCTGAGGGCTTGCCCACTAGGACCCAAAACTCCTTCATACTTATGGGCTCCATGAAGCAAAGATTTGTCTGTTATCCAATCTCCAAACCGGACCCAAAGACCGGCCTAAGCAAAATTAACTGGATCGCAGAGCTGACCCTGCCCACGCATAAATCTGCTACCCAAAGTGATTGGAACAGCGCCGTCGAAATTGAAGATTTCATCAGCCCGTTTAACCAATGGAAGTTTGATTGGTTGGATGTACCCGCTGTGATTCACGGCACTTATCCTGTGTATGAATATCCAATGGTGGACAGAGATACGGTGGGTTCTAATGGCGCAAGCCAAGGCATCGTTGGCGCTAGAGTATTAGGCGCAAAACTAAAGGCACTGGGGCTTACCTGCTGTGAATGAACTGATATTGCGCAATCGCGGCGCGGGACCCACTGGGATTTTGGGTGTTATCGAAGAGCGAGGTCCTTACCAATCAATAAATGAGATTATTGGTAAAGGTGAAATCAGTGAGTTTATGTCTGCCTATAAAAAGGCCGCGGGATTTGTTTTAAGCAGCCTAAATGCTTCGCCTAAAACCATAGAAGATTGACACGGTGGTTGTTGGATTCAGTCGAAGCTAACTAGCACTAAGTGACTCTAGCTAGCCCTAAATATGGCCCTAATTATATGAGTCAGTTTTCTACACCCAAAGCCTGAAGCTCCTCAGCAGACAATTTCACCACCTCTACCAAACAGGTATGCGCACTGGGACCTTGGGCCAGACTGGACGTACCTTTATCTTTGGTGAGTACATTAGGATTACCGTTCACCTCCAATCCAGCCATGTCGGTACTGGGCGCAAACCACGCACCAGTAGGTAAAATAACCACATCTTCTTTAATATGTTCACTAATCACCGCGCCAACAACACACGCGCCTCTGTCGTTAAATACTCGCAACAAATCTCCGGCCTGAATATTTCGCTTAGCCGCAGCACTTGGGTGCAAGGTCAAAGGCTCCCTACCCTGTATTTTCCCGGCCTGACTATATGCACTTTGATCGTATTGGCTATGCAATCGACGTTTGGGTTGCGGGGAAATCAGGTGCAGTTGAAACTTATCGTTACCCGCTCCACCTAGGCGCTCAAACGGCTCCAACCAAACAGCGTGCCCGGGACAATCTGCGTAGCCAAAGCCATCTATTGTTGTCGAAAAAATTTCTATTTTGCCCGAGGGCGTAGAGAGTGGGTGTTTCGCCGGGTCTAAACGAAAACCTTCTAACCAATCACCGGAGCGAGATTTTGGCGGTATCTGATAACTGCCCTTTTTCAGAAATTCGTCAAAACTTGGCAGTTCAAAGCCCTGAGCTTTGGCCCGCTCGTTAGACCTACTCCAAAGATCTTGCAGCCACGCCATCTCGCCTTTGCCCTGAGTAAATTTATCTGCAAAACCCAACTTATCTGCTAGGCCAGCAAAAATCTCATAATCAGAGCGCGCATCAAATTGCGGCGGTATGGCCTGCTGCATTAAATGCGCATAAGGGTCGTGACTCGACGCACAAATATCCGTGCGCTCAAAGGAAGTGGTTGCAGGAAAAACAATATCTGCCCATTGCGCTGTTGGCGTCCACCAAGGCTCGTTTACAATCACTGTGTCCGGTCGCCGCCACGCATCAACAAGCCGGTTAAGGTCTTGGTGATGATGAAATGGATTACCACCGGCCCAATAAATCAGTCGGGTATCTGGAAACGTTATATCTCGGCCGTCATAACTTATGGTGTCACCCGGGTTGAGTAACATATCGGCAATGCGTGCTACAGGAATTGCAAAGTCAGCAGGGTTTTTACCCTTACTTACTGTTGCCCAATTAAAGCGACGCCAATTACTGCCCACAAATCCTTCGGCGCTATAACCGAACCCAACGCCACCACCGGTCAGGCCGACCTGCCCCAGCATGGCCGCCAATGTAACCAGCATCCAATAAGGTTGCTCGCCGTGGTCTGCGCGCTGCAAAGACCACGCTGCGGTAAGAAATGTCCTTTTCCCTGCCGCCTCAATCGCCAAAGATTCAATTGTACTGGCAGATACCGAGGATATTTCTGCTGCCCACTTCGGGGTTTTTGCTTGGCCATCAGTCTGGCCAAGCAAATAACTCTGAAAGCGCTCGTAGCCTACACAATGGCTTGTCAAAAATTTTCTCTCAGCGAGATTTTGTGTTTCAAGTACATAAGCCATGGCCAACATAATAGCTACATCTGTTCCGGGCCTTGGCGCAATCCAACGCGGACCTAGGTTATCGGCAACGTCGTGTCGCACCGGCGAAATGTTCACAAACGCGGTCCCGGCATCGTGTGCGCGCTGCAGGTCAATGGCAGTTCTATGTTCAGTAATACCGCCGTAGGCTACTTGAGCATTACGCGAAGGTAGCCCACCAAAAGCGATGAACAGCTCAGTGTTATCCACCACATCTTCTAAGCTGGTTTGTTCCAGCTCCATTTGCCCCCAAGGCGCAATGACGTGGGGCAAAATTACTTGAGCGGCGGCAGTACTGTAGCTATTCATGGCCCGAGTACAGCCACCCATGAAATTTATAAAGCGATGCAGCTGCGACTGCGCATGATGGAAACGGCCGGCGCTAGCCCAACCGTATGACCCAGCAAAAATTGCACGGTTGCCAAAGGTTTCTTTCACCCGGCTCAGCTCTTTAGCCGCGTAACCCAATGCAACGTCCCAAGAGACATCTACAAACTCATCAGCACCGCGCAAACTATTTTCTGGGTCCGTGCCCTCTAGCCAGCCACGACGAATTGCTGGGCCTTTGATTCGCGAAGAATGCTGAACACCATCAAGCAGAGTGTGGCGAATCTCGGCTGGATCTGGATCTTCATCAATGGCGAATACGTCGACAATCTGCCCGTCCTTTACCTCAACGTCGTAAACACCCCATTGAGTTGCATTGCGATAGCGCATAACGGCCACTGAATAATGAGTAGGTATTTAGCCTAGGGAAAATCTACAGCAATGCCAATGCAGAACTCGCAAAATGGGCAAAAAAAGCGCAGAGACAAAGTCGGAGGTGGCGCGACTGCCTAGAAACTAAGACATAAGAGGCAGGTGCAAGGAAGCGTGCGTAAGGAGACAAGCGAAGAATGAAAGTGCCAAGGGAAAAGTGCTGACACGCAACACTTAGCTGTATTACTAATCTCTTCGCAGTTTATTCAACTGGTAGTTCACAGGTGCAGGAGACAGCTCTTGGGGTAAATCCGCTATCGCAGCATCGCTCGCTTCACCTTCGTTGTTATCGAAAAGCGCATCTAAGTCGTCGTTAAAGAAATCATCATCACTGAAAAGATCATCCGTCTGAGTTTTCACCTGTGATTTAAAAGCAAAGGTTTCATCCACTTGGGGACGAGAGGCCACTGCACTGACAACCTGAGACGACTGCCCTTGCCAAACCCATGCGGATCCATAACCGCTATCACGTAGATCTTGTAATGGACGCTTAACATCAGCGACGGACATATATGGACCCGCAGCAATTCGGTAAAAAAAGCCGTTGCTGGTTTCGCTGGCAATCACTGCAAAAGCCTCGTCGCTGCGCGACTGGGCTTTGAGTAGTCCAGCCTCGGCATTATCACGACTTTGAAAACTCGCAACTGACACCCAATAATCAGCATGGGCGATGGGTGCAATCACGAGAACCATTAAGGCAACTAGTTTAGAAAATTTCATATTCATCTACTTAAATTCGAGCTGCAGTTTAGCAGGACCATTGAGGGCGCGCCATGATCAGCCATAACCGACACATAGGCGCAAAACCTAGCCACTGGTAATCATGATCATCAAACCCGCAGCAACAGCCGAACCAATAACGCCTGCCACATTGGGCCCCATGGCGTGCATAAGAAGAAAGTTCTGAGAGTTTGCTTCCAAGCCTACTTTATTCACCACCCGCGCGGCCATAGGCACTGCAGATACACCAGCTGCGCCAATTAGAGGGTTAATTGGTGTCGCCGTAAATAGATTCATTAACTTAGCCATCAGCACGCCACTGGCAGTGCCGATTGAAAAAGCAACCATACCCAAAGCCAAAATGCCCAGCGTTTCAGCAGTTAAAAAGCTTTCGGCACCCAGTTTTGAGCCCACGCCAAGTCCTAGGAATATAGTCACCACATTAATCAAAGACGTTCGAGTTGTTTCAGCTAACCGCTCTACCACGCCGCACTCGCGCATCAAGTTACCAAAGCAAAACATGCCTAATAGCGGTGCTGCCGACGGCAGCAAAAAAGCCACCAACAAAAGTAAAAGCAGCGGAAAAATGATTTTCTCAAGCGTTGAGACTTCACGCAACTGAACCATAACAATACAGCGCTCTTTTTCTGTTGTGAGCAGGCGCATTATAGGGGGCTGGATAATGGGCACCAAAGCCATGTAGGAATAAGCTGCTATCGCAATTGCGCCAAGCAGTTCTGGCGCCAGCTTGCCAGCGACAAAGATTGCCGTTGGACCATCTGCGCCACCAATAATACCGATTGCCGCGGCCTGCTTTAAATCGAAATCCATTATGCCTAAAGCGCTCAGACCCAGTGCACCTAACAAGGTGGCAAAGATACCAAACTGGGCCGCAGCGCCCAGCAACAGGGTTTTAGGGTTAGCCAGCAAAGGACCAAAATCAGTCAACGCCCCCACACCCATAAATATAATTAGCGGAAACGCGCCGGTTTCAATGCCCACTTCATAAATTAAATGCAGTAGCCCATTCCCAGTGGCAATTTCTGCACCAGGAATATTGCTTAAAAGACCACCAAAGCCGATAGTCACCAATAATAGGGGCTCAAATTTTTTCGCAATGGCCAAATAGAGTAGCAAAAGACTGATCAAAATCATCGAAAATTGGCCAAACGTCATTTGCGCCAGACCAGAACCGTTCCAAAGTTGATCTAATAGATCCATCCAAAAGCCTCTAAATTTAGTTAGCCCTAATTAATACTGCTCAAAGAAAGCAAACTGCAAAACTACCCCCAGCAACTTACGCGCTAGCTGGGGTTAATGAGAATCAAGGGATGACTTACCGCGACTTGGTCGCCAGATCCCACGTTGATCTCCACAACTTCGCCTGCTACCGCAGCGCTAACATCCGTTTCCATCTTCATAGCTTCGAGTATCAGTATCTTTTGGCCAGCAGTTACAACGTCACCAACTTTAACCAATACCTGGTGCACTGTTCCGGCTAAACCGGCATTCATCCACGCACCTATAGAAGCTTTATTGGCAACTTTCGCTGTCGCGCTAACTTGCATGCGCGGCGCAACACTGCCGCTGCCCTCTTCAATCTGCACCGAATAAGGCGTGCCATCCACAGTCACAGTATAGGCACCTCCGCCGCTACCACTATTTGCCGCCGCATTAGTCTGCGTCACTGCCTGGGTTTGGGCATTTTGAATAGACGGCGCGGGCTCAAATGCAGACGGATTGTTACGGTTAATTAAAAATTTTGTAGCCACCTGAGGAAAAAGTGCATAAGTCAGCACGTCATCGATTTTGGCCTCAGCCAAAGTCATATTTTCGCTTTTGGCTAATTCGTCCAACTTTAGAGTGAGTGCCGCTAATTCAGGCGCAAGCAAATCCGCCGGCCGGCAAGTAATTTGCGCAACGTCGCCCAACACTTGTTTTTGTAGCTGGCTATCTAAGGGCGCGGGCGTAGCCCCATATTCTCCAGCTAAGACGCCAGTAGTCTCTTTCGTGACATTTTTATAGCGCTCGCCAGCCAAAACGTTAATCACCGCCTGTGTGCCTACTATTTGCGAGGTTGGCGTAACTAACGGGATAAAACCCAAATCTTCACGTACCTTGGGTATTTCTTCCAGCACTTCGTCTAAACGTTCTGTGGCATTTTGCTCGCGCAACTGGCTCTCTAAATTGGTCAGCATGCCACCGGGCACTTGAGCCACAAGAATGCGCGAGTCAACGCCGCGCATAGCGCCTTCAAACTGAGCATATTTCTTACGCACCTCACGGAAATAACCAGCAATCTCTTCCAACAGTTCAATATTTAAACCGGTATCGCGCTCTTCGTCCTGAAGAATAGCCACTACCGACTCTGTGGCTGAATGGCCGTAGGTCATACTCATAGAGGATATTGCGGTATCTACATTATCTATGCCCGCTTCAATGGCCTTTAGGTAAGTTGCCGTCGACATGCCTGTAGTGGCATGACATTGCATGTGCACAGGAATATCTAGTGAGGCCTTCAAACGACTGACAAGATCAAAGGCCACATAGGGCTTCAGCAGCCCGGCCATATCTTTAATGCAGATACTGTGTGCACCCAGATCTTCAATTTCCTTGGCTAAATCTACCCACATATCCATGGTATGCACTGGGCTAACCGTATAAGAGATGGTTCCTTGGGCGTGCTTGTCCACCGCCAATGTTGCTTTGATGGCCGTGGTCAAGTTACGCATATCATTCATAGCGTCAAATATGCGGAACACGTCTACGCCGTTAATTGCTGCACGCTCAACAAACTTTTCCACCACATCGTCTGCGTAATGGCGGTAGCCGAGTATATTTTGGCCGCGCAGAAGCATCTGCTGAGGCGTATTGGGCATCGCCGCTTTAAGCAGCCTAATACGCTCCCAAGGGTCTTCACCTAGATAACGAATGCACGCGTCGAAGGTTGCGCCACCCCAGGATTCTAACGACCAAAAGCCAACCTGATCGAGCTTCTCCGCAATGGGCAGCATATCTTCAACACGCATACGGGTAGCCAAAATACTTTGGTGGGCATCACGCAAAATGACGTCAGTAATACCCAGTGGGTTGTTCTTGTTCATTAACTTCTTCTCCAAGCTCCCAAGGAGCAAAACGTTTTCTTCTTCTCAACCGTCATAATACCTGCGTCGCAGTTGTATAATAGTTGTGACTAAACTGTCGGAGTACAACTAACAGCGGTAGGCTAAATCAAGTTAAAGGCTTTTTGCGCGTAGATGTGTGTCTAAGGCAACGGCTATTGCTGCAACATGCTCAGCTGAATGGATTTGTTGACCTGTAGCCGCGGCGTCCTTAGTTGCTGAACTATTTGCGGTGTCTGGCGACAAAGCATCGTCTGCTAAACCAGATTTCAAAACAGCCCAAGACATCGTTTGGGTGACGACAACAAGTAATGCAAGAAACGAAAACACCGTTCCCATGCCAATCATCATCAATTCAATACCAGATTCTAAAAGCCCATTCACGAATGTCCCCTTTAATTGCCCAAATTTTAGGAAAATTGTCCCTCGAAGAGTTTATAGCGAACTCTGCGGATTACGCCAATCAAAATTTTATGTGCCGCAAAAACCGACCAATGGGCAAAAAAAGCGGAGAAGCATGCTCAAATATGAAATTAGATTGCCCAAGAGTACTAAACAAGTTGAGATCATGAGCATTCTTCCAGATAATGCTGCCCTCGTTGAGCACCCGTGGCCCAACTGGATAAGGCACCGGTCTACGAAACCGGCGATTACTGGTTCGAATCCAGTCGGGTGCACCACTAGCTTGATCTAAAAGTTTCTCCGCATGGGATTGACTGTCTCGCAACTTTGAAAAGAGTCGTTGATCCTCAATGACTTAGAACTTCCCAAAAATAAGAATAGAACAAAAACTTAGTCGTATTACCCTGCGCTTGCCTACCCCTGCGCCCGTCTCCTTAACAAAGCCCTTAGGTACCGCCGCCAAATCATCTAAAAGATATGGCCGCCAAGGGTAGCTAAAATTGCTACAACACACATGTGCAACATTTCCCACTGGCGCTCGCGCAAGGATCAAGACATTATTTAGCTATAAAGAATCACCTTATAACGGCATCGCAAAAGACTGGAAAAAAAATACCATGATCATTCAACACCAAAATTTGACCAATCTAGCCAGTGCAATCCTCCACGCCGTTGGCGCACCGGAAGAGAAAGCGCAAGCAGTAGCCTTTCATCTGGTTGAAGCAAACCTTAAAGGCCACGACTCACACGGCGTTGGCATGATCCCAAGCTACGTACGCTCAATAAAGGCGGGTCACATCAATCCAGCGAACGACGCAAAATTAATCAAAGACAATGGCGCGGTAGTGTCATTCGACGCAGAACTAGGCCTTGGTCGAGTTGTTGGTATGCAGGCAATGGCGTTAGGTATTGAGCGGGCCAAACAGCTTGGCATTTGCTGCGTCGCTCTAGGTAATGCCGCGCACCTTGGCAGAATTGGGGCATTTGGTGAAGCTTGCGCAGACGCCGGTCTGGTATCTACGCATTATGTAAACGTCGTCGGCCATGACCCAATGGTCGTGGCCTACGGTGGCCGCGATCGCCGCTTTATTACTAATCCATTTTGCTGCGCGGTGCCTCGAGCAGACGGCAAACATGTGATCTTAGATATGGCCACCACCACGGTCGCTGCGGGTAAAGTTCGTGTCGCTCACATGAAAGGTGAATCAGTGCCACCTAACTCTTTGGTAGATGAGAACGGTGTCAACACTAATGACCCTGCGGTTATTTTTGGGCCTGATGCAAAAGGCGCAATGCAACCGTTTGGGCAGCACAAGGGCTATGGGCTCATGGTTATGTGCGAGCTGTTAGGGGGCGGTCTAGGTGGTAACTTCACCATGCAACCAAAAAACGTTCGTTTGGGCGCAACATTAAACAACATGTTGTCAATTATTATTGACCCAGCAGCCGTCGGCGACCTGCAGGCGTTTGATGATGAGGTAAGTGCAATGATCGACTATATCTACGCCAGCACCCCTGCTGAAGGCACCGAAAAAGTTCTGATTCCCGGCGACCCGGAGCAAATGACAAAAGCTGCCAGAGAAGCAAATGGCATCGACATTGACGACAACAGCTGGAAAGATGTGCTGCGTTCTGGTGAAACGGCTGGATTAACCAGTGAGGCGATGAAGTCTCTAACTGGCAACAGCTAAACAAAGCTAAATAATTTGGACAAAATCTCACAGCACTAGATTATTCACGCGAAATAGACGGGCGACCTCTAAACTCTCATTTCACTCAAACCACTCTTGCAATGAACTAACCGCGCGAGAGTAAAACCGGAGTCAGTAATGCTACCCGAAGAACAAGATCATGCCCCTGAAGGAGACGAGACATTTCATGTTTGGCGACTACTTGGGTTTATTGGACTTATCTGTGTAGTACTGGCCGTGGCATCTTTTCTGGTCGACTGGGCAGTAGTCGGGCCTTTGGAAGGCAGAGTTCTCTGAGTTAATGAACTCTGGCTGAGCTAGCGTTGCCTTTAAAGAAACCGCCCCTTGACAAGCAGGTTAGCATTGATGATATTCAGCCATCCGAGAGCTTAATTAAGTACATTAATGCAATCGTTGACCTGTAACGGAGCCTGACTAAATGTTTTACTAGCGGCGAAGCGACATATTAGACCTATTGATCAGCCGCCCGGTTAAAGCTATTTGCTCGCATCTCTCTGTCGAACCTTGTCCCTAATCCAGGGTATTAGTTCCTCCCCATAAGTTTTGGCATCCTCAAATGGGTCAAAACCTCTAATAAGCACGCCACTAACACCAATATCGTAGTATTTGGCGATGGCTTCTGCGACTTGCTCAGGCGTGCCTACCAATGCGGTAGAATTACCACTACCTTGAGCCGCAGCCGCAATAGGCACCCAAAGGCGCTCGTCTTGCACTGCACCGCCATCAATCAAGCTGCTTAAGCGACGGGCTGTTTCAGCTTCTGGTGTTTTGGTTGACTTTCGTCCGCCAGATTCTGCCTCTACACCAGCTAGGATATCCTTAGCTTTACGCCATGCAGCTTCCTCCGTGTCGCCAATAATCGGTCTGAATGACAAATTGTATTTGAGCTTTCGGCCAAATCCCTGGGCTGCCTGATCTAACTGCGCCATAAGTTCGGAGACTTGCTTGCGCGGCTCTCCAAACAACGCATATGTGTCACAGTGCCTTGCACCCACAGGAATTGCAGCGTCTGAAATGCCGCCGAACCATAAGGGCACGTGGGGAGATTGCGCTGATACCACTTCAGAGGCGGCGCGACTGACTTGGTAATATTTACCCTCAAAATCAAACGGCTTATCGCTGGTCCAAACCATGCGGATGACTTTGAGATACTCATCAGTGCGCTGATAACGTTCATCATGGGGCAAATAGTCGCCATCACGGCGCTGATCTGCATCCACTCCGCCAGTAATAATGTGCAGGAGCAACCGGCCTCCGATAAGGTTGTCCAGCGTAGCAACACGACGTGCGACTTGTGTAGGCGCGGCAAACCCAGGGCGGTGAGCCAGTAAAATTTTGATTTTCTCAGTGTGGTAAGCCGCATGTTGCGCTATCGCAAAACCATCTGCGGAACTCGAAGAATGACCGATAAGCACTGCATCAAAGTCAGATGCCTCATGCACCTGGGTAAATTTGCTAATGTACTGAGCATCTATCCCACCACCCACAATGTGTACCGTAGAAGCCGATGCCGGCGGTGTCACTCCAATCATGCCCAAAATATTAATCGGCACTGTTTATCCCCTTTATTACAAATCTCTGCCAGCACCATGGCGTAAATACAGCCCGTTTTCAAACCGGCTAACGCCCCCAAATCACCTTGCCGGGCCCGGGAGTATCCAAAAAGCAATGTAAGTGGGTGTGCGATTAGCCTAATCAAGAAAAAATACTGCCTATATAGGGGGGTTAAGCATAGACCTCAAAATTCAGTGCAAGAGTGTTTGTAGATATTTTGCGGCGCTCGCCCTGTCATGCCAAGAGAGCACAAATTAGTAACATAAATTACCGGTCAATAATTCAGGTTTGGATCGGTGCTCAAGAGGTAGCAGCACATGAGCTATTATTAGCTGCGGCCCTGATTATTTAGATACTGGTTGTTTGAGTAATAGCTGATGTAGCACAGATCGTGAGAGCAGGTTTGTCCTTTAGTCTCTGGGTACGGCACTCAGCAATCATCTACGACAATTGGCTGGGCGACCAAAACTTTGCGGACATTGCTCAATCAGCGCCGTCCGCCCTGTCCGTTGTTACATCATCTATTTCACGATTCACACCGTGTTCTGGAACTTGGTTTCTAGCTTCTTCAAATGAATCCACCACCGCAGATATCGCTGACATTTCTGCGTCCGTCAGGCGGCTAACTTTGGCGATCAACGGCTCTAAACCAATACTAGAATCTTTACTACCAAGCCCCCAAGCTAGCCATCATGGCTTAACTTGAAAGAAGCGTGCCAATTCAATCATTTTGCCGCGAGTGGGTGTGACTTCAGCTTTTTCCCAGCGCAAAATTGCATTGGCGGTAATACCTACTTCCTTGACCAAGCCGCGTAGCGATAGGCCGCTCTCGCTACGCAACTGCTTCAGGGGCGAGTAGAAAATAGGGTCATTGTTCGGTCGTCTTCAAGCGAAATTTGCTCTGTACTCTCACTCATAACAAGTTGGCTCCTCTATTGAGGAAGTGTCTGGTGATTTGGACCTACATAACGAGACCCAGCAGAAGAGAGGTAACAAAAAGCGGACAAACGTAGTATTCAGCCTTTGTGAATGTTCAGAAGGCGAAAATTTTATCCCGCTAAGGTGAAGGCCAACGCAAGAGGCATAGCACCCCGAGTATTTCGACCTTGCGTTTCAACAGAACGATCTAAAAATCGCTGTTCAGCTTTTGCTCTGCACACTATTGATTTACTAATTTCTTTGGGCACTCTGCGCACATAGATCTCACTGCCAAGCTGCAAACTCAAATGTTCCGCCGCAGCAAAGCGTGTAATGGCCCAACCGGCACCACCTTTCATTAAATTAGGTGCGCCCTTGCAAAAGCTTCCGCCATACGCCGAAATCGCGGCCTATCATCAACTAGAATGTCGGAAAAAAAGCCCAAAACGGCAGCATTCTGCTCGAAAACAAAAATTGAAATAGCCCCATTTTTAGTTGGAAAATGTAACGTGGGTGCAAAATCATCACCAAGGCTCAAGAAGTGTTTTGTACACTTATCAAAAAAATCGTTCTTCTCGCCTGCACCTTTCGTCCTATCAAAATCAACAAACATCAGCCACTCCAAGTATATACCATTAGTTAACAGTTAGTTTTAGTCACCGTCTATCGGCTTAGTCATCCCGATTATCACCAATTTCGCAAATACAATCAGAAAAAATTATCAATTGAAAAATTGACTTTTGTAAAGATATTCCCAGCTACTCGTTTATCAACCCGCCCCCCCAACTATAGACATTAACTTTAGGCGACCTAACACTGCCGCCTGTCCAAGCCAAAACCCCTGCGCCTTTGGCCAACGAAGCAATTATCGGAATACCATTTGGTTTCTTAGTTTGCAGGACTATTGATTCTTCAGTGACCTGCGTCAGTATTTGGTCATTCAGCGCATAAACAGCGACCTGAATCTCTGTCGCCTCAGCAGTCGCAGATACCGTCAACCAACTCACCGTAATTTGCCTGGACCCATCTATTGCCAAGCTGACCCTCCCAATGACGTCGCCATGATCTATCTCTGTAGCCGCCCCAAATGTCTGCCCACCATCTAGCGACACTGCCAGACGAATACTCTTGCGGCCTCCCGCTGCTGTAAACCAGGCGATAGCCACTGTATTTTCTACAGATGAGATAGCTGGGCCGTTTACTGGACAACCTGAGATGTGCCAATCATCAAAACCTACAGACGAAGGCTCACTCCACTGCCCGTTTATCAACTGGGTGTAATAAATGTCTCGCTGTTCAGTTTTATCTCGGTTCCGATAGGCAACAATCGGCCCCTGTAAGCCTTGAGTTAGTGCGGTTGGACAACAATCGCAAACTAAGTGATCGACTACTTTTTGTTCATGTACTGAGCCGTCTAGGCCAACCACAGCTGAGCGCAGAGCAACACCCGGCATACTGTGTCCACGCCCCGCCGGAGCACTCTTTGCGGCACTTCGGCCATCTAGCCAAACAACTCCGTACAGATCATCGCCCATACTTTTGTACAAGTTGACAAAACCATGCTCTGTCGCAGTGCCATCTGTATGCGGTGTTAATGGTTTTGACCAGGATTTGCCATTGTCCAACGAGTGACTGACAAAAATATCATAGGCAAATGGTGCGGCTGGATTTGCGACCAACCAATGGGCCGCCATAAGATTCTCCGAGAACTGCATAATAGAGGGTGTATCTGCCCCGCTTACTACCCAGTCATTACCTCGAGCCACCTCTCGAGACGGCGACCACTGACCTTGAGCCAATGTTGAATATTTCAAAACTGAAAACTGGCCTTTTGTCTCTATCCAGCTGAGCAGTGGGTTGCCGCTAACGTCTTGAGACAGCCGAGGAGATTGGGAATTAGCGCTAGCCGGGGAGGCCATTTCTGCAAGGTTTAACCCCGCTTTTGACCCCGACCGAGAAAAGCCATCACACCCGGCCATTTGGACCGTCAAAATAAAGGATGCGAACAAACTCAAAACGACTGCGAAGAAAATTGTTTGATTACTTGATTTCATTCCCCGAGGTTATACGCATAGCCCATAGAATATCCAGCTATCTAGCCCCTACATGTAGGTCTTCATCAGACCCAATGATCAGACACAGCGAACTGAATCAACAATCAATGAGTTAAATCAGCGACAAATGCATTCATCTCATTTCGGCTGCGCAAACGTATAAATTGGCTATGTGACAACCCTGGCGCTTTGGCCGCCTCAGAGTACTCGCGGCAACTCGCACGCAAATTCTTAATCGAATACCAAATAACCGATGAACTAGACAACGCCCTGCTTAGCGTTTCGACATTATCCGCCCAAAGCACCTCTTCATTGCGCGCGCGTGAATAAGTCCGTTTGATCAACTACCAAATTGTCAGTAGATCGAGTAAATCAATCCAGACCACTACCTGTGCACGCTGCCACTTAATCTGCTGCAACCGGCGATAGTTACCGTCCAATACCCAAGCGTCTTTCTGCACCACTTGATCGATGTCTTCAAAAAAATCCTCGTCGTTTGGTTCTTGCCAGTTGGGCAGCCAGAAAATTTCATCCATCTCAAAATACTTCAGCTTGAGACTTTGGGCTATTTGTTTCGCCAGCGTAGATTTGCCGCTGCAACTGGCAACCACGACGTTAATCAGGGAAACACCCTCAGAAATTTGTCCGCTCACAAATATTCAGCCACATAAAAGTTATTGCGATTTAATTCTAAAGACGTTGATCGAATACGAACCCACCTACCTCTTAAGCGGCACTAATACATGAACAAATGGTCGACTTTGCCCAACCAGCTATTAGGCCCATCTAATTGCCAACATCTTTCACAAAGCTTTCATGCAGCGGATTTTACTCTTTTCCGTTGGCTCGTGGTCCACATCACCTGCACTGCAACCCCGTTTCCAGGAAAATCATGTGAATATAGAAAAGGTAAAATCTTTGGTGGAACAAGGACAAGCGCCGGCAGTTGAAGTGCATTCAATCGACCCGAACATTTACCTGATTTATTATAAAGACGGCGAGGACATAAGGCCGGTTTTAGATAAACAAGGTAAGACCTTGCGTTGTAAAAGTCGTACCAGTGCTTTTTTGCTGCTTCGCGAAACAGGGATCTGTGTGACAGATTTCGTGCATCAAACCGCATACGACGAAATGATTGGATTTGCTCACAGTGGGCAAAAGACTGAACTCAGAGAAACTATAGAGCTCTAGCTGGCCGGTGACTTAGAAAATTATGCCTACCAACTCTGCATTTCAATCGCCAGGACAAAAGCTCCACCTACTGCGTTTAAGCGTGGGGTGGTCAGAGCAAGAGTGTGCTTACCGCCTTACACTGGAAGCAAACGAACTGATTACTACACAAGTATGGATCAGTTGGGAACAAAGCGGCCTAAATGATGCACAAAATCAGGAAATTGGTCGTTTAGCAGGCCCAATCTGCAAATTATTTGCCACTGACAAAACCTGGCTGATGGACAGTAATACACCGGCAACCCCTAGCGCAAAAATCCTGCCAATAAGAACCTAAATGTAGAGCTAGAAATTACGACTAGCTAAACCTAATTACAGAATGCTCCAGCAGTTACTCCGAACCCGCCGGCACTGCGACACTTTTGCCATAGAACCCCTCGTGAGTAGATTGAAAAATACCAATCAGGGCGGCTACATCCTCGCTGTCTGTAGGCGTCAGTGCATCTAACATTGAGTCTCTCAAAATCCAGGTTTCAGCGGATGACCCGAGTGGTATTAGACTTAGGGTCTTTCGCCCATCATCTTGTGTGATCATGCCAATGTGATAGTCGTGTTCAACTAAAGCTCGGCCATGCCCAGTGAAAAATAGGTCCCCGCCCTTAAAGCCATCAGAATCGCCAATATTCAGCAAATTCAATATAGCCGATGGAATATCCATTATGGAGCCTAACGAGCTATATTTCCTCGGCTCAAGGCCTTCGGCAAGAAAGACAACAGGCACGCGATACCTTTCAACGGGTATTGTTGAGTTGCCATATATACGCGGACCATGGTGTGCGGTAATGACAAACAGTATTTGGCCATACCAAGGTTTATTCTTTGCTCGGCGGAAAAATTCGCCTAGGGCCCAATCCGCATAGGCAATGGCATACTCCAGCTTGCGCTCGTTCGGATAAGGAATTCTACCTGCAGGCACATCGAAGGGTCTGTGGTTAGAAACGGTTAAGGTAGAGATAAATACGTTACCGCCTTAGGCAACTTCGGTGTCCATTTCAAGCAGTAACTTGTCAGACAAGTCTTCATCCGCCACACCCCATGAAGTTTCGAAGAGGTCCTCAGCAAAAACCTCTCGAGTAAAAATCTTGTTATACCCGATACGCTTCCAATAGGTCGAAAACCGCGAAACTTCAGGCCAACCACCATAGACAAACCAATTATTGAAACCCTTTGACTGCAACTGACGAGGCAGTAAGGGCAGCTTCTCCACATCCTCACGCTGATTAACAGCAATGCCCGGCAGCGGCGGATAGCCATGCAATATAGCCTCTAGCCCTCTCGTAGTACGTGTGCCGGTTGAGTAAACATTTTCAAAATATACGCCTTCGCCAGTCAACGCCTGTAGGCTCGGCATATAACGCCCGCGCTTATCTAAATCCCACCAATTTTTTCCTGCAAAAGATTATTCAAAAATCAAAATCACATGTTTGACATGCGAGAAATCAACGCAGAGCTGTCAAATACCTGCTTATCAGTCGGCTGCACTTGTTTGTATCGATTTTGATAATCTATTGATGCGCGCATATTGGCGAGTAAAGCTGCATGTAACTTAGCGACCACTGGACCACTATGAAGCGATTCATCGGCAGCCACGGAAACAACAGGCAAGCAGAGCAAAACGACAATAATCCGCGCAATTAGATTTTGCTGCAATTTCACGTAACTCTTCATCCACCACTCCAACGCATTCGTAACCGCATGGACAAATTTACCCACTGCAGTGAACATGAGATTGTCACTAGATAGTGTCCTACTTATCCACAACTCTTATAACAAAATGCGCAGAACAGTAGGACGAAAAGACTTAATCAACTGACATGAGTAGCCACTTTGGCGAAAAAATAATTTTATTCCAAAATGCGCCTCAAACCAAATCCAGAACACAGTAGTATTGGTACTCCGCACTTACACCGTTTTCAAGCAAAATACTCCTCGCTCTAGGAAACAATAATGCAGTTGGGGTGACAAACACGACAGCAGCTTTGGCAGGTATAAAATGAATCAGTTCAAATAATGAAATCATGCAACCAATGCGGCAAGTGCTGTATCAACTACAGCGACGGCGGGCTTTCAGCCAGTAAGGAAGAAATTAGCTGGTGGGAAGCATTTCGCCCAGACATTTCACGCTTTGTGGCAGACAAAAAAATTTGGATGGACCCCGATACAGGTCAGCAGCTCAAACGCTGCCCGTGGCTGAAAGAGTTACCAGAGAATAAGTATGGCTGCGTCATTTATCACGACCGCCCAGATGACTGCCGCCACTACCCTGTAGAAATTGCACAAATGATCGAAGATGAGTGCGAAATGCTGGAACCCAGAGACATAACTGACCGCAAAAGTGCACAGCACAAACTCGATCAAATTATGTCTGACAGCCGGCCACCTGCTGGTTGCTAACCCCTACAGAACTATCATTTAGCTTTAAAGGTTACTTTTTTAGCACGACAATATAGATAGATAACGACTCGAAAATCGTTCTTAGCGACTAGCGCGGTAATATATCCCCTCCTATAAACAGCCCGCAAAAACCTACTAATCTTCAGGCTAATGAGACATTTCAATTGAGAAAGGGTTCTTCAGAAAAGGTCCTTAAGAAAAGCCACCGCCCACTTGCGTTCTCTACCTCAGCGATTAGTCTTACACGCACAATTAAAAGAAGGGGAAACAAATGTTCTCAGCTCAGTTTGCTGTATCACCTGCAGATGGCCCAATTGCTGTTACCGGCGCAAGCGGCTATATCGGATCTTGGATTGTGCAAGACTGCATGGAACAAGGGTACGAAGTGCGCGCTTGTGTCCGCGATAAGAATAACCCTGCCAAAGTAGAGCACTTACTTGACCTAAATTACGACGGCATGCGCGGCAGTGTTTCATTATACGAAGCTGACCTGTTCAAGCCCGGCAGCTACGACGAAGCGTTTAAAGGGTGCGCAGCCGTAATTCATGCCGGCGCAACGGTTGGCTTTAATAAAGAAACGCCTCAAGAGGTTTACGACGGTTGCTTTAAAGAAAACGCCCACGTTATTGAGTCGGTTAAACGCTCAGGTAGTGTGAAACGTTTTGTCTTTACCTCTTCTTTTGCTGCCGTCAGCCACCCGCGCCCTGAAGGCTATGTGTTTACCGAAAAGGATTGGTGTGGTGACAACATTGAGGCTTATAAGGGGCGTTGGAGAGAAGAGCAAATTTCTGAAAATCGGGATATAGCTTATGCCATGGCGAAAGCCAACTCAGAAAAGCTCATTTATGCGGAAGCAGAGGCTGACGGTAGTTTTGAAGCGCTGGCCATTCTGCCATTACATGTTGTTGGACCACTGATCGCGCCCAACCACGATCAGCCTTGGAGCTGGCAAAACCACGTTAAAGGCATGATGCTGGGCAAAGCCTATCGCGGAGGTCGTGAAGGTCGAATGTTGTGGAATGCGGCGGATGTCCGCGATGTAGCTCGTGCCCATAGGTTGAGTATTGAAACCACCATTGGCACCAACGGTAGTCGCTACATTATGGCCGCCGCTGATCGCAACGGTGAAATGTATACGTGGCAGCTGCAGGCGTTACTTGAATCAATGTACCCCATGGTTGACGAAATTGGCGGAGAGCCTATGGAAGAAGACATGCCCCTAAAGCCCACCTACGATGCGCCTCGTGCGTACTGTTTGCTGGCAATGCAAGAGTTGGGACTTGAGCCGATTGATATTGAAACGACCATTCGAGACACCGTAGATTCTTATTATTCCTTGGGCATTATCGGAGCGGATGGCTAGCATACATTAAGCCAGACAACCGCAAGAGATAGAAAAAGGATCTCAAGGAGGTCCTTTTTTTATGCCGAAAAAGATAAGAAATTGGCCTTAGGCCTTTGGGAGGAGCCGAGCAAGGACTAAGAAAGAAAGTCGAAACAAAGGCTTCGGCGACCCGCCCACCATAAACGCCAAATACCCTTAAACCCTTAAACCCTTAAACCCTTAAACCCTTAAACAAGATGCTTCAGGGAGAACCTACAAAACCAACTGCCTTTTCTATACTGTACGTGGCATCTTCTATTTCTACATGAGTATTCACAATGACCGCAGAGCAAGTTTTTAGCTTATGCAGCACGATCGCTATGACCGGCTGGGCTGGTTTAGTGCTCGCTCCGCGCTGGACTGTGACCCGCGACTGGGCTGCCCCAGTTGTGGCGCCATTGCTCATTGCAGGCTTCTATGTTTGGCTGATGACCAGTACGACTCCACCCGCTGGCGGCGGATTCGGTTCTTTAAAAGAAGTAACCGTCCTATTTTCAGACCCCAACTTATTATTGGCTGGCTGGATCCACTACCTAGCCTTTGACTTGTTTGTTGGTGCATGGGAAGTGCGTGATGCACAGCGTCATGGCATTCATCATTTGCTGGTCATTCCCTGTTTGTTCGCGACCTTAATGGCCGGCCCAACGGGGCTCGCCTTGTATTGGCTTGTGCGTGTTGCCGTGACACTCATTAAGCGCCGTCAAAATCAGATGGAGGAGGCAGCCGCGTGAGCAATTTGGGCATAACTACTACAAACACCCCATGTCCAACGCTGACTGAACTGAAAGACACTCAACCCCTATGGTTCTACGCCGCACTATTCAATTTTGCCCTAATGGGCTTTTGCCTTGTCGCAGGCACCTTCGACGACAGAACATTTAATGGCGTTTCTGTATGGAGCAAACCCATAAAATTTGGCTTATCCGTAGGCGTCTACTTTCTAACGCTAGTTTGGTTTGCAACTTTCCTCAGCAAAGAAACGCTGACCAGTACCGCGGGCAAATGGCTGGTAGCGATACCTCTTATTGCAGGCGTAGTAGAGACGATATATATCGCAGTAATGGCAGGCTTAGGCCTAGCCTCACACTATAATTTTTCCTCCAGTTTTACCTCTATCATGTACGCCGTTATGGGCATTGGCGCTTGGTCTATGGTGTTGGTGCTGCCTTGGATGGGCTACCTGATTGCCAAACACAACCCCATAACTAACCCACTCATATTCGCCATTGTCATAGGCCTGTGCGTTACGCTTATTCTTGGCGGAGGCTTCGGCAACTACCTAAGCAGCAATGCTGGCCATTGGATAGACGCTGCGCCTACAGATGCCAATGGGCTGTGGCTATTTAACTGGACGCGGGATGGTGGCGACCTGCGTGTGGCGCATTTTTTCGGCATGCATGCCATGCACGCGTTCCCCCTATTCGCTCTAATATTGCCAATGCGTTGGGGTGAAAAGCGCAAGCTAAGCGTCCTGAGTGGATTTATTATTTGTTATGTAAGTTTGAGCGCCGGCACATTTATCCAGGCGATAAATGGACAACCCTTTATAGCAGGCTGGTTTGGTTAACTAGATTGACTGACCTAACTAGATAAATTGGCAGGCCAAAGACAACGGGCCACTTTCGCCACCTAAATCTTCTGGCTAGATTGAATGGGATTACCTGAGTTAATCACTGGCGCCAGTGATTCTCCTGCCTAAAAAACCCAGCTTACAGCGACCCACATAGCACAATGCAGCTTCCCAGCAACACCGCGCCAGACCGCCCCGCATGGTCGAATTTCATGTATCCTTCGCCCTTAATTTTCAACAGAAGAAGCGCAGGAGAAGCGACTTGAAACTCATAAGCGACGACATCTTAATTGACTCGGGGCAACAGCTGCCAATTCACGGGGCAGCATACCCGGCTTTCAATGAATTCAAATTTGCCGACCCTGCCGCATGGACAAAGGGTCACCCTTTCGACCAATACAAGAAAATGCGCGAGCAAGCGCCAGTGATGTGGTCACCTGTAGATAAAGAGCGCTCGGGCTTTTGGTCTGTCACCCGCTATGAAGATATTAAAAAGGTCGAGTTGGCTCACAGCGTATTTTCCTCTCAGCGCGGCAGCATCAATATAGCTGTACCAGAGAGAAAACACTGGCGCCCGAAAAAGCTTATGCCTGCAGCCTACAATTCCTTAATCAATTTGGACGAACCCGCGCACCGTGAAATGCGCATGCAACAGAGTGATTTCTTTTTCCCAGCGTATGTTGCTCAGGTCACAGATCGGGTGAGCGTAAAAATCGACTCCCTGCTCGATGAGATGGAACGCAAAGGCCCAGTTGTCGACTTTGTTAAACTGTTTTCAGAAGAACTGCCTCTCTTCACGCTGTGTGAAATGCTCGGCGTCGATGAAGGCGATAGACCCAAAGTTAAAGTTTGGATGCACCACCTAGAGTTGGCGGCGCAATTTTTGTCCAATCCTTGGCAAACGTTTTTATCTGAGCCAATGTTCCCGTTTCGCTTCAACCCAGTTGTAAACGACATGTTTGCCTACGGTGAGCGCGTGATGGCCGACAGACGAGTTAACCCTCGCGGAGATCTATTAACCGCCATAGCTCAATCTAAATTAGGTGGCGAGCTACTGCCCCAAGAATTTCTTGACGGCTCTTGGCTGCTTATTATTTTTGCCGGTAACGACACGTCGCGGAATTCATTGTCCGGCACCATTCGCTTGATGACCGAATTCCCAGATCAGCGCGCCATGGTGTTAGATGACCCGTCACTCATTCCACAAATGTCAGACGAAGCACTGCGCATGGTGTCACCTGTTATGCATATGCGGCGTACTGCGTTGGAGGACACAGAACTGAATGGCCAAAAAATTGCCAAGGATGAAAAGTTAGTACTTTGGTACGGAGCTGCTAACCGTGATGCTGACATCTTCCCCGATCCTGACACGTTTAATATGCATAGAAATAATGTCGACAAACATATAGCGTTTGGTCATGGTGTACACAAATGCTTGGGATCTCGAATCGCCAAAATGCAGTTGCGACTGGCCTTCGAGAAGATATTTGAGCGCTTCCCCAACATCCATTGGACAGGCAAACAAACGATCTCCCCCAACCCATTGGTGCACGCAATCTCCAGCTTGCAGATTAATCTATACGGACCTAACGGCAAACGGCCTACGCAGGTTGCGGTTAAGTAAAGCGATTAGCTCAGGCGGTCCATAAAAAAAGAGCCTAGATGTCGCCTTGATCAGCAGCGAAATCAACGAACTTTAAATTGGCCCTAAATATGCCGAAAGCGCGATATCAGACATGAACGTCGGTAGTCTAGCTTCCATTTATGGCGGCTCTAATGAAATTCAGCAAGGCTTGATTACCAAAGCAGTATTGGGCTTATAAACATAACGAGCGCGCCTTTCTGCTTTTATAAGTGGTATTTGGCAAAAAAAGCCGGCTCAAGAAGCCAACTTTTTGATCTTGCGTTCAGCCTTTCAGGGTCGCAAACCCTACTCGACTAGACCCTTTCGGGAATTTACTGCCTTTCAAAAGTCATACTTAACAGAAGCCGCCAAAGCCATACCCGGCTTCTCCAAAAATATCGGCATATCAGCCCTAGTTATTTCTATATATTCATCAAGTAAATTCTGTACCTTAAACTTCACTACAAACTGCTCTAAGGGGTACCAAGTGTAGGTTACATCCAAAGACTGGAATGGTTGCTCGTATAAATCAAAGCTCTCATTCCTGCCCGCAACATATAAGCGTTCACCAAATATGTTGTAGACTACCGAGGCGGCATGTAATCCGCTTACAGAGTCATAACCCAACATAAAGTTTACAATATAATCCGATGCGCCACTGGCCGGACGAACATTGTTAGTTGGCGCGTCGGCATTGGCGCCTGCAACCGTTTCGGAGTCTTGAACGGTCAAATTAGCTTTAACAAAAAGCGTCTCGCCCCAAGCACCCAAGCTGCCCAACTCCATCAAACCATCCAGCTCCACACCGCGAATTTTTGTATTTTCCGCATTAATAATTTCTCGCGCAGTGTTCGTATCACTGGAAGCCACTTCAAAAAATTCAATGGGGTCATCGATATTCTTACTGAATGCAGAGACAGTAAAACTATTACCATTAGCAAAAAACCAATCAGCGCGGATATCTAAGTTCAAGGAGCTTGCAGGCCGCACGCTTGTATTACCAAACACCAGCTCACCCGTTAATGGATCAAGATAACTGGCATCCATCACTTCGCGAAGATCCGGGCGAATTGCTGTTTCACTAGCACCAAAGCGTAATTGAAAGATTTCTGCAACCCATTCACTGCGATACACCAACGACGCCGCAGGAAAAATCCCATCATCCTCAAACGCATAGCTCTCCAAGTACTCCACAGATGGATTAATTTGTGGCTGATCTAGGGTGTAACCCAAAATATTCCATGGCAATGCGACCTGACGATAATACTCGTCGCGAACCCCCAACGAGAGAGTGATATTTTCCTTCCAAGTAAAATCCAACATAGCAAAATTAGCGTCCGTCATAGTCGCTGCTAAATAGCTACGCGTACCCGAGCCTTGTACGTTAAAGACAAAATCGTTGGCGCTATCTGCCAAATTACTGTCAGACAACACCTCTGCAATGCCGCCGGTCAGAATAGCAGTAGAACCAACAGATTGTGGGCCAACGCCAAATTCTCGCTGGGCGTAAACCCGTGATTTGCGATCATGGCTATAGCCGAAACGAACCGATAGCTCAGCATCCTGAAAACTAACGGGTATTTTTGATGTCCAACCGTAGCTGCTCACATCGTCACTCAGATCAGTAAAACGAAAATCGACTGCTGACGTATCCAGAGATAAAGTAGAACTCAGAACTGCACCGGTTACAGGATCTGTATTGGTTATGTACGCGCCACTGACCTCGTTAGGAATCGCTGTCGCAGCAGTAGACTCTGACCAAAACCATGTCAGCTTTGACTCCTCGGGTAGCCAATCTAAAAGATTCGCAGGCACCCACTCTTTGGTTGAATACCCCATCACATGCTCTCCGCGAAATTGATTGACGGTCAACTCCCGCTCCTCAAACTTAATGCCATAAATACGGTTTCCAGAACCTCCAGATTTTTCGCTGTCAGCATCAAAGCCGTCGCGAATGGAAGTCTTATCATCTGTATTGCGCAAAAACAGCGAGGTGAACGTAAGGTCATGCTCGTCGAATATTCGCAGACCAAAGGTCGCGGTACCAGTAAGGCTTAATGAAAACGTAGATTCATCTAACTTGGCAAAGCGCTCGTCTGGAAAAGTCGCATCGAACGTTTCGCTCTCTCGCTTTCGCCACTCGTTCTCGTAAGCCCCGCTGACTTGAAACCCCGCCACTATATCGTCAGAAAAATCATACGTGTTACCTAAACTAAATTTTCCGGACAAGTCAGGACTACTGCTTTTTTCTCGTATCGATACGTCTCTATTCAGCGAGGATATAAGCGCAGTATTAACTTCTGATGCTAGCACGGCAGTAGCCGTATCCGGAGAAGACTTCTGTAGACTTTGAAGTATAGCAGCACTACTCAAATTGCCTCTATGTGTGGCAAGGCTAGCAAGAATGTCTGTAGACAGATCTCTTGTACCATCATCCGTACCCAACCTATCATTATCGCCACCCGTATAGGTATATACCTTGTTACCGGTTTCTAGGTTTTTACCCGAACCTAACTCCGCACTGAAGTTAAAACCTCCATCAGGAAACGGCGTAGTTCTAATATCAACAAGTCCGCCGGCAAAATTGGCAGAGATATCCGCGGAAAAGGTTTTCTGTACGGATATGCTGCTTACGATAGACGCAGGAAATAGATTCAGCGGTAGAACATTACGCGAAAGATCAGGAGAAGGAATAGATGCCCCATTGAGCGTCGTAGTTGAATAACGCTCGCCAAGCCCGCGCACGTAGATAAATTTGTCGTTAACTAACGTTAAACCCGTAACTCTGCGAAGGGCTGCGGCAACTGTAGAGTCTCCCGTGCGACTAATAGACTCCGCATCAATTGTATCAACAATAGATTCGTCTTCTTGCCGCTCTAGCAAAAGCGCCTGAGCAGAACCAATAAAGCGACCCAGGACCACCTGCTCTTCGATAACACCGCCGGCCATGGCAACTGGGGACTCAATTTCTGGTTCCTGCGTTGCATCCTCTTGAGCGAGCGTAGTAATGGGGAGCGCAATGACTGTTGCATATAGCATCAGAGCGCGTTTACTGAGTGAGAAATTCATACCATGCCTCTTTGTGCAAACTATTTGGCCGGAGCCGTTGGATTAACATTTATGTTTTGCTCGTCGAGTCTAGCTAACCTAATGGACATCGGAAGATTCCCACCGAGCAATAAACAGCAAACAACTTGAATCTGCAGAAGAAGGCACAGGTGCCCCCTTCAACAAACTGATTAAGGCTTGCTTATTCGAACCAAAGTGCCTGAGCACGGTTCGCGCTATAGATCCCATATGTCCAACCAGCCGCCCAATCCGTAGCGCCGGTGCTTAAGGCCCCGGTATAAGAACGAGACCCTGCAGGTGTAATTGTTGGCAGGCTTGATGCCGCTGCAATTGAATAAATCGGCGGGATACCCTCGAGCAACTGCAAACCGGTATCTGTAGTCGCTGTAGCATTCACAGCGCCAGTAATGTCCGCAAAAACATTCCCGCCGTTAGCGGTAAGATATACATCTACATCTTGACCATTGATTTGCTTGCTTGATTTGTCTTCTGCAGCAAACAAAGAACCTGTGATACTCGCGTTACCCGAAACAAATGCATCAGCAACTGTGTCGTCCACTCGAATCGCCCAGTTATCCGACCCGGCCTCAGCAACGGAAAAAGAACCAATAACTAAAGCGTTTTCAATTGTTGGCCATAGCCCCTCACGTAAACGCAAACCTGCACCCGGGTCATGTGTACCAGTGGCTGCGGCGCCCGATACAGTTGTTCCGCCAACTTTTTGATTTGCAGAATATATGCAGGTTAAGTTTTTGATCGTTGGACGGCTATTCAAATTACGTGTTTGAATATCGGTAATTGTCGCCGCGCTCTTACTTGAATAAGAACCAATACCATCCGCCTCAACACAACGATTACCATTGGTCGCGCTTTGAATAACCAAAGCATTGGTAATAGTGCCGTTGTAACCTTCGTCAATATCAATTGAATCATCATTTACATACAAAGCGACAACGTTGGTGACGTTTACAGCGCCACCAAAAAACTCGTAACCATCATCGTAGGTGGCATAAACCTGTACGTTTTCAACGACAGTATTACTCCCTACGCCACCGAAGCTAATACCATTAAGCTCATCACCATTCGCAACTTGGGCTCCAGTGTGCTTAACAATGAAATACTCCAATCGCCCCGACGTGTCTGCATCGTTAGCGCCGCCGTAATAAGATTCATCTAAACCCTCAGCACCTTCCGCGGCTACATCACAGTCTCCCACTTGTGCAAACCCAGCTGCGCCTCGAGTACCGGTATAGGCACACTTGTTAGTCACCCCAAAACCATTGATGACCATTCCACCCCACTGCTGTACAGCTTCTGGAGATGGCAGCGTGCCGTTCACGTCTGAAAAGGAAGTAAACGTTATGGGTGCCGCAGCTGTGCCTACTGCAGAGATCGTAGAACCACGCATGATAATCACAAACTTGGTGTTATCTAAAAAACCGACCGTAGCCCCTGCTTCGACAGTAAGCTGAGGACCATCGCCACCTTCAGAAATTCCTGCAGCTGCTAGCTCAACCCCCTGATGTGCTTCGCCAATAAACAGGCTGCCACTGAAAAGATGAGCTCCGTCGTCGGCTAGATTAACCAGGGTAATATCGGTTGTTATGTTGTTACCAGAATCTGCGAAGGCAGTTGAGTAATTACAATTCGTTCCGTCATGAGTACCTTGAATGATGCCGTTAGAAGCACAAGGATTCTCAGCCGCTGCCGCAACATTATTACTATTATTTACTGAATTGTCGGTGGAAGTGTCGGTCGTTTCAGGTGCAATCTTGATATCACCGCCGCCACCGCAGCCAACCAAGACACCGCCAACTACTAACCCGTAAAGTGCCAATCTAGAAATTGAACCACTAAAAATCATTATGAAACCCCTGAAGTTATACATTAGTTAAAGACCGCAACGGATCTGTGAGGAACACATTAATTTAAATTTATGAACAATTTATGACGGTGCTATGAAGATGAGGTGACACCTAAATAAAAACAGTAAGGCAAGTTTTTTTTCGCACAGAGAGGATTTCACCGTTTTGTAATCAAACCGTAATAATCAATTTCGAGAATGAGCTGGAAAAAATAACAGGGGCGTGCAGTGGGTTATAAAAGTTTGTTAAAGCGATACTTGTCGTACCTAGAGGCCGAACATGGAAATACGTTTTTTCAGCACCTTTTAGACCTCAGTAACAACTCAAAGAGCTTCCACCTCTCCAAGAGAGATGCGTTGGAACTTAGACAAATTCTCAGCGAGTTAAAACGCTCGGTGGAAGATCTCTCAACGCTTGAGTCCAACCCAAATCTAGAAACAGACCTAGACTATAATGACTACGCAAAAACGCTTTGTTGCCGCCATGAGTTGACACCGGATGGACTTGCAAGACTACTGGGTTGGCCCGAGTCTGTCATCGAGAGGTGGCTTTTAGAACCGGAAAGCAGAAACTATAAAACAATGACTAAAAGGGATTTTGGTCACCTAAATCAATGCTTGGCAGGTATACTTGACCCCTCAAGTAGCCCCAGTTCAGGCGCTAATTTCGACCCGAGTAAATAGATTCCTTGTAAATTTTTACCATGGCAAAGACAACAGAACCTAGGTTATGCGTCTCGACACAACCTTGCCCTAACCAAGCTGCTCGTCAACCTATAGCGAAAAAAATTGAGGATCAATATCTTCACGATATTGTCATAAATAGGGTATTTACTCCTGTAACTTGATTCGATTAAAAATTTTTGGCCTCTATGAGATAGGGAGATAAAAAAACGAAATGGCAACCTCAATACTTATTGTTGAAGACGAACAAGATATCCGCGAACTCCTCGAATTTACGTTTTTGCGCGATGGCTACGACGTCATAGCGGCTGAAACAGCCGAGATAGCGCTGCAAAAAATAGACATCAAACTACCAGATATGATCGTAGTTGACTGGATGTTGCCCGGCATGGATGGCATAGACTTAGCAAAGCGCCTACGCAAAGACAAACTTACAGCGGGTTTGCCTATCGTTATGCTTACTGCGAGAGGTGAAGAGGCGGACAAACTAAAAAGTTTTGCTGGCGGTATTGACGACTATATTACTAAACCATTTTCGCCCCGTGAACTATTGGCTAGGGTCAAAGCACTCCTACGCAGAAGTGGCGGCCCCGAAAACAACCTAATTGAGTCCAGTGGTATCTGCATCCATCTTAAGAGCCACCGAGTTACACTCAACGGCTATAAAATTCAAATCAGCCCCACTGAATACAAGCTATTGGAAGTACTCATGCGCAACCCGGACCGCGCATTTGAACGCAGTCAGTTGTTAGACCGAGTATGGGGCCGCCAGATTTATGTTGAAGAACGTACTGTAGACGTTCACATGCTTAGACTACGCAAAATTCTTAAGCCATACGGCTTAGACGCAACACTGCAAACTGTTCGCGGCATTGGATATCGCTTCACGCCTATCACTTAATACTCTAAACGCGCTCCCAACTAAGCGGGACAAATGTAGGGGGTTATTCCAATTATATTTTAAACGACATCCTGCGAGTATAAGGGCGAAATTAAAGCTTCTTACCGTGTTTTGATCTTCGAGATACTACTCCGCAAACCAATACATATCTTCTTTAGACAAGAAAAACCCTTCAGCAAGATCTTCTATCGAATTATGGGAAAAGGTTAGATCAGTAACTGGATATATTAAAAATTATGCTTTTGCGAGGGTCTTGCTTTGTACTTGCATTCGTATAGAAATAGCGGCTGACAAGTTGCCCCCTGCACTGTCTCCACTTACAGAGATTCTTTTAGGATCTACACCTATCTATGCTTCCACCCTCAACCTCTAGGATGGTCCTAACGTTAACTCTAGAAAAGCTTAAAGACATTCTTTAGAACTGCTCGATCATTCCGTAAATCCCTTGTAAAGCCCTACTAGATCGCGATAGCTTAGACATACAAGCAGCCGTAGAGTTGCGCATAATTTAATTGATGGAGCGCCCCCATGAGTAATCTATTTGCACCGTTGACAACAGCCGAGATCGAAGAAGCAGTCCATATTTTCCGCGATCAACACGGTGATGAGCGCGCGGTTTTTTGTTCATCAGGTTTGAGCGAACCCGCCAAGGCGGATGTCAAGTCTGGTGGCGCCATCGATCGGGTAGTAAAGTTTCTAGGTACTGACAGTGCGGCAGATGGTGGCTTCGAGGCTTACATTAACGTAAGCCGGAAAAAAGTTGACCGGATACTACGCCTACCTAATGAAGCACAAGCCCCCTATGGCTATCTCGACCTTGGCACCGCCATACGGCTCACCAAAACCAACGAACAATGGCTTGCCGCAGTTAAAGCGCGCGGCATCGCATGCGAAAGCGAAAAAGATCTAAAGCGAATTCAAATCGACCCTTGGCCTGGAGGCGGATATCCGGCAGCAGAAATTCCTGAAGGACATAGATCTGTGCGCTGTATCGCATTTGTTAGCGAAGATGCTACGGACAACGCCTATGCCCGACCTATACACGGCTTGATAGCACATGTAGACATTACCGAACAAAAGGTCGTGACTATCGAAGACAGCGGCGTCATCCCTATGCCACCTAACTCTGGGCGATTTGATGCGGTGCATCAACAATCTACGCGTACCGACCTCAAGCCACTTGATATAGTTCAACCTGACGGCCCAAGCTTTGAAGTGGATGGCTATCAGGTGAAATGGCAGGGTTACGAATTTTCCGTTTCCATGCACCCTGTGCACGGGCTAGTGCTTCATCAGCTGTCACTAAATGAGCGGCCCCTACTCTATCGTGCTGGCTTGTCAGAAATGATCGTACCCTATGGCGATAGCGATAATATGCACTCTTGGAAGCATGTGCTTGATGCCTCGGAATACAATATGGGCATGTTGGTAAACTCACTGAAGTTCGGCTGTGACTGCCTTGGTGAGATCTTCTATTTCGACATTCATCAGGTAACTTGGGAGGGTAAAGTTAAATCCGTCGAAAACGCCATCTGTATGCACGAAGAGGATTACGGGATTCAGTGGAAACACTACGACAGCGAGTCCCAAACCAGCGAAGTCAGGCGCTCAAGACGACTGGTGATCAGTTCAATCTTTACTATTGGCAACTACGACTACGGTTTCTACTGGCACCTCTATTTGGATGGCACCGTGCAAATGGAAATTAAACTTACCGGTATTGTAGGTGTCAGCTCAGTCACAGAAGCAACACATAATCCGGCGCAAGCACCCCTGATTGCTGAGGGTTTGGCTTCCCCGGTACACCAACACGTATTCTGCTTTAGGCTCGACTGGGATCTAGACGGCGGGCCAAATGCGCTGTTCGAAAGTCAGATCGAAGTGCTGCCAGTCAGCGCCAACAATCCTGACGGCACCCAGTTTCAGTCGGTGTCCAGACATCTAACAGATGAGCATTCCGCCATGCGCAATATAGCGCCGGAACATAGCAGACATTGGAAAGTTGTTAATCCTGAATCACTAAACGGTCTTGGTAGGCCCGTTTCTTACAAGTTGCTGCCAGCGGCTTCACCGTCGTTATTGGCTTCCAAAAACTCCGCAGTCGGTAAACGCGGTGCTTTTGGCAAGTACCATTTGTGGGCAACCCCCTATGCAGAAAACGAGTTTAGTGCGGCCGGTGAGAATACCGTCATGCACAGCGGCGGCGGGCTGCCAGAATATACCCAGCATAACCGAGACATTTCCAAAGGTGACTTAGTTATGTGGCATACAGTAGCCCTAACCCATGTGCCACGACCCGAGGATTGGCCAGTTATGCCTGTAGAGTACACGGGCTTTCAGCTCATTCCGGTAGGCTTTTTTGATCGTAACCCAACATTGGATTTACCATCAAAGTGTCATTCCTGAGTCGTCGAAGCATAAAACGAGATAAAAGTGCTGAGAAAGAACACGCACCTTTCGGCGAGACTTAATGTGCGCAACGACTAGGTTGCAATACAACTGATTACACAGCAGAGAGGTCAGCATGTTCAACACCACAATACCTAACTAATCTTGCAGAGATTCCCTACAAGCAAAATCCGCAGCTTTAGAAGAGGCAGGTTGCATGGTCATCCGAGATGTAGCGAGCAAAGCTCACCGAGATAACGTTGTCGCTGAACAGCAAATACACATGGACAAACACCTCGGTTAGAATAGACGACGGCCCTGACGAGTTTTATCCAGGTCATACGCAAAGAGTCAGCGGCCTTGTTTCCCGTTCCGAGACAGTAAGAGAACTAATGTTGCACAAAGAAGCAACATCAATGTGTGATCACTTTCTTTTGCCCAATAGTGAATTCGGCTATCAGCTCCATGTAAGCGCCGCTCTTAACATTGGCCCCGGCGCACGAGCACAGGTGCTTCACAGAGAAGAAGACTCTTTTAACTACTTCGCAAAGCCGAGACCAAACATTATTCTCGCCACCATGAGGGCAATCTCTGACTTTCGCGCGGATAAAGGCGCAACCCTCGTTGAACCAGGCAGCCACACATGGCCAGATGATCGAATCGCTGAACCACACGAAATCACGAGTGCAGAAATGCCAGGTGGTTCACTGTTCTTCTGGCACGGCGGCACGCTACATGGTGGAGGTGCCAATACTTCATTGAACTGGCGTTATGGCGTGATTCTTACCTACTCACTAGGCTGGCTCCGACAGGAGGAAAACCAGTACCTCAATGTACCAAAGCATGTCTTAGAGGCACTCTCCCCTAAACAAAAAAGCATCGCTGGATTCGATATGTATCGCGCGCTAGGTTTTTATGACCCTCGCATAGAGTAGGGTAGGCAGCGCCTTACCTTCGCGATTAGCAAATACGTGAAGTGCGCCCTAAACCTATTTTTTTCTATCCTTCCCCGTAAAAAGGATAATCTAGATACATTCGGAATGCTGAACAATCCATTACGCGACCAACACTAGAAAACCATCTGGTTATTAGGAATGAGTCTTCCATGGAAGGCGCTGATCCAGGCCCTGAATTCCAGAAGTAAGTTCCACCCTTCGAGCCACCAGCTTTTAATGTTTCAGACATTGCCAGCATCGCACTTTTGGTCTCATCCATGGTTTGTCCAGCTTTCAACTCACAGGTTCTGAATAACACCACTCCAGTCTCTCCAGTTGGGGCTAATTCCCCACTAAAAACAGTCTCACTGATTAAAAGGTTGGTGCCAAAATTGGTTATCACCGCATCAAAGTCTGAGTTAAACGCCTCGCCATTTTTTAGGTAGTAACTTAAGGCGTTTGCGTAGTCTTTTGTATTTGGAGCAAAGCCCACCCAAATCGCATCCCAATCTTGACTGTCAGGCAGTGCAGCATTCTTTACCGCCCAGGGTACTAATACGCGCTCACTAAAATTGAGTTGACCTGATTTCGCAAAATCAGAAAATTTCTTACGTAGTGCCAATAGGTCCCCCAAACTCTTTCCAGCTTTGAGCTTCATCTGAATGGTTTCCACTTGGAACGTAGCTGGATCGGGGGTCGGCTCGGCAAAGACTGCGCTCGATATAAACAGGGTAAATAGGACAGATAGGAGTACTTTCATTTTGTTATCTTTTTTAATTATTATTAGATCGGAATCGATGTTGACCGGCAGGCCAAGCGCAGACCGAACTAGTACAACTGATTAGCGCCTCTCCAGAACGCGGCGGCCTGCCTAATGCGACAAAAGCCTGGTTTTTTGCTAACGATTCAAGTTTCTCTAAGCGCAAATATGCCCATTATCAGGGTCGGTATTAGCTGGATACGGCATGACTTAAACATACCTTGAGTAAATCTTGCTTAATTGAGAGTTCCGCGGGTTGATGCCATGTTTCGAGAACCTATACCAAAAATAATAAAAAGAGATACGTATGAACCCTTGTGAAGCAGAGCGGGACTTGTTGTTTAAGCAGTTTGGGCGCGCATTTTTTAAATAAGATCTTGATACCCTATACGCGGTCGTAACTGAAAATTTCACCTACTCGATTCTTGTTAAAGATGTGACTCGCATCATGGCCACCAAAGATGAAGTAGCTGCTTTTTTCAAAGAGCGCAACGGAACACAGAAAGACGTTAGCTTTGAAGATGTTGTGTTTCACCATGCCGATGAAGCAACGTTTATGACCTACCGTGCAACAGGGAATGATCTAACCACCAATGCGCGATTTGAACGAATCGGCGTCGAGAGATATACTTTCTAAAGCGGGCTAATCTCAAAAAAGGATGTCTATAGTCGGCAGCATACATTGTCCAACTCTTAAAACGGCTGTGTTTATTCAGGAGTTTTTTTCATGGCATTGAGTAGCAAAGAGGGTTCATTGAACATGGGGCTACCGATTGCCTCTATCTCGGATGAGAGGCGCTTGGTTTTTCCCACCTCGGAGGGCCTCGATAGCGCTTGGGATCTAGGCATCTTCTATCTGAAGCTTCCTAGTAATATAGACCTCGACGGCGCTCGTCGGTTCGGCCGCAGGCTTATCGCCCCAGATAATCCTTACCGTCAAATCCCAAAGTACGGAGAACTAGAGGGATTTATAGCCCTAGAAAACAATCAGCAAACCAAGCTAGCGCTCAGCCGTCAGCACTGGGATCAGCACTATCCCTCAGAAATCGCTGAGTTTGGCCGCCAACTCGACGAAATTGGCATCATCATTCTACGCGAGGTTTTCCACCAATCAGGCATTCCTGAGGCATTTTGGGACAAGGCATCAGGCGGTTACTCCGCAGGAGCGGGAACGGCCTTTCTAAATTTCGTTCACTATGACACACGCAATCCAGCCCAGGGGCTGCGACCCCACACAGACTACGGTCTCATAACAATATTAGATATCACCGCCCCTGGGCTGCGGATCAAGATGAACGGCAAGTTCGAGGAAGTGCCTGTTCTCCCTGGTCATCTTGCGATCCATTTTGGCGAAGCCTTGAACTTCATCACCACCTACTCTGACCGCACCGTGGGTGCTATTGAGCACCAAGTTCTGAGCCAGAAATCTACGGATCCGGTCCGCCACGGGATCGTCTACTTTGCTAATCCCGACCTTGGTGGCGTGCTGTGGCAATTCGATGCGGAAGGAGGAGTCAAAGGCAACTCGTCAGTGGCCGATCTTTTCGCTCTTCTCGAAAAGAACCTCACCGAGCATCGCTAGCGTTCATTCACCCCATTGGCGATTACCCAGCATCCGCTGAACCCTCGAGGAACGGACAGTGGTGAATTTCCAGATACGTATCTTCCGCCGTCAGAAAGAGCCTCCGATCTTTCTTGGAGGCAACGGTGGAGAGCAATGCAACGTTTACAGTGTCCCTGAGCAATCTGACGAATGCGGTTTTTGGTAGAAGCTCGGCCACTATCACTATTGTTGATAACGACTCTGCGATTAGCTTTGATCTATCGATCCAAGACCTATTAACTACGTTTGGACATTTAGGTTGTGAGCGTATTTAGAAGTAGGGATAGCCTTCAAAAATTTGCGAAACACTGGCGAGCAACCCAAAGCCGCATCCGCACACCCGCCAACTGCACCAATACCCGAAATTTGATACTCCGGAGCAAACCCTTCAGCAAATATCACAGCCGCAATCAATACTTCAGCTGTCATAGTACTCAGGGTATTTCCAAAGCGTAGGCAGCTTACTTATTAGAAGATATAAGGCTCATGCGCGAGTGAGTGTTTGCTCACTAACCATTGCATCTAGTTGCTTCTGAACACTCTTGGCCCAACCCGGATGTGTCAGTATCCAGAACTTCTCCTCTTCAATGGCTCTGGCAACGAGTTCTCCTACCTCATCGGGGTGCATGCCCTGCTCCAACGCAGACTGGATATTACCTGCCAACTTCCCTGCCTTTGCAGTATCATTTTTTGGCTTACCGCGGCCCGGACGATAGTCGACCGAATGGCGGCTGATATTCGTGTTGATAGGTCCCGGACATAACACTGATGCTCGGACATTGCTTTTCTTGGCACGAAGCTCTCGCTCTGTGGCCGCCATCAATGCGACGACACCGTGCTTGGCAATATTGTAAGCGCCCATCATCTGAGACGAGATCAAACCTGCCATCGAAGACGTTGCATTAATATGACCTTCGCCCTGAGCTTCTATTAGCGGCAAAAAAGTTTTCACCGCATATATTGGTCCCCACAAGTCGACATTTATGATCCATTCCCAGTCAGAAAGCTTAAAGTTAAGAGCCGACGTTGGAATACCAACACCCGCATTGCTGCAAACTACATGGACGGACCCGAAACGGTCCATGGTCGCCTCGGCCAGATGCTCTATATCTTCAAGTTTTGAAGCATCACAAATTTGGCTCATAACAGACACGCCCGCATCCGAAAATTCCTGTTCTGCGTCTCGCAAGAGCCCTTCATCTAAGTCGGCGAGCACCAACTGCATACCGCGCTTCGCAAAAGACCTAGCCATGCCTAGCCCAATACCACTAGCTCCACCGGTAATGACCGCAGTCCGTTGAGAAAAATCCTGCATCGCCTACCCCCTAAATTATTCACGTGTTGTGGTTAAAAATGCTGATTGGACACTGCTTATTTGCTCCGTCGACCAACCCAGCCACTGCTTAAGTACTTCCTCGTTATGTTCGCCCAGATGCGGCGCACCCGCTCTAACTTTTGACTCTAGGTGTTTATACTTGTATGGCGACGACGGAATCAAGCGCTTTCCACCTGCACGGTCATCGACCTCGGTAATAGAGGATCGCGCCTCAACGGAGGCTAACTTTTGGACATCAGATGCCTGTCTGACATCACCCCAGGCGATATTCATTCGATCAAGCGCATTAATGACCTCTTCCCTATTGCGGCAGGTCTTTGTGAGAAAATGTTTAGAGGCAGAACGGCGGGCTTTAATTTTTTCGTCAAGCGAAACGTTTTGCACATCTTCAAGACCGTCGCTGACGTCATAAATCGAGTTAAGTAATTTCCAAACATATCTGAATTCACCCGCAAGCATGAGTAAACCTCCCGCAGTTTCATACACCTCATTAGCCACGCCCATTTTTTTCCCTTCAAGGGCATAATGCATACCATCGTTTGTCACGATCGTTGCATCAACCATGGAAATCTCCAAATAGTCTCCTCGCCCCGATTGCTCCCTCGCGTATAACGCTGCCAGTAGACCAACCAAGCCGTGCATAGCAGCATTAGTGTCCGCGACAGATAGCGGCAACTCGGTTGGAAACGCACCAGTTAGTTCTGCTTGTCGAGCTATCAGCCCAGTCTCTGCATGAATGATAGGTGCGTAGGCTGCTCGGCGGCTATCTGCATTGTTTGAGCCAAAACCGGAGATAGACAACATGATTAAGCGCGGATTTATTTCTGCCAACGTATCGTAATCAAGCCCTAGACGTTCCATGACATCAGGCCGAAAGTTTTCAATGAGCACATCTGCCTGTGCCAGAAGTGACTTTGCTATCAACACCCCTTTGGGGTGCCGTAGGTCGACTGCAATGTTACGTTTCCCAGCATTCTGTTGATGATAATAGCCAGAGATACCGCTTCGTTTGATACCCCAGTGTCGGCTAACGTCACCTTCTGGTGGCTCGAGTTTCACAACGTCGGCGCCCAAGTCACTTAGCATTCGCCCCGCAAACGGTCCCGCCAAAACACGCGATAAATCTAGGACTTTAAGCCCAGCGAGTGGAAAACTCATTCTTTACTCCAAGAGTACCTCTATCAATTTTTTCTAGAGGTTAAATTAAAGTTTTTTTGCATTTTTTCGCGCACCAGCCCTTGATGTTCGAAATACTGTCTAAAGCCTCCATTGTAATTGCCATCCTGACGTCGTTGCTCGTTGCCCTCGAAGTTATAATAACCGGGCGTGCATTCCTCTGAACGGCTTGTCTTACCTCGATGTTCAATGACCTTCTGCACCCACCACTCTTCCGCCTCGTCACTGGCATCAAGCGTATGGTAGTCGTTAGTGCAAAGATAGTCGATACAAGCAGCAATATGATCGCCCTGTGTTTGTAGCATTTCCGTGAGGTTAAATTGAAAGGATGCTTGATACCCACCCATGATGAACAGGTTAGGAAAACCTGCTGTGTGAATGCCCAGCAACGTTCGAATGCCGTCAGCGTACTTATCCTGGAGATTCACACCGTCCGCACCAACAATATCGTTGTAAATACCTGTCTGCTGAACTTCGAAGCCAGTTGCGTAAATCAGCAGATCTAATTCATATTCTTTACCCTCAAACACCGGACCTTTGGGACTGATCTTGGTTATACCCTGTCCATGTGTGTCGACTAGATGAACATTAGATAAGTTAAACGAAGGAAGGTATTCATTGTGGAAACATGGGCGCTTACACATAAACATATACCATGGCTTCAACGAGTCCGCAGTCCCTGGGTCATCAACGATTTCATCGATTCGTTTGTGGATGCGCATCATGTAATCAATGTTTGCATTTTCCTGTTTTTTTAGCTTTTCTTCGGGAGAAGATGCACCCTTTGCTGCACGCTTTTCAAGCGAGTTCTCTACCGCGGCGAGCACTTTCGAGCGTCTTTTATTTTGCCATCCAGGCTCAAGTTTACGCGCCCAATTCGGGTCAGTGGGCCAGTCCTCACGAACATCAATCGATGAGGGCGTTCGCTGAAAAACGAATACTTTCTTTGCCACATTGGCAAGCTCCGGGACTATTTGCACGGCACTAGCGCCGGTGCCAATAATGCCGACCACCTTGTCTTTCAAGTGTTCCAAATTTTGGCCGGTGTAATCGTAATCCCACCGAGAAGTGTGAAAAGAATGACCTGCAAAATCCTCCATGCCAGCAATCGCCGAAAGTTTTGGTTTCGCTAGCGTTCCATTTGCGCAAATAACAAACTGGGCGCGCATCACATCGCCTTGATCGGTTTTTACATGCCAAAGCTGGTCTGACTTTTCCCAGCGCGTCTCGATAACCGTCGTATTGAACACCGCCAAGTCGTATAAATTATACTTGTGAGCGATCGCCTGACAGTGGCTAAAAATTTCGGGACCACGCGAATAGTGATTCACCGGCACGTAATCAAGCTCATCAAGCAGTGGCAGGTAATCATAGCTCACAACATCACACGCAGCGCCGGGATATCGATTCCAATACCACGTGCCTCCTACGTCGGACCCACGCTCCACAATGCGAATACTCTCTATTCCGCCTTCTCTTAACCGAGCTGACGTTAACAGCGCAGAAAAACCACCACCAATAAACAGGACCTCCACCTCGTCGCTAATAGGCTCCCTACTTGGAACATCCTTAGCGTAGGGATCAACTGCATATTTTGCGAGATCACCACTGAACTCCGAGGTGAACTGATCCGTTCCCGGGGGGCGATAATCCAATCGCAGATCGCGTTCCTCTCGGAATTTATCTTTGATTTGGTCGTAGTACTGCTGGGGGCGTTGTGGTCTAGCCATGCGATATTTGCACCCTTATATTGTGTTTAGAAAACATATAACAGAAATAACAGGAATCCACTTATCTCTTAGGTAACAGAAAAACGCAAGGAAAATCAGGGGGCGGCCATGGTCTATCACAAGCGATAGATGCGCTCGGCCGTACCGTAAAATAACTGGTGCCGCTCCTCAGCGCTAAACGACTCCGTAATCTTTTTCACCGCATTCCAATACACGTTGTAGGAAAGAGACAGTTTATCGACCGGGAAATTACTTTCCAGCATGCAACGATCCGGGCCGAAAGCATCTATCGTGTGCAAGTAGTAATCGCGATGAGCCTTCACAACCTCATCGGAGGACGGCGGCTTATCTTGATCGCTCCAACCGAAGCCATTGACCGGCATCGCCAAGCCACCTACCTTCACCACTACATTGGGGCATCGAGCCAAACGATCAATACTCAGTTTCCATTCGCTGACTACTTCTGTGGCTTTACCTGCGTAGTCTCCCACGCCGCAGGGCGTGCCGAAATGATCGAGGACAATCGTAGTTTCCGGCACGGCCTCAGCCAAATCGGCAAAGGCCTGATTTTGAAAGTGGTAGTGCCAAGAATCAAAGGTGTAACCCAATTCGCCGAGTAACTTGACTCCACGACGAAAGACCTTTCGCTCGAACAGGTTGGCGTGAGGAGTGGCATTGATCCAACCTAGATTCCTACCCGGATCATGCGCCCCACCATGTCGAATGCCGCGAAAAAAACCCGCCCCTGCATCTTCATGCGCATGCAGCACCTCACGAAGCACGGCCTCGTCTTGATCCAAGTCAGCATGCCCAACGATGCCGGCAATCTCTGCCTTGCCTTTACCTCTACTGGCCAGCGCTAGATTTCTAACGAATTCAGTTTCGCCGACCACCTGCAAATGTGCCGGCCCAGAAGTGCGATATTCGGCACCACACTCCATAAAAACAGTCTTAACGATGTTGTGTCCACACTGGGTGTCTTCCCAGAGATCTTCCAATATATAAGCCGGCAAACCACTTCTTCGCCACAAATGATGGTGGGGGTCGATGATTTCACGCTGCGGATCAACGACCTCCTCAAAGGTGAGGTTCAACCATGTGCGTTGTGTTTCAATCGTTAAGGCCATTGCACTCTCCTCAATGCCAATCCGTCTAATAAGGGTCTATCTCGTTTTGAACCTGCCGATGAATTTCCACCGTACCGGGTGTAAGCGCAATCAGCCAAGCGCAAAAGCAACGCCGACGTATTTCATAGGCAACACCATCAATGACGCCAACCACAACTCAACAAATATCCAAACCCTACGCATAGCTCAGCTTGGCGTCACCGCAGACTGCTGCTAGGCATAGAATTTCTAATTAATACGGCTACAAATGTGAGGCTGTAAGTGTGATATCTGCCATCGACCAAGCTTTGTAAATAAAAAGCTGGGATATATAGAGCGATTGGAAGACCAACGATTGAAGTAGGAAGATTAACCAGCCCGTAAAGGGCCATACGCAGCTTTCCTATGGATTTTTTCGAAGGTTCACTCATAGATGCCCACTTACTCTTTGCGCTCGAAAACGATGCGGGATGAAAAAGTAACAGAGCTTCGGACTAATTTACAAGTTTAAGCATGGTTATGCGACGGTTGTAAAGCCGCTAATCCCCGATGAGCGCTTCACCGACGTAGAAGATTCTAATATTTAAGTGACGTTGGAAACTCCAATAATCACTTTGCATTTACGTCAAATCAGGTTTACGTTTCATACTGCTGCGTAATGAGTTTAATTGAGCCATACTTCCCTTTTTGCAAACCGTAGGCTCTTTTGTGTGAGACACAATAGATGCAAACAAAAGACCTCGACGATCTTGACTTGATGAGAATTCACTTCAGGAACGAATACGTCACAAACAGTTTTGGCAGAGTTGAAAAAGCCAATCATTGGAGTAGCGTGCCCGCGGCTGCGTTATTGTTTGGAAGAACGACAACCACCAATCATTGGCATTTCGGTAATTTCTTATCTTCTAACACTAGGTCTCTTCTAAACGAAAATTGTAGACAAGAGCCTCTAGACTTAGATTCGCCTCTAATATTCAAAGACACCTACACTGAACTTATCGATAATGAATTAGGCGATTGCGAGGTCTTTGACAGCTGGGTGTTTTGTCAAAAAACTCTTCCAAGTAAACCGGAAAATAAGGCCAGAATTGTTCAGATAGCGACGGGGAATTCGCATCTACTTAACAAGCACTTTCCGGCGATGAACCGGTACGAAGGTAAAGTTATTACGCAAGACACGCCAATATTCGCAGAGATTGTTGACTATCATGCGGTGTCGGTGTGTAACAGCGCTAGGCAGTCTGACTTAGGCGCTGAGTGTTACATAGCGACCACTGAAACACATAGGAGCTTGGGTTACGCAAAGAACGTAACAAAACACTGGGCAGAAGCGATCTATAACAGCGGCAAGCTGCCATTTCTAAATACTACTGTAGATAACCATGCCACGATCAAAATAGCTAACAACTCAGGTTTCACATTGGTAGGTAGAGTGCTTAGAGTCTCCCCGCGCAATTACGGCGAATTTATGACAACCTTCACCTGAGGAAAGAGGCTCCGGCAAGCCCCCGGAATGCCCGTTTGGAACTAGGGCGTTTGAGCCCCGCCTCAAGACATCTCCAAGGCTCAACAACTAGCTAGAGAATGTGTGAAGAAAAACTATAAGGATTGTTAGTTGCATGATGAAATATATTACAGGTTTGCTTTTGTTAGCTTTTGCTAACTTTTGTCGTTCCAAGCTGGCGACACTGCAAAATACTAATAATAGGGAGCATCAATAATGCTTACGGCGCTTATCTTAATCGGCTTCGTTACAGGGTTAATTTTTCTTTTTGCTTACCTTTATCGTGCTCCAGATTTACGTCAGTTTGATACCCCTCGCGCAGCATTGCTTGCCGAGGAGCATGATATTAGTGATGCCCACGACAATGTCGTTGCAATGATTGCTGATTTTGTTGCCGCATCGGATACAAAACTCAGTATCCAAGATCAGCGCGCCAATATGGAAAATTTGATGACCGCCGATATAACTGCTGCTATCACGCAGGTAGATATTGACGGTATCCCCGGAGAATGGGTAGTTGCTGAAGGTGCTGATGCTAACAAGAGATTACTTTATCTTCATGGCGGTGGATTTCGTTTCGGTAGTCCTAAGAGCCATCGTCATATCACGGACGAACTTTCCCGGCGCTCTGGTGTATCAGTCCTCGCCGTTGATTATCGCATGATGCCTGAGCACAAAATCACTGCCTGTCATGAAGACGCCCGGACTGCTTATCGATGGATATTGAACAATGGTCCACAGGGTGCCTCAGATCTTGATAAACTTTATGTTGCTGGTGACTCTGCAGGCGGCAACCTAACCCTGTCAGTTATTGCTTGGGCAAGAGATTTAGGTTTACGTGCCGCGGATGCTGTCGTTACCTTTGCGCCATTAACCGATTTCACAATGACTAACCCTACATGGCGTTCAAATTTGGCAACTGACCCCTTTCTTGGCCCATTTTTGCAGCCTTTGAGTAGGCTGCCCCGTTGGGTACTTGCCTTCGCTACTCGTTTACCAACAGGTAAACCGGTAAACCACCCCGAAATATCGCCACTGTTTGGCAACCTTGCTGATCTACCCCCTACACTGATACAAGTTAGTCGTGATGAGGTGTTGTATGACGACGCGCAAAGATACGCTAATCGTGCAATTCACTTTGGGAGTCACGTACAGTTAGATGTTTGGCCTAAGTTAGTGCACGTTTTTCAAGCTTTTGAGGAGATTCCTGAAAGTGGTCTGGCATTACAAAGAGCCGCCGACTTCATTGGCGCCAATTGAAGCTCCTTTCTCAAGAGCCTTAACCCTCCACAAGCACCGCAGCAGCCTACACATGACTCGCTAAAACCTACTTTTTTCAAACCCACCTCTAATGTAAACCACTGCCAACTACTATTATTAGTGTAGGGCTGTAAAGGCTCCCGTGGGTCTTTAGAAGGCGCAACCTGTAGGGGAATTTAAACCATAAGTTTCTGATTTATATAGGAATAATGGCGGAGAGAGAGGGATTCGAACCCTCGAAGGTTTTAACACCTTACACGCTTTCCAAGCGTGCGCGATCGACCACTCTGCCACCTCTCCTGAATATGGTGGCAACCC